>NZ_JBDWCI010000009.1:0-204663 GCF_039977885.1 Sulfitobacter sp.
TTTTTATGGACCAACCCCGAAACCAAACCAACAACTTCCACCCCCACAACACCACTTTCCACTCCAATCCAAACCCCAAAGTCATAAATTCAGGCAGAATCGACACCAAATTCACGACTCACCAGACAAAAACCGGAATCATTGGGCTGGGGGGCAGCGGTCTAGTTCCGGCATGTGGTGAGATTCTCGCGAAACATGCGCCCGCCAAATACCCGCAGCCGGTGCTGCTCTTCTTAATGGTGGTAGATAGAGAGAGTGTGTGTGTAGAGCAGGACTGCCGCATCTGGTCCGGCAAATCATATGTTGTTCGTGCCCACCGACTGCTGGTCTACAATGCAGCGGCAGTAATATGCCCGCGCCCGGTGATTGTCGTTTCACGGGCGCGAGGCGCTGTTCTATTTAATCAGCTGTTGTTGCTTTAGATCGCAGCACCCAATGCGACCAGATGGTTGTCGAACATGAAGGGTTGTTTCGTCCGCTTCTTACTCGCCAACACCTCGACCGCGCCGGTTCCTGATGTCACGACAAACCGGCTACCCGACGTTGCAACCCCGCAGGCATCCTCGATCGTTTTGGCTTGCACAAGCTTGCCGGTCTTCCCGTCAAACAGCTGCACTTCATTCCCTCTTGGTGATGTGGCTGCAATACTGGTGCCATCAACCGAACAGGCCATGCTACCGATATAGCCATTCATCCTACGCACATCATCACGCGGGGCTTGCATTAATTGAATGGCCTCGCCCCTGCGGTGGGTAGCAACCAATCCTTCGGGAGAGCCGTCGCCCTCCCATTGCATCCCCAAGGCAACGTCACCTGCGTCACTCACCGCGAGATGGCGGATCGAATTCTTGTGCATCTCTTCCGGCAGACGCGCCTGCTCGACCACGGTTCCGCGGTCAATATAGGTAAGGTTTGGCCGCATTGTCGGGATGTTGAGCTTTACACGCCCTGTTTCAGGGTGCGTGTCGATCCCGCCATTGGCAACAATCAGGACATCACTACCCGGAAGACGCCGGATATCATGGGGCCCTACGCCGCCGCTGTTCCATTCACCCATCCGGCGATAGCCATTCGCAGCATCCCAAAGGCCGATACGCCCCTGACCCGCATCATAGTCGTTTTCCGTAGTATATAGTGTCGACCCATCCGCCGAGAATGTACCGTGGCCGTAAAAGTGTCGTCCCTCCGGCGCAGTGAGCGTGGCAACCTGTTGGCCTGTGGCGCAATTGATAACCACAGCAAAAGTCCCGGGCCTGCGCGCAAAGGCGACGGCCTCGGGGCGCTTGGGGTGGCCCGCACCTGCGTGGCCGCGTGCCGGCAGAGGCAGTTTGAACGATATGCTCAGATCGGCACGGAGACCACAAAGCAGAAAATCGCCTTGCGCAGTCCCCGCAGCGGCCAGAAATGCAGGTGATCCTGCGTCTGCCCATGTCGGTTTGGGGATCAGGCCTGTGGCAATCAGACCCCCGAGAAAATGCCGCCGTCCTGTGCGCATGATATCAATCCCCATCCAACGAGTTAAAGCCCGCGGCCACACCCAATGTCGGGCCAAGCTCTTGCGTGACGGTATTGCGGATTGCATCTACGCCTTGCTGTACGACCTCGATCCGCAAGCGGGACTGTGGTTCACTCACCCCGGCAAAAACCGGATCATCCAAGGTATCCAGCCGCTCCAGAACCGTGCCGAATTCGGCGTCGAGCTTGTCGGCTAGCGCGGCATCATCGGCCGACATGCGCGCAGCCAGATCGCGCAGGGATGTCAGCGACAAAACCACATTCTCCTCCGACCGCCCCGACCGGTAGGCTTCGGCCCGCTTGGGTCGCGGTGCGTCGAACGTGCCCAAAGGCCGCCCAAGGCGCACATCAGATGTCAGCTCAAGACCGGTGCTCAATGCGCGCAGCATTTCCTGCAGGACTTCTTCTTCGCTCCGGTAGACGCTGTCAGGACCAGGTGATTGAACGACATCGGCATAGCCCCCTTGCCAGTCGTCGAGAATAGCTTCCGATGTGGCAGCGATATCTGCGGCAACCGTTTGCACCAACTTGCAGTGATAGTCGGCGTCGCCCGCTGTGCTGAGCGCATCATCAAACAGCAGAAACTCCATCGCATAAAAGCCGCGCGCCGCGATTGACATGTCGGCATAGCTTGCCGCGTTGGCTGCGATCGGGTCTTCATCCGCGATCAATCCGGCTAATGCACGCGGCGTGGCCCCGCGGCTGTCAGGCCAGAACGCCAACGCAAAAGCGCGGTCATCTACTTCTGTGGGACCAAATCGCAAGTGGCTGGCCGCGACCCACGCATCAAACGCGGTACCATAGGCAGCGCGCAACGCTGGCGATGTCGGCGCACAATCGCCAACAGCTACGTCTGCGAACGCACGTGCGCTTTGGACCAACGCCTCGAACCGCGGCAGAATATGGCCATTGGTAATGCTTTCGATTTCGGTTTGCGCTTGAGAAGCGAAAGGCACAGCGCACAGGGTGCAGGCCAATAGAAAATGTCTCATAGACTCTCCAGATATTTGATCAACGCCTCGCGGTCCTCAGCGGGCAGTTCGACGACTTTGATACGTGCTGCTTGTGCCTCCCCCCCGTGCCAAAGGACGGCTTCCAACAAAGACCGCGCGCGGCCATCGTGCAGAAAATATGTGTGGTCGCTTACGGTTTTGGTCAACCCGATGCCCCACAAAGGTGCTGTGCGCCATTCGGTTCCGGTGGCACGCGCTTCGGGTCGATGATCTGCCAGCCCCTCACCCATGTCGTGCAACAACATATCACTATGTGGCCAGATCAGTTGAAAGCTCTGCTCAGGGCGATCTTCAAGGCGATGTGTCACGAAATTAGGCGTATGACATGCCGCACAGCCGCTGTCGTGAAACACTTGCTTGCCCCGCAATACATCCACGTCATTCACATTACGGCGCGCGGGCACTGCAAGGTTCCGGCTGTAGAAGGTGACCAGATCAAGGCCGTTCTGGTCCAGCTCGAAAACGCGGGCATCACCATCCCCATGAATCGCAGCCAAACAATCGGTCTGCAAATCGGTACATTCGCCCGCTCCTGCGGTGAACAGCGGATTGGAGATGCCGATATCTCCGACAAAGGCAGACGCCGATTGTTCACGGATCGTGGGGCTGCCCGCCTTAAGCCCGAACCGGCCCAGCATCACCTGATCGTATTCATGTGACCATACCAAATTCGCGCGCCCGGAAATACCGTCCCCATCCAGATCGTCAGGGTCCGCATTGGCCAGAATATCCGCCGCAGGTATCGCCTCAAGCAAGCCAAGTCCGATCATCTGCGGTGCCACGCGCGGCGACAGCATTGCATCGGGATGCAGCGGCCCATAGCCAAGGTTCTCGGCGCGGTAGGTCGGATGGCGCAGCGAGACTTCGGTGCCATCAGCCAGCGTCACCACCTCTTCTTGATAGGTCACGCCCAGCTTGTATTCCGCGCGGAACCCTTGCACCGCAAAATCCTGCATCTGCAATCCGTAAGTGGGCTCAGGCAAGGTCGCTATGTAATCCTCGATCTCGGCGATGGCGTCTTCTTCCCCTCCGGGAATCGAAACGCGCAGAAATAAAGACAAGGCGGTATCCTGCGGCCCTTCGGGCGGATGGCCACGACCATCCTTGATATGACAACTTTGGCACGAACGCGCATTATACAGCGGCCCCAACCCGTCCGAGGCCAATGTGGATGACGGTGATGAAACCCACAGCTTGCGAAACAGCCCGTCGCCAAGCCTGAAATCCAACTCCCCCTCGAAAGGCATATTGCCAGAGGGCAGTGAGAACGCATCACCATTGGCGGTGGCGCGCACGGTCGCAGCACCGGCGGGGTTTTGTTCGAACCGCTGGGCAGCGGTAAAATCTGTGGCAGGCCCGGTGATCGCGGCGATCCGCGCTGCTTCCTCGGCGGTGCGGGGCACCACGTTCAAATGCGGATCCCCGATACCGGCATGGGGTGCCCCATCGGCCAATGCCGACGTCCCAAGCGCAAAAACCATCGCGGCAAAGCCGGTTGGCCTTATCCATACTCGTGGCCCGAAATTACGCATATCTCTCACTCGTTATAATCCGCGTCTTGTGTTCTCATGCCTGCCCCGCGTCAATATCCCAGGTCGCAAAGGACCGACGCATTACCTTCCCGCATCGCATATGCCCGCCGGAAACCCGCATCCGGCCCGGAAGACCATCAAACAGTTTATTTTCAGCGACTTACACAAAATACGAACCCCCAATATCCTCAAGCGGTCGCATTTGGTTAAGCAAATTGGTCACCTCCCGTCACCCATGCTCTGCCTGCGGCATTACCGCGCGCTGGCATCTGAACATGAGAAACCCCTCGTTCATGAGGACAAGAGTCATGCCTGCTCCGGACGTACCAAGAGCACAGGACCTGTCGGGCAAAGCATACCGGATCATGAAGTCTATCCTGAGATTTTCATGCAGCGAGTCGGGTGAATAGCCCCTTGCAGGCCAATCGCCGGCAACCTGAGCGTTCTTATCGGACAAGTCAATCCGACAGTTTTACTCAGGCATATCAGCGCAGGCCAAGTAATCCTGCCCCATTGCCCGCCGCTATGCTAACGATTGTACAAATCTGACGATAAGGAATGCCGGATGCAACAGCCGCACGATGAAACCCCATTTTGCATGGCCCCCGACCCTGCTCCGCGGGCCCCGTCTTTCACCATGCCGACCGGTGCTTGCGACACACATTTTCATGCCTTCCCCACAGGGCACGAGCATCGCTATGTGGCTGCGCGCAGCTATACGCCCCCACCTCTGGAGATGTCGGATTACGCCCGCATTGCCGAAACCTTGGGGCTTGAGCGCGCAGTCGTCATCCAGCCCAGCGTCTATGCCGAGGACAACGCCGCCACATTGGCCATCTCGCAATCCGATCCGGAACGCCTGCGCGCGGTTGTATCCGTGACCAACGATGTGACGGATGCCGAGCTTGAAACATTTCACGCCAAGGGCGCGCGCGGCATTCGCGTCAATGTCGTCGACAGTGGCGGCATGACCTTTGCTTCGATTGACGAGGCACTAGCCTTTACCGCGCGGATCAGAGACCTTGGCTGGCATATCGAGTTTCTGGCCCATGTTGAAAATTTTGAAGACATCGGCGCGGTGCTGGCGGCCTCTCACGTCCCTGTGGTGTTTGGTCATCTGGGTTACACAAAGACACACAAAGGGGTGTCTGATCCGGGCTTTCAACGGTTTCTGGACGCGTTCAAGCAGGGCAAAGCATGGGCCAAACTAACCGGCCCCTACCGGATCAGCGCGCGGGACAGGCTGCCCTATACTGATGTATCGGACATGGCCCGCGCCCTGATTGCCGCCAACCCTGCGCGCCTGCTTTGGGGATCGGATTGGCCGCATGTGCGCCATACCGGTGCCATGCCGAATGATGGCGCACTTTTGGACCTACTTGCAGAATGGGGATGCGACGCGGGGCTTCGCCAACAGATACTGGCTGACAATCCCGCCGCATTATACGGCTTTCCGGAAGTCTCGCATAAAGGCTGACAAATGCGGGCTGGCTAGTCGTTGTTTAGCTACACGCCAGCGTTGGCTGTTGAGTCAAGCTGTGGCTGATCTGATGCAGTGCAGACCTCTGATTGCGCCACATTTTTCAGCAGTTTGTGAAACCGTGAATGGATCACAGTTCCAGATGTGGCGTGGGTTTGTCTTGTCTTTGCAGATGTGCTTGGGTGTAGCGATGAACGCTAAACCAAACCCATCCGCAAAGCCCATTCCCTTTGACCGCGCACTCGAAGACTATATCGTGCGCATCTACCCCGATGCCGATATTTCCGCATTGCGCGACAGTATTGTTGACGCCTTCTGGCCCGAGGGCACACATCGCCGCAAACGTCGGCGCAAGCCCGGCAATACCTTGTGGACCCAAGGGGATGCGCTGGTCATCACCTATGGCAACACGCTCAAAGACGGGGCGCATAAGCCGCTGGATTTGCTCAACGACTTTCTAAACCGCTACCTCAAAGGTGTGATCAACGGCGTTCACATCCTGCCTTTCTTTCCCTTCACCTCAGATGACGGGTTTGCAGTGACTGATTTCAGCTCGGTCAATCCGCAACTGGGGGATTGGGCCGATATCAACCGCATCGCGGACAGGTTCAAGCTGATGTCAGATTTGGTGCTCAACCACGTGTCCAGCCAAGGCGCGTGGTTCAACGCCTACCGCCAGCGCCAAGCCCCATATGACAAGTTCTTTTTCGAGGCCTCTCCTGAGGACGATCTGAGCATGGTCGTCCGCCCACGCACCACCCCGCTGTTGCAAGAGGTCGAAACCAGCGACGGGCCGCGCCATGTGTGGTGCACCTTCAGCCACGACCAAATCGATGTGGATTTCCGCAACCCCGAGGTGCTGCTGGAGTTCTTGCGCATCATTCGCCTGCATGTGGAAAATGGCGTGCAGATCATCCGCCTCGATGCGGTGGCGTTTCTGTGGAAAGAGGTGGGCAGCCCCTCTGTTCACCTGCCCCAGACCCATGCGGTGGTAAAGCTGATCCGCCTGCTGTGTGATTATGCAGCCGAGCCGGTGATTTTGCTGACCGAAACCAACGTCCCCAAAGCCGAAAACCTCAGCTATTTCGGCAAGCGGGATGAGGCCCATGTTATCTATAACTTCCCACTGCCGCCGCTGATCCTGCATGCGATGATGACCGGCACGGCCAAGCATCTGATCACTTGGCAGCGCGCCATGCCGCCTGCCCCGCTGGGCTGTGCTTATCTCAACTTTACGGCCAGCCATGACGGCATCGGGATGCGCCCTGCTGAGGGGTTATTGTCGGATGAAGATCAGGCCGCGGTGATCAAAGTGGTCAAACGCATCGGCGGTCTGGTGTCCATGCGGACGCTGCCGGATGGCGGTGAATCCCCCTATGAGCTGAACACCACATTCTTTGAGGCCATGTCCGAAACCGTCGAAGGGCCGGACGCGCATCACATTGCGCGGTTCATCTGCTCCCAGACAATCGTGATGTCGCTTGAAGGGATACCGGCCTTCTATATCCATTCGTTGCTGGCCACCCCCAATGACCATGACAGCGTAGCCAAGCGCGGCATGAACCGCGCGATCAACCGGCATCGTTGGGACTATAACGATCTGCGCGCCCGTTTGGCCCAGCCTGACACGCCACAGGCCCAAGTCATGGATCAACTACGCGAACGATTAAGCATCCGTCAGGAACAAGCCGCCCTGCATCCCAACGCCACACAATTCACGCTGCATCTGGAAGATGATCGCGTGTTCGGCATCTGGCGGCAGAGCATTGACCGAAACCAATCCCTGTTTGCCTTGCATAACGTCAGCGCTGAAACAGTCGAGCTGCCTGCTTTGCGGCTCAACCTTATTGGCGACGAAAGATGGGTTGACCTGCTGTCCGGTGAGGAAATCGCAGGGGACACCGTGACGCTTGCCCCCTACCAATGCCGCTGGATCGTGAATGAGGCTTAAGAATACTCCGCCGCATCTGCGGCGGCGGCCTCATGCATGTCGCGTAGGAAGCTGGGATCAGCAGCATTCACACGGTTCCATGTCGGGATAAACGGCGTCTCATGCGGGTTTTCCAGAAATGTCTGGCCCGCCCGCATGATGCTTTCCGCGAACAACTCGATCGAGGCTTCCTCGGAATGACGATCAACCTTGAGGCCGTTCATCTGCGCATCTGTGTAATAGGCCTCTAACAGGTCCAGCGCACTGCGATAATAGGTGGCTTTGAGCGTGCGGAAGACGTTGTTGGTAAAGACAGTGCCATCGGCGGCCAGCTTGCGGAAGATGGCCTTGCAGATATCCGTCGACATGCGGTTTAGGCCGCTTGCCGCATCTTCGGGGCTTAGTTCCTGATGTTTATGGTCATAGGCATCCGCGATCTCGACCTGACAGACGGCTTTAGGTGCCAGATTGCGCCATGCCTCTGAGAGCACGCCAATCTCCAGCCCCCAATCGGACGGGATCCGCAGGTCCGGCAGGATAGAGCTGCGCATGGCGAATTCACCCGACAGCGGATAGCGGAAGCTGCGCAGATAGTCGATGTAATCGCGATCCCCTACAACGCGCTTAAGCGCGATCAGCAGCGGGCTGACCAACAGACGGGTGACGCGGCCATTCAGTTTCTCATTCCCGATGCGGGCGTAATAGCCTTTGGCCACCTGATACGGAAAGCTCGGGTTGGCCACGGGATAGATCAACCGCGCCAGCATTTCATTGGTATAGGTCAGGATATCGCAATCATGGATCGCCATGACGGATGTGTCCTGACAACCGATCAGATAGCCAAGCGCGCTCCAGACGTTTTTGCCCTTGCCCGCCTCGGTCGGAGCCAGCCCCATTTCCTCAAGCCGCGCACCAAGCGCCTTCATACGCGGGCTGTCGTTCCAGATCACGATGTGGTTCTGGTTCAACCCTTCAAAGAATTTGCGCGCATGGCGGTACTCATCGGCATTTGCCCGATCCAGCCCGATGATGATCCGGTGCAGGTAAGTCACCTTGGACAGCTCAGCCAGAATATTTGGCATCGCATCGGTCGCAAGCTCGGAATACAGGCAGGGCAGGATCAGCGACATCTTTCGCGTCTGGGCAAATGTCTCAAGCTCATAGGTCATGTCTTCCAAGCCGCGCGTGCGCAGATTGTGCATCGTTGCGATATTGCCGTTCTGGTGAAAATCAACCATTCAAATTCAATCCTTGCTACAATTCAGTAATTCAACTCGGGCGAGAACTGCTTGGTTCCAGCCAATTGGACCTGCATCCAGCGTACGGCTTATCCGGCCCGTCGCCTCCCCCGCCAGTCGTGGCAGGGGCGCGCTGTGAGGGTTGTGGATGATCACGCCGTTCTCTGCGGCCTCCAACATTTCGGTGTCATTTGGCGCATCGCCAAGCGCCATTGTCGGCGCAGGCCCTATATGCGCCATAATGTCAGCCATCCCGTCGGCCTTCGTCCTGCCAAAGGATAGGGTAAGGAACCGCCCTCCCCGCCGCGCCGCAATGCCGCGCGCGGCGAGCGCGCTGATGAATGCGGCTTCTTGCTGTGGCGTGCCATGCCAAACGCCCGGCTCAGAAAAAGAACGTTTGCGCGCCAGCACGGCTGCCTGCGGGTCCAACCCCGTCGCGGCCGCAACCCCCACTGCATCCATGTCACCGAACCCTTCAAAAAGCGCCCGATCCGGCACATCCTCAATCGCTTGGCGCAGGGCGGGGTAATCGGCCGTTGCCTGCGCTCCCATTCCGATCAGCCCTGCGCCATTTTCGACAATCGCAGGCTGCCCCTGCACACCCATCTGCTGCTGCAACGCTTCGATCTCGGGGGCGGTTTTACTGCTTGCCAATACCAGCACGGCACCGATTTCCGCCAACGCGGCAATCGCAGGTCTGGCTGCGGCCCAGCTATAACTGTCATGATCTAAAAGAGTGCCATCAAGGTCAGAGAAAACAACAAGAGGTACAGGGGCTATCATATTTACAATCTCACGCCCTGCGCCGCGGGCCACAAGGAGGCTCTCGACAAAAAGCTCAATTGTTTGGCGAACAAGTTCTTAATGCCTATTCTTGAGGCACCCAAGGCCTGCGTTTTGCGGATCAGCATGTTATGTTTCTCCCTGGCAGCACAACAAAGATGGATCAGGAACCGCACCTTCGCCCTCTGACCAATGCCACGACATGATCCTCAGAGCCCTTGTCGCGGATGCGGCCCACCCCAAAACGAAAAAGGGCACCGTAACAGTGCCCTTTCCAGATAAATGCCAGCGGTGCGCTACAGGCCCCACTTAACGCCAACTTCCGCAAAGAAACCTTGAGCCTTTTTCAGCTCGATCCAGCTGTTGATGTAGTTGATCCAGACCTGATCCGCCTGCGGCAACAGCATCGCGATGGGTGTCGGCGCGCGCGCCTCGCTCACTTCGATCTGACGAAGGTTCGGAAATTTCTCCAACAGGGTCGCACCTTCGATGTTCGAGGTGACGAACACATCTGCACGGCCCGACAGCACCTCTTGAAAGCCGCGCGCCGGTGCTTCGACCACGACAATCTCTGCATCGGTGAACCACTCCTTGACCATCTTCTCAAACGAAGTGCCCAGCGTGGTGGCCACTTTGACGCCCTGCTGGTTCACAGAATCCCAACCGTCAAAGCCGGCCAGTTTGTCATCGGTCGTGAAGGGGAACATTTCGACCGCGATATAGCTGTCCGAATACCCTGCCGCTTTCATACGCGAAGGGCTGATCGAAGCAGAACCCGTCATGTGGTAATTGCCCGCCACGACACCATTCACCAGCGTTTTCCAGTCTGTCGGCACCATCTCGAGCTCGACACCGAGATCGGCGGCCAGCTGGGTCATCACATCAATATCATAGCCAACATAAGAATTGGTCGCAGGATCGCGCACAGACATCGGGTTCCAATCACCCGTAGTACCAACCTTAAGCACCCCGCCATTCAGGATATCATTCAATGCCGATTGTGCATTGGCGGCACCGGCACAGACCGTGGCGGCAAACCCCGCAGCAAGGCCAAGCTTTTTCAGAAGTTTCATGGTTTTCCCCTGTGGATCACCCCCTGCACCTGCAAGGGGTCTTATTGTCATTGCCACCACCCTAAATGCAGGTTGCCTATTGGACAACACTCGCCCTAAGTTTGTCGCGCAGCAAGGAGAGGCCGATGGCAGAACAACGTGCCGGTGGTGGTGTGAACGCCATCCAGATTAAAGGCCTCAACAAATGGTATGACAGCTATCACGCGCTGCGCGATGTAGAGTTGACCGTGGCACATGGCGAGCGGGTCGTCGTTTGCGGGCCATCAGGGTCTGGGAAATCCACACTTATCCGCTGTGTGAACTCCCTTGAAACCCATGACAGCGGCACCATCAACGTGGATGGCACGATGTTGGGCGGCAAGGCCTCGATCGAGGCGATCCGCGCCGAGGTCGGCATGGTGTTCCAACAGTTCAACCTTTTCCCCCACCTCACCATTTTACAAAACCTCACCCTTGGCCCGATGAAAGCACGCGGCCTGAGCCGCCATAATGCCGAAGCGCGAGCGATGAAGTACCTTGAGCGCGTTCGGATTCCAGAACAAGCGCACAAAAAGCCCGGCGCGCTGTCGGGCGGGCAACAGCAACGTGTCGCCATCGCGCGCTCGCTTTGTATGGAGCCCAAGATCATGCTGTTTGACGAACCGACTTCGGCGCTCGACCCCGAAATGATCGCAGAGGTGCTCGACGTGATTGTCGATCTGGCAGAAAGCGGGATGACAATGATCGTGGTCACCCACGAAATGGGATTTGCCCGCCGCGCTGCGGACAAGATGGTGTTCATGGACCACGGCGCAATTGTCGAAACAGGCACCCCCGAAGAATTCTTTGAGGCCCCAAAAACCGAACGCTGCCGTAGCTTTATCAACCAGATTTTAAAACATTGAGCGCGCGCATGAGAAATATCGCCGCCTTGGCGGCGCTGATACTGCTCGCCGGTTGCGACACAGCAGGCAACTGGGGCTGGTACGTCATCGACCCCACCACGCCGAAAGGCATGTCCAACATCACCTTTCTGCTCAACGGCTTTGGCGCAACGATCCTACTGTCGGTGATTGCCGCTGGTCTGTCGATGGTGATCGGCCTGTTGGTCGCCCTGCCGGGCATGTCGTCCAATCGCTGGATCAGGCTGCCCAGCCGTATCTACATCGAATTCGTGCGCGCCATTCCCCTGCTGCCGATGCTGTTCTGGGTGTTTTACGGCCTGCCTGTCGTACTGAAATCCATGGGCATCTCGGTCAGCATTGATGCTTTCTGGGGGGCCGTCATAACGCTTGCGATTTCCGATTCCGCCTTTACGGCCGAAATTTACCGTTCTGGCATCCAAAGCATCGCAAAGGGCCAGAGCGAAGCGGCCAAAACCATCGGCCTGACCTACACCCAGACCATGCGCTATGTCATCCTGCCCCAAGCGATCCGGCGCATCCTGCCCCCGCTCGCAAACCAGTTCATCTATATCGTCAAAATGAGCGCTTTTGCCTCGGTGATCGGGATGCAGGAACTGACCCGCCGCGCCAATGAGCTGGTCGTCACCGAATACCGCCCCCTTGAGATCTATAGCCTGTTGATCCTCGAATACCTCGTGCTGGTCCTTGTCATCAGCTTTTTCGTGCGTTGGCTTGAACGAAAAATGGGCGCCGATGAAAGCCGTTAAAGTTTAAGGAGAGCAACATGAGCTGGACCAATTTTCTGGACGACACAATGAAACGTATGGGCGCATTGCAGGTGCAAACGCCCAAAATGTTTGAAGGCTTCAACAGCATGGGCAAAGCCGCCAAACGCAACGGCGCGCTGGATGAGAAAACCAAAGAGCTGATTGCCCTTGGCATTGCCATCTCCACCCGCTGTGACAGCTGCATAGGGTTTCACGTGAAATCATTGGTCCGCCTTGGCACCACCCGCGCAGAGCTGTGCGAGGCCTTGGAAATGATCGCCTACATGGGCGGCGGCCCGTCGATTGCCTATGGGGCCAAGGCGTTGGAAGCCTTTGACGAATTCCAAACAACCTAAAGCAGGCCACATCCGATGGCACCGCCGATTAGCGCGCGGGCATCCGGCAACAAGGCTTCAAGCTGTGGCAGATCGTTAACGCAAAGAAACTTGATGCCCGCCATTGCCTCAACGCCCAGCAACATGCGCAAGGTCGCGGGGTCGCCGCCCGCGCCCTGACCGCTTTTTATATGAAGGTAATCTTGCTGCGCACACAGGGAAAACTCCCCCAAGGCAAGACAGGCATGTGTATGCGCCCCTTGCGGCAAGAATTGCCCAAGATCGCGAAACCTGTGGGCAATATTGGCCTCGAACGCCGGCCTGTGATCTTTGAAGAGCTGCGCCATGACACTGCGCCGCAGCGGGTGGGCCACATGGGCGCAGGCAAACAGCCGTTGCGGATTATAGCCGCACAAAGCTGCCCCGTTTATATGCATAAAATGGTTGAACAGTGCCGGATCATCGCCCGCCGCGGGGTCATCCAGCAGACCTGTGTAATCCACCCATTTGCCACGCAAAACAGGAGCGCTGCCCTGAAACACATCCTCGGGCAAAATAGGTGCCGTTAGAAACACATCGTCGTTGAAATACACAAACCGCTCGGCCAAGCCGTCAATGCGCCACAGCATGCTTTCAATTGCCAGCGAATTGAACGTCGGCAGCACATGGGCATAGCCCGCGAATAGCTCGGCATGGGTGACGATCCGCAGCTTAGCGCAAAGCGCATCTGGAAGGCGGCCCAGATCCGGCGGATCGTGATCGACCACAATCCAGATCGTACCGATCCACGGCGCATGGCGGTGGATAGACGAGAGACAATAGGTGATTTCGTCACTGGATTCCCAGCGGTGCGGATTCGTTGCGTTCTCTCCCAGCGCGGCACCGCTTTGCGCCATGTAGCGCGCGCGATTGGCGCGATGGTTCGGATTATTGCCATCGACCCACGTGATTACCGCGTCAATCGGCGGTTGCCTTGTTGGCTTGTCCCTCAAATAAGTCACCCGCAATCGGCCGCCCTATGAAAGATGTTCGATGCAGCCGCCGCCAGTCTGCACCTGTGGCAAATCAAATCCACCGCTTGGTCTCGCGGATATAGTCCTCGGCTTCGACACCAAATGTATCACGCAACAGCGCCTCTTCGGGCCGAGCAAAGCGGCGGTCAAGCACCCACCACAGCCCCGCGGCCGCGATCAGCCCGATCATCGAGCCATGCCCCAAGGCCGAGGATAGCGTCAGCATCACCATCGCCAGATAAATCGGATTGCGCGACAGCCTGTAAGGCCCCTCGACGATCAATGTCTTCGGACGGTGGTGCGGCTCGATCGGGGTCTTTTTGCGCCAGAACCAGATGGCAGACCAGCCAAGAAGCGCCAACGCCAACAGCAAAAGCGCCCATGAGACCAGCCAAAGCAGCGCCCACGTCACATGAAGCCCCGGCAGCAACCAGTGCCCCAGATAGATCAATGCAATACTGCCCAACCACCAGATCGGCGGCAAATCGGGAAATCCTTTCACGGTGAGCACCTCTTGTCCGCTTTGCAACAATCTATGCGAAACCAAATCCAAGGCCAAGCGCGACAAAAGTCACACCTCGGCGGGCTCTGACATCACGACGGGATCAGGCACTTGGTAAAATTCCGACTAAAACAGTAAAGAATATTGCAATTCACTAGGAAATCGGTAATTGAGTAATTCAATCGGAAATAAGCCAAGAAGGAAAAATCATGGCCAGCCTGACCTCCTCCACTTTTGTCCTTGCCGCTGTCGCGATGACTGCCGGTACGCTCGCCGCTCATGCGGAGGGTGAGCTGAACCTCTACTCATCGCGCCACTATGACACGGACGAACGGCTTTATAGCGACTTTACCGAAGCCACGGGCATCACTGTGAACCGCATCGAAGGTAAAGCGGACGAACTGATCGCACGTATGCAAGCCGAAGGCGTAAACTCCCCTGCGGACGTTCTGCTGACAGTGGACACTTCGCGTCTTTCACGGGCCAAAGATGCCGGCGTATTGCAAAGCGTTGACAGTGACGTGCTGGAATCGCGCATCCCGTCAAACCTGCAGGATGTCGATAACGAATGGTTCGGCTTTTCCCAGCGTGCGCGCATCATCTTTTACGACAAAAACGACGTAGCGAATCCGCCCATGGATTACCTGTCGCTGGCGAACCCCGAATACAAAGGGATGGTCTGCCACCGTTCGTCCTCCAACGTTTATTCCCAAACGCTTTTGGCATCGGTCATTGAAAACCACGGCGAAGAAGCAGCGACCGCATGGGCTCAAGGCATGGTCGATAACTTCGCACGTGACCCCCAAGGCGGCGACACCGACCAGCTGCGCGGCATTGTTTCGGGTGAATGCGACATCTCGGTTGCCAACACCTATTACTTTGCCCGCGCCATGCGCAAAGATGTCTCTGGTGTGAGCAGCGACATCGAGCAAATCGGCTGGATCTTCCCTGCGCAGGATGCCGAAGGCGCGCATATGAACCTGTCCGGTGGCGGCGTCGCAGCACATGCTCCACACCGCGAGAACGCGATCAAGTTCCTGGAGTATCTGACATCGGATCAAGCACAGCACTATTTCTCATCGGGCAACGACGAATTCCCGACTGTAGAAAGCGCCCCGCTGAGCGAAAGCGTTGCGAAATTGGGTGAGTTCAAGGCTGACTCGGTTGACCTGTCGGCAGTGGCTACCAACCTGCCAGCGGCGCAGCGTATCTTTGACACTGTAGGCTGGAAGTAATTCCACCCTGTCCCCCTGCGCACAGCTGTGCGCGGGGGGACATATTACCCCATCTACTTTCGCCGGATGGATGTTAAGAATGCTCCACCACACCAAAGGAGAGTGCGATGTATCTGGCCATGAACCGCTTTACCGTCACCACGCAAAACGCCAAGGCGTTTGAGGATCTGTGGCTGAACCGCGAGAGCAATCTAAAATCCATGCAAGGTTTTGTCGCGTTCCACATGCTCAAAGGGGCCGAAGTGGACGGGCGGATTGTCTATGCCTCCCATACCGTCTGGGAGTCAGAGGACGCCTTTCGCGGCTGGACCAAAAGCGACGCGTTCCGTGCCTCTCACAAGGGGGCCAAGGACACCGCGAAGCTCCATGAAGGCACACCTGTTTTCGAAGGCTTCACCGCGATACAGCATATCGCGTGACCAACGCGGCAAGCACGTCGAAATTGTCGAAGGCTGCTGTATGCGGAATCGCACTGACCGGCGTCTTCCGGTAGCCTTCCGTATAAAGAAGAAACGGCACTTGCGCTGATTGCGCCGTTTCCGCGTCAACCTCGCTGTCTCCCACATAGATGCACGGCCCGCTGCCCAGCGAACCCAGCGCCGCTTGCAATGGTGCGGGATCCGGTTTGTGCACCGCCAAACTATCCCCACCCCAGACAGTCTCGAAATACGGGGCCAGCTGCAAATGATCCAGCACGGCGTGGGTAGGGGCCAGAGGTTTGTTTGTACAAATACCCACTCCATGCCCAGCACCCTGCAATTGCGCCAAAGCCTTCAGAACACCCGGGTAGGGCTGCGTACGGGTAAAAGCCGTCAGATAGGCCTGTTTAAACTGCGGTAAAAGCACGTCGTGCTGATCAGATGGCAGTCCCAAAGCCGCCAACATACGCTGGATAAACACACTCACCCCATTGCCGATAAACTGGTGCGTCTGAGCCAGCGTGATCTGCGCGCCCAACGGCTTTAACAGACCATTTGCAACAGCGCAGATATCAGGCGCGCTATCAATCAGCGTTCCGTCCAGATCAAAGACAACCCTTATGCACGTCATAATACCCGCTCCCATTTTGTTCCCGCAGAAAACCCAGATCTAAACAGTCGATAATCCTGCTCGGACTTCCCTCACTCTGGCCGCAAGGCCGGATGTGACAGCATTGGGCTGTGAGCGGCGAAGGGTCAACTCCAATAGCTGCACCACAAAACACCGGCTGGCCTCCCGCCTCTCGACAATCAGCATCCTATTTCAGCGGCCTGAGCGCATATGCCTCCGTCAGGCACGTCCAGCGCCACCTCCCGAACATTTCGGGGTGCGAATCCCCCTCATCACTGCTTATGATATGTCAAATATTATACTCTAACTGAGCACATGCCCCTTGCCCCTGACTCAAGCCACACCGCTGGAACGAAACGCTAAAGACACCGTGGCGAAAGAATTGGAAATGGATATCATTTTCAACAGGCTACGCCCCGGAGAGCGCCTTATCGAAGATGACCTGATGGCCCGCTTTGAACAGTCACGCCACCGCGTCAGATACGCCATCGACACGCTGACACGCTGTGGACTGGCCGTAAGGCAAGCAAATAAAGGCGCACATGTCTGCAGCTATGACTACAAGCAAGTCATTGAAATATATAAACTACGCAACATCCTGCAGGAAGCCGCAGTAAACGACATCCGCTTTCCCGTTGCTCCTGAAATCATTACCCGGCTGCTTATCCTAAATGAAGCCCAAACCAATGCCATAGCGCGTTGCGACCTCGAAGAGGTGTTTCACCTCAACAACCAGTTCCACAGAACAGTCTTCAGTTGCTGCGGTAACCAAGAACTTTGCAACGCCATCCAGGTGCAAGCGCGCCGTACCGACCCCATCCGAACCAACAGCTTTAAAAAGCCCGGGTATCTTGCCCATGCCCACAAGGAACACCACAAAATGATTCAGGCACTTTCAGACGGAGATCGGGCCACTCTGATTGCCCTGAATCGAATCCATATCGAACGCCCGAAAAGCACCTATATCGAAAAGTACCTATCCGCCAAAGACACCCCTTTAAGTTAACGAAAAATCAATAACTTAGTTAAAATATCCTTAACAAAAAGCCCTTCACGAAGAAATACATAAAAACCGCCAAATCACTCCCCCGCAGGGCTATGAATTTGTCCTATTTTCGCCATCTTTAAGCACCATCAAAGGCTCTAGAAAAGACCACCTCTGGAGGCGCGACATGAAAATTCTGGCAGCAGACGACGATCCTATTATCCTTGAGCTTTTGGAGCAATTTTTACTGGCCATTGGCGAGCACGAGCTAACAACTGTGACAAGCGCCCAAGACGCCATTTCCACGGTTACGGAAAATGCCGCTGATCCTTTTGACTGCTTCCTCTTTGATATCCAGATGCCGGGGATGGACGGTATTGCCCTCACCAGTCAGATCCGTCGCATTGAACAATACAAAACCGCGCCGATCGTGATGCTCACCGCGATGTCCGAAAAGCGTTATATTGACAAAGCCTTTGCCGCCGGTGCCACCGATTATGCCACCAAACCATTTGATCTGATCGAGCTCAAGGCCCGCATCAATATGGTAGAGCAGTTGGTCGTGGGGGGCCGCCCGGCGAAGACTGGCAAGCTGTTTGTCGCCAATGCACTGAACAAGCAAGCAAATGCATCAGAAAATATTGATGTGCATACCCCATTCGCGCTCAATGACATCGACAATGTCATCAGCTGCACTGCGATGGAGAATTACGTTGTGCAACTGTCGCGCAACTCGCTGTTTGGCTCAACAGTATTTGCCCTCGCCCTGCGCACGCCTGACGTCTTTTGTGACCAGCTGTCTCCGGCTGAATTCAAGTTCCTCATCGAGGACGTCGCAGAGACCGTCTCAGATTGCCTCACCGGGCGTCAGTTTTTGATGACCTATGCCGGCAACGGCATCTTTTTATGCATCACGGAGAGCGGATGGCGGCCCGACATGTCCCGACTGACCGACACCGTAAACCTCAACCTCAGCCGGGCGCAAATCATGTGCAACGCCGGTGTCGAGCTGCATCCACGTGTCAGCGCAGGGAAAGCAATCCGGCTGGTTTGGAAATCGGGCGATCAAATTTTAAACGCTCTTAGCAACGCTCAGGCTTCGGCCGAAGATGCCGCCGCTGAACACGAGCGGCTAAAGACGGACTTCTTTATGACAGGAAAATCAGCATGAGCGCACTCGCCCATCAAATGCCCGGTATGGACCGCATCAAGCACCGGTTTCTTGAGCTTTTGCACGACCGCAAAACAAGCATTGCCCAACACGCCCTTGCGGCATGGGATGGTGAAACTGTCGAGTTGATCAACAGTAATCTTGAAGAAGCTCGCAACATCCTGCACCAGATTGCGGGCACGGCCGGTACTGTCGGCTTCCCCGATCTGGGTGCTGTCGCGCAGCAATGCGAGGCGCAGATCATTGCCCATTTGGAAGGTGACTATGCCGACCTGGCAATATGCCCGGGTGAAATCATCTGGCGCATTGATACTTTTGTGGAGGCCTGCGACGCGCTGGGCAGCGAGGCCTAGCCCTCTTTAGTCGGTGTCGGGCAGACGGATGTCATTGCTCGTTTGATTTGCGCAGCCAAGGTCATAGGATCAAATGGCTTGCTGATCACATCCGCGGCTCCGATGGCGCGCAATTCTTCAAGCTCTGGTTTCTGTGCACGCGCCGTCATAAAGACAGCGGGAGTCTGTGCAAAGGCGGGTATTTCTCTTATGTGCAGCAATGCCTCTTTGCCCGTCATACCCGGCATCATCATATCCAGTAAAATGATGTCAGGGCTAAAACTTTCCAGTTGCGCAAGAGCCTCTGGCCCGCTGTTGCATTGAACAACCTCGAACTCACCCGAAAGCTCGAGCGAAAGCTTTGCAATCTGGCGGATATCCGCGTCGTCCTCGACATGTAGTAGTTTAAACATCCGCGCTCTCCATGGGTGCTCTATCCAACATCACGCTTCTCGGTCTTGTTGTGACCTCCCACCACGACCGCTCCCCCTTTGGGCAGGTGAAAACTAAACGTCGTTCCGACACCCGGCGTGCTCTCAAAACCGATACTCCCCCCCAGTCTATCGACAATTGCTTTACAGATGCTCAACCCCAGACCAGAGCCGCCTTTTCTCTGCCTGTCCGAATTTTCAAGATCAGCGAAGCGTTCAAAAATCTTGCTCTGATCCTCAAGCCTAATCCCCTCTCCCTGATCCTGAACATGGAATGACACTGTCCGTGCCTTATCCTCTATGGTGACTTCAACTGTGCTATGTGGACGGGAAAATTTAGCAGCGTTGGTCAGTAAATTCCCTAATACCTGCATAATTCTGTTGGGGTCACTATTGAGCACAACGGGCCTTTGGGCCCCGACAACTTCAACCTTTAGATCAAAGCGCTGCGAGAACATCGAAGACGCCGCGATTGCTTCGTGGACCAATGCCCCGGCATCGACGGGCACTTTTTCAAACCCTAAACCTTCGTCAACAATCTTTTGCAGATCCAGTATATCATTCAAAATCACGACCAATCGGTCCGCATTCCTATGCGAAATTTCAAGCAATTCGCGTGCCGGGTCAGGCAGTCGGCCAGCTGCATTTGACAACAAAAGCCCCATAGCCCCCTTTATGGAAGTGAGCGGCGAGCGCAGTTCGTGACTGACCGTTGAGATGAAATCGCTCTTGACCTGCTGCTCCGCGACCTCCTGCGTAATGTCGTGCAGAACCAACATGACCTGTCGCGGTCCCAGACACACAATGGAGGGTCGAAAAATTTTTCCTTCGTTATATAAAGTACAGAGCTGTGGGGCGGCGCTACCCGAAAGCAGATCTCGGAGAATATAGCGCTGATCCAAAGCTACGATATCATCCGTAGAGCCAATAGCGCCCCGCGCGGCCGCTGCCCTGTTGCGATACAAAATATTGTCGGTGGTACGGTCTATGATCCACACTTCATCTTCAAGCGCCGCGAGTGCTTCAGCTTGCTCCGATATGCCTGTTTTTTGGGTAGCGACTTTGGCTGATACAATAGCCACAACAATCATCCCCCCCGTCACGGCCACAGCCGGAGCGAACCCCATCGGAAAGAAATGGGCCACCCCCCAATAGAAAACCACTCCCAACACGACAGCAGCCAAAACGGGTGCCAGCTTTTTCACCTCGACATTCACTGATTACATTCCCCTATCGAGGGTCTGATAAGGATAGGCAGAAGTCTTGTTTGGCCTCCTCGGATTGACCCCGGTTTGAATTGTTCAAACATCATCCTGCCGCCCTGCTCTGGGATGGTGTGGCCTTGCTGACCTTGTCAGCTACCAGCTGTGCGATGTCTCCCACGTCGACTTGCGACTTGATCAAGCGTGATGAGATACGGCCATCCTGCGACGTCGGGGTCTCAGAGCTTAGGCTGACGATCTGCGCACAGGGGTGGCTTTCGCAAATTCTATCCAGAAGATTGAAGATAGTGCCGTCCGGCAGGGTCAGGTCAACAATAATGGCATCCCACTCCTCCGCCTCCAGAACTTGGCGGGCCTCGACAAGAGTGTGCGCCGAGGTGACATCTGCCACGCCGGCGAATCCTGCTGCAATGACATCACAAAAATCACCGTCTGCTTCGATATGCAGGACCTTCAGATTACACAGGGGATTAGGCGCAAAGGCGCAAAACTCATCCGCTTCGATATCATCGTCGGAGACCGCCACGGGACAGGTAAACCAGAACACGGTTTTACGTTCGGCCTTTTGCGTGAAACCGATTTCCCCGCCCGAACGACGGATGATTTCACGGGCAATACTCAACCCTAATCCCGTGCCCCCCTTGCTACGCGTATCCGAGGCATCCACCTGCGTGAAGGCATCAAACAGCTGCGATTGAAACCGCTCCGGAATTGGGGGACCGGTATTCTCAAATGCGACGCGAACCATGTCGCCCTCAACCTCAAAACGGACCAACACCTCTGTGTCAGGGTCCGAGAACTTGCAGGCGTTCGACAGCAAATTGACAATGACCTGCCGAATACGCCCGGCATCAGCAAAGATCATAGCCGACGGATCGCCCTCGATCTTGACCCGATCCCGCTCACCTTGCCCGACTTCCTCGGTTCCATGCTCAAGCGCATCCTCAATCAAGGCGTGCAGCGGCGTGGGAGCTGTTTCAAACGAAACCTCACCCGAAGAGATTTTCTCAAGGTCGAGGATATTGTTGACCAGCACCGTCAACCGGTCCGCGTTGACACGTGCAATTTCGAGCAGACGCACCGCGGTATCCGGCAAGCTACTAGCGGCCGTAGCCTCCAGCAATCCAAGCGCACCTTTGATCGATGTCAGCGGTGTCCGCAACTCGTGACTGACGGTCGCGATAAATTCGGTCTTGATCTGCTCAACGCGCTTTTGTTGGGTAATATCTGTGATCTGCGCAATATAGACATATTGATCGCGATTTTTGTCATAGGTCCAACTCAGGTGAAACAGCCCCCAACATTCTTCCTTGCTCAACGTTTGAACCCGAACTTGACTATGGTAGGTTTCAACGCCCCCTGACCGCAATAACGCGCGCACGTCACGCGACAGCTCGACGAAACTTCTGCGCGACAACAGTTGTGATAGGCGCATATCCGATTTCATGAACTCTGCGTCATGGCCGCACAGCCGCGACAGGGCCGCGTTCACTTCGATGAACCTCCCTTCTGCATCCATAACAGCCATGCCAACCGGCGCATCCTCCAGCACCATCCGGAATCGCGCCTCGCTCACTTCGAGCGCATTGCGTGCATGGCGCAAGTCAGTGATGTCCGATTGCGTTCCGATCAGCCGGGTAGCCCAACCGTCATCATTGAATTCACTGGGGACCGCATCGGAATACATCCAGCGCCACCCCTCACTAAACCGCACACGATACTCACAAGAGCTACGCGCCGTTTCACCCGCGATACATTTTTGGTCTGCAGTCAACAGCTCGGGCAGATCATCCGGATGCACCCGAGCCAGAAAATCACGGCGATGATCAAAACCCTCCTGACCACCTTCGACGCCCATAATTTTATGCCAGGTTTCCGACATCACGGCGGCACCGCTCACAAGGTCAATTTCGAAAATACCAATTCCGCTACCGGTCAAAGCAATGTCATAGCGACGGTGAACAGCTTCAATTTGACGGCGGCTGTTGAATTGATCGCTAACATCACGGATCAGGACAGTCGTCTGATATCTGCCTTCGGCCGTGCGCCATTTATTGGTTTGCACATCCAGCATCAGGGTTGAACCGCAATCCATGCGTCCTGTTGCGTTGCATATGTCGCGTTCCGACGTATCCGCATGAAGCGTTACAAATCTTTCGAACTTCTGCCCGACAAAATCCTTGGATGAAACGCAAAACAAAGCTGCTGCTGCTTCATTCGCAAAAGTAATCTCATCCTTTTCATCCAGCATAAAAACCACGGAAACACTTGTCTCTATCAGCGCGCGATTTTCCTGCAAACGGGCATCCAATTGCCGCTCCCGCAGTGCAGCCGCTGTTTTAAGAACATTTTCGTAGCGAGCGGCATTCCCGACAACCAGGGCCATGACACCGGATAGAAATAAACCAACTGCCAAAAGGGCAGTCGGTAGAATACTTGCATAGGATTTGTCAAAATGCGGGGTGCTGTTATAGGTGACCTGCCAGATACGCCCATATAGCGGCAACACATGTTCTGACGATATCAAACCGTCCGGCCCATCATTGGCATCGTGGCCAAACAACTGGATCGGATTTTCCGCATCAGTCACGTCAACCACGCGCATCCTGAGGTCCCCATCGAACCCTTCCGTCATGGAAGACCAAACAACTTCCGCAGAAATCCCCCCGACAATCCAACGCGCGTTTTTCCCGATGCCGTCCAACCATTGAACGAGGATAAAATGCGCGCCCATTGCGGCACCGGCTTCCTCATCGTGAAGCAGCGGACTCATTACAGGGGATTCAATCGCCTGCGCAGCCTGCAAGGTTTCCAGATAGCTCGGCGCGATATTCGCGCCCTGCACCACCCATAAATCTATGAGTTCCGGTGTTTTGCGCCTGCGACCTAGGCGGCTGGTATAATTATCAATTTCGACCTTATCCGACACCGGCTGAAGACCCGCAAAAGCCGCAGCTCCGGCGAGCTTCTGCTCATAGGTTCGCAGCTGAAAGCGCAGGTGATCTTCGCTGATATGCGTCATTTTTTCGAAGGATGCTTCTGCCGCAAGCCGGTCGAAGCGAGCTGCATAATGGTAAAGCACAAAAGTCAGCGCCAGAAAGGTCAGGACCAGCAGCCGGCCAACACGTTTCCACGTTTTAGAAGAAACACGGACTTTCGTGTCGCGCGAAAAAATGGACGCGAGCCGTTTCAAAAAATTCTCCACATCGCTGATTGCTATGTGAAGATACGCGCCAAAAGTTAACGGCTGATAAATACGCAAGCGGCCAACCCTGAAAAGGTTTACTTCTTGCGCGGAAAACCCCGCATCAAATCGCGCGGAGCAACAAAGCCCCCGAAAGCGCCAGAACAGTGAGCCCCGCAGCAATTTCGATCATTGGCATGACCCAAAGCAGCGAAGACGCGCCTGCAATACTGCGCAGCAGCGCTCCCCGGAAACCACTGGCTGCAATGCCAACCGCCACCGTCACAGAGGCCGTACCCAACGCCATAGCAAAAGCCCCTGCGATCCCTGCGCTGGCGATCCCCATCTGCCATGTAATGATCAGGACAAAAAGCGCACCGGTACAAGGGCGCACAGCAATCCCCGCAATCAACGCCAACGCATTGCGCAAGCTGTTGGCCTGTACAGTCTCTGCCAGCGAAGGACCATGCCGGTGGCCACAGCTCCCACAGACTTCACCTTCACCAAGGGAGCTGTGATGGTGATCATGCCCATCGCCCTGCCGCGTGCTGCGCAACCGCCTTACCCCCCGCAACATTAACCACAGCCCCACGGCTGCAATCATCATATAACTTAACGGTGCCAGCCACGCCTCGGCGGTCCCGATCATCACATCGCGTGTCAGCCCCAAGAGCCACAGCCCGCCATAGGCAAGGACTACCGCGGTCACCGCCTGCCCGAGGCTCGAGATCAGGGCGATAACAGACAGGCGCAGCATTGGCACCTGTCGCGCCACCCCATATCCGCCCACCAGCAACTTACCATGACCCGGTCCAATCGCGTGGAAGAACCCATAGGCAAAACAACTGCCCAGCAGCAGCGTATAGGCCCCTGCCTCTCCCGCGCGCAAGCCACGCAGCGTACGTGCGATACCGTTCTGGAATGCGCGTTGTTGACCAGCGGCCCATTGCAACAACTGCTCGAACCCGCCTGTAAACCACAGCCCTGCAACAACCGCACAGGCCAACATCAATCCAGCAGCTATTGCCCAGCGCATGACAGCTCAACCTTGGTTGCAAAACGCGCGCCGATATCGCCCAAGCCCGCCGTTTCCATGTCAAAATCCTGAGGGATCGCAGAAAGCTCGGCCTGCGTCATCGCCAATGCGCCCTCAATATCCGGCTCGTCCAGCGTCACCTCGCAGGTATCGCCACCCTCAATCGTCACCGGCAGACCCACCTCATATGCGGTGTAATACGTACCGTCATAGGGCCGGAATTCGACAGACTGGGCCAAATCAGGCGTCTCTTCGACTTCCCTCAAATGGGTGGTGATAATCTTGCCGTCGTGCATCACTGCGGTGGGGGCGCTCGGCCCTGATAACGTCAATGGCTGGCCTGTCCAGCTCCCGACCAGATCGCCGTTATACCCTTCGACCCACTGCATATCAAAGCCCGTCAGCTTCGCGGTATCCTCAGCGTCAAGCACACCATCATAGTCTTCATCAATCCCCATGTCTTCGGTCACCAGCAGGGAGTAAAGCTCATCATACTCCCATGTCACGCGCACATGCGTCAAGCGATTTTGCCCATCCACGATGAACGCCAACCCTGTATTCACAAAGATATGCGGATGTGCCGCCAAAGGGGTGGCGGCCAGCATCAGACACAAAGAGGCAACTGCTTTCATAGCCCCTGTTTATGATGCCGCGCAGGCCTGTTCAATCGCCATCCGTTACAGCGCGGCAGCAATCAGCCGACCCAGCCGCGCAATGCCTTCGTCGATCATCACATCATCTGTTCGGCTAAAGCTCAGGCGCATTGTATTGCTCCCCGACCCATCGGCAAAAAACGCATGACCTGGCACAAATGCCACCCGTTCGCTACGCAATGAGGATGCCAGAAGCGCTGCCGCGTCGAGCGATTTGGGAAGCTCCAGCCAGATGAACATACCACCTTCGGGGCGCGTCCATGTCACCCCTGCAGGCATATGCGCCTCAAGTGCGCGCAGCATTGCATCGCGCCGTCCGCGGTAGGCCTCCTTGATCTTGGCGACATGGCTGTCAAATTGCGCTGTCGCCACGCGTTCAATCGCCATTTGGTTGATGGTCGAGCTGTGCAAATCCGCCGCCTGTTTGAGCAGCACCATTTGCGAGATCACCTCTTTCGCGCCACAGACCCAGCCCACGCGCAGCCCCGGTGCCAGCGTTTTCGAGAAGCTGCCGCAATACAGCGTGCGGCAGGCGTTGATATCACCTCTGCGCGCAATTTCACGTGCCAGTACCGGCGACAGCGCCTCTCCCTCAAAGCGCAGCGATTGATACGCCGCGTCCTCGATCACCGCGATATCCAGCTCATCCGCCAGATCAATCACCCGCTCGCGCATACCGGCATCCAGCGTACGGCCCGTCGGATTGGCAAAATCCACAGACATATAGGCGAACTTCACGCGGCCCTCACCGGCCGCTTGCGCATAATCCTCGGCCGAGCGGTTGGTTTCGGGATCAAGCCGGTCATAGCGCGGCTCATAAGCGTTGAACGCGCCCAGCGCCCCCAGATACGTGGGCCAGCCGACCAAAGCGGTGTCACCCGGGCTCAGCAGCAGCTTACCCAAGTAGTCGAGCGCTTGTTGCGAGCCGGAGGTGATCAGAATGTTATCGCGCGTGCACGGGATGCCCAACGCCGTCATTTGCCCCACAATCCAGTCACGCAGCGGCGGATATCCCTCGGAGACCGAGTATTGCAAAGCAGTGGCCTGATTCTCGGGGCTCAGAGCATCAGCAAACGCCTGCTGGAAAGCCTGCGCCGGAAACAGGTCGGGATCAGGGATGCCCCCCGCAAACGAGATAATATCAGGCTGGTCCAACAGCTTAAGAAGCTCGCGAATTTCGCTCGCGGCCATGCGGCTATTGCGCGTCGCAAATATCTGCTGCCAATCCATGTCATTTCCTCCCGAAAGTTGCGTGAGGCGGAAAAATCATGAAACTTTATATAGGTCAATAGTTATGTCCTAAATGACCGATCCGGCCCTATCCCCCTATGAATGTTGCCCTGCGCCTGACCACGGGGTATCAGCATCGCAACCCTTCCCATCAAAGGCTGCCAGCATATGTCTTCCCCCTTGCCCTTCGACCACTCCATCAAAATTGCCCCATCTATCCTTGCCGCCGACTTTGCCAATTTCGGTGCGGAATGTGAGGCCGTTGAGGCCCAAGGGGCCGATTGGATCCACGTGGATGTCATGGACGGGCATTTCGTGCCCAATATCACCTTTGGTGCAGCCACCTGTGCCGCCATTCGCCCGCACATCAAAGGCGTGATGGACGTGCACCTGATGATCTCGCCCGTGGATTCCTATATCGAGGATTTCGCAAAAGCCGGTGCCGACGTGATCACCGCCCACGTTGAGGCAGGCCCGCATATCCACCGCACCCTGCAAGCCATCCGCGCCACAGGTGCCCGGGCGGGCGTCGCGCTTAACCCCGGCACACCGGCCGAGGCCATCGCCCATCTGCTGGACCTCACCGATCTGGTTTGTGTCATGACCGTAAACCCCGGTTTCGGCGGACAGAAATTCATTGATATGAGCGCCAAGATCAAAACCCTGCGCAACATGATCGGCGACCGCCCAGTGCATATTGAAATCGACGGCGGCGTGGACCCTGTCACAGCTCCGATCGTTGCGAATGCCGGTGCCGATGTGCTTGTCGCAGGCTCTGCCGTGTTCCGTGGCGGGTCCGTCAGCGACCCTAGCTCCTATGGCACCAACATCCGCGCCATCCGCGAAGCCGTGGCAGGCGTCTACGTCTAAGGTATACGATCCGCAAAAGCCTCGACCATCTAATGTTTGAACGACTTGCCCGCCAGCGCCGCGGGCAAGCCTGTGGCCACCACGATGCCTAAGGGTCGCATCGGCCTGTTCAGGATCATTTCTACTGTGTCAAAGCGGGCACTGATAGATAAAGGTCCGCCCCTCCACGGCCCCTTCGGGGAGCGGGAGTTCAACCAATCTATCGAAATACATGGCATCGCTCGCCACCATGATCCCCCCCGGGGCCATCACCGTTTCGATCGCTGGCGAGATGGCCCGCGCAAATTCGTCGTTCTTTTCGAGATTATGCCCGCCAAGATCGGCATGGGCAAAGCTCACGACCGGACCATGCTTGGCCAGCATCATGGGCAATGTTTCGAACACATCCCCTAATACCAGCTGATCCTCGGTTGGCGTGCTGGCAGGGTTCGAAGCAACTGCCCGCTCGAACACGTAGATATCACGTTTCTTCACCTTCGCGCGAATATGGTCAAAAGTACGGCCATTTCCCAGCCCCAACTCGAATACAGGCCCCTGCATATCCGCAGTCAGAGCTACAGCGTGGTCAATGCACGCGCGCTGCGAAACCATGCGGGCAATAAATAAATCAAGGCGGGTCATTGTGTAATGCTTTCATTTATAAGTGGTAGTTAAGAAGATAGGCGCGGGCGCACAAATGTCATGCGACCTCACACAGATGCCATTTATCCCGCCAAAAGCAACAGCGCTGGACGGCAAGGAAATTATAAGGTTCACTACCATTCAATGGATGAGGAAGACAAATGCCGCTATTGGATGTGACATCATTGACCATTGGCTTTGCCAAGGCACCGCCTGTGGTGGAAGATGTGTCATTTTCTGTCGATTGCGGCGAAACACTTGCCCTTGTCGGAGAAAGCGGATCGGGCAAAACACTCACTTGCCGCTCGATCCTGCGCATCCTGCCCGAGGCTGCGCAATTGCGCAGCGGACAAATCCTGTACGACCACGGCGATCAACGATGCGACATGGTCAGCGTATCGGATCGCCGATTACGCAACCTGCGCGGCAACCGGATTTCCATGATATTCCAAGAGCCCATGCGGTCGCTTTCGCCGCTGCACAAGTTGGGCAATCAGGTCGCCGAAGTTTTGCATCTGCACGAAAAAATCAGCGCAAAACAGGCGAAGGACCGCGTGCTTGCGCAATTCGAACGTGTCGGTTTCCCCGATCCTGATCGGGCATGGTCAAGCTATCCTTTCGAAATGTCGGGCGGCATGCGCCAACGCGCGATGATCGCCATGGCAATGGTATCAAAACCCGACCTGCTGATCGCCGATGAACCAACGACCGCTCTGGATGTAACCACTCAGGCGCAGGTGCTAGGGCTGATCAAAGAGTTGCAGGCAGAAACAGGGATGGCCGTGATATTGGTCACACATGATCTGGGCGTTGTGGCCAATATGGCCGACAGAGTGGTTGTCATGAACAAGGGCCGCGTGATGGAGCGCGGCAGCGCGCAACAGGTATTGGGCACCCCCAAACATGGCTATACCAAAAAACTGTTCGCCGCGGCCCCTATCATCCCCGAAACCGCGGCCCCGGCTTGCACCCCTGATTATGACGATCTGATCCTCGACATACGCAACGTCACCAAAAGCTTCACCCTGCGCAGCGGCAATTGGCGTTCCCCCCAAGTCGTCACTGCCTGCCGCGATGTTGATCTGAAACTACCACGCGGCAAGACATTGGCCGTGGTGGGCGAAAGCGGCTCGGGCAAGACGACCTGCGCACGGGTCGCATTGGGCGCGACCATGCCTGATCCAGGCGGCGAAGTATTGTTTTGCCCCGGCACCGGGCGCGACTCTATTCAGGTGCACAGTATGAACACCAACCAACGCCGCTGCTTTCAGCGCGAAGCGCAGATGGTGTTTCAAGATCCTTACTCCTCCCTGTCACCGCGCATGCGCGTGCAGCAGGCCCTGACCGAACCTGCCGAGATCCACGGCATCGGCACCGCCGCCGACCGACGCGACAAAGCCGCCGAAATGCTGCGCCTTGTCGGGTTAAGCCCCGATATGCTGCCCCGCTACCCACATGCGTTTTCCGGTGGCCAGCGCCAGCGGCTTTCAATTGCCCGGGCGCTGACACTCGACCCTAAACTGCTGGTCTGTGACGAACCGACATCAGCGCTCGATGTTTCGGTACAAGACCAGATCCTGACCCTGCTCGAAGATATCCGCGACCACGCCGGCCTCAGCTATCTTTTCATCAGCCACGACTTGGCCGTGGTGGCGCGCATCGCCGATGAAGTGGCCGTTATGCGCGCAGGTGTCATTGTCGAACAGGCCTCACCAGATACGCTGTTTTACAACCCCCAACACCCCTACACAAAAGCGCTCATCGCCGCGCAGCCGACACCGAACATCAACCGCCCCATCGACCTTGATCTCGTGGCCAAGGGCGCAGGCAGCCCTGCCGATTGGGCCGAGATGTTCCGCTTTGAGGGTCAGTCTGCTCCGGCATTGCGTGAACTGGAGCCCGGACATATGGTGCGTTGTCATGCATAAACTCATTTCATGGACTGCCGCCGCGATATTATGTGCAGCGCCTTTATTTGCCCAACACGCCACCGCACCGCCCGTACAGGAAAGCAGTTTCTGGGCTGCCGAGGTGACAAAGGGCGACCTGCCGCCCGCTGCCGAACGCATCCCGCTTGAGCCGCTGGTCGTCGATCTCGAAGCCAAAGGCCGCACATTGGGTATACAGGGGGGAACGTTGCGCACCCTGGTCACCCGCACAAAAGACATTCGGCAAATGGTTATCTATGGCTATGCGCGGCTGGTCGGATATGACGAGAATTACGATCTCAAACCGGATATTTTACGTGATATCACCGTCGAGAACGACATGCGGTTTACACTCCATCTGCGCCGTGGTCACCGCTGGTCGGACGGCGCGCCGTTCACCTCGGCCGATTTCAAATATTGGTGGGAAAGCATCGCCAACAACCGGTTCGTTACCCCTTCCGGTCCACCCGAATGGATGATTGTCAGCGGTGAGATGGGCAAGGTCACATTCCCCGACGCTTATACAGTTGTATTTGAATGGTCCTCACCCAATTCCAAATTCCTGCCCCTGCTCGCACAGGCGAGCCCGCCTTTCATCTACCGCCCGGCACATTACCTCAAACAGTTCCACGCCGATTTCGCCGACCCCGAAGAGCTTCAGGAAGAAATCGACTATGCCCGCGTCAAAAGCTGGGCTGCGCTACATAACAAGCGCGATAATATGTACAAGTTCGACAACCCCGATCAGCCGACGCTGCAGCCATGGCTCAATGCATCAGGGCGGCCGACATCGCGCAACCTGTTTGTGCGCAACCCCTATTTCCATCGCATTGACATGGCGGGCACCCAACTGCCTTATATTGATGTTGTGCAAATGACTGTGGTCGGAGGCGGCCTTGTCGCGGCAAAGGCCAACGCTGGCGAAGTCGATCTGCAAGCACGCGGTCTCAGCTTTCGAGACGTGGCGATCCTCAAGAAAGGCGAAGAAGAAGGCGGCAACTATCGCACTTTTCTCTGGGGCAACGGAGCCGCCAGCCAGATCGCCATTTATCCGAACCTGAACTTTGCCGATCCGGTATGGCGCGATGTCATGCGCGATGTGCGCTTCCGCCGCGCGCTTAGCCTCGGCATTGACCGGCGCATGATCAACCGCGCCCTGTATTTCGGGCTTGCCCATGAAGGCGGGATGACGGCCCTGCCCAGCAGCCCGCTGTTTGACCCCAACGATCTTAGCGCATGGTCCGATCTCGATCTGGACATGGCCAACCAATTGCTCGACGAAATGGGCCTGACCGAAAGAACCCCCAACGGGCTGCGCAAATTGCCCGACGGTCGCCCCATGGAGTTTGTCGTAGAAACAGCAGGCGAGCGTCAGGAAGAAGAAAACGCACTGTCCATCATTACAGATACATGGCGCGATCTTGGCATTCGGCTGATCATGCGCCCGCTTGACCGCGACATCCTGCGCAACCGCATCTATGCCGGACGCAGCATGGCCGGTGTATGGTACGGTTGGGACAACGGCCTGCCCACCGCAGCAACATCACCCGCCTACCTCGCCCCGACCGCACAAGAGTTTTTTGCATGGCCCATGTGGGGGCAATATTACCAAACCAAAGGTCAGGCCGGCGAGCCGCCCGATATGCCCGGACCCAAACGCCTTCTCCAGCTTTCCTATGACTGGAGCGAAACCGGCGATGCCACCGCGCGCGCCCGCATCTGGGATGAAATGCTAGATATCCACGCCCAAGAGCAATTCGGCATTGGCATTCTATCCGGCGCGCCGCAACCCGTTGTCGTGTCACGCCGTTTGCGCAATGTTCCTGAACATGGCATCTGGGCCTATGACCCCGGCGCGCATTTCGGGATACACCACATAGACGAGTTCTATTTCGACGACGCCTTTATGCAGGTCAGCAGATGATAATGATACTCCGCTACGCTTTACTGCGATTTTGCACGATGTTGCTGACACTTTGGGTGGTGTCGATACTTGTGTTTGTGATCATCAACCTGCCGCCCGGCGACTACCTCAGTAACCAGATCGCAGAGCTGCGCGCGACGGGACAGGCCGCAAGCGTTGCCAAAGCCGAATTTTTGCGTGTGGAGTATTCCCTCGACCGCCCCCTATGGGAACAATATATGATCTGGGTCGGCTTCATGCCCGGTCCGGAAGGGTTTTATGGGTTGATCCAAGGCAATTTTGGCTGGTCCTTCGAATTCGACCGCCCTGTGGCCGAGATTGTCGGCGATGCGCTATGGCTCACCGTTTTGCTGAACCTCGCAGCCGTGCTTTTCGTCTACGCCGTTGCTTTGCCTTTGGGTGTTCTGGCTGCCGCAAAATCAGAAACCTGGGTAGACTACAGCGCAGGCTTTGTCGGCTATCTGGGCCTCGCCACGCCGAATTTCCTGCTGGCATTGATCCTGTTTTACTACGGGCACAAACACTTTGGTCTACCTATCGGGGGCCTCATGAGCCCTGAATTCGAGGGAGACCCCATGTCATGGGAGAAGGTGAAATCCATCCTTGTTCACCTCATCATTCCGACATTCGTCATCGGCACATCCGGTGCCGCCGCCATGATGCAACGCCTGCGGGCCAATATGCTCGACGAGCTCAGCAAACCCTATGTGGAAACCGCTATTGCCAAAGGGATGAAGCCAAGCGCCATGTTACGCAAATACCCCCTCCGCATGGCGTTCAACCCCTTCGTAGCGGACATCGGCAACCTGCTGCCCGCGATGATCTCCGGCTCGGTTTTGGTGTCCGTTGTGCTGGGCCTGCAAACCATCGGGCCATCCCTACTCACCGCGCTGAAATCTCAAGACCAGTTTCTGGCAGCCTTCGTGTTGATGTTCGTAGCCCTGTTAACCTTGATCGGAACGATGATCTCCGATGTTCTTCTGATGCTCCTTGACCCACGCATCCGCTTGGGAGGCCGCAGGAAATGAGCATGATACCCGAGAAACGCTATGTCGATCCTACCCCATGGAGCGAAGAGAACGACCTATCTGCGCCAGAGCGTGCCGATTTTGACGCCCCCGCCGCAGTCCTGATCTGGCGTAAATTCCGCCGCCATAAACTCGGGCTGATCTCGGGCCTGTTCTTGCTGTTTTGCTACCTCATCCTGCCTGTGGCCGGCTTTGTGTCCCCCTACACCGCAAACGAGCGAAGCGCAGATTACCTCTACCACCCACCGCAATCCGTGAACCTGTGGCATGAGGGCGACTTTATTGGCCCTTATGTCTATGCCACCACTGCTGTGGCAGACCTTGAAAACTATCGCTGGACCTACAGTGTGGACAAATCCACCCCCATGCCGCTCCAGTTTTTCTGCAAAGGCAGTGACTACAAAATCGCAGGGTTCATCCCCTCCGACACCCACCTGTTCTGCCCCCCCCAAGGGGCAACCGTATTCCTGTGGGGCTCTGACAGGCTTGGCCGCGATGTATTCAGCCGCATCCTTTACGGTGCCCAGCTGTCGCTGACCGTTGGCATCATCGGCATCACCGTCAGCTTCATCCTCGGCATATTCTTCGGCGCGCTCGCAGGATATTTCGGCGGAAAAACGGATTGGACCATCAACCGCGCAATTGAAATCCTGCGCTCCTTGCCCGAATTGCCACTCTGGCTCGCCCTTTCCGCTGCCGTGCCTTCGAACTGGGGGCCGGTCTCGGTCTTCTTCATCATCTCGATCATTCTGGGCATTCTTGACTGGCCAGGCTTGGCCCGTGCCGTGCGCTCGAAATTTCTCAGCCTGCGCGAAGAAGAATATGTGCGTGCCGCAGAAATGATGGGGGCAAAGCCATCACGCGTTATCCGCAGGCACCTGTTGCCCAACTTCATGTCTCACCTGATTGCCAGTGCCACGCTTTCTATCCCCGCCATGATCCTCGGCGAAACAGCTCTCAGCTTCCTCGGGCTTGGCCTGCGCGCCCCGGCTGTCTCATGGGGCGTGATGCTTAACGACGCCCAAAACCTCGCCAGCATCGAAATATACCCTTGGACAGCCATCCCTATGCTGCCCATCATCGTGGTGGTGCTGGCTTTCAACTTCCTCGGCGATGGCCTGCGGGCTTCCCTTGACCCATACCGCTCCTGATCCCATTACGCACAGGCATCGTGCCGCCTATTTCTTCTAGCCGAAAATACTCCGGAGAGCGCGAGAGGCAGAGCCTCTCGCAGAGGTGTCGCGGGCTCAATGCCCGCCACAGCTCTCACCTTTCAAAAGCCTCATAGGCGCTGGCCTATCGGTCATCCCCGCCCGTCTCTTCGGCCTCTTCCTCTTCGATCGACGCATGTGCAGCAGCAGCCACCTTGCGCTTTTGCTCTTCAGTCAAATCCTCTGCCTTACCGTCGGCTAGCCGTACCGTCACCTCACGGTGGGCAAACTTGATACCTTCGCGTTCAAACAACTCGCGGATCTCTTCATAGACCCGCTTACGCACCAGCCATTGATCGCCCGGTTTGGTCATAAACTTGACGCGAATGATCATCGCGCTGTCCTGCATTTCGATCACGCCTTGTGACTTGAGTGGCGCGATAAAGTTTGCCCCGATCACCGGATCATCCAGCAAGGCAACTCCCAGCTTTTTGATCAACTTGCGCACCTTTTCCACGTCCGTGTCATAGGTCACCCGCAACGGCAGCTTCATAATCACCTAGTCACGGCTGTAATTGGTCATCACCTGCAACTCACCGAACGGGATCGTATGCAGCGCCCCCAAATGGTGCCGAAGCTGGAATGACCGCACAGAAATCTTCTCGACCGTGCCTTTGACCCCGCCCACATCCAGATACTCGCCCTTCCGGAAAGCATCATCAAACAGGAAAAAGGCACCGGCAAAGATATCGCGCACCAATGCCTGAGAACCAAACCCGACGGCCACACCGACGATACCGGCACCGGCGAACAGAGGGCCCACGTTAATTCCGACTTCCATCAGAACAATCAGGGCGATCGTTACCACCACCACGATCAAGGTGAAATTGCGGAACAAGGGCAACAAGGTCGCCAAACGCGAAGCCGAGGAATCCGCGCTGCCTTCATCGCCCAGCTCGGCCTCTTCAACCTCATACCCGGATTCCTCTGCAATCTTTGTATCAATCCAGATGCGGAAGGCATGGTACACAACATACCCGATGAAAATAATGATGATGATGTCCAACAACTGCTCCAGCACGGATTCAACCATGCGCGCGCTGTCATTGTCCCAAATGTAGAAAAAGGCATAGGCCCCCGCCACAAAAGCCAGAATCCCTGCGACCCGCCGCGCAAGTGCCTCAAACGAGTTCAAGACCCGCACAGGGTGCGCCTGCGCCGCGTCTTCCATCAGTGTCTCGCGTTCTTGCGCGCTCAGATCAGCGGTATTCGATGCTGCCAGTGCGGGTTCGATCCGCTGGGCCAGTGGTCCTGCGGGCTTATCCGCTTCAAGGGCGCTTTCCTCATCCGCATCCGGATCCGGCCCATCCTCTTGCATGACCATGCGGTCACGCGCCTCGGCTTCCAACCGCTCTTGTTCGGCGGCTTCCATCTGCGCTTGTTTCTCACGGATCGCACGCATCACGCGCGCGCGGGCAAAGCCACGCTCGATCACATAATTGACCACACCGTACACGACGATAATCGAGATCAGGATCACATAGGCCCCGGCAATCAACGGAATGGGCCCCGGCGTGCCAAGCACCAGATTGATCGTCAGCACAAGCCAGGCAATAACCACATAGATAATCACCGCCGGTGCCCATGCGCGGCTCAGCACGCGGACCAACAGGCTGACTTCTTCGACCCCCTTACCCTGACGCAAGGCATTCGATATGGAACTCCGGTTTACCATGACCAGAATGATATTGAGAACCACGACCGCACCGGACAGGATTGACGCAACCAGCGCGTAGATCTCGTAAGTCAGGCCCAGCTCGGCAATCCAGATTCCGAACAGAATGCCACAGATGGCAAAACTGCCCATGATCCACATCCAGCGGTGCAAACGTCTGGCACAGCGATCCGAAAAATGCGGAATGCGGTATTGTGGCAGGTAGGGCGACAGGATCATCCGCCACAAAGTGGCTGTGACGCGACAGGAGAAATAACCGATGTTGATCAACGTCACCGTGAACTGCATCGCACTATCCGTCAGCGGCGGGAAAATCAGCAGCCCCAGCACATAAGCCACCGCCATCGAGATCATTATCCCCACCAAGCCAAAGAAAAACCGCTGCACCAGAAAGGGCAGTTTTTCGCTATAGCCGACCGGATTTTCCCGCACACGCCGCGCCATAAAACCGCGCACCACGCGGTATCCGAACACGTAATATTCGAACAAGGCCCCGACGCCGAACACAGCAAGGCTGAAAACCAGCGCCTGAACAAAGGCATAAAGCGTACCATCCGGCGATGCGCTGCGCAGGATATAAAGGACTTCGTTTATCGCGATAGGCAGTTGGCTCAAACGTTCGATCAATGCGTCACGAACCAAATCTGCCCCCACTTGCGCTTTCATCAAACGCGACCCTTCCGCATCAGAGGGGATGGCTACCTCTTCGAGGACCTCAGCCGACGGTTGCGAGACAAGCTGTCCTTCGGAATCGATTACAACAATACCCACACCGGCTTGCGCGGCCGCATTCAACGCCTCTGCCAGATCGCTTTGAACGCTGGTGTCGTCTTGCGCTGTCTCGGCTTGCGTCAAAAGAGTAGTGACACCCTGCGCCTGAACCTGCGCCGATGGCATCGCAATTATCATCCCGATAGCGACCATCAAACACAGCAAAAAACGGCGGTAGATCATTTAGGCACTCCCTGTCCACAAAATCCGCCGAAGACGGGATTACAGCACAGCCAGCCTATGGCTTTGAGGGTCAAATTGCAATTCTGCGTACAGGCCTTGGGGCTATCAGCTGGCAATTTGTGGCATCCTGATTTGTACACAGCATTCAATTCAGGCTTGGCACCGGCGATCTACCGTTTCTTCCGGTCTTTGATCCCCATCATCGGGGCAAACAGGCCCCCAATTATGCCTCCCCATTTCTAGCAAAACCGCCCGAACCCGACGAATAGCACACCTGTGGTTGCAAGATCGTGGCTTCATCGCATCGCGCAGCCCCTGAACAGGCCTAAAAAACCTCGACGCCTTTGGCAAACCCGCCCCCATGCTATAGGACGGCTAGAGATTATTCGGGACATCGGGCAAATTCCCCAAGGCCACGCGCCAGCCGAAAGACGGAAAGACACGGAATGCAGCAACCTACCATCGACCAAGCCAACGCTCGCGCGCCTTCGCGGCGGATTATGCTGTACAGTCACGACACTTTCGGATTGGGCCACTTGCGCCGCTCGCGCGCCTTGGCCACCGCCCTAACGGCCGGCGACCCCGAGGCCTCGGCGATCATTCTCACCGGATCTCCGGTTGCGGGGCGGTTCACCTTTCCCGAACGCGTTGACCACATCCGCCTGCCCGGTGTGACCAAATTGCCCGACGGCTCTTATGTCAGTTCGACCCTCGGGCTCAATATTGACGCCACCACCAATCTGCGCGCTGGCCTGATCCAATCCGCGGTCGAACAATATCGCCCCGATCTTTTGATTGTGGATAAAGAACCCACAGGCTTTCGCGGTGAATTGCTGCCGACCTTGAAGTGGCTTCAGGAGAATAGCAATTGCAGTGTTGTGCTGGGTCTGCGCGATGTGCTGGATGAACCCCACGTACTGGCCGCCGAATGGGAGCGCAAAGGCGCCGTTCATGCCGCCGAAACCTATTACGATGAATTTTGGGTTTACGGCGTCGAGAGCATCTATGACCCGACAAAGGGCCTCCCGCTTAGCGCACAAAGCCGCGCGCGAATGCATTACACAGGCTATCTGCGCCGCGAAATGACCGACCCTGCCGAGGTGACAGATGAACCCTATATCCTGATCACGCCGGGCGGCGGCGGTGACGGGGCCGCGATGGTCAGCCTTGTTCTGGACGCCTATGAGACTGATCCGACGCTTGGACCGCCCGCAATGCTGGTTTACGGCCCGTTTCTGTCTGGCGATGTGCGCGATGCGATGGATGCGCGGGTGGAAAAGCTGGGCGGGCGTGTCACCGCCACCGGCTTTGACAGCCGGATCGAGGCGCTTTTTGCCAAAGCGCAGGGCGTGGTCTGCATGGGCGGTTATAACACCTTTTGCGAAGTGCTCAGTTTTGACCGCCGCGCAGTGATCGTGCCGCGCACCGTGCCCCGGCTTGAACAATGGATTCGCGCCAGCCGCGCCGAAGAACTGGGCCTTGTGCGCATGCTTGATGATGGGCGCGACGGGATGACCGTCGAGGCGATGATCCAAGCCATCCGCGCCCTACCCGATCAAAAGAAACCCTCACAGGCCGGTGCCGATGGCTTGCTCGACGGGCTTGATGTTGTCGTAAAACGCGGCCGCGCACTTATGGCCCGAAAGGACTGACCGATTATGCCCTCCACGCCCCCTCTTGCCATCCTTGTGAAGGGCTGGCCGCGCCTGTCCGAGACCTTCATCGCCCAAGAACTTGTTGCGCTGGAAGAGGCCGGCATTGATTTCGAGCTGTGGTCCCTGCGCCACCCGACTGATACCAAAACCCACCCCCTGCATGACCGCCTGCAAGCCCAAGTGCGCTATCTGCCGGAATATCTGCACCAAGAGCCGCGCCGCGTGCATGACGCGATGGGGGCTGTCACCGCCCTGCCCGGCTTTGACGCCGCCGCCGAAGCCTTTGCCCGCGATGTTGCACGGGACGACACCGCCAACCGCCGCCGCCGCTGGGGTCAGGCCTGCGTGCTGGCTCATGAAGCCGGTGATGGGCTGGAGGCGCTATATGCCCATTTCTTGCACACGCCCTCTTCGGTTGCGCGCTATGCCGCTATCCTACGTGGCCTGCCTTGGTCTTTTTCGGCCCATGCCAAAGACATCTGGACCTCTCCTGAATGGGAACTGCGCGAAAAGCTGTCCGCGCAAAGCCATGGCGCGGCCTTTGGCGCAACCTGCACCCGCTTTGGTGCAGAACATCTGCAAGCGCTGGCCGATACGCCGACCCGCGTTGATCTGGTCTATCACGGGCTGGATCTGGCGCGCTTTCCTGACGCGCCCGAGCGCCCCCTGCGCGATGCAAATGCGCCTCTGCGCATGATGTCGGTGGGCCGTCTGGTCGAAAAGAAGGGCTTTGATACGTTAATCGATGCACTGGCCCTGCTGCCGGATGATTTGGCGTGGGAATGGACCCATATCGGCGGTGGCGCATTGGATAGCGTGATGCGTGAGCGCGCACAGGCCACAGGTGTCGCCGATAGGATCACTTGGCGCGGTGCCTGTGACCAACCCGATGTCATTGCAGCAATGCGCGCTGCCGATCTTTTTGTGCTGCCCTCGCGCATCGCCGCTGACGGCGACCGCGACGGCCTGCCCAATGTACTGATGGAAGCCGCAAGCCAGCTTTTGCCCATCCTCTCGACACCTGTCTCGGCGATCCCCGAATTCATTACCACAGGCACCCATGGCCTGCTGGCCGAAGACACGGCCCAGGCCTTTGCCCAAGGCATGCAACAAATCGCCCGCGATCCGGCGCTTGGGCCGCAGCTTGCCAAAGCTGCCCATGCGCGGCTGCACGCAGAGTTCACCATGGCCCCCGGCATCACCCATCTGGCCAAGCGCCTGCGCGGCATCCTGAAGCCGGCCTAATGCGGCTGGCCTTCTACGCCCCGCTCAAGCCGCCCGAACACCCTGTGCCCTCGGGTGATCGCACAATGGCACGGGCCTTGAAGGCCGCGCTCGAGCACGCGGGCGCGCAGGTTGATTTGGCGTCATCCCTTCGCAGCCGTGACAGCAAAGGCGATGCCAAACACCAAACGCAGCTGATCCATGAAGCCAAGGCAGCCCTGCCCGATATCATCGCACAGGGCCGCGCTGCACGCTGGCAGGCGTGGGTTACCTATCACAATTACTATAAGGCCCCCGATCTGATTGGCCCCGCTGTGGCCCAAGCGCTTGGCATCCCCTATCTGCTGATCGAGGCAACCCGCGCGCGCAAACGCCTTGATGGCCCGTGGGACAGCTTTGCCCGCCGCGCCGAAGCCGCAAGCGACGCAGCCGATGTGATCTTTTATCTCACCGAGCGCGACCACGAAGCCCTGTCCGCCTATGCCCCCGCAGGCCAGCAGCTGGTGCATCTACGCCCCTTCCTACCTCAGTCAGAACTGCCGCCGCGCGCCACTGGTGCCGGATTGCTGGCCGTTGGCATGATGCGCGCGGCAGCAAAGCGCGCCTCTTACGCGCTCATCGCGCAGACAATGGCCCTACTGCCGAACACGACCCGCCTGAGCATCGCAGGGGATGGCCCCGACCGCCCGCAGATCGAGGCAATGATGGCCCCCTACGGCGACCGCGTGCAGTTCCTCGGCGCGCTAGATGGCAATGGGTTGGCACAGGCCTACCGCTCAGCCGGGGCATTCATCTGGCCCGGCGTGGATGAGGCATTTGGCATGGTATATCTGGAGGCCCAGGCCCACGGATTGCCAGTGATCGCACAAAACCGCCCCGGTGTGCGCGATGTGCTATACCCGAACTACTACCCTTTGGTTGATGCCGGTGCCGCAGGCCTCGCGGCTTTTGCCCGTAATACCATGCCCGACCCGAGCGATATCCGCGATCACATCGCGCGCCATCATTTACTCCCCGCCGCGGCGCAAACCCTGCGCGCGGGCCTTACCCTTGCAGGTGCCCCATGATCCGACTTGCCCTTTTACGCCACGGCCACACCCCATGGAACCGCGCAGGCCGCGTGCAGGGGCGGACCGATATTGGGCTGGACGAAGAGGCCCGCGCACAGCTCGCAGCCCAACGCCTGCCTGCCCCTTGGGACAGCGCAGCCCTCTGGTCCAGCCCCCTTTCCCGCGCATTCGAGACAGCGCAGCTTGTCGCGGATCGCACGCCCTTCACCGATGCCGCATTGACCGAGATGAACTGGGGCGATTGGGAGGGGCGTATCGCGCTGGAATTGCACGCCGATCCCAATTGTGACCACCGCGACATCGAGACTTGGGGCTGGGACTACACCCCGCCGGGTGGCGAAAGTCCACGCGCAATGCGGGATCGCCTGCTACCTTGGGTGCAGGAACTCACGGGTGATACTGTAGCCGTCTGCCACATTGGCATCATGCGTGTGCTCATGGCCCATGCAAGCGGCTGGAATTTCGACGGCCCCGCCCCTTTCGCCGTCAAGCGCAACCGCCTGTTCATCATCGAAATCGACGGCGATACATGGCGCCTACAACCCGACCCTATCCGCTTGGAAAGCCGATCTTCATGAAAGTTATGATCGTCGTCACACATCTACTTGGCACTGGCCATCTGGCCCGTGCCTTAACCCTCGCACGGGCCTATCAGACAGCCGGTGACGAGGTCTCAGTTGTTTCTGGCGGCATGCTCGCCCCTGTGCTGGACCGTGGTGATGTACGGCTGGTGCAATTGCCACCTCTGCGCTCGGACGGTGTCGATTTCACACGGCTTCTGGACACGGATAACGCCCCCGCAAGCAGCGATCTTTTGGGAAAGCGGCAAGCAGCGCTTCTTGCTGAGCTGCACAGCTTTGCGCCTGACATTCTCATAACCGAGCTATTCCCCTTTGGTCGCCGCATCCTGCGTGACGAATTCCGTGCACTGCTGGAGGCCGCCAAAGCCCGCCCCGCGCGCCCTCTTATCTGCGCTTCCATTCGGGATATTCTCGCTCCCCCTTCCAAGCCAAAGAAGGTCCAATTCGCCGATGACACCCTCAGCGCGTTTTACGACGCCGTGCTGGTGCACTCTGATCCCGAACTCACCCCTCTGGAGGTGAGTTGGCCGGTGACGGACACCCTGCGCCCTCTGCTTCATTACACGGGTTTTGTCAGCCCTCCTGCGGCGGGGCCACATCCGCAAGCGGCAGGCGCGGGTGAGATCATCGTGAGCGCGGGCGGTGGCGATGTCGGGCAGCATGTCTATGACGCTGCGGTTGATGCCGCAGCGAAAACCCCGCATCCCTTGCGGCTTTTGATCGGCGGCACGCCCCCGCCTGAGCGGGTTGCAAAGCTACGGGCGCGCAGCCCGCAGAACGTCACTATTGAAGCTGCGCGGCCCGACTTCCGGCAGATGCTCTACCATGCTGCGGCGTCGGTTTCGCTTTGTGGGTATAATACAGCGCTGGATATTCTGCAGGCGGGAACTCCGGCGGTGTTTATTCCTTTTGACGAGGGCAACGAAGTCGAGCAGGGCCTGCGCGCCTCTGCTCTTGCCAAACGCAGCGGCATTGCACAGCTCACCCGAGCCGAGCTCACGCCGGATAGCCTGTGTGAGGCATTGTCACGGGTCATTGCAGCGCCGCTGCGGGACGCTAGCGCATATGGTTTCAGCGGTGCCGAGCGCACGGTCACGATCACGCATAACCTGCGGAGAACCCAATGAAAATTGACTGGTCCCCTTTGCTTGCAGAGCTTGGCCTTTGGCGGCGGGAGGGATTGCCCCTGCCTGTGTGGTGGCGCGATGATGATGCGGTGGCAGAGACGCCTGCCCTGTCACGGCTTCTGCGCTTGTCAGAGGATCTGGGGGTCGCTGTGCATGTGGCGGTGATCCCGGGGAGGCTCGAGAAATCCTTGCTGCCTGCAATGGCCACCGGCGTGCCGATGGTGCATGGGTGGACGCATATTAGCCATTCTCCTCAAGGGGTTAAGGATGCCGAGTTCGGGCAGCCGCGCAAAGAGGCGGCGGGGGAGCTGGTGCAGGCGATGGCCGTGATGCAGGCCGAGTTCGGAGAGGCACTGTTGCCGGTGTTTGTGCCACCCTGGAACCGGATTGACGCGAGCACCATCGCCCAGCTGAAAGCCGCAGGCTACGCGGGGCTGTCTACTTACGGGCCGCGCAAAGCCCCGCTGGCCGCTGAGGGCGTGGCGCTGATCAACACCCATATCGACCCTATTTTCTGGAAGGGACACAGAGGGTTAGCCGAGCCCGAGACGCTGATCGCGGGGATCGTTCAGACCCTGCGCGACCGGCGCACAGGGCGCACGGATGCGACCGAACCGCTGGGCCTGCTCACGCATCATCTCGTACATACAGAAGATGTCTGGGAGTTTAGCGCAGAGGTTTTGCAGGTGCTTTTGGACGGCGGCGCGGTGCCCGCCGCGCTTGCCGCGCATCTGGCCCCTGCGCCCTAAAATCCTGAGTCACACATTGTGCACCGGACGTACACCGCGCGTACATACGGGCGGTGCTTAGCGCTTTTTCACGAATTCGGTCAGGATGACGATGCGCTGGCCCTCGACGCGGCCTTCGATATGCGCGTCATTGTCGGGGACAAGGGTAATCCGGTGCACCGCTGTGCCCCGCTTGGCCGTGAAGCCCGCACCTTTGACGTTGAGGTCCTTGATCAACACCACGGTATCGCCAGCAGAAAGCGCCACACCGTTGCTGTCGCGGTGATTGCTCTGCGGGGCGACGTTATCGGCCCAGATTTGCGTCTCCTCGTCGAGGTAGAGCTGATCAAGCAGATCGCGGGCCCAATCGGTATCGAGGCGCTTGAGCGTGCGGGCGGCGACGACTTGCAGCGCGGGGTCCTCGGACCACATGGTCGAGGCGATGGGGCGGAAATGATCCGGCGGGGTCTGCGGATCGGTGCAGAGCGCGCAAAGCGCAACGGATGCGTCAGCGGGGCCGCCGGAGACGGGCGTGTCGGTGAGCGGGGCATCGGTGGTGCAAAGGGGGCATGTCATGGGGTGTGGTGTATGCGGTGTTTGGGAGGTGGGCAAATGGAAAGCGGTTGGGTTGTGCGTGTCATGTAATATTAGCACCGCGCACGAACCGAGGGGTGGGCGTGAAGCGCCCGCCCCGTGGGGGGCGGTTCGGGCGCTGCCAAATCCCTTGGGGGTTTGGCAATTGATCAATATTTACCGCCATCATGCAAGTTTGGCTCTACTTCGCTAGAATGCCACTTCTCAAAGAAGTCAGAGGTCGATCTATCAAGGTCTAACTCATATCGCTTGAACAATTTAAGTCCAAATTCACCAATGACTCCTGTCTCTGCCTCTTTAAAAAATCTGTTTTTAAGTTCTCGAAGATACCGCTGTTCTGGCACACCCAAATTTGCAGCTGACGCGTTTATTGCGGCTGCGACTGAAAATGCGACCAAATCAGGATAACAAAGTAATTCTTCGTCTGGTTTCGCTTTACTTTCGATACAATCCGGTAAGATAGGCCCAAGATAGAAACCAAGCCTCTTGTCGTGTGGGTTTCGTTTTATAGTCCGCAAATAGTTCTTTAGCTTGGCGTAATCGTGAGCCCGCCTTTCTTCGAAAACAATTTTGAGATCTTCCCCAGAAATACTATTTAGCCGCATGAAATGCCCTACACGTTCTAAAAAATAGGAAACACACTTATTATAATATTTCTGATCTTGGCCCTTGCCAGATATTTGATCTTTATAACTTCCCATCGTCGATTTGGTAGAAACAAACGCGAAGCAAAGAATACCAGCTTTTTCACTTACCATTCTAGCATATTTTGCTACAGCAAAATGGCCCATTTCAGTACAATGTAAATTAGCTTTAGATGTAGCGGAACGAATTTCTTGGAGAACCGATTTCAATTCTACCGCTCGATTGTCAGGAATGAGGCACCCTGCAATAACCAAAATCGGAGATGCACCTTTTCCGTCAACACCTTTTCGCACTTTATCAATACCAGCGTCGCCAGTTTCGTCGATAAATAGAGTATATTTAGTCACTTAAGTATCAACCTGAGCCATGTAACTTTCTCAGGAGGATATTAACTCAACCCTAGCGTGTCCAGTGGGATAAAGTTATGTAAATCTCAACCTTGGCTCTCCGTCCGCACCCAGTGGGAACGCGCATTGCTTTGCAATACGCTGCCTCCCACCGTCAACAAAAACCCTTCAGCTGAAAGCTGACGGGTTTTTTGTTGCTTAGCCATCCATTTTCAGTGCGCTGATGAAAGCTTCCTGCGGAATATCCACCTTACCGAACTGGCGCATCTTCTTCTTACCCGCTTTCTGCTTATCCAGCAGCTTGCGTTTACGCGATGCGTCGCCGCCGTAACATTTGGCCGTCACGTCTTTGCGCATGGCGGACAATGTTTCACGTGCAATCACCTTGCCGCCAATCGCCGCTTGGATCGGGATTTTGAACATGTGGCGGGGGATCAGGTCTTTTAGTTTTTCGACCATCGCGCGGCCCCGCATCTCAGCGCGGTCGCGGTGGACCATTGTGCTCAGCGCGTCGACGGGTTCGTCGTTGACGAGGATGCTCATTTTCACCAGCGCGTCTTCGCGGTAGCCGATCATGGCGTAGTCAAAGCTCGCGTAGCCTTTGGTCACCGATTTCAGGCGGTCGTAGAAGTCGAATACCACTTCGTTGAGCGGCAGATCATAGACCACCATCGCGCGGGAGCCGGCGTAGGTGAGGTCTTCTTGGATGCCGCGGCGATCCTGGCAGAGTTTCAGCACATCGCCCAGATATTCGTCTGGGACGAGGATGGTTGCTTTGATCCGCGGCTCTTCCAAGTGGTCGACAAAGGTGAGGTCGGGCATGTCGGCGGGGTTGTGCAATTGCTCCATCGAGCCATCGCGCATGTGCACGTGGTAGATCACGGAGGGCGCGGTGGTGATGAGGTCGATGTCATATTCCCGCTCGATCCGGTCGCGGATCACCTCAAGGTGCAACAGGCCAAGGAAGCCGCAGCGGAAGCCAAAGCCAAGGGCGGCGGAGGTTTCCATCTCGTAGCTGAAGCTTGCGTCGTTGAGGGCGAGTTTTTCGATGCTGTCGCGCAGGTCTTCGAATTGGGCGGCATCCACGGGGAAGAGGCCACAGAAGACAACGGGTTGTGAGGGTTTGAAGCCCGGCAGCGCCTCGGCACAGCCTTTCTTCTCATGGGTGATCGTATCGCCGACGCGGGTATCGCGGACCTGCTTGATCGAGGCGGTCAGGAAGCCGATTTCACCGGGGCCAAGCACGTCGATTTCAGTCATGGCAGGGCGGAAGACGCCGATGCGGTCCACGTGGTGCACCGAGCCGTTTTGCATCATCGTGATCTTATCGCCCTTTTTGAGCTGACCATCCATGATGCGGACCAGAACGATCACGCCGAGGTAGCTGTCGTACCACGAATCCACCAGCATCGCCTTGAGCGGCGCATCCAGCGTGCCTTTGGGGGCGGGGAGGTGTTCGACGATGGCCTCGAGCGTTTCGATGATACCTTCGCCGGTTTTGGCGGAGACGCGGATGGCGCCGGAGGCATCAATGCCGATGACGTCTTCGATCTGTTCGGCCACGCGGTCACAATCGGTGGCGGGCAGGTCGATCTTGTTCAGGACGGGCACGATTTCATGGTCGGCGTCGATGGCGTGATAGACGTTGGCCAACGTCTGGGCCTCAACGCCTTGGGTGCTGTCGACCACCAGCAGCGAGCCTTCGACCGCGCGCATGGAGCGGGAGACCTCATAGGCGAAATCCACGTGACCGGGGGTGTCGATCAGGTTGAGAACGTATTCCTCGCCGTTTTTCGCCAGATAGTTGATCCGCACGGTCTGGGCTTTGATGGTGATGCCCCGTTCGCGTTCGATATCCATGTTATCGAGCAGCTGCGCCTTCATATCGCGCGCGGCGACCGTCTGCGTCTCTTGGATGAGACGGTCAGCGAGGGTGGATTTACCATGGTCAATGTGGGCGACGATGGAGAAATTGCGGATATGTGAAAGTGGTGTCATAGAACGGATATGGTGCGGTTTTGAAGGGCGGTCAAGGTAGATGATGTAGCAGGTCGCCAGCCGCCGTGCGAATGCTGCGCGCGACGATCCTGCGGACCGGTCTGATTTGGCCCGCACCGCGCACGGCAAGATGCTGCAACAAGCGGGCGCAGCTGCGGGTTTGGTCCCTTCACCACGGGCAGGAACGGGAAGCCAGCGGCGTTAGCTGTCTATAAATTGCCTTTAATTCCCCATAAATCTTTCCAACTGCCGCGCTATTCAGGCCTCGACTCAAAAGGCCAAAACCCTATGCCCGCAGATTACAGTATATATTTCCTAGACGAGAGCCTGATCACGATCAGTGGTGGCGGGCAGTTGGACGGGGTTACGCAGGGCAATGGCAGCCATCTTCAGGATCTTTTCATCACGCTGGACAGCAACGCATGGGAAGCGGTCGAGATATCGGATGATGACGCCAATTTTCAGGATAGTGACAGCAGCCAGCGCCTGTTCGGGGATCAGACAATTGCGGGCACGACATATCCCGACAATACCGTTGTTGAGGCGGAATACGGGCTGGTGCTTACCGATGGAACCAACACCTGGCAGGTCGTCGGTTTTAACTTCAACCAAGACAGCCCCGTCTTTGGCTCGGTAGAGGGCCTCGCGTTTATTGGCGAAGCAGGAGAGTTCCCGCCCGTGGGCGTGCCGCTGCAGGTTGTGTCGACCTTTGAGGGGCCATCGTTTGCCGCGGAGGATTATGCCACGCCGATCTGCGTGGTAAGCGGCACGATGATCCGCACGCCTGACGGGCAGCGCGCGGTTGAGGATATCGTTGCCGGTGATCTTGTGGTGACGCGCGATCACGGGGTGCGGGCGGTGCAATGGACCGGCGCAAGACGCTTTGCCGCGCGGGGCAATTGCACCCCCGTCAGGTTTGAGACAGGCGCCTTGGGTAATACCGCGCCCTTGATGGTATCCCAACAACACCGGATGCTTGTAACCGGCTGGCAGGCAGAGTTGTTGTTTGGCGAGGATGAGGTGCTGATTCCGGCAGTTCATCTGCTGAATGATACCACTGTGCGCCTACAGCGTGGCGGCGCGGTCCAATATCATCATCTGCTACTTGACCGCCATGCGGTGATCGAGACAAACGGCGCATGGAGCGAGAGCTTTCACCCCGGGGCGCAGGCCCTCAAGGATGTGGCCAGAGATGCTTATGCAGAGCTGATTGCGCTATTCCCCGAATTGGCCAAACAGGTTTCCGAAACGGAGCCGCCATGCGGCTATCCGATTATGAAGCGTCATGAAGGGACGTTGATCCACCTCGGTTGAGCGGCGGTATTTTTCGCTGATCACGATGGTTTTATTGCCCCCTGCCCCAAACTCGTGCATACTGCTTCGCAGAGCAGATAACGCCGCACCAAAGGGGAAAACCCCACTCGCGGTTTTTGAGACAAAGGCAGATGAGATGAAACCCACCATTTTGGCGCTTGTGGCGCTGACAACGGTTGCTGCATGTAGTGGCGGCACAAGAACCTACACAACGCGCGGCGTCATTGCGCCAACCCAGCTGTTTGCGACAGGCCCATTGCAGCGCGCCTGCGTTGCACAGGGACGCAAAGCCGCAAGCGCACAGCGCTGTGGCTGCATTCAGGCGGTTGCCGACCGCGAGCTGTCCACGGCTGAAAAACGCCGCGGCGTCAAAGCGTTCAAAGACCCCCATAAGGTGCAGGAATGGCGACAGTCGGACCGCGCGTCGGACAATGATTTCTGGGCAACCTGGAAAGCTTTTGGGAACACCGCTTCGCGGGTTTGCTCCTGATCAAACCTCAGAGGTTTTTGATCCAGAACTGAAGCGGCTTGGCGCTTTGTTGCGCCTCGCCGATATCGCGCCAGTGAAATCGCGCAACCACCCCCGCAAGCGGTACATAGCCGCGCGCACGCCAGAACCCGTCCAACGGGCGATAATCGAGGGGCCGTGCGGGGTGGTCAGAGGCGCGCATCACGGCGCAAAAACAGCATTTGGAAAAACCCGCGGCGCCGGCGTCAGCTTCGCGTAGGTCAAAGAAACGGTGGCCGATCCCCTGCCCGCGATATTCGGGCAACAGGACGCTTTCGGCGCAATAAAACACGTCGTTCAGGTCAATGCCGGTATCTGCAAATGCCTTGGAAAATTCATCTGCATGGCTTTGTAGCGGAGTACCGGTGCTGGCCCCCACAAGCCGCGCACCGTCAAATGCACCGACCACAACAGCGCCCTGCGCCTCACGGTAGCTTTGCAGATACTGCCTTTCATAGGCGAGGTCACCGTCATATAAATAGGGCCATTCCGCAAATACAGAAATGCGCAGGCGCGCTACATCATCGAGTGCGGCGGCCAAGGCCTCTCCCGTCAGCGCGCGGGTAATCATGCGACTTGCGCGGTCCAGTCGGACAGGTTGTAGCGTGTGGTGACGCGGGTGATCTTACCATCCTCAAGGCTAAAGAACGACCCTGCGGGAATCTTGTAGGTCTGGCCAGTAGCCTGGGGCAGACCCGCATCCGTCTCAAGATAAGTGCCGTTGACGGTATATTCCGCCGCTGCGCGTGTGCCACCTTGGGCCTCGAAGATCACCATATCCGTGAGGTTCTCCGCATAACAGCGGCTCATGTGGGCGCAAAATTCGGCAAAGGCGGCTTTGCCAATGCGGATGTTACCTTCATTGACGTGGTGGGCGACATCATCGCTGACGCAGGCCAGCATGGCCTCGATATCCCCTTTGTTGAAAGCATCGAAATAGGCTTGCACGGTTGCGTTCATGGGCGGGCTCCTGTCGGGGTTACACGCATCAGGCCGCGCGTGTGGGTAGGCCAAAACGGTCCTTGAGGCGGCCGATGATCTGATCACGGGCGGCGCGGAACTGGGTCAGTTTGGCCTCGCGCCCCTCGCCCAATCCGGTCGGATCGAGGATGGGCCAATACTCTACATCCAGATGATAGAAACGGGTAAGTTCAAGCGCGCGGCGCTGAGAGGCGGGCGAAAGGGAGATGACCAGATCAAAGGAGCTCAGATCATCGCCCCATTCCTCCATCTCGTCAAAGCTGCGCGAGCGGTGGCGCGATAGCTCAACTCCCATTTCCTGACAGACCGCGATGGAAAACCCGTCGATTTCAAGGTCGTTCTTCACGCCAACCGATTGGACATAGACATCTGTGCCGTAGAATTTCTTCATAAAGCCTTCGGCCATGGGCGAGCGGACAGCATTGTGATCGCAACAAAAGAGCACGGATTGGGGGAGCTCTTGGGTCACGCGCTAGCCTCCGAAGTGCAGGACGCAGATGAGGGTAAACAGGCGCCGTGCCGTGTCAATGTCGATCTCTGCCTTACCCTCCAACCGCTCTTGGAGCACGCGACTGCCTTCCATGTGGATGCCACGGCGGGCCATGTCGATGGTTTCAATCTGGGCGGGGGGCAGTTTTTTGACAGCGTCAAAATAGCTTTCGCAGATCTGGAAGTAATCCTTGACCACCTGCCGGAACGGGCCAAGCGAGAGGTGAAACTCTGCGGCTTTTTCGGCGGTTTCGGTGGTGACGTCGAACACTAGCCGCTTGTCGCGGATCGACAGGCCAAGGTGATATGGCCCCTCGGGTGCGGGACGATCATCGCGGGCGGGCAGTGCAAAGCTGTTGTCTTCGAGAAGGTCGAACATAGCCACGCGGCGCTCTTGCTCGATCTCGGGCGTGGGCGGCGGCATGTTGGCGTCATCAAGGACGATATGGGTGATGCGTGACATCTGGCGCATCCTTTTCAATGCAGGTTGTTACCTGAATACGCCACGTGCCCCGTTCTGGCAATGGAACGCTACGCCAGCCGCAGCGTCCCTTTATTGTAACGTTGCGGCGCTTAGCGGTTCAGTTTGTCCAACCGTGCGGTCACGGACAGGCCATGCGCCTCAAGGCTTTCGGAACTGGCCAGACGTTCGGCTGCGGGGCCAATGGCGCGCAGGGCTTCGGGCGTCATATGCGCCAGCGTGGTGCGCTTCATAAAGTCGAGCACCGACAGGCCAGAGGAAAAGCGGGCAGAGCGGGCCGTGGGCAGGACGTGATTGGGGCCGCCGACGTAATCACCGATGGCTTCGGGCGTCCATTGCCCAAGGAAGATCGCGCCGGCATGGGTGATTTGCGCGCTCAGGGCGTGGGGATCGGCCACGCAGAGCTCAAGGTGTTCAGGCGCGATCCGGTCGGTGAGTGCTGCGGCAGTCGCAAGGTCAGGCACGGTGATAATCGCGCCGAAGTCGCGCCACGACGGGCCTGCGATGGCGGCGCGTTGCAGGGTTTCGAGACGTTTCTCGACGGCCTCGGCCACGGCGCGGCCAAAAGCGGCGTCGGTGGTGATCAGCAGGGATTGCGCGCTTTCATCGTGTTCGGCCTGTGACAGAAGGTCGAGGGCGATCCAATCGGGATCATTGTCGCCATCTGCCACCACGAGGATCTCGGATGGTCCCGCGATCATATCGATGCCGACCTTGCCAAACACGCGACGTTTGGCAGCAGCGACAAATGCATTGCCGGGGCCGGTGATTTTATCCACGGGCGCGATGGTATCCGTGCCATAGGCCAGCGCCGCAACGGCTTGCGCGCCGCCAATGCGGTAGACTTCATCCACCCCAGAGATTTGCGCCGCCAGCAGCACCAGCGGGTTTAGAACCCCATCCGGCGTAGGAACAACCATGGCAAGCCGCCCTACCCCCGCGACCTTGGCGGGGATCGCGTTCATCAGGACCGAGCTGGGATAGCTGGCCAGCCCCCCCGGCACATAGAGCCCCGCCGCACTGACAGCAGACCAACGCCAGCCCAAGGTCGCGCCTGTCTCATCTGTCCATTGTTCATCCGTTGGCAGTTGCCGGCTGTGATAAGCGCGGATGCGGCTGGCGGCGAGTTCGAGCGCGGCTTTATCTTCGTCACTGACTTGGGCCACGGCGGCGGTAATTTCATCCGCTGTGATACGCAAGCTGTCCGGCGTCAGCGTGATGCGGTCAAATTTCGCGGTCAGGTCAATGACCGCCGCATCACCGCGGCTGCGCACATCGGCGATGATATCCGCCACAACGGCGTCCACATCGGGACTGTCTTCGCGCTTGGCATTGAGCAGCGTGGTAAAACCCTGTTCGAAATCGGGATCAGCGGCGTCAAGAAATACGGGCATGGCAAAGCTCCTGTGGGTGTGGCCACGGGTTAGCGGAGAACGGAGGCGGCCTCAAGCGGGGTGCGGCAAAGCGCTCAGTTCGGATGGCTGGGGCGCTTTTTGGAAGGGGCGAGATAGGGGCGTGTGACATCCTTTAGCGTGACCTCGAGGGCTTCGACCTCAAGGCGGATTGCCCCGTCACCGGCCAACGTCAGGATGATGTGGCCAGAGGGGGCATCACCCGCCTCAAAGCTGACATCAAGCAAAGAGAGAACCGTATCGGCATCGCCTTTTGGCACGCCCTGAGAGGCGACACCAAGCACGTTCGAGAACATCAGCACTGATTGCACACGCTCTGGCGCGCGGGTGGAGCCGGCCTCCTCCCAGCGCATCCGGTTGAGCAGCAGCGCAAAGCGGCCTTCGCGGCGCTGCCAGCGCATTTCGGAGGCGGGGAACACAGCGTCCTGCGCCAGCGAGGCAATCACCGCGAGGTCATCGGCATCCAACGCGCCAAGGTTCAGCGGTGTTTCCTTGCCGTCCTCGAACTTTGCGTCTTCGGTCATTCGTCTTTGATCCGCTCAATATTTGCACCAACGCCCGAGAGCTTTGTCACGACATGCTCATAGCCGCGGTCAAGGTGGTACACGCGGGAGACTTTCGTCTCTCCTTCGGCGGCCATACCCGCAAGGATCAGTGACACAGAGGCGCGCAGATCGGTCGCCATCACGGGCGCGCCTTTGAGTTTATCTACGCCGGTCACGATGGCTTTGCCGCCGTGCACGTCAACCTTGGCCCCCATGCGAATCAGCTCAGGCGCGTGCATGAAACGGTTCTCAAAGATCTTCTCTTCGAGTGTCGAGGTTCCCTCAGCCGTACACAGCAGGGCCATCATCTGGGCCTGAAGATCGGTGGGGAAGCCGGGGAAAGGTTCGGTGGTAACATCCACAGCCTTCACGCGGTCATTGCGGCGCTTAACCTTGAGGCCATTGGCTGTCTCGGCCACATCAATACCTGCGGCGTCGAGTTTTTCGCAAAATGCGCCAACAAGGTCGATGCGGCCCCCCAGCAGCTCAACCTCACCGCCACAAATGGCAGGGGCGAGCATATAGGTGCCCAGTTCGATCCGGTCGGTGACAACGGGATGGGTAGCAGCGCCAAGGCGGTCAACGCCCTGAATGGTAATGGAGGATGTGCCATCGCCCTCGATCTGTGCCCCCATGCGGCGCAGGCAATCGGCAAGGTCGACGATTTCAGGCTCGCGCGCAGCGTTGTTGATGACGGTGGTGCCTTTGGCCAATGTGGCGGCCATCATGATGTTTTCAGTCGCCCCGACAGAGGCAAAAGGAAAGTCGATCACCGCGCCTTTGAGACGGCCGCCTTCGGCTTTGGCATAAAGGTAGCCATCGCGCAGGTCGATATCTGCGCCCATTTTGGCCAGACCGTCCGTGTGAATATCCATGGGGCGCGCACCAATGGCGCAGCCACCAGGCAGCGAGACCTCGGCATAGCCTTCGCGCGCAAGCAGCGGGCCAAGCACCAGATTGGAAGCGCGCATTTTGCGCACGATGTCATATTCCGCGCGTGTGTTGATCGCACCGTGGCAAGACATCGAGATCACGCGGCCTTCTTGTAGGGTCGTGATTTCAGCGCCCAAAGACTGCAACAACTGCGTCATGGTGCGAATATCAGACAGGCGGGGCGCGTTTGTCAGCGTCAGCGGCGCATCGCTAAGAAGCGTTGCAGGCATCAGCGCCAAGGCCGCGTTTTTCGCGCCTGCGATCGGGATTGACCCTTTGAGCGCGCCACCGCCTCGTACCAAAATTGCGTCCATGCCTTACGTTTCCTTCTGTGACGCCGCGCCGGCGCTGCCTGTATCGGGCGCATTGCGTGCACGCGCCTGTGTTTTTCGCCGCGCCATATTGGCTTTCAACGCTGCGCGCAGCCGTTCCTGCTTGCGCGCGGCTTCGGCTGCCTTGGCCTTTTGGGCCGGCGTTTGAGAGGGCGTTTGCTCTGCCATGGGGCTTATCTAGCCCAGTGTGAACAAAGGGTCCAGATTAGGTATCAAAATAGGCTTGCGCGATGTTGTTTTTCCAGCTACTCAGCGCGACACCAACGCTGTGGTAGCTCAGTGGTAGAGCGCGTCATTGGTAATGACGAGGTCGGGAGTTCAATCCTCCCTCACAGCACCATCCCTCCCCCTACGGATACTCGGATAGCACAGCGCGCCGCGATGGCCCGACTGACGCGCATCTCTGCGGGAAGACGCTGAGTGCGGGAGTTCAATCCTCCCTCACAGCACCATCCCTCCCCCTACGGATATTCGGACAGCACAGCGCGCCACGATGGCCCGACTGACGCGCATCCCTGCGGGAAGACGCTGAGTGCGGGAGTTCAATCCTCCCTCACAGCATGTCTAGACAGGTGGCCTTAGCGGACAGCCAGCCAGCTATTGCTGATCCGGGCGCTATACCAAAGCGGGTTGGCTCCGATTTCAAGACATCCGGCGCAAAGCGCTGCGTTGGCGCATTCCGGCAAATATCGGGACATCCGCCGGAATGCGCCAGCGATGGTCAGCGCAATTGGCCAAGCAGGGCTTGGGATGGCTTACCAGTCACAGGCAGTCCGACACTGGCCTGATAGGCACTGATTGCTTTCTCGGAGTTGGGGCCGATCACGCCATCCGCGCCGCCGGTGTCAAAGCCTTTGGCCGTCAGGCGTTGTTGCAATGTGATGCGATCATCTTTGGTCAGGCCGTTTGCATCCGGTGGGAAACTGCTGCGCAGCGGTCCTGCGCCGCCGATACGGTCAGCCAGATGGCCCACGCCGATGGCGTAGGCGTCCGAGTTATTATAGCGTTTGATCACGGTAAAGTTGCGGGTCACGGCGAAACGCGGTCCACCGGCCTGAGGCTGGATGATATCCCCTTGCGGCGCGCCATTGCCCACCTCACCGCCCCAACGGGTGCCGCGCACCCAACCGTTACGTTTGAGATATGCCGCTGTGGAGGCCAGCGAATCTGTCGGGTCATCGGACCAGATATCGCGCCGCCCGTCGCCTGTGAAATCCACAGCGAAGGCTTCGTAAGACGTAGGAATGAATTGGGTATGGCCCATTGCACCGGCCCATGACCCTGTCATGCGGCTGGCCGAAATATCCCCGTTCTGTACGATTTTAAGCGCCGCGATGAGCTGCTTTTCAAAAAACGCGCCGCGTCTGCCGTCAAAAGCAAGGGTCGAGGTCGCCGAGACGACCGGCACATTGCCGCGCCGTTCGCCAAAGAAGCTCTCAAGCCCCCAGATCGCGCAGATGATTTCTGCATCCACACCGTATTGCTGTTCAAGCGTGTTCAGCGTGCTGCGGTGACGCGCGAAAGCGGCGCGGCCTTTGCTCACCCGCTCATCCGAGGTGGCGATAGAGAGGTAATCCTCGAGGCTGCGTTTGAATTCGGTCTGGTTGCGGTCACGTTTGACGCAGCCGGGAAGATAGCCGGTGCCGCGAAAGGCCGTATTCAGTGTTGCCTGCGAGATGCCGCTGGAGGGCGCGCGGCTGCGAAAACTGGCGACCCATGCATCATAGGCCGGGTTGGGAGCAGGCAGCAGATCGGGCGGCAATGCTCCCCCGAATGTGCTGGCAGAGGTGCTTGTCCCTCCGCTACAGCCCGCAAGAGCCAAGGCACCAAGGCCCATTCCAAAAGTCCGCCGTGAGAATTGCATGTTACTGCCCCGATTTCAGGTTTATATTTGCGCACATGCTATCTGATTGGCGGAAAGTGGCAATATCCCGCACACATCGCGCGCGGGGCTTTGCCGATGGATCAGGGTTGATAAAGCGGCACGGTGGACATCGACATTTTGGCAGAGCCGTTTTGCACATCGCGCGCGTGGCTGATGTAGATCAGTGTCTGGTTCTGTTCATCAAAGATGCGTTTGACCTTGATGGATTTGAAAATGATCGAGCGGCGCTCGGAAAATACGTCTTCGCCCTCGTCACTGCGGTCAATGTCGCCCAGCGTGATCGGACCGGTCTGACGGCAAGAAATGGATGAATTCGACGGGTCTTCGAACCAATTGCCCTTTTGCAAACGGTCGATGATGCCACGCTCGAAATAGGTGATGTGGCAGGTCACGCCCTCTACTTCGGGATCAGCGAGTGCTTCGATAATCAGATCGTTGCCCAGCCAGTCAACGTCGACCTCGCCCACCTTTTCTGCATGGGCTGTGGATGGGCAGAGAAAGGGCGGCGGCGGTGATTATATGTTTGATCATACGGATCAACGCACAACAACCGGCGTGGTTCCGCCGATCGCAAAGATAACAGCGGCATTAGAGCGCTTGCCAGCCCCTGCAAAAGAACATTACAAGAACATATGGCAAAAATGAACCTCAAAGAAAAGCTCGCTCTGCTGAGCGATGCTGCGAAATATGATGCAAGCTGTGCCTCATCAGGGACAAGCAAGCGCAATTCGGCGGATGGGGCCGGGCTGGGTAGTACCGAAGGGTCGGGCATTTGCCATGCCTATGCGCCGGATGGGCGGTGCATCAGCCTGCTTAAAATCCTGATGACCAATTTCTGTATCTATGATTGCGCCTATTGCATCAATCGCGTGTCCTCGCAGGTGCCGCGTGCGCGGTTCTCGGTCGAAGAGGTTGTGCATCTGACGGCTGAATTCTACCGGCGCAATTATATCGAGGGGCTGTTTTTGTCCTCGGGCATCATCAAAAGCCCTGACGACACGATGGGTGACATGGTGCGGATCGCGCGCAGCCTGCGCCACGAGCATCATTTTCGCGGCTATATCCATCTCAAGACCATCCCTGATGCCTCGCCTGAGTTGATTGAGGAGGCAGGATTGTTGGCGGATCGTTTGTCGATGAATATCGAACTGCCCACCGATCAGGGGATCAAGGATTACGCACCCGAAAAGAACCCCCATGAAATCCGCCGTGCGATGGGGCGGGTCGAGCTGCGCAAACAGGCCGCCAAAGAGCGCACCCACACCGGGCGGCGCGCCGCCAAATTTGCACCGGCAGGGCAAAGCACACAGTTGATTGTCGGGGCGGACGGGGCAAATGATGCAACGATTCTGGAAAGCTCCACACGGCTCTACAGCACCTACAAGCTCAAGCGGGTGTATTATTCGGCTTTCTCTCCCATTCCTGACAGTGCGGCGGCGCTGCCGCTGATCAAACCGCCGCTCGTCCGCGAGCACCGTTTGTATCAGGCCGATTGGCTGTTGCGGTTTTACGGCTATCAGGCGGAGGAGATTGCCGGCTCGACCACGAGCGGGATGCTGGACCTCGAGATTGATCCCAAGCTGGCGTGGGCATTGGCAAATCGTGCCAGCTTTCCTGTGGATGTGAACCGTGCAGGGCGCGATATGTTGCTGCGGGTGCCGGGGTTCGGGACGAAGTCCGTCGCGCGGATCCTGTCGGCGCGGCGCAACGGGGCCTTGGGGTTTGGTGACCTCAAACGGATCGGTGCGCTGATCAACAAGGCCAAGCCGTTCATCGTCACGCGTGACTGGTCACCCGGCGGTTTGACAGATGCGGCCAATCTACGCGCACGTTTTGCGCCGCCCCCCGAACAGCTGAGCCTGCTGTGATATACCGCGTTGAGCTGCCACGCCTTGGCACGTTTGACGCGTGGCGTAGCGCCGCGCGGGCGCTGGCGAGCAATGATGTGCCTGCCGACGCGATCGAGTGGCAAAGAGAAGGAGAAGCGCCAAGCCTGTTTGGCGGATCCACCACGCTGCCCGCTGCGCGACAGATCACAGTGCCCAAAGCGTTTGTGCCGCTGGCCAAGCTGATCTGTTCAAGCCGTGCATCCGGCGCGCTGGATCTTCTTTACCGCGTTTTGCTGCGCTGCCGGAATGAGCCGCAATTGCTGGGAAATCGGGCGGATGCACAGATGCAGCAACTAGAAGCATGGGCCAAGAACATCCGTCGCGACATGCACAAGATGAAGGCCTTTGTGCGGTTTCGGGACGTGACGCCACACGGCGCAAACCGCCGGCAGTTCATCAGCTGGTTCGAGCCGGATCACCGGATCGAGGAGCTAATCGGTAGCTTTTTCACCCGCCGCTTTGGCGACATGGATTGGGTGATTGTCACGCCTGAGGTGACGATGCGATGTGAGGTTGGCACGCTCACGCTTGAGGCGGTCGTTTCGGAGCGGCTTGATCTGAGTGACGAAACCGAGGAACTTTGGCGGACCTATTACGCCAATATTTTCAATCCTGCTCGGCTGAAAATCAAAGCCATGCAATCGGAGATGCCCAAGAAATATTGGAAGAATCTGCCAGAGGCCGATCTGATCCCTGACCTGATCGCGGGCGCGCAGGCGCGGGTGGCACAGATGCAGCGGGAGGCTCCGCGCCTGCCCTCACCCCGATCACAGCGGATATTGGAGCGTCTGCCTGCACGGGCACCCATAGATGAGGTGCATAGCTGCACACGCTGTCCCATCGGCGCAAAGGCCACGCAAGCGGTCATGGGAAAGGGGCCAAAAGACGCGCCATTGATGATCGTGGGCGAACAACCCGGTGACCGCGAGGACCTGACCGGTCAGCCGTTTGTTGGGCCGGCGGGGCAGTTATTTGACGACATCGCCGCCGCGGCAGGATTGGTGCGCGACGCGGTCTATGTGACCAATGCGGTCAAACACTTCAAATATATTCCACGCGGCAAACGGCGTATCCACCAAAGCCCGAACCGCAGCGAAATCACGGCCTGCCGATACTGGCTGGACCAAGAGATTGCCCAAGTGCAACCAATGCTGATTGTCGCAATGGGGAGCGCGGCGGCGCAGGCATTGACGGGCAATAGCGCGGCGTTAATGGCGCGCTGCGGGCGGGTCGAGCAATCCCTCGAAGGGCTTCCCGTGCTTATCACGCTCCACCCCGCCGCTATTTTGCGAAGCGATACGCCGGCACCTTTGAGGGCGCAGCTGCAAGCGGACTTGCAGCGAGCATCCGAGATGTTGATAGCCGCGGCCGCCCGAACGGCGGGTTAGGCTTTGACGATATCGGGTGCCCCCCCTAGCTCACGTTCCAGACGGCGTGCGGAAGACCCCGGCGCAGCCCCCCAGACAGCAATCCAGCGGTAGAACACCGGCGTCAGGAAAAGCGTAAACACGGTGGCAAAGCCAAGCCCGCCCACAATCACCCAGCCAACAGCTTCGCGCGCTTCGGCACCGGCACCCGTTGAGATGATCAAGGGAAGCCCGCCCAGAACGGTCGAAACCATTGTCATCATCACCGGACGCAAACGCAGGCGCATGGCGTCGCGGATGGCGCTGTCGATATCTTGGCCACGTTCGCGCAGCTGGTTGGCGAACTCGACAATCAGGATACCGTTTTTCGCCATCACACCGATCAGCAACACCAGACCGATCTGGCTGTAGTAATTGAGCGACCCACCCGTGAGAGCGATCGCAAATAGCGCAGCGGCAAGGCCGAAGGGCACGGTAAGCATGATCACAACCGCGCTTGCAAAGCTTTCGAATTGCGCGGCCAGAACCAGAAGAACAATGATCAGCGCCACTGCAAAAACGACCAGCACGCTGGACTTACCATCATTGAGGGTCGCCGCCTCGCCAGTAAATTCGATGCCGGTGCCATCGGGCAGCATCTCGCGGGCCAGCTCTTCGACTGCGGCAACGGCAGTGCCCAGATCAACACCCGGAGCAAGGTTCGCCTGTAGCGATACGGCAAGCGCGCCGCCTTTGCGTTCAAGCTGCGCAGGGCTGACCACCGGCGTAAGCGTGGCCACCGCCGAAAGCGGCACATAGGTACCCCCGTCCAGGCGCAGGGAGATATTTTCAAGATCCGAAGGATCATCCAGCGGTGCCCCACCGGGGACAACGTTCACGTCGACTTCCTCATCGTTTTCGAAAATCGCAACCGGCACGACCCCTTGCAGCAACGCACCCACAGTTTCGGTGATGCCTGCTTCGGAAAGGCCAAGGCTGTTGGCGAGCTCTTTGTCCACGGTCAGCTCAAGCTGGGCATTCACAGCCGCGTTGGACAGTTGCGGGTTCACAAAGATATTGTTTTGCCGCATCGCCCCGATCAACGCATCCGCACTATCGTTCATCAGGTTGAGGTTGGTCCCCGTAACAGCAAAGGTCAGCCCCTGCCCCGCCCCCCGAATGTTGAGGCTGTTGGGCGAGCGGGCGCGGACCTGCACGCCCGGAACCTTTGCCAGATCGTTGGTGATGTCGGCAAGAATTTCCTGTTGGCTGCGCGCGCGGTTCTGCCATTCAGGCAGGCGGGCGATGACAAAGGCGTTGTTGCCGCCCCGAATGCCGATGATGGACTGGATCGCGGCGATCTCGCCTGCTTCGCGGAACGGGGTGAGGATGTCTTCGATCTGGGCGGCCTGACCGTCGAGGTATTCGCTTGTGGTGTCCAGCGGGCCAATCGCCTGAATCAGGAACACGCCACGGTCTTCGGGCGGGGTGATGGCAGACGGCAGATTAATCGCCGCCCCTGCTGCAGCGATGACAAACGCCCCCGCGATGCCCAATGTCGCCAGCGGGTTGCGGATCGCCAGATCGACAAGCCCATCAAAGCCGCGCATAAAACGCCCCGGCGGCTGATCTTCGGCGGCGTCTTCGGGCATACCTTTGGACGTATCAAGAAGCGCAGCAAGAACAGGAGCAAGCGTTAGCGCCGTGATCGAAGAGATCGTCACCGCAAAGGCAAGCACAAAACCGAATTCGGAAAATACACTGCCCGCCTGCCCCGGCAGGAAGGAAATAGGGATAAACACCGCGGCCAATGTGGCGGTGGTCGAAATAACGGCAAAAAACACCTCGTTTGTGCCCTCCGCCGCGGCAGCAAAAGCGCCAAGCCCTTCGCGCCGCTTGCGTACGATATTTTCGATCACAACAATCGCATCATCAACCACCATGCCCGTGGCAAGCACCAGCGCCAGCAGGCTGATGGTGTTCACGGAAAAACCCGTGGCCCAGATGGCCGCAAGCGTGCCGCAAAAGGCCACCGGAATGGTCAGTGTCGGGATCAATGTGGCACGCGGCGAGCGCAAGAAAACAAAGATCACCGCGATCACGATCAGCGTAGCCAACGCGATCGAGTTGATCACTTCGCTCAGCGATCCTTCGATAAAGATGCCATCATCCGAGGCCACAATAATATCCATGCCTTCGGGCAACTGCTCGCGCAGCTCCAGCACAGCAGCGTTGACTGCCTTTGAAATCTCCAAAGTGTTGCCCAACGATTGACGCGAGACATCAAGGCCCACGGCAGGCTGGCCGTTCACGCGGACAAAGACATCCGCATCTTCGGGCAACACCTGCACCACGGCCACATCGGCAATGCGTGTGTTGGCGTTGATCGGTGTCTGTTCTATGGCCGCCACATCCACGTTGCCGTTACTCACGCGTAGGGCCAAGGTCTGGTTCTGGGTTTCGAGTTCACCCAACGGGGTATTATCGCGCAGCACAGTGAGCGCTTCGGTGACGTCATCCACGGTCAGGCCAAGGCCCGTAAGGGTGGGCATATTGACGGTCACGCGGAACTCTTCCGCCCGGTCGCCGCGCACTGTGACTTCGGCGATCCCGTCAATGGTGGACAAACGGTCCCATACCTGCCCCTCGGCCACCCGGGTCAGCTCGGCAAAGCTGACATCGCCCAGCAGCGCGAGGCGCATGATAGGATCGCTGTCACTGTCGTTGCGGGTAACAACGGGGTCGTCGATGTCCTCGGGCAGATCACTCAATGTTTCCGAAACGATCTCTCGCGCTTCATTCGCGGCGATGTTTACATCTGTATTCTGTGACAGCTCGATAGTGATCGAACTTTCGCCCGCACTCGAGCTGGATTCCATATAGGACAGCCCTTCGAGCGAGGTCAGCGCCTCTTCGAGGACTAGCGTGATTTCCTGATCCACCGTGGCAGGCACAGCCCCGTCATAATCGGTGCGGATCGAGATAACCGGCTGGTCGACATCCGGCATCTCGCGCACCGTCACAGCGGAGAGTGCCGCGATACCCGAAATGACAATCAGCAGGTTGACCACAATGCCAAGGATGGGACGGCGGACAAAAAGATGGGCAAATCCGGTTTTGCCGAGTGCTTTTTCAAGGCTCATGCCGGGTCCTCGTCGGTTTCAGCGGCGGCCACCGGAACCGATTTTGTGGCCCGAATAGGGCCCTCTGCATCAGATTGGTTGCCTACATCCTCCACGACGGCTCCGGGGCGCAGTTTGGACGCTCCTTCGACCACAACCGTGTCGCCTTCGGCCACATCGGTGTCTACCCATACCTGCCCGCCCTGACGGAAGCGTACCGTAACGGGGCGGCGTTCGGCTTTGCCGTCCTTGACGACCCAGATGCCGGCCCCATCACGGGTCCAGTTCAGCGCGGTCGCGGGCAGAACGGGCATGGGATCGGTTTCGCTCAGCAACCGGACAACCACAGTCATACCTGACCACAAAAGCCCGTCCGAATTATCGATGCGCGCCTCAACAGAAATGGTGCGCGTGGTGCTGTCGATGCGGTTATCAAAGGCGGTGATTTCAGCCTCGAAAACGCGTCCTGCATAGGTTGGCGTGCTGGCCAGAACCTTGCGACCCAGCTCAAGCATGCTGATCGCGCGTTCGGGCAGCGCAAATTCGACCAGCAACGTATCACTGTCGTCCACGCGGACAATCATATCGCCGCTATCCAACAGGTTTCCGACCTCGACTTCGTGCAGACCTAGCCGGCCATCAAATGGCGCGCGGATTGTGCGGCGATCCAAGGCCACTTCGGCCCGCCCGACATCGCCTTTGGCCTGCGTCAGTGCCAGATTGGCCTCGGTGATTGCGACCTCGGTGACGGTGAAATTGCCATCCGCCCGCAAACGTGCGTTCCGGTCGACAACCGATTGCGCCTGTTCCATCTCTGCCTGCGCCACCTCGAGATCGAGCTTTTCGGTCCGGTCATCAAGACGTACCAGAACATCCCCTTCGGAGACGCGTTTATTCGGTGTCAACAAGACCTCGGTCACACGTCCCGAAGTTTCGGCCAGCACATTTGCCGTGCGCCATGATGCGGCACTGCCGATGGTCTGGATTGTCGCCTTATATGGCTCGTATTCCAGCGATTGCAGCACCACAGAGGTTGTGCGCCCCGCACCGGGGCGCCCCCTGGCCGAGCGGCTATCACCGCCATCCGGCTCCGGTGTCGCCAGAAACGGCAGGGCCTGCGCGACCTGCCCCGGCACACCAAAACTCAACACATAGGCCCCTCCCAATAGGGCAAGGGCGAACAATGCTGTTATCAGATGTCTCAAGACCGTAATCCTTTGTGTAGCCGTTTATTCAAACGCAGAAGCATGGCATTATAACGCGACGGCAGCCTATTTCCGTCGAATTTTTTTTCGTCGCTCGTAAACAAACCCATTTACGACGAAAAGCTTTGCCGATTTGCACAAACAGGCAAAGCTTTATCCTGCGATGTGTAGACCGAGAGTACGGTTTTACCCGTCCATATGCCCTTCGACCCGCGCGATTTGGGCATGGATTCCGCGGATGTTCAACTCAACCCAGTTATCAAACTGCGCAAGATTGGAAAATTCGGGCACAGCCGCCAGATCTGCACGCAGAGCGGGCACCAGATCGTCGATAGCCGTCTCATCGTTGATACCGGCCACAACCCCGTCACGCACAGCTTCGAGGTAGCGGCGCACGATGCGCATGCCCTCCTTGTCGCCCACATCTGCGTGCCCCGGTGAGGCAAGATCCCAATCCAGTTGATCAATCTCATGCAGCGACCGGATCATGCCTTCGACATCATAGCGGGCCAGATCGCGGTAAGGCATCCGGCCAATAAGCAACCAGTCGATTGCCGAAATCACGCGATTTTCCGGGACCAGCAGGCTGATAGAACCGCGCCCGTCGTTGGGGCCGTGATAACGTAGCTCGATCTTGCGACCACCCAGAAGGATATCGAAACGCTGTTCGAATGTTTCGTCCGGCAGGCGGGTGTCGACCCTCATCCGCGCCATGCTTTCGCGGGCAAGACTGTGGGAGATGTAGCGCGGGTTGTGCCCCTCAAACGCCTGCCCACCCGAGACGTGATCGGCGTGGTTGTGGGAATAGACCACCCATTTGACGGGCTTGTTGAACCGCTCGGCAATTTGCCCGTTCAGCCACTTTGCAAAAGGAAGGTTCAGCGTGTCGAACAACAAAATACCATCGTCCGTGTCAATCAGCAGCCCTGTGTGCCGCTCGTCCCGCGTGCGCCAGATACCATCCCGAAGCTCGGTCAGTTCAAAATCCCCGCCCGAGTGGTCATGGCTTTCGGCCTGCGCAGGCAGTGCAGATGTCGCGACGATAGCGGCTGAAGTGCCCAGAAGCTGGCGGCGGTTAAGATCAGTTACAGACATGATAATCCTCGGCTTTTCGGTTTTGAGGGAATGTGGAATTTACAAGTGGAAGAAACGCATACAAACGGCGGGGCCCATGCTGGCCCCGCCTGCGCAAAAGCGCTGTGTCAGCTTTGGAGCGCTGCCGTTCGGGGCATCGCCGCGTGCAGCTTTACCAGAACAAAGGCAATCAGCGCCGACATGCCAACGTGCCCGACAAAGGATGATTGAGTATAGCTGCCAAAGCCCATCATGAACTCACGCCCCAGCACGGGAGCAAGGATGCCTTGAGCAATAAACCACAAAACAACGCCCGCGATTACGCCCGACCAGATCAGTTTGGTCCGTGTAACCAGATGGGTCAGCGCGACAAAGATTGCAAAACCAAAGGCTCCGATGAGGAAGTGGATCGCGAACGCGCCCCAATAGGGCAGCAAAACGCCCGTTGCCATCTTTGTCAGGCCGGTCACAAGCTTTGCGGGCTCCAGCGTAACACCGAAAATCAGCGGCGAGACCAGCCATGCGTAGGCTTCGAACGAGAGCTCGCCGATAAGGCCGGCGATTGCGAGATTTTTAACAGTCAGGGGGGAGGACATAATGATTTTGGCTTTCAGATTGGTTGATCGGATAAAGCGAGTAAATTACTCTGATACTGCCGCCCAACTATGCCGAAGACCAAGCGTTATGAATGCCGTTGACGGCTTCGTGATCTTCCTCTCACGGCCAAGTGATTATTTGTAATACAATAAAAGCCTTACCGCCTATATCGGCGGCATAGGGGCATTTTCAAAATATCGTGCAAGGACGGGTGCGGCTCGTGTGAGTTCGCACCCGCCATGGGTTCAGGTCAGGTACTTATTGAACCAGCCAATAGTGCGCTCCCAGGCCAGTTCGGCCTTGGCCTCGTCATAGCGCGGGGTGCTATCATTGTGGAAACCGTGGTTGGCTCCCTCATAAATATAGCCCTCATAGGTTTTACCATTGGCTTTCAGAGCGGCTTCGAAATCAGGCCAACCTGCATTGATCCGCTCGTCCAGCTCACCCATTTGCACCATCAGCGGAGCCTGAATTTTTGGCACGTCCGCGGCCGCAGGTTGGCGGCCATAGAATGGCACACCGGCAGCAAGCTCGGGATAGGCCACCGCGATTGCACTGACCACGCCGCCACCATAGCAAAAGCCTACTGCGCCAACTTTACCGGTGCTGTCATCGCGGTTGAGCAGATGCTCGAAACCGGCGAAGAAATCATTCATCAATTCGGTGCCATCGACCGTACGCTGCAAATCGCGCCCGTCAGCATCATTGCCCGGATAGCCCCCCACAGAGGTCAACCCGTCAGGTGCCAGCGCCATAAAACCCGCCTTGGCCAAGCGACGCGCGACATCTTCGATATAGCGGTTCAGACCGCGATTTTCGTGAATCACCAGCACAGCCGGCAGCGGACCTGTGCTATTTGCCGGACGCACCAGATAGCCGCGCACGTCACCCGTACCATTCGGGGAGGGGTATGTAATGTAATCGGCAACAATATCGGGGTCATTAAATGATACCTGTTCAGCCATGGCATAGTTAGGGCTGAGCATGCCCAAAAGCGCCGTCGCGGTCACGCCTGCCACTGCAAATTTACCGGCACGGTCCAAAAATTCACGTTTGGTAATTTTACCGTGGGCATAGAAATCATAAAGATCGAGGAGTTCCTGATCAAAGTCTTTGGCCGTCATACGTGTCATTGTGTTTTCTTTCCTGTTGAAGCCTTTGGATTGCATGGGTTTGCAGTAGATACTGCGCGGGCCTGCGCAGCATAGATATTAGCTTTCGCGCGCTTTTTGTCAGCGAGCTTGCTGGCATTAGGCATCTAATCGCCGAATTCACCCCCACATTTATCAGCGATTTGACCATAGTCCCTCTATTTTCCGCCGCAAGAAAAGCGTGGTTTTTGGGAGCTTCCAGTTTGATATATGGCGCGGCTTTTGCCATGGGTCTCGCCGGCATGGCATTGCCCGCGCGCACAGCGGGTAGCCATCAGGTTTAAAACGTCAACCACTCAGCAATTCGGCAAACAGCCCCAAGGATACATGATGCCGCCTTTTGCACAAATGACCCCCACGTAATGCATTGCCAGCACAACCAAAGACAATTACTTAACTTTTGAATAATTTCAAGCAACCACCTTAATTCCGCCCAAATAGGTGCTAAGTATAAGCACTGCGTAACGATCACACATTGGAGTAAACGATGTCGAAATTCTGGATCACGGGAGGTTGCTTGGTGGGTTGCGTTGCAGCTCTGAAGACCTTCTTAACCATACAGCTTGTCTTACCGGCTAGCGAAGCCAATTTTGCTTTGGTTTCAGGGCTATTTGCATTGTTTTACGCTCTGACCGCCGCCGTAATGTATGTGGGCTATGTCCAATTGCGCAAGCATCTTGAGAGCCGGCAGAACGACAGCGTGCCTTTTGCGACGGATGAACCGGCGGCGAAAGAAACAGTTATCCTGCGCCATGCCGCGAAATGGGGTCTGTCCCAGGCAGAAGCAGACGTTGCAATTTTTGTGGTCAAAGGTTTCTCCAACAGCGAAGTTGCCGAAATGCGTGGCTGTGCCATTACGACGGTGAAGTCCCAGTTGGGTCGAATTTATCAGAAAACGGGCCTTGGTTCACGCTATCAACTGATTGCCTTTGTGACAGATGAAGTCTGTTCAATGGCTCAGGACGCTGAACCGATAAAGGCTCGGCGCAATACGCGCGATGCGCTTTCTGTTGTCGGGCGCAATAGCTCGGCTGCGTGATCTTACGCAGCATCCCGGCGATGACAGGCGATTTGCGCCACATTTGGCAGCCCATATTCCATGGCGGGTCATACAGAACCATATTTGCTCACCTGACCAACTGGATCGCTTCGCAATGATGGCCGATCAGTGTCAGCTCCCCCACACCCAAAGACAGCCCCGCAGCGTTTAGCGTTTGATCCAGCACCGCATCCAACGGTGCAGCGAGACCTGACAGCAGCCTGTCGGGCAAGATCGCCAACAGCGTCGCAATCACAGGCTCAACAAGCACCGAGATCAGACCTTGATCGCTTAGCTTCACACGGACTGTAGTATTGTCCGGCGACAACAGGCCGCTTACAGCGGAAGATAGCATAGTGCCCGACCCGAATGATTTGACCGTGTTGCCGCGTTCAACATCATCCAGTGTAAAGGTCACGGTATCCTCTTGCGATTGGCCAACCGCGACATTGGAACGGGCCTGGATCGTGATGCCCGGCAAACTAATGTCGGGCAAAAAAAGCAGTTCAACGCTGATATCGACTTTCAGAATATCCGCAAAATCCAGATCTGCGGGATTGATCGCATCACCACCGATATCCTCAGGCAGCGCGCCAAGGTACAGCGCGGCGACCGATGTTCCGTTCGTTGGATCCAGCGGAGTTGCAGCCGTGGTAAAGCTCGCAGCGAGATTTTGTGCCGACGCCCTGTCACAGGCCAACGTATCAAGCGTGGCCGTGGCACCGGCGACTTCGACATAAAGAGGCAGGTTTACTTCGGCCACCGATACCCCCACGCCCAGATTACCGAGTAAATCGGGGCTCAGGGCCACGTCACTTTTCAAACGGACAGCGGCACGGTGCAGTTGCGCGCCCTCTTCGCCCAGCGTGTACACCGCCGAGCGCGCGGCAGGCTCTCCTGCTGTTAGGCTCGTTTGGACAGAAAGCACATCGGCGACATCTACCTCCGCGTCCAGATCAAATGTCTGCCCGACGCCGTCGGCCACAACCAGCGTGCGTATAATATCGAGCGCCGACACCTCGATTTCCGATAAAAAGCCGGTCACGGTCAAACCAAGGTCGGTATCGATCCCGCCGATCAACGATGCGACCTCGATCTGGGTGCCCGACGATGCGCTGCGCACCCCGTTCAATGCAGTCTCAAGTCCGGCTGGCAGTAATCCCTGCAGCGCCGAAACCAGCTCTTCTCCCGAGACCGTGTCATTCAAGATATCAGCAGGATTGCGACCCGCCCCGCCAGTAGCGGCATCCAGTATCTCCAGATAGTCGCCCAAATTCACTGAAACATCCGCGATGGCCTGCGCGGCACCAAGGTCGATCGTCGCGGAGGCTCCGAAAGTGGAGGTTAGACTGTTGATCAGATTGCTGATGTCGAGGGTCAGGATATGACTATCGAGCGCAAAGCTGGCGCTGACCGTGTGGCTGGCCAATGCAGTCCGGTCTAGGGCAACATGTGTTTTGTCAGAAATGACGCGGCCAAAATGCAAGGGCGCATCATGTTCAAGAACCACCCGCACCGCATTAATGCCCGCCGTCCCTTCGGGCAGAACGGTGAAACGGTCCTCTGGCGCAATTTCGGGATTGCGCAGGAAACGCCCCGTTTCGAGAAGTTGCAGGGATTCTGCCGGCTCCCCGTTGCGCGACAGGACGTATTCAGCACGGTCGCTGGCTGTATCCGTCACGGCAACCGCACTCACCGCGGCAAGATCGCTTACTGTTTGTAAATGCGCCCGGTCGCGGTACAGCGAAACAACATCTACGCCCAAGGCCGTAAAGCCAAGCAATACCACCAACAACAAAGAGACAATGACCGCGACTGCGCCGTCATCTTCATTGGCAAAGCTGTTCAACCGGTTAATAGGCGACATAGGCGCTCCGTTTGATCGCGGTCAGGCCGAGACCCAGAAACCCGTTCGCAATGTCAAGCAAGGAGCCGTCGATATCATATGTCACAGCAACACTGATCCCTGCCGGGCTGGCTCCTTCGTAGGTGAGTGTTTCGGTGATCGCATCTTGGTCCAACAAAGGATAGCGCCTGTGCGCTTCGCGGATATAGGCATCGGCCAATGCCTCACGCTCGGTCTGATCGAGCCCTGCAACAGATGCACGCGCAGCACCGGCGGCGACCTCATTCACCGAATGGCTAACCCCCATGAAATAACCAAGCGTAATAATGCCGAACAAAAGCGCGAATAAAATCGGCGCAATAAGGACAAATTCCACTGCGACAGCACCGGTTTCAGAGCGGTAAAAGCGGGCAAGGTTCAGGCGGGCCATGGATCAACCTCCCTTGATGATGTTGTCAAACACGCTGAGCACGGCAGGACCGATCAGCACAACAAACACAGCAGGCATAATGCAAAAAATCAGCGGAACCGTCATCAGAACGGGAAGCCGCGCAGCTTTTTCCTCGACAGCCATAAGACGGTTTGCGCGCTGTTCTTCGATCAAGGTCCGCATGGCCCGCGAGAAAGGCGTGCCATAGGTGTCCGACTGGTCCAGCGTCTGTGTGAAAATGCCGATTTCCGGCAGCGGCACACGGGTTTTCAGTTTTTCATAGGCGCCACGACGGTCATTGGTCATACGCATTTCAGAAACCATTTGCAGGATTTCGCGGGCAAGTTCAGGACTGGTCGGGGTCAGTTCAACCGCCACGCGCTGTAGCGCCGGTTGCGGGCCTAGCCCCGCCTCCGAAGAGATGACCAGCAGTTCAAGCATATCAGGAAAGCCACCCCGGATCAGCGCAAGTCGCTTTTTGCGTTTGTCATTCACAACCCAATCCACAGCTTTGGACAGGCCTAGTGCAACGGCGATGACTTTCGCTGCAGGTATGACCATGGTGATGCCGAAGGATTGTGTCAGAAACAGCCATACAACCCCGAACATCACAGCAGCCACCGGCAGCACGGTTTTTAGAAATGCATAAATCAACAAGGCATCGCGGCTACGGTATCCAGCCGAAGACAACAGCGCCGCTGTCTCCCGGGCCTCGCCACCCGAAATCACCGAAAGCCGCTCGCCCATGAGTGCCATCAGGCTGCGCAAACGACCGAACCAATAGGCAAGGCTGCCCGACTGCGCCTGATCCCGTGCCCTGCTTGCCCGTGATTGTCCCTTGCCCGCGGCACGAAGCAGCCGGCCGGCCAGAACACTGCGCTGCCGTTCAAGATGGAGCAGCGCACCGAAACCGCACAATGTCAGCGCGAGGCCCCCAAAGGCCAGCCAGTAAGTAGAATGCACCAGAACGTCAGACATCAAGCTTGCCCATGCGGGTCATCATAAAGATGCCCACCCCGATACTGGTGACGGCTGCGGCAGCCATGATACGGCCGCGCGGGTCGTTATAAAGCGGCTCAAGGTAGCCGGCATTCAGCACCCCGATGGCAAGCAACACAACAAAGGGCAAAGACGCGAGGATAATCGTGCTCGCACGAACTTCGGACGTAAGCGCGCGAGCCTTCTTGCGCAGCTGGCGCCGCGCGCGCAATTGGTTGGCAAGTCCCTCCATCGTCTCGATCAGATTGCCACCAGTTTCGGCCTGAAGCGCGGTTGCTACAGCAAAAAAGCTCACTTCCGGTGTCTGGATACGCGCCGAAAGCCTTGCAAGGCTTTCCGGCAGGCTCGTCCCCATGCAAATCTCGTTATGACAACGGGAGAATTCGCGCAAAATGGCCCCTTCGCTGCTTTCAACCACAATCGAGAGAGAGTTTGACACAGGGCGCCCTGCACGCAGGCCACGTGCAAAAACGTCCAGGGCCTCAGGCAGATTTTCGGTGAACGTGGCGCGGTAGCGCGCCTTAGCGATGCGCAAGACCAAAGCTGCAAGCGTCAGAGGTAACAGCACAGCAACCAGCACAGCGAGCAAAGGCGACAAGCCCAACAGCAAGACAGACACCCCATATAGCCCAAGCACCCCAACGGAGACCTGCACCACAAGCTCATTCACACTCACCCGCAGGTTGGTTTGCGCCAGCTCGGCTTCGATAAGACGTACAATGCCGTTTTGTGCAGGTTTCTCGAACGAAGATCGCCGCGGTGCCGGCATCACAACGCCCGCGTCGGGGCGCAAACGGTGCAGCCGCGCAATGTGGCGGCGGCGCTGGCGATCAGCAAGCACCACAAGCCACAAAACCGCCCCGAGAAAGACGACCGACAAAACCGCGAACAGAACCAAACTATAATTCACACCGATATCCCCAAAATGGTATTCAGGTCATCGGCGACACCATAATCGGCGGCGCGGCTGGCGAATTTGGGTTTGAAACCGGTAGAGCGGAAACCGCCATTGATCTGTGTGCGGGTGCTCGACGCGTCGGCTTCGAACACAAAAAGGTCCTGCAAAGTGATCGTATCTCCGGCAAGCCCTGCGATCTCGGAAATGGAGGTGATCCGGCGCTTGCCGTCACGCATGCGCGACACCTGCACCACCAGATGCACCGCATCGGCAAGTTGACGGCGCACAACCCCCGCTCCCGGCGCAAAACCGGCAAGTGCTGCCATGCTCTCCACCCGGGTCAATGCCTCACGTGGTGAATTCGCGTGTAGTGTGCTCATCGACCCATCGTGGCCGGTGTTCATCGCTTGCAACAGATCAAGCACCTCGTCCCCACGGATTTCACCAATAATGATACGGTCCGGCCGCATCCGCAGCGCGTTGCGCACCAAGGTCCGCATGGTGACTTCGCCGGTGCCTTCTACATTCGGCGGGCGCGTCTCGAACCGGACAACATGAGGTTGCTGAAACCGCAGCTCTGCAGCGTCCTCGATCGTGACAAGCCGCTCTCCCTCGGGGATGAACTGTGACATCGCGTTCATCAGCGTGGTTTTCCCCGAACCCGTCCCGCCCGACACCAGAATATTCAAACGCAGATAGGCGGCCAATCCCAGAAACGCGGCCATTTGTGCGGTCATGCTGCCGCCTTCCACCAAGGCGTCAAGTTTGACAGGGTTCTTAGGGAATTTACGGATGGTGATGGTAGGACCATCAATGGCCAGCGGCGGCACCGCAACGTTGACACGGCTGCCATCCTTAAGGCGGGCATCAACCATCGGCTGGGATTCATCAATGCGGCGGCCAACAGCCGCGACAATCCGGCTCGCCACAGCGAAAACATGCGCATTATCGCGAAATTTCACACCGGTAAGCTCAAGCTTGCCACCGCGTTCCACATAGACCTGATGCGGCCCGTTCACCATAATATCGGTCACGCGGTCATCTGCCAGCAGCGCCTCAAGCGGGCCAAGGCCCAGCATATCGGCCAAGACAGCCACCACCAGATCCGATACCTCCCGCCCGTTGAGGTGCATTTTGCGTTCTTCGGACAGGGCGATAATCGCCTCGTTGATCTGCTTTTCCTGCTCGGCACGGGTCAGCGCCGCAAGATCGGAGAAATCGAGGATTTCGGACAGCGCCTGCACAACCTCATTGGCCAGCGTCATCAAGCTGTTTGATATCTCGCGCGGCGCTGTAGCCTTTGCAACCGGTTCCGCAGGCGGGGCGACGGGTGCGACAGCACGAACCGCAGGTTGCGGCGCGCTGCGCGGCTGCGCCCTTTGCAACGCTGCTGTTGCACGGGCAAGGATGTCGCGCTGTAGCGACATCGGCCAGACAACATCAGATGTCTCCATCAAATGGGTGATGGCCACATTCGCCCGCTCCGCCGCCGAGAGACCTTCGGCATCGATCCGCCCCGCCACGGACAAAACAAGTGGCAATGCATCTTCAAGTGAAGATTTCGGCAGCGGGATGTTCATCCAAACAATCTCCGCAACAGCGGTTTGGATGTCGCCGTTTCGGGATCAGGGGTTGTGATTGCGGCTTGCCAGATTTGGCCGACAGCCTTGGCATAGGCACCGCGCGGCTGATGCTGGACAACGGGTTTGGCGGCGCGATGCGCGCGGGTCATCACAGTGTCACAGCGCGGCAGGGTGGCGGCCACATCCATACCGATAATCGTCTTGATGTCTTTTGCAGACAGACCGGCATCGCGCCGCAAATCGGACAGAACAGGCACAATACGCAAACCCGGATTCTGCGTCTGGACACGGTTGATCAAACGGCTTGCTGCATTCACACCTGAAAAACCTGCGGGGATAAGCAGGACAAGCGTATCAATGGCATCCGCCAGCTCGGGCCGCCCAAGCAGCTGGCCTCGTGGCAAATCCGTCAGGACCACATCGAAGCTTGTGCACAGCGGCGCAATCAGGCGGCCCAGACCCGGCTCAAAAGACGCGGCATCCTGCCCTGCCCCGATCTGGTTCGAATAAAGCGACAGGCGCGGAGTGATGTGATCCATCGTGGCGTTGATGAACGTCTCGTCAATACGGTCAGGTGCCATCAGCGCCTCAAACAGACCTGCGGTACCGTCCCGATCCAGATCAATGGCCTGTGTGCCGAATTGCACATCCGCATCCAAAAGCGCCACACGGCGATCCGGCCCCTTCGCCGCAGAACCAAAGAACGCGAGATTTTGCGCCAGCAGGCTTGCCCCCACACCGCCGTTTGATCCCATGATGGCGATCGAGGGGGATTTTGCCGGTGCCGGTGCTTCGACCTGCGGCACCAGCTTCAAAGCAGGAGAAGGTGCCGCCTTTTGCGCTGCAAGGATATCCTCTGCAGTGACGGGAAAGTTAAAATACTCCCTAGCACCGGCATCGCGCAAACGGCGGTAGGTTGCCAGATCAGTCTGCCCCCCGAGGACAATCAAATCCGCACCGCTGCGACAAATCTCGGCCACGCATTCGCAGGCCATTTCAATCGGGGTGTTGCCGATTTCGGCCAATACCATACGCGCGTGCAATGCGTCAGGTCCCAGACGCGCCGCACCGGTAAGCCCGCCGCCATGAACCATCTGCGATGCATCGCCGCTTTGCGCCAGAACACTGCGGGCAATCGCAGCCCCCTCATCAGAGCACATATAGGCGGCAACACTGGTCGGGGTTGAGGCATCAAATGGCATGAGTTGTGTCCTAGGCATGGAGGGAGAAGGTGACGGGTGCAGCCCAAAAGAACTGCACCGGTCTTGATGGAGCAATCTATTCCTCAGCAGTAATACCCGCGTCCGTAAGCTCACCACTGATTTCCGCAAAACCTGCGTTTGTCTGACCGCCCAGCGTGGCAACAGTGCCAACAATGACGGCACCAATCAGGGCCGCAAACAGGCCGTATTCGATTGCGGTGGCACCATCTTCGTCTTTGGCAAAAGTTTTCGCGACAAAGCGGATGGCGGAGCGTGTGAATGTCGTTTTCATGGTGTGATATCTTTCGAAAATGAAGGGACCGGAATGATCCGCTGATGAGACCAAAGATGAATGAACAAATCGTAATCCACCATCCACCAATGGTCGCATAGCCCTTTATTCAAACGATAAAATGACGGGCCTCATACCAAGGTCGTACGGACGCGCGGCTGCAATGTGGCAAGACCTGGCACAATATGGCGAGGGCCAGCATAGATTGCGGCGGCGTTGCCATCGGCCGCCTTTTTGTCACGGGAGGACCCGTGCAACTCAACTAAAATGAAGCGAAAAATTCAGGTAAATTTCACCTAAAAGCCACCAAAAACACGCCCGATTCGCCGCGTCTTTTGCAGCAGCAACAGCACCAACAGCCACGCGACATTTGCGGGCCGTGTCGCGGACACAGCACCTGGCGCAAGACCGAAAAAAAGGGGCAAACAGCCATCATGCCATTTGCCCCTCTTTGGTCTTCGATTTTTCCTGCGGTTAGATCAGTGTCAGTAATTTTCTTGCCGCGGCCTCGGACGAGGCGGGATTTTGCCCCGTGACCAGCTTGCCATCCACCACCACAAATGACGCCCAATCATCACTCTTTTGATAATCGCCTCCATTCGCCTTCAACATGTCTTCGACCAGAAAGGGGACCACCTGCGTCAGCCCAACGGCCTCTTCTTCGGTGTTGGTGAAACCGGTCACCGTTTTGCCGGACACCAACGGCTTGCCATCTGCGCCCTTGGGGTGCTTGAGCACGGCCGGCGCGTGGCACACAGCCCCCACAGGACGGCTGCTGCCGGCGAAGGTTTCGATCAGGGCGATACTTGCTGCATCCTCTGCCAGATCCCAGAGCGGCCCATGACCACCGGGATAAAAGATGGCGTCAAACCCTTCCGCATCGACGCTGTCCAGAACGACCGTGTTGGCCAGCTCTTTCTGCGCGGCGTTATCGGCCTTGAAGCGCTTGGTTGCCTCGGTTTGCGCATCTTCTGCATCACTGGAGGGGTCCAGCGGTGGCTGCCCTCCTAGCGGAGAGGCAAGCGTGACATCTGCACCAGCGTCTTTGAACACGTAATAGGGTGCCGCAAACTCTTCGAGCCAGAAGCCCGTTTTGTTGCCCGTGTCGCCCAGTTTGTCGTGCGAGGTCAGAACCATCAGAATTTTCATGTGCTATGCCTTTGATGTTATTTCTTCGCGGCGGATTGCTTGTCTGTGCCCTGCCGCTGCTGATGCAAACGTATACTGAGCAAACTCGTTCCCTACCGGCGGCGCATTTACCTCATTTCGTAGCGTCAGCTACACAACACCCGCAAAGTGATTACATTGATTTGAGTGGCCATCCCGCTTTGGCACTATATGTTTTTCACAAACAAACCGGATGCCTCATGCCTGATCTCGAACGCCGCGCCTTTATCGCGACAAGTGCCGCCTTTCTAGCCCGCCCCGCTTTGGCGCAGGCCTCGCCCTGGCAGGCGGTGGCGGATCATGCCCGCAGTCTGGACCAATGCCATGCCCTGATGATCTTGCAAAACGGCAGCAAGGTCCTCTCTGAACGGTTCAGAGGACCCACACTTGACCGTGCTGTGCCGATCAAATCCGTGTCCAAATCAATCGTCGCTGCCTTGACCGGCACCGCATTGGCGCGGGGCGAGATCGCCTCTTTGGACATAACACTGGGAGAGACCGCGCCAGAGCTGATCCCCTCAGGTGCCGATCCGGAGGTCGCCGCGATCACCATCAGAAACCTGATCACGATGCAGGCGGGGCTGGAGCGCACTTCAGGGGCGAACTACGGCAGCTGGGTGAGCAGCAGCAACTGGGTGGCCGACGCCCTCTCCCGCCCCATGGTGGCCAAGCCCGGCGCGGGGATGCTCTATTCTACGGGAACCACACATGTCTTGGGTGCGGTTTTATCCCATGTATCAGGGCAAAGCCTGTTGTCGCTTGCTCGTAGCCGCCTTGGGCAACCACTGGGCATCGACATACCCGCATGGACCCGTGATCCACAGGGCCGATATCTGGGCGGCAACGAGATGGCGCTCACGCTTTCTGCCATGGCCCGATTTGGCGAGCTGTACCGCAACGACGGACGTATCGGCGACACCCAAGTGCTCAGTGAGGCATGGGTCCGCGCATCGTTCCAACCGGCCACGCGGTCTGTTTTTTCGGGTCTGGGGTACGGGTATGGCTGGTTTCTGGGCCGAGCCGGTCAGACCGATTATGCGCTGGCACGCGGATATGGCGGGCAAATCATCTGTGTGTTCCCTGATCTGGCACTCACCCTTGCGCTGACATCCGATCCGACGCGCCCCGCACGCAGCGCCGGATATTTCGGAGACCTGTTAGCCCTGATTGATCAGACTATAATCCCGGTCGCACGCAGCCAAAAAAGCTGACGCAAGCACAGGAACAAAGGCATCAATGAGGGCAAAGCCGCATGATCATCTCGGCAAGCTCGCGACCTGAAAACGGCTTGGCCAGCCATTCGGTCTTTTGATCACAGCCTTCGATATGGTCCGCATTCGGGTAACCCGAGATAAAGATCACAGGACAATCCGGACTGCGCAGGCGTAGTTCTTTGGCAAAATCGGTGCCCTTCTGCGGCCCTGACAGCAACACATCAGACAGCAACAGATCAAACGCGGTCCCCGCATCAACAATTTCCCACGCAGCAGCAATAGAGGACGCACGCAGCGGGTGATGACCAAAGCCGCGCAGCATCTTATCAAGGTATTTCATCACCTCGTCATCGTCTTCCAGCACGAGAACCCGCAAACCATCTGCCTCCGGATTTGCCGGGCTCTCTATCTCTCTTGCGGTACAAACCGATGCATCAACGGTCCGTGGCAGGAACATCCGGATCGTTGAACCATGTCCAAGACTGCTTTCTATCGTTGCAGTGCCGCCCGACTGGCAGGCAAAGCCGTAAACCATAGACAAGCCTAAACCGCTACCTTTGCCGACACCTTTGGTGGTGAAAAACGGCTCGAATGCGTGGCTTAGTGTTTCTTCGGACATGCCTTCACCGGTGTCGGTAACAGAGCAAACGATATAATCGCCAGATTCCAGCTCAAGCCCCTCGAGGTCCTCGGGCCGGGCCAGATCAAACGCCAGCTCTATCAGGCCTCCGTTGGGCATCGCATCGCGCGCGTTAATCGCAAGGTTAAGCAGTGCGGCCTCAACCTGCCCCGGGTCGGCATGGGCGTACAGATCATCCTTATTGGCCAGAATGCGGGTATCAATATTCGGCCCAAGCGTGCGGCGCAGGATTTTTCCCATCTCTGACGCTAATGCGAGCATATTGATAGACTGCGGTTGAAGGGTTTGCTTGCGCGAAAAAGCCAACAAACGCTGCGTTAACTCGGCCCCCCGATTTACGGCGTTCTGGATCGGTTCGACCAGATCGCTTTCATGCGAAGGATCAAGCGCCAACAGCTCTGCATTACCCCCCATCACGGTGAGAAGGTTATTGAAATCATGGGCAATGCCGCCTGTGAGCTGCCCCAACGCCTCCATCTTATGGGCGTGGCGCAATGCGCGTTCCGCTTCCAGCTGTTCGGTCACATCAATCGAGGTCATCAGGCTTCTTGACCAGTCTCCCTCATATCCTGACAGGATGCACCACGTAGCAATGAGATGCCGTACCTCACCGGAAATAGCGGTGATCGAGGTCTCGATTGTGCCGCGTGTCTCTCCCTGTACTGCGGCGATGATCAGCTGCCGAATGAAATTCTGCGACTCGGCCTTGAAATCTGTTTTCAAGATATCGTTCAGCTCGCTGATGTCGCTGGCAGCATGAAGCGCCAAAGAGGCGGCGTTCGCATCTATGACTTTGATGGATTTTCCACATCCAACAATAAACTCCGGATGCGCATCCAGATATTTTTCCATTATCTCGACATCCGTGATCCCCAAGGCATCCACACGTTGCTTGAAGTCCGACAGATCCTCTTCGCGGCTGGCAATCGGGACGTTCTCGAACAAGTCGCGATAACGGGTTTCGCTGGCGCTGATCTTGCGGAACATGGTTGTTATGCCCGTCTCCATGGATTGGAATTCTTTGATGTTCAAACCACGTTTACGCTCCTCGAAGGGCATTCCGTCAAAGCCGTTTGCGATGGCGGTCACGACGTTCTGGATTTTCTTGATCCGCGCTTCGGTCCCACGTGCCATATAGAAAGCCACGCATAATGACCCCAGAAAGCCGAGCAGTAAAATCAGCACGACCTCGCGCATGAACCTCGCTTCAACGGCCCCGAATTCCGACACCGGCTGAACCACCATGACGCCCCAATTCGCCCCCCGGGCAAAGGTGTAGCCCGCAATCATTTCCTCACCGTAATAGGGCGACGAGAAGGTCATGACGCCTGTCATCTGCTGCATCATCGCCTCGACAATCGGAAGGTTGGCGACCAGTTTCCCCTCGTCCATCCAATCCGTCGAGGGATGAGCGATGATATGGCCACGGTGATCGGTGATAACCGCATGCCCGTTCTCGCCGAACCGGACATTCTCTTGTAGCTCGCGGAACATCGTCGTCTGCACCGCCGCCTGAACAAAGAAATCGCCGGCATCCGCAATCACCGTCATCAGCGGCGGACCATCGGAGGCTGTAATGCCCCCATATCCAACAGAACTGTCGGAGGTGATCTGTTCGAAAGTGGCCAGTTCTTGTGCCGACACACGCATACCACATTGGGCTTCATTCCCCAAATAGGTCGAGATCACCAAGCCATCCGTTTTGCGCACAACGCATACGCGGTAAAAATGAAGGTTCTCGAAGATAGGCCGTGCACCAATGGCACGCCCCTCGACGATATCGGCCGAAAAAGTCTCCATCGCGGCGACCAGATCGCTGCTGTAATGTTCAAGAGATGTCGCGATGCCCTGCGCCATCAAAAGATGGCTTTCTTCTACCGCCTCATACTTTTGATTATAAAAGAACGAGTAGGGCCACATCAGAAAAACAAGTATTGGCAGGCCGGACACCAGCACAGTCACACTTGCTAAATATGTTTTCAGGCCAATTTTCAAAGCGGTTCACGTATATTGCGTCCCCCTACCTTAGCACACCCGAGCGTTTCTCAAGGGACAATATTACTACAAACGACAAGCGAATTTTAATATTTCATTAAACTGCTGGCGTCAGGCGGCCCCTATCGAGGTTTAGCGCCGCCTTTTTCTTGCGCCCTTTCAACCGCCCAGCGCTTTAATGACACCGCGTATCTCGGCAAGCCCCCGCAAACGGCCAATCAACGGATATCCGGGGATCAGCTTGCGTGCATGATCGCTCAGCATGTGGTGGCCATGATCGGGACGGAAGGCGATTGTGTGGTCTTCGCGCCCCTGCGCACGGCGGCGCTCTTGCTCTTGCAGCAAGACAGAAACCAGCGCGACCATATCCGTATCCCCCTCCAGATGCTCTGCCTCCTCGAATGAGCCATCGGGGTCTTTGCGGACATTGCGCAGATGCGCAAAGTGGATGCGTTCAGCCACACGGGCGGCAATTGCGGGGACATCATTCACCGGATTGGCCCCAAGCGAGCCTGCACAAAGCGTGATGCCATTGGCCGGGCTATCATGAGCGGCCAAAACCCAATCGAGATCATCCCCATTTGAGACGATGCGTGGCAGCCCCAGAATATCACGCGGCGGATCATCGGGATGCACACAAAGACGCATCCCCAGCTCTTCCGCTGTGGGGATGACCTCATCCAGAAACCGTTTGTAGTTCGCCCGCAAAGCATCACGGTCGACACCTTCATAACGGGCCAGCGCGCCGCGCAGACCTTCTATGTCATAGCGATCAAAGGCACCGGGCATACCCGCCATAACCGCATTCAACAGCTCACTACGGTCCGCATCGGTTGAGTTCCGAAACCACAGAGCGGCTTTTTCCAACACCTCAGTAGGATAATCATCGCAGGCGGCCTCACGGCCCAACATATGCACTTCGAACGCCGCCATGCGCACGGCTTCGAACCGCAGGCAAGTCGCCCCGCCTGCAACCGGTGCTGCCAGATCGGTACGGGTCCAATCCAGCAGCGGCATGAAGTTATAGCAGATCGTCTTGATCCCCTCTGCCGCCAGATTGGCCATAGACTGCCGGTAGGTGCCAAACAGCCGGTCAAGATCGCCTGTGCCCTTCTTAATATCTTCATGGATCGGCAAGCTCTCTACCACGACCCACTCGAAACCTGCGGCCTTCACCTGCGCATTACGCGCAGCAATGGCCTCAGCGCCCCAGACCTCACCGTAAGGGATTTCATGCAGCGCTGTGACAATGCCCTTTGCACCGGTCTGTGCAATCTCGGGCAAGGTGATGTCATCCAGCGCGCCGTACCAGCGCCAACTCTCGATCATGGGAAACTCTCCTGTAATGTCCGGGATGCCCCTATCGCCCAAAGGCGGCGGGCTGCATCGCAGACGGGACCGCGCAGTTGCGCAGCCAAATTTTCGGGGAAGACCTCGCGCAGGGCGAGGAAAGCAGCCACGGTCTGCTCAGGCGTGAGCCCCTGCGCGGCGATTTCTTGGAAACGTGCAGCCATCGGATCACGCAGATCAATCGGCGTGCCGGTCTCATCCATGCCGTTCGCGTAGCGTATCCATGCCGCCACAGCGAGCATCAGCGCAGGCGCATCCTGCCCTGCCGCCAACCTGTCTTCGAGCGTGCCCAACAATCGCTGCGGCAGTTTTTGACTGCCGTCCATCGCGATTTGCCATGTGCGGTGATGAATGGCCGAATTGGCAAAACGCGCGAACAACGCATCTGCGTAAGTCTCAAGGTCGACACCCTCGGGAGGCTGCACCGTTGGCATAATCTCTGCCCATAACGCGCGCAGGTACCGCGCAAAGGCCGGATCGGCGACGGTAGCGGCGATGCTTTCATGTCCCGCCAGATAGCCCAGATAGGCCAGCGCGGAATGGGCACCATTGAGCATGCGCAGCTTCATGTGTTCATGGGCGGTCACGCTTTGCACCATCTCCGCCCCTGCGGCGGCAAAATCCGGCCGTTGCCCGCCAACAAAATCATCCTCGATCACCCATTGGGCGAAAGGTTCATGCAGCACAGGGGCCGCCTCCTCATACCCAAGCTCTGCGCTGATCCGCGCCACATCTGCCTGTGTGGTCGCAGGGGTGATCCGGTCGACCATTGTGCAGGGGAAACGCCCTTCGGTTTCGATCCAGCCCGCAAGGGGCGGGTCCAGCCGCTTGGCCATTTGCAACAGTAAACCACGCAGCAGCGTGCCATTGTCTGGCAGGTTATCACAGCACAGCACCGTAAAGGGCGCATGGCCCGCCGCGCGGCGCATTTGCAGCCCCCGCAAAAGATAGCCCAGCGCAGAGACTGGCAGCGGATTTTCCAGATCATGCTGAATGTCAGGGTGATTAAAATTCAGCGCCCCCGTAGCCGGATCATGGCAATAGCCTTTTTCCGTCACCGTGAGCGAAACAATCTTAACCTGCGGATCGGCCACCGCCGCCAACAACGCCTGCGGATTTTCGGGGGCGACCAGCACATCATTCAGCACCGTAATATCGCGCAGCTCTTCACGGTCGGGCGCAAGGCTTACACAGTTATAGGCCCACTCCCGCGCGCGCAGCGCATCGCGGGTATCAGGACGGCGCAGGCAGGCACCCAGAATGCCCCAATCCCCGCCAGAGGCCGCCATCGCATCAGCTACATAGACACAGCCAAAGGCGCGAAAGAATGCGCCCAATCCCAGATGCACAATACCCGTCGCCGGACGCGTCATAACCGATACGCCTTTTTGGCCAAGCCGTAAGACAGATCATAAGCAACCTCAGGCGCATCGCGCGCATCCAGCCGGCCCGTAGCAACCAGCCCCGCAAGATAGGCGCAATCCACCCGCCGTGCCACATCATGGCGTGCAGGTATCGAACAGAACGCCCGCGTGTCGTCATTAAAGCCGACAGTATTATAAAAGCCCGCCGTCTCGGTCGTCATTTCGCGAAACCGCATCATGCCTTCATAACTGTCATGGAACCACCATGGCGGCCCCAGTTTGAGCGCGGGGTAGACACCCGCCAGCGGGGCCAGCTCACGGGCATAGCTGCTTTCATCCAGCGTGAAGACAATCACCGTCAGCCCCTGCGCGCGCCCCACCGCATTCAACAACGGGCGCAATGCGTGCACATAATCCGTGCGCGCGGGAATATCGAACCCTTTGTCCCGACCAAACTGCGCAGCCACGTCGCCTGCGTGGTTGCGGGTTGAGCCTGCGTGGATTTGCAACACCAGCCCATCCTCAAGGCTCATCCGCGCCATCTCGGTCAGCATTTGACCGCGAAAGGCATCTGCCTCCTCAGGGCTAAAAGTCCCTGTACGCATTTTATCAAACAGCGCGGCGGCGGCCTCGGGAGGGAGGTCTTCGGTGCGGGCGCTCGGGTGGCCGTGATCGCTGGCTGTGGCACCTCCTACATCGCGGAAATACGCACGACGGTTGCGGTGAGCGGCTAGATAGCCGTCCCATGTGCTCGTGTCCTCTCCCGTCAGTTCTCCGAAGAGGCGCAGATTTTCGGCAAACCCTTCAAATTCAGGATCAATCACCGCATCAGGCCGGTAGGTGGTGATCACCCGCCCGCCCCAACCGCTGGCGCGGACCATCTTGTGCCAGCGCAGATCATCCAACGCGCTCTCGGTGGTTGAGAGCGCCTCAATCCCGAACCGCTCAAACAAGGCGCGCGGGAGGAACTCCTCTTGGGTTAGCTGCAGGTTAATCTGGTCATAGATACTGTCGGCTGTCTCAAGGCTCAGCCGTTCAGTGACACCAAAGACATTTTCAAACGCATGATCCAGCCAAAGCTGCGAAGGGGTCGCACGGAATAGATGATAGTTCTGCGCGAACAAACGCCAGATCTTGCGGGGATCGCTCTCTACCGCGCCGCCATCACTGCGCGGCACGCCCAATGCCTCCAGCGGGATGCCCTGCGAATGCAACATGCGAAAGACATAATGATCCGGCGTGACAAACAATTGCGCAGGATCGGGGAAGGCCTCGTTTTCCGCAAACCAGCGCGGATCAGTGTGGCCATGAGGGCTGATGATCGGCAGGTGCCTGACCTCATGATAAAGCCTGCGGGCAATCCCGCGCACATGGCCGTCCACCGGAAACAACCGGTCCTCATCCAGCACTGGCATATAACGACCCCCTCCCAAGGGCACTGCATTTTGCAGCTTTGTGTTGGTGGCACCATAGCGGTCGTGGCCTTGCACGCAAACACTCCCTGCGCCGGCACAAAATCCCGTCTGCTGAACACCGCTCGTGGCCTTGCCACCGGCGCAACCGATCCTACCGCACCACAAATGCCTAAAGAATGGACGTTCTTGAAATTACGTGTGGTTTTGAGCGCCCAAAAGATAGCCGTTGCGCTTTGGGCCGTATACCTCGGTGGCATGAGAAAAGATCTTCGTATCCTTGTTGTTGAAGCAGATAGCACCCGCGCAAAGAACATCACCGACGCGTTGCTGGACGCAGGGTGGAGCGATGTACACGCGATTGCGCAAGTGTCCGGGCTGGAACGGTCCATCGCCGAACATGCGCCCGATATTGTTTTGATCGATATGGCCAACCCTGACCGCGACACGCTTGAACATATCGGGGCCGTGTCCGACACCAAAGCACGCGCCGTTGCGATGTTTGTGGATCAAACCGATCGGGACCTGACGCAGGCCGCCCTTGCCGCAGGGGTCAGCGCCTATGTTGTCGACGGGTTGCAGATGAACCGTATCAAATCGGTGATCGAAACCGCCATCGCGCGGTTCCAGATAACGCGTCAGATGCAATCAGAACTGGAAGCGGCCAAACAGGCGCTGGAGGATCGCAAAACCATCGACCGCGCCAAGGGTATTTTGATGCGTCGCCGCGACGTGACCGAAGATGACGCATATAAATTGTTGCGCAAGACTGCGATGGATCAGGGGCGCAAGGTAATTGACGTGGCCCAGGCTTTGGTTACCGCATCGGATTTGCTGTCATGAGCCATACCGTTCTGAATTGCGGCTATGTCCCGCTAGTTGATTGCGCGCCACTGATCATCGCGCGCGAGTTGGGGTTTGCTTCCGAAGAAGGGTTAGATTTGAACCTGATCCGTCAGCCGTCATGGTCGGCACTGCGCGATATGCTTGCACTGGGGCATCTGGACGCAGCGCAAATGTTGTCGCCCCTGCCCGTGGCTATGTCGCTGGGGCTTGGTGGTTTGCCTGCGCAGATCGACAGCCTGATGGGGCTTTCCGCAAACGGGACAGTCTTTGGTGTCTCTACGCGGCTGGCCGCGGATCTGGGCCCTGTGCCTTTTGGCGACCCGCAGGCCCTGCTGCGCGCGCTTTGCGCCAATGGTCCCCGACCGCTGCGTGTGGGCGTGCCGTTTCCCTATTCTATGCACCGGTTGTTGCTGTCTTATTGGACCGCCTCTGCGCCTGATCTGCAGGTCGAAATTATCACAGTTCCCCCACCGCGTATGGCCGATGCGGTGGCCCAAGGGCACGTTGATGCCTTTTGGGTCGGAGAACCATGGGGCAGCGCCATTGTCGGGCGCAATGCAGGCACCATCGCGATGGCGGGGCGGCATGTCTGGGGCTTTGCCCCCGAAAAGGTACTGGCCGCGCGCCATGACTGGGTTGAAGAGAACCCCGATTCCGTGCGCCGCCTGATGCGCGCTATATCCCAAGCGGCGCGCTGGTTGGATATGGACAAAAACAAACCATTAGCCGTCGAAATTCTGGGCCGCAGCGAACACCTCAACCTGTCACCCGAGGTGATCGAACCTGCGGTGACCGGCGTGCTGACCTTGGCGCAAGGCGGTGCCCCGACGGTGGTCGAGCGTTTCTTGATGTTCCACAACCATGCGGCTTCCTTCCCATGGCGCAGTCAGGCGGCGTGGATCGCGGCACAGCTGGGTGCGGATGAGGCAGGCATCGCGCAGGCTAAGCAATGTTTCCGCAGCGATCTGTACCGCGCATACCTTGGCCCTATCGGCACCGACCTGCCCGGTGCCTCCGAAAAAGTCGAAGGTGCCATCGCCGAGCCGACGGCGGTTGCCTCCTCTCGCGGCGAGATGATTCTTGCGCCAGATGCTTTCTTTGACGGCAGAACCTTCGATTTCACCGCACCTAGCGGTGAATAAATGGGCAAACCTGCCATGCGGGCGCCGCAATCCATGCGGCAGTGCGGAAATTATTTGATTTCGTCCGACGCTTCATAAAACATCAATGCAACACCTCGGGCGCTGCTGCCCGAGTTCATTCCGCCAATGACGGCGGAAACCTCCCGAGAGCAAAGCCGCTCGTAAGAAACATGGAACTTTCCGTGATGCTTACGTGTGGCTTTTTTCGTTTTGCGGGCCCTGCCCATTCTAACCAACAGGACACAACTGATGATTTCAAAATTCTCCTTTGCCCTTGCGGCCACCAGCCTGATGGCCACGGCCTCATACGCTGAATTGCTTGATCTTGAAAAAGACGAGCTGACATTCGGTTTCATTAAACTCACCGACATGGCCCCGCTGGCTGTGGCCTATGAGAACGGCTATTTCGAGGACGAAGGCCTATTTGTGACCCTTGAGGCGCAGGCAAACTGGAAAGTTCTGCTGGACGGCGTTATCGACGGCCAACTGGACGGCGCGCATATGCTTGCGGGTCAACCACTGGCCGCGACAATCGGCTATGGCACCGAAGCGCATATCATCACGCCTTTCTCGATGGACCTCAACGGCAACGCCATCACGGTCTCGAACGAGATCTGGGATAAGATGAAGCCAAATGTTCCCAAGATGGAAGACGGCCGTCCACAGCACCCCATCAGCGCCGAAGCACTGCTGCCTGTTGTAGAAGAATATAAAGACGAGGGCCTACCCTTCAACATGGGCATGGTATTCCCTGTTTCCACCCACAATTACGAGATACGGTATTGGCTGGCAGCGGGTGGTTTGCAGCCCGGTTACTACTCTCCTGAAGATGTAACAGGCACAATTGGCGCGGATGTTTTCCTTTCCGTGACGCCTCCGCCACAAATGCCCGCCACGATGGAAGCCGGCACAATCTATGGCTACGCCGTAGGTGAGCCATGGAACCAGCAGGCGGTTTTCAAAGGCATCGGCGTGCCGGTGATCACCGACTATGACATGTGGAAGAACAACCCCGAGAAGGTCTTTGGCATCACCAAGGAATTCGCGGATGAAAACCCCAACACGACACTGGCTCTGACAAAAGCACTGATCCGTGCCGCCATGTGGCTGGATGAAAACGACAACGCCAACCGCGAAGAAGCCGTCGAAATCCTGTCGCGCTCCGAGTATGTGGGAGCCGATGCAGATGTGATCGCGAACTCCATGACCGGTTTCTTCGAGTTCGAAAAAGGCGACCGTCGCCCAGCGCCTGACTTCAACGTGTTCTTCCGTCACCACGCAACCTACCCCTTCTACTCCGACGCGATCTGGTACCTGAGCCAGATGCGCCGCTGGGGCCAGATTGCAGAGCCCAAGTCCGACGAATGGTTCATCGAGACCGCTAAATCCGTCTACCGCCCTGACATCTATGTTGAGGCAGCCAAACTGTTGGTTGATGAAGACTTGGCCGATGCAGCCGACTTCCCGATGGATAGCGACGGCTTCAAGGCACCGACACCAGCCGCCGACATCATTGACGGCATCGGCTTTGACGGTCGCACCCCGAATGCCTACCTCGACAGCCTGCCAATCGGCCTGAAAGGGAACCAGACGATCGTTAACAACGAAGTCAAAGGCTAACTTTCTTCCCTAAACGCCGCGCCGCAGCACTGTCCTTTGCTCAAAAAGCAGGCACGCTGCGGCGCGGAATACTTACGACATACCAAGAGTCACACACCGTACACAGCCCGTGCACAGCATGTACATCGCTGTACCGCAGCACTGTTCACCCGCCATGAGAGGCCCAGACATGACCGCTATTGACCCATCACAGTTGAACGCAGCCGAGCGCGAGGCAAAACGCGCCCGTTTGTTCACCCGCATCAACAAGGCCGACAGCTGGTTTCAGGTGCTTGGCCTTGCATGGTTAACCCCGATCCTGAAAGCCGCCGCAGGGGATAACCCGCGTGCGCAGGTCGGCGAGATTTGGCGCCTGCTGGGCGTGCCTCTTTTGGCGATTGCCATTTTCCTGATGGCATGGGGCACATTGGCCCCCAAGGTTCAAACATCACTGGGCGCGGTTCCCGGCCCTGCGCAGGTTTGGGAGCAGGCCAAAAGCCTGAATGCCGACGCCGTGCGCGAGCGCGAAAAAGAAGCCGCCTTTTATGAGCGCCAAGACGCCCGCAACGCCAAGCTGATTGCAGACGGCCAAGAAGACCGTGTCAAAGAGCGCGTCTATACGGGCCGCCCCACCTATTACGCGCAAATCTGGACCTCGATCAAAACCGTCTTCTTCGGCTTTTTGATTGCTGCCTTCATTGCGATCCCGCTGGGCATCGCTGCGGGCCTGTCCAAGACGGCCAATGCCGCGCTGAACCCGCTGATCCAGATTTTCAAACCTGTCTCGCCGCTTGCGTGGTTGCCGATTGTGACCATGATCGTCTCGGCGCTTTATGCCAGCAATGACGGCATGTTTTCCAAGTCGTTCCTGATTTCCGCCATCACGGTTACGCTGTGTTCGCTTTGGCCCACGTTGATCAACACCTCCCTCGGGGTTGCAAGCATCGACAAAGATCTGGTGAGCGTAAGCCGCGTTCTGAAGATGAACACATGGACCAAGATCACCAAACTGGTGCTGCCTTCCGCGCTGCCGCTGATCTTTACCGGTCTGCGCCTGAGCCTTGGTGTGGGCTGGATGGTTCTGATTGCTGCGGAAATGCTGGCACAGAACCCCGGTTTGGGCAAATTCGTCTGGGATGAATTCCAAAACGGCTCCAGCCAGTCCTTGGCCAAGATCATGGTGGCGGTCTTCACCATCGGGATCATCGGCTTTTTGTTGGACCGCGTGATGTATGCGCTTCAGTCCATGTTCACCTTCTCGTCGAATAGGTAATCGGTATGAGCATTCTTTCTATCAAAGACGTGAATAAGGGTTTTGGTGTCGGCACGGATCGTTCCGAAGTCCTCAAAGACATCAACCTTGAAGTCAAAGAGGGCGAATTCCTTGCCATCCTCGGGTTTTCCGGCACAGGGAAATCCACGCTGATGAACCTGATCGCGGGTTTGGAGATGCCTGACAGCGGGACATTGACCTACCGCGGCAAACCCATCACCGAGCCAGGCCCAGAGCGCGGGCTGATCTTTCAGAGCTATTCGCTCATGCCGTGGCTGACGGTGGGTGGCAATGTCGGCTTGGCCGTAGATGCGGTGTACCCCAAGCTGTCCAAGGCCGAGCGCGAAGCCAAGATCAATCACTATGTCTCGATGGTGGGGCTGCCCCATGCCATCGGGCGCCGCCCGGCCGAGCTGTCGGGCGGGATGCGCCAACGGGTATCTGTTGCGCGCGCATTGGCGATGAACCCCGAGATGCTGCTGCTCGATGAGCCTTTGTCGGCGCTGGATGCTTTGACGCGGGCCAATCTGGCGGATGAGATCCTCGAGATTTGGGAAGAAGACAAAAAGACCTGTATCCTGATCACCAATGACGTGGATGAGGCGATTTTGCTGGCCGACCGTATTGTGCCCTTGAACCCTGACGGGACATTGGCCGATCCGATCGACGTGAAAATCCCGCGCCCGCGTGACCGGATGGCCATGAACAATGACGATGTCTTCAAAGCCCTGCGCGCCCAGGTCACGAAATACCTGATGGATGTGGGCATTGAGGCGAAGGTTGAGGAAAGCAAAGCCTTGCCAACCGTCACGCCGATCCATTCGGTGCCAAAGGTTGTCGCGGATGCGCAAAAAAGCCCGATCGAAGAGCGTTATCTGACGTTTTCACAATTGCACAAGGTCTACCCCACGCCCAAAGGGCCGCTGACCGTGGTCGAAGACTTTGATCTCAAGGTCAACAAGGGTGAGTTTATCTCGCTTATTGGTCACTCGGGCTGTGGTAAATCCACGGTGCTGACGATGGCGGCCGGGCTGAACCCGATCTCCAAGGGCGCGATCAAGCTGGATGGCTGGAACGTGGAGGGGGCAGACCCCGAGCGTGCGGTTGTGTTCCAATCGCCCAACCTGTTCCCGTGGCTGACCGCCAAAGAGAACGTCGCGATTGGTGTGGACAAGGTTTATCCCAAAGCCAGCCAGGCCGAGCGTCAGGACGTGGTGGAATACTACCTAGAGCGTGTGGGTCTGGCCGATAGCATGGATAAGGGTGCGGCCTCGATGTCCAACGGGATGAAACAGCGGGTTGGTATTGCGCGGGCCTTTGCTTTGTCGCCCAAGCTGCTGCTGTTGGATGAGCCTTTTGGCATGTTGGACAGTCTCACGCGGTGGGAGCTGCAAGAAGTGTTGATGGAAGTGTGGTCACGCACCAAAGTCACCGCCGTATGTGTGACCCATGACGTGGATGAAGCGATTTTGCTGGCTGACCGTGTGGTGATGATGACCAACGGCCCGCAAGCGACAATTGGTAAAATCACGGATGTGAAACTGCCGCGCCCACGCACACGCAAGGCGCTGTTGGAGCATCCTGATTATTATACCTACCGGCAAGAGGTGCTCGATTTCCTTGAGGAATACGAGCATGGCGCAAAGCCCAAACCCAAGCCCAAACCGATTGCAGCAGAATGAGCCAGCTCTCGCCCCGCCAGATCACATTGATCCAGCAAAGCTTTGATCAGGTCAGCCCGATCCGCGATAAAGCTGCCGCCATTTTCTATGCGCGGCTGTTTGAGATCGCGCCGCAGGTCCGCCCCTATTTCAAGGGCGATATGACGGCTCAGGGAGCCAAGTTGATGGCAACATTGGGCGCTGTGGTGGTCGGTTTGGATGAACTGGACCGCATTGTGCCCGTCGCGCAATCGCTTGCGGTTCGTCATGTCGATTATGGCGTACAGCCGGAAGATTACACCCCTGTGGGCGAGGCGCTGATCTATGCCCTTGCGCAGGGGTTGGGCGCGGCATTCACAACAGAATTGAAAGAAAGCTGGATCACGGCCTACGGCATTTTGTCCGCGGTCATGATTGATGCAGCTTATCCAAAGGCAAAACAATGAAACAGAAACTAGTCATTATTGGCGCGGGTATGGCCACCGGTCGCGCGCTGGAGACATTGCTGGACAAAGCGCCGGACGCCTATGACGTCACGCTGTTCAATGCTGAACCGCGCGGCAACTATAACCGCATCATGCTGTCGCCTGTTCTGGCCGGTGACAAAACCTATGCCGAGATCGAGACCCATACAGCGCAGTGGTATGCCGAGAACGGTATCACCTGCCGCTTTGGTGAAAAGATTGCCAAAATTGACCGCGAAGCCAAGACGGTCACCGCCGAGAATGGTGATGTCTTGAGCTATGACAAGCTGATGTTTGGCACGGGCTCCAACCCGTTTATCATCCCCCTGCCCGGTCATGATCTGGAAGGTGTGATTGCCTACCGTGATCTGGAAGACACCGAGCGCATGATGGGCCTTGGGCCGGACAATAAATGTGTTGTCATTGGTGGCGGCCTGCTGGGGCTTGAGGCGGCCGCGGGTATGGCGGCGCGCGGTGTTGACGTGACCGTGGTGCATATCATGGGCCATCTGATGGAGCGTCAGCTGGATGAGGCTGCGGGGTATTTGCTGCGCAAGGCGCTGGTGGATAAGGGCATCACGGTCAAATGTTCCGCCAACTCCAAGGAAATTCTGGGCAAAGACGGCCATGTGCGCGCGCTTTTGCTGGATGACGGGACCGAACTGCCCTGTGATCTGTTGGTCATGGCCGTGGGCATCCGCCCCAATGTGGCGCTGGCCGCTGAGGCCGGTTTGGCCGTGGGGCGCGGCATCCATGTGGATGATCAGATGCTCACCTCCGATCCCGACATCCTTGCTGTGGGCGAATGTGTTGAGCATAACGGCGCGATATTTGGCCTTGTGGCACCTTTGTATGATCAGGCGAAAGTAGCTGCGCAGACATTGCTGGGCGAGGAAGCCACATTTGTTCAAAAAGAACTGTCGACCAAGTTGAAAGTCACAGGCTGTGATTTGTTCAGCGCGGGTGATTTTGCCGATGGCGAAGGGCGCGAAGATATCGTGTTCCGCGATCCGGCACGTGGCGTTTACCGCCGTTTGGTGATCGAAAACAACGTGGTCATTGGCGCGGTGATGTACGGCGATACCGCCGACAGCAACTGGTTCTTTGGCCTGATCCGCGACAAGACCGACATCTCGGACATGCGCGATACGTTGATCTTTGGCCCTGCTTATCAGGGGGGCACCCCCTTGGACCCGCTCGCAGCCGTTGCAGCCTTACCGCGTGATGCGGAGATTTGTGGCTGTAACGGCATTTGCAAAGGACAGATCGAAGACGCGATTGCAGCCGGTTCCACGGACCTTGCAGCGATAAAAGCGACAACCAAAGCCTCGGCTTCTTGCGGGACCTGCACAGGTTTGGTGGAGCAGGTTCTGGCCGTCACGCTGGGCGATGATTTTGTGCTGCCTGCTGCCGCCGGCATTTGTGGCTGCACCGATATGACCCATGAAGACGTGCGGCGCATGATTAAATCACAGCGTCTGACCTCGATGCCTGCGGTCTGGCAGGAGTGTGGTTGGAAGACCCATGAAGGGTGTCACGTCTGCCGCCCCGCGCTCAACTTTTATCTGCTGGCCGATTGGCCGCTGGACTATCAGGATGATCCGCAAAGCCGTTTCATCAACGAGCGCAAGCACGCAAACATCCAGAAAGATGGCACATTTTCGGTTGTGCCGCGTATGTGGGGCGGGATCACCACCCCGAACGAGCTGCGCGCGATTGCCGATGCTGCCGACAAATACATGGTGCCAACCGTCAAAGTCACCGGCGGCCAGCGCATCGATTTGCTGGGCGTGAAGGGTGAGGATCTGCCCGACATCTGGAAAGACCTCAATGACGCTGGCATGGTATCGGGCTATGCTTATTCCAAAGGTCTGCGCACGGTGAAGACCTGTGTGGGCACGGATCACTGCCGCTTTGGCACCCAAGACAGCACCGGCCTTGGCATCAAGCTTGAGAAAACCCTGCATGGGTCATGGACGCCGCATAAGCTGAAGCTGGCTGTGTCGGGCTGCCCGCGCAACTGCGCGGAATCGACCTGCAAAGACATTGGCATCATCTGCGTCGACAGCGGCTACCAGATCAGCATCGGCGGTGCCGCTGGCATGGACCTCAAAGAGACCGAAGCGCTGGTGCAGGTGCCCACCGAGGATGAAGCCATTGAGGTGATCAAGGCGGTGACACAGCTTTACCGCGAGAACGCCAAGTATCTGGATCGGGTCTATAAATGGATGGGCAAGGTCGGGCTGGATTGGATCAAGGAACGTACGGTCGATGACCTCGAAGAGCGCGCCGCATTGGTTGAGCGGTTCGAGCTGAGCCAGAGTATCTATCGCCATGATCCATGGGCCGCTCATATCGACGACAAATCCGAAAGCTACAAACCACTCGCAAATTTGAGCATGGAGGCCGCAGAATGAGCAGCTGGGTAGATATTGCCGCATTAGAAGATGTCCCTCAGCGCGGTGCGCGGGTGGTCAAGACAGCGCAGGGATGTGTCGCCGTGTTCCGCACAGCGGGTGACGAGGTTTATGCGCTCAACAATTCCTGCCCCCACAAGGGCGGGCCCTTGGCAGAGGGCATCGTCCATGGGACGTCTGTGACCTGTCCCTTGCACAATTGGGTGTTTTCCCTTGAGACGGGACAGGCTCAAGGCGCAGATGAAGGTCAGGTTGCCACCTACCCCGCCCGCGTTGTCGCAGGCCGGATCGAGCTGGACGCGGATTTCCTTGCCGCGCGGACAGCGGCATGAGCCTCACGCGGACCACCTGCCCCTATTGCGGCGTTGGCTGTGGCGTACTCGCCGGAGCGGATGGCACGATTAAAGGCGATCCCGAGCACCCCGCCAACTTTGGCCGGTTGTGCTCCAAAGGGTCCGCGTTGGGCGAAACCATTGATCTGGAGGGGCGGTTACTGCACCCTCAGGTCGATGGGAAACAGGCCGATTGGAACAGTGCCCTTGATGCTGTTGCAACGGCTTTTAGCGATGCGATCCGCGATCACGGGCCTGAAAGCGTGGCGTTTTATGCCTCGGGGCAATTGCTGACCGAGGATTACTATGTGGCCAACAAGCTGATGAAGGGTTTCATCGGCGCGGCCAATATCGACACGAACTCACGCCTGTGCATGGCTTCCTCTGTGGCGGGGCACAAGCGGGCCTTTGGCACGGATACGGTGCCGGGCACTTACGCCGATCTTGAAGAGGCCGATGTGATTGTGCTGGTGGGGTCGAACCTCGCATGGTGCCATCCGGTCCTCTACCAGCGCATCGCAGCTGCAAAAGAAGCACGGCCCGAAATGCGGGTGATCAACGTTGACCCGCGCCGCACAGCGACCTGCGATCTGGCGGACATGCATCTGCGCATTGTACCGGACGGAGATGTGGCGCTGTTTAACGGGTTGCTCACCTATCTGGCCAATCACGGGCATTTGGATACAGACTATATGGCCGCCCATGTCAGCGGCTTTGTCGCAGCACTTGAGGCCGCGCGCGCAAGTGATCCTTTGGAATCCGGGGCCAACCCTGCTGATATCACACAGTTTTACCGCCTCTGGGCCGACACACCGAAGGTTGTGACGGTTTATTCCCAAGGGGTGAATCAATCCGCTTGTGGCACTGACAAGGTCGCTTCGATTATCAATTGCCATCTGGGCACTGGCCGTATCGGCAAGCCCGGTGCGGGACCGTTTTCCGCCACAGGTCAGCCCAATGCGATGGGAGGCCGTGAAGTTGGCGGGTTGGCAAATATGTTGGCCAACCATCTGGATATTGAAGATGCCGCCCACCGCGAAGCTGTGCAAACATTCTGGAACAGCCCTTCAATTTGCACCCAAGCGGGGTTGAAGGCTGTTGATCTGTTTGAGGCTTGTGCCTCGGGCAAGATCAAAGCCCTGTGGGTGATGTCGACCAATCCGGCCGTGTCGATGCCGGATGCGGATAAAGTGGCGCAAGCGATCAAAAACGTACCCTTTGTTGCGGTCTCAGACATTATGGCGCGCACGGATACGGGCGATCTGGCCGATGTGTTGTTGCCAGCGGCCGGTTGGGGCGAGAAAGACGGCACAGTCACCAACTCCGAGCGGCGCGTGTCACGCCAACGGGCGTTTTTGCCGAAACCCGGCTCTGTGCGGCCCGACTGGCGGATCATCAGCGATGTTGCCGCGCGCATGGGATTTGCCGAGGCGTTTGACTACACCAGCCCTGCTGATGTCTTTGCGGAATATATAGCCCTTGATGCGGCTGTGCGGCCCTTTGGGCGCGATCTGGATCTGAGCATTTTTGCGGATGCGGATTACGCCTCTCTGGTGCCAACGCAATGGCCGCAGAACGACAAACGCTTCTTTGCCGATGGTCAGTTTTATCACGCCGATGGCAAAGCACGGATGCTGCCAGTGCAGGCACCTGCCCTCGCGCAGAGCGGTCTGACCCTCAACACCGGTCGCAACCGCGACCAGTGGCACACGATGTCGCGCACGGGGAAATCACCTAAATTGGGTGCGCATCTGGCTGAGCCTTATCTGGAGCTTCATCCAGAGGATGCCGCCGGGCTTGGCGTGGTTCACGGTGATCTTGTGGAGGTGGATAACCACTTTGGACAGGCGATCTTGCGGGCCGTGGTCACCGATCGCGTGGCGCTGGGGCATCTTTTTGCTCCGATCCACTGGACCCGCCAGACAGCGCGCGGCGGGGTGATCAACAGTCTTGTGCCGCCAGTGACTGATCCATTTTCCGGCCAACCTGCGCTTAAGCGTGGACAGGCCGAGGTCCGTTTATTTGCGGCCAAATGGTACGGGTTCATGGCCTGCGAACAAAAACCAAGCCCGCAAACGTCCTATGGCGCCATTGCCCGCACCGCGACAGGGTGGCAGGCAGAAACAGCCGGCATCGACGCACCATGCGATTGGGTCGCCTTTGCGCGCAGTATGGCAGGACTGCCCGACGCCGAAGCCTCTGTTTTCAACGATACTGCCGGGGGTACGCTGCGCATTGCGCTGACCGAAGGCGGCACCATCCGCGCCGTTTTCTACACCGCGAAAGAACCTGTCGTCTTGTCACGCAGTGCCGCAATCAGCCATATTGGGACTCAAACCGCGCCGCTGGCCGCATTGGCCGGGCGCATGGGGCAGGATCAACCCGATCCCGGCACGATTGTCTGCGCCTGTTTCAATGTGGGGCAAAATACGCTTATGGATGCGATTAACGCGGGGGCACGCACGGTGCCTGCACTGGGTGACATTACATACGCCGGCACGAATTGCGGCTCGTGCAAACCCGAACTCGCCCGCCTACTGGCACAAAACAGCCTGCCTGTGGCAGCAGAATGACGCTTGCGCCATTTGTCCGTATCGTGGCCCAAGGTAAGGGGCGTGCACGGGCGCTGAGCCTGAATGAAGCGCATGAGGCCATGACCGTCATCCTTGAGGGCCGCGCCGCCTCTGAGGCCGTGGGCGCATTGTTGATGGTATTGCGGTTGCGCGGCGAAGAACCTCAGGAGATCGCCGGCTTTACCGCCGCGCTGCGGGACCATGTAGAGGGCGCGTTGCCACCTGCCGATCTGGACTGGCCCAGCTATGCCGCAGGGCGCAGCCGTGGTGCGCCGCTGTATCTGTTGGCCGCGCGGTTGGTGGCCCAAAGCGGTGTGCGCATTTCGATGCACGGGCATAACGCCTATCAAAACGCAAAGCTCAGCACGCAAGACATCCGCGCGCTTGTAGGGCCGCAGGTCCGCTATGACCCGCTTGCCGCGCTAAGCCAGACCGCCTTTGAGCTATTGGATTTGCGCGCGGTTCTTGGCCTGCGATCGTGTTTCAATACCGTGTTGCGCATGTGGAATCCGTCACAGGCCCCTGCCACGGTGCAGGGTGTGTTCCACCCGTCCTACCGCAGCCTCCAAGCGCAAGCCGCCGAAATGTTGGGGCAAAAGACCCTAAGTATCATCAAAGGCGGCGGCGGCGAGTTCGAGCGGCATCCGTCCAAGGACATCATCTGTTTTGGCCTGCGCGAAGGCCTGCATATACAGCAAACAGCCCCCGCGATCTTAGCAGAGACGCGGCGTTTGCATGATGTCGATGATGTTGTTGATCCGGTTGCCCTTTGGGAAGGACAGCTGCAAGATCCCTTTGCCGAGGCCACCGTGACAGGCACCGCAGCGCTTGCGCTTTGGACAGTTGACCCGACGATGACCATGGCGCAAGCCCAAGTGCGCGCGCAGCAGCTTTGGGCCGCCCGCGCTCAGGTCGTGGAGATGGATGCATGAAAACCTTTCCGATGTTTATCCAGATGGCAGGCCGGCGCGTTGTCATTGCCGGCGGGGGTGAACAGGCCGCCCAGAAGACGCGGCTGCTGCTCAAGACCCAAGCACAGATTGTAGTGCATGCCGACACACTCGACAGCGAGTTGTCCGCGCTGGCCGCATCAGGGCGGATTACGCATCAGCGCGGTGCCATTGTTGCAGATGATTTTGCAGATACGGCGTTGGTATTTATCGCCACGGGATGTCCGGCCGCGGATGCGGCACTTCATGCTTTGGCCAAATGCACAGCGGTGAATGTGAATGTGGTGGATCAACCGGCGTTATGTGACGTGATCACCCCGTCCATTGTGGACCGTGATCCGGTGGTTGTGGCCATCGGCACCGAAGGGACCGCACCGGTGTTGGCGCGTCAGATCAAAACGCAACTCGAACAGGTGCTTGAGCCGAACCTTGGCGATTTGGCCGCCTTGGCGGGTCGCTTGCGTGACAGTGCAGCCATGCGGCTGGGCCCGCGTCTGCGGCGGGATTTGTGGCGTTGGGTGTTTGCGGACGCCCCGCGCCGGACCCATGCGCGCGGCGCTTTACGTGAGGCGGCACAGATGATCAAACAGGCCATCGCCACAGGTGAATTCGGACAGCAGGCCGGTGGCAGTATCGCTGTGGTAGGGGCAGGCCCCGGCGGCAAGGATCTGATCACTTTGCGTGGTGTACAACGCCTTCAGGAAGCGGATGTTATCTATTACGAGCCTTCCGTTGACACCGAGGTGCTGGAACTCGCGCGGCGCGATGCCGCACGGGTTTTAGTCGGCGATCAGGCCGGATGCGAAAGCTGGCCCCGTGCAAAAACCATGCAAACATTGATTACAGCCGCCCAAGACGGCGCGCGCGTGGTATATCTGGGCAATGGTGATCCACGCAGCGATATCGACACACGGGCGCTATTCGCTGAAGATATCGCCGTAGAGATTGTTCCCGGGGTTGCCACGGCTGGCGAGAGCTTTGACAAAGCGCAGCAGCACGGCTGAGCTTTGGGGGGCGGCAGGCGTGGCGCTTGATTACAAAGATGTATTCCCGGCCGCGGCATTCGCACTTTACATGCCCCCCGCTTTGGCAGTTATCTAACCCCGTGTAACCTACCTACCCGCAGCGGGAAACCCGTGCGATCCATGCCCCATGTTTTCGAAGGATCCGATTGATGAAATTCACCCCTATCCTCGCAGCTTGCGCTGTTGTCGCCACGCCTCTTGCGGCCCAGGAAACACGGCATCTAGGTGCCCATGAGCACGGTGTAGGGCAATTGGACATTGCCATTGACGCAGGTCAGATCGCTATGGCGCTGCATGCGCCGGGTGCTGATATTGTCGGTTTTGAATATGCAGCCCAAAGCGCCGAAGACACAGCGAAAGTCGAAGATGCGATTGCCTCGCTCACCCAACCCCTACAGCTTTTTGTGATACCGCAGGCCGCTGGATGTGAAGTGACACAGGCCAGTGCCGCGCTTGAGAGTGAAGGCGGTCATGACGAGCATGATCACGATGCCCATAAAGATGAACACGGGCACGACGACCACGATCATGACGCCCATAAGGATGAACACGGGCACGATGACCACGATCACGATGCACATGAGGATGAGCACGGGCACGACGAGCATGCGGCAGAAACAAGCCATACCGAATTTGCCGCCGAGTATCTGTTGACCTGCACCGCACCGCAGGCTGCAACGAACATCACATTTGCCTATTTCGACGCCTTCCCGAACTCTGTGAAGGTCAATGTACAGGTCGCCTCTGCGAGTGGCGCGCATGCCTATGAGGTGACACGTGACGCGCCGTTTCTGGATTTAAGCGACGATTTGTAATACTGTCATGGTCTCAACACCTGCCATTCTGGAACTTCGCGATGTGCGCTACCGTTGGCCGGGGCAAAACACATTCGGGCTGCATGTGCCCGAGTTGAACCTTGCACCGGCCGAGACGGTTTTGTTGTTGGGCGAAAGCGGGTCGGGCAAGTCCACGCTGCTGTCGTTGATCTGCGGCACGATCATCGCGCAGGCAGGGCGAGTTTGTGTGGCCGGTGACGATATTGCGGCCCTATCGGCCGGAAAGCGCGACAGGTTTCGCGCCGAACAGATCGGGTTGATATTCCAGCAATTCAACCTGCTGCCGTTTGCCAGCGTGCGCGATAATATCATGTTGCCGCTGCAATTTGCCCCACAGCGCCGCAAGCGAGTGGCTGATGCCAATCTCGAGGTCGAGAGGCTGTGCCGCGCATTGAGCCTGCCCGAGGGGGTCACCTCGGCCCGCGCAGGCGCGCTGAGCGTTGGTCAACAACAGCGCGTGGCCGCCGCGCGTGCGTTAATCGGGACACCACCGCTCATCATCGCGGATGAGCCGACTTCGTCATTGGATGCCGCCAGCCAATCGACGTTTCTGGAGCTGTTGTTTAACCAGTCACGTGCCCATGGCACCACCTTGCTGATGGTCAGCCATGATGCGCGGCTGGCCGGACAATTTGACCGCGTGATCGAAATGACAGATATTGCGCAACCCCTAGGAGCCGCAGCATGATCGCGCGGCTGGCCTTTTCGTCTTTACTGGCGCGTGCGCTTACGGTGGGAATGACCATTCTGGCAATTGCGTTGTCGGTCTCCCTGTTTCTGGGCGTGGAAAAGATACGCACCGGGGCCAAGGCCAGTTTTGCCGACACGATTTCGGGTACTGATTTGATTGTGGGCGCGCGGTCCGGTTCGGTGCAATTGCTTTTGTATTCGGTGTTTCGTATCGGCAATGCCACCAACAACATGACGTGGGAAAGCTATCAGGACATTGCCGCGCGGCCTGATGTTGACTGGATCGTGCCGATCTCGCTAGGCGATAGTCACCGGCAATTTCGCGTCATGGGCACCACGCCCGCCTTTTTCGAGCGTTACAAATACCGCTCTGGGCAATCGCTGGCGGTGCGCGAGGGCGCTGTCATGGAGGATTTGTTCGATACCGTGATCGGCGCGGATGTGGCCGAAACGCTTGGCTATAGCGTCGGGGATCCGATTGTCGTGGCGCATGGGCTGGCCTCATTTACCGAGCATAAAGACCAGCCGTTCCGCGTGTCAGGGATACTTGAAAAGACCGGCACGCCGGTAGACCGCACGGTGATCGTCAGCCTTGAGGCGATTGAGGCGATCCATGTGGATTGGCGCAGTGGTGCGCAAATTCCGGGCCAGTCGACCCCGCCTGATGTCATCAGGCAGATGGATTTACAGCCCCAAGCCGTGACTGCGGCGCTGGTTGGGGTGAAAAGCCGGCTTCAGGTATTCGGCCTTCAACGGGCGATCAATGATTATCCGCAAGAGCCGCTGTTGGCCATTCTGCCCGGTGTGGCGCTGCAAGAGCTGTGGCAGATCGTGGGCATCGCCGAGACGGCCCTGATCGGCGTTTCGGCCATGGTGGTCGTTACTGCGTTGATCGGAATGATGGCGACCATCTTCTCAAGCCTGAACGAACGGCGGCGCGAGATGGCTATTTTCAGGGCCATGGGCGCACGGCCGCGGGTGATCGTTGGGCTGTTGGTGCTGGAGGCTGCGCTGATGGCGGCCATTGGTGCGGTGCTGGGGCTAGGCGTTGTTTATGTTGCTTTATGGCTGGGCCAACCGCTGATCGACAGCGCCTTTGGTCTGTGGCTGCCGATTGAGCCGCCGACCCTGCGCGAGCTTTGGGTGTTGTTGGGCGTGGTCGCCGCTGGCGTAATTGTGAGCATGGTGCCTGCGGTCAGAGCCTACCGCATGTCGCTGGCTGATGGTATGATGGTCCGCATATAGATCGAAAGGTTCAGTAGATGCACATCTCACGCCGCCACTTGATTACCACTGCCGCCGCTGGTGCGGCGCTTCCGCAGGCTGTCTTTGCCCGCGGCGCTAAAGAAATCGGTTGGGACGATCTGATTCCCGCTGGTGTCCCCTACTCCGAAATTATCGGCGAAGGTTACATGGATGAGCGCAACGATATCTGGCTGCCGGTGTTTGACGACAACGCGACCAAACTGAACCCGACCCTGAACGGGGCCTATATCAAAATGCCCGGCTTTATCATCCCGATGGAGCAATCGACCGCAGGGGTAACCGCCTTTGTGTTGGTGCCCTATGTCGGGGCCTGCTTGCACACACCGCCGCCACCCGCGAACCAACTGGTATTTGTGACATCGAAAAACCCATGGCCCTCGAACGACCTGTGGGCACCTGTTTGGGTCACCGGCCAGATGCGCCACGAAGTCCAGACCACCGAGGTGGCCGAAACCGGCTATGTGCTTACCGCAGATGAGATGGAGGTCTACGAATGGTAAACAGGCGGCATCTGATTGCCCTGCTGGGCGCAACGGGTCTGGCCCCGCGCCTCGCCTGGGCCAAGGACTATATCGATCTGAACTGGACCGATCTGATCCCCGAAGGCGAGGTCGCTGCGCCGCCCGGTATCGAAGCGCTGATGCCCCATGACGAGACCATGGCAATGTCCGTGCGCCAGCCCCCTTCCAGCGGGGTGCGCAATGACTGGAACGGTGAGGTTGTGCGTATTCCGGGCTATATCGTGCCGATTGATTATTCCGGCACAGGTGTGACCGCCTTCATTCTGGTGCCCTTTGTCGGGGCCTGCGTACATGTGCCGCCGCCCCCTGCGAACCAATTGGTGTTTGTGACCACTGCTGACCCTTACGAGAGCTCTGGCATGTTCGAGGCGGTCAATGTTGTGGGCATGTTCGGCACGGCCTCTACCTCGACCCAATTGGCCGATATCGGCTATTCGCTGTCTGCCGACCGGATCGAGCCCTTCAAACGCTAGGCTTCCCGCCCTATTCCGAATGAAAAAGGCCACCGTAGATACGGTGGCCTTTCGCATTTCATATTATCCGCGTTTTAATGCGTGAACTTTTTGATCTCGCCTGATTTCAGGCGCGCGCTGTAGGATGCCAGCTCGGCCTTGACGACTTTCATCAGGAAATAGAGGCAGAAGATGTTGACCACCGCCATGGCAAAGATCGCCGCATCGGAGAAGTCGATAACAGGGCCCAGGCTTGCTGCCGCACCGATAACGATGAAGATGCAAAATATGACCTTGAACACCAGCTCAGTCATTTTGCCTTCGCCAAACAGGAAGGTCCATGCCTTGAGCCCGTAATAGGACCACGAGATCATCGTCGAGAAAGCAAACAGGATCACCGCCAGAGCCAGCACATAAGGGAACCAGCCGATGGCCGATCCGAATGCCGCAGAAGTCAGTGCAACGCCGCTGGCATCGCCCACAGTTGCGATAGCTGTGCCTGCTTCGTTGAGGACATAGTTGCCTGTCGCAGGGTCGATGATCAGCTGTTGCGAGATCACAATAACCAATGCGGTCATGGTACAGATCACCACTGTGTCGATCAGCGGCTCAAGCAGGGACACAAAGCCTTCGGTGATCGGTTCGCTGGTTTTAACCGCCGAGTGGGCAATGGCAGCAGAGCCGACGCCCGCCTCATTCGAGAAGGCCGCGCGTTTGAAGCCCTGGATCAGCGCTCCGACCAGACCACCGGCAACGCCAAGCCCGGTAAAGGCACCCGCAAAGATCTGGCCAAAGGCCCAACCGATCAGGTTGTAGTTAACGATCAACACAACAAGAGCCGCACCGACATAGAGTATCCCCATGAAAGGTACGATCTTTTCGGTGACACGCGCGATGGATTTGATACCGCCAACGATTACCGCAAACACGACACCTGCAAAGATGACGCCGGTAATCCAGCCCGGAAAATCGCCAGTGATCTGGGTGATTTGTGCGTGGGCTTGGTTCGCTTGGAACATATTGCCACCGCCGAAGGCACCAAGGATACAAAAGATCGAGAACAGCACCGCAAGGATTTTACCGCCCGGCAGACCCAGCTCGTCAAAGCCCTTAGCGATGTAATACATCGGGCCACCGGACACAGAGCCGTCGGGATTTTCGTTGCGATATTTCACACCCAATGTGCATTCGGTGAATTTGGACGCCATGCCCAGAAGCCCTGCGAGGATCATCCAGAATGTAGCCCCCGGCCCGCCGATGCCCACAGCCACCGCAACGCCTGCGATATTACCAAGGCCCACAGTGCCCGAAAGCGCCGTGGCCAGCGCCTGAAAGTGGCTGACTTCGCCAGCGTCTTCGGGATCGGAATAGTCGCCTTTTACCAGACTGATGGCATGGCCGAAAAAGCGGAACTGAACGACGCTGAAATAGATGGTAAATACGGTGGCACCGATAACAAGCCACATCACGATCCAAGGGAAATTCGTGCCCGGGATCGACATAAAAATAAAGTTCACAAACCAGCCGGTAGCGCCGGCAAAGGCTGCATTAACACGCTCATCAAGTGATGCAGCGGCCTCTTGGGCCTGTGCGGGCAGCGCAACAGCCATAAAGGCCAGCGTCGCGCAGATGATGGAATAAACTCGGGTCATTTTGCGCTCCTTATGCGACGACAGTGACTGGAACGCGGGCGTTCATCACGAGATTTGCGGTTGAGCTGCCAAAGATATGTTTGCTCAACCCGCCTGTACCGGTCCGCGCCACAATGATCTGTGTGGCACCTTCAGCATGGGCAATATTGTCGATTGTGTCGGCAACATCGCCGTGGCGTACAATACCGCGCGCTGTGAGCCCCTCTTTGGCCAATGACGCCAATGCAGGTTCCAATACGCGCTCTCTGGCGATCTGAATCTCTTCTTCACGGCGTTTGTGACGTCTTGCATTCTCTTCTGCCGAATGGAAAGAAAACGGAGACCATTCAATAACATAGACTACAATCAGCTCACATCCCGAGCTGGTCGCGGCAACGGTTTTAGCAAAGTCGAGCGCTTTTTCGCCCGTGCTTTGGCCATCAAGGCCAATGATTAATTTCATGATTATCCCCATGTTCAGAACTGTTGCGGAACAGTATGATCGGGCAGCGTTTCTTTCGCATCTGTCCCGATACAACCTAAGGGGATATTAACAACATTGGCACAATCGGTCCAACGAATAAGCGCGCGGCAGTTTTCAGGATAGACAGGGACGGCAGCGGCTATCCGCTGTGTTGGAAAACCGCGATGATTTGCGCCAACGTCGAAGCGGCAATCGAGGAGGCATCGCGCAGCGAAGGCACCAGTCCGATTGGCCCGTGCAACCGGTCCAACGACGCTGGCGCAATCCCCATTTCCTCCAAGGCTGCGCATCGCAGCGCATGGGTACGCCTGCTGCCAAGGCTGCCGATGAAATGCGCGGGTGTCTCGAGCGCGGCGGCCAACAGGTATGGCTCCCAATCATGGTCGTGGAATAGCGTCAAAAAGGCAGCGCCCGCATCCAGCATATCCAATCGGGGCACTGCGACCGGAGTGGTCAGGTGAAGCGCTGCGGCACTGGACAGATGCCCAACGGCTTTGAGGTCTTCGACATCGGGGGAAAGCAGGCGGATGTCGAAATCCATCGCATGGCCGATCTGCGCCATAGAGCGAAAGATCGCACCGCGTCCGGCCAAAACCAGACGGTGACGCGGAGTATAGGTAAAACTATGGTCCACGTCCTGCCCGTCAGGGCGAAACGTCAATGTCGCGGGCTGCCGCGCTGTAAACTGTGCTTGTGCTTGCACGATTGCTTTCGTGTCCGGCGCAGGATCAATCAGCACGGTCAGCGCGCCACCGCAGGGCAGCTTCAGGTCGGCATAGCGCGACCCGTCGCCATAGCGGATCAGTTTTTGCTGCCCCGTCTCAAGCGCATCCATGGCATGTAGCTGGATGTCGCGGTCAATACAGCCGTTCGACAGATACCCCGTCATGGCCCCGCCCTGTTCGACCAAGGCAAGCGATCCGACGTTGCGTGCGGCGCCACCCTCAATCGACAGGGAGGTGACCAAAGCAAAAGGTCGGGCCGCTCCGATCAGAGCGGCCGCCTTTTCGATGATATCCGAGGCGTGCTCGGCATAGGTGAGACTGTCAGGCAGCAACGTCTGCATCAACCACTTCGGCAAAAGACTTGAAGAATTTGCCAGCCAGTTTTTTCGCCGTGCTCTGGATCAGGCGGCCGCCCAACTGGGCCAGCTTACCGCCGATTTCGGCCTTGGCCTCATAACGCAGGATGGTTTTATCCGGTCCGTCCGCCGTCAGCGTCACATCCGCACCGCCCTTGGCGTGGCCCGCGGCACCGCCATTGCCCTGCCCCGTGAGAGAGAAGGCATCGGGCGCACCTGAGGTATCCAACTGCACCTCGCCGCCGAATTTTGCCTTAACGGGACCGACTTTCAACACAACCTTGGCTTCGAGATCTGTATCGGAATGTTTGATCAGCTCTTCACAGCCCGGAATGCACTGGCGCAGGACTTCGGGGTCATTTAGCGCCGCGTAAACGCGCTCTTTGGGGGCATTGATGATGATTTCGTCTGAAAGTTCCATGGGTGTTTCCTTTTTAACAACAGGGGAATTTAATGGTGGCAAGCTGTTCGGCTTGTTCAGGGGTCAACGTCATCTTGCGACGCAAACCGTTCGTGATCCGTCTGAGCGTTTTCATGTCGAAGTCTCCAAGGTTGATGTGAGTGCGCGGTAAGCCTCGGGCGTGTCGATGTCGGCGTAAAAGCCTTGCGCAGCTATTGTGAGAAACTGGACGTGATCGGGGTTCTCACGGGTGAATTTTTTACATCCCGGCGCGCGCGGATCGGCCAGCAGGCGGTCCTTGAGCGATGAGGGAACAAGGATCGGATTGCCGCGCTGTGTTTGCATCATCGGGATCGAGATGCGCGTAGGGTCTGCGGCGGCATGGGCTGCGATCAAGGTGTTCAGATCATCGCCTGTCAAAAACGGCTGATCGCCAAGGCCAATCAGAATGTCATAGCCCTCTGGTGCATGGCGCAGACCGCAGGCCACCGAGGTGGGCTGACCTTGGGCAAAATCGGGGTTAAAGACCAATTTCGCCTCGCTCCCCTCAAGTGCGGCTGCCACGGCCTCGGCCTCATGCCCTGTGACCACAATCACGGGCCCGTTGATCGCTGCGCGGTAGGTATCGACCATGCGCCGGATCATCCGCACACCTGCGACAGGCAACAACAGCTTGTTGCGGTCGCCCATCCGGCGCGAGAGACCGGCAGCAAGGAGAATGGCGCAGACCTCAACCATCGGATTGCTTTACTGCGGCGCGGCGGACCTGCACCAATTGGGCAAGGATCGACAGGGCGATTTCCTCGGGCGTCACCGCACCAAGGTCGATCCCTGCGGGAGCTTTCACGCTGTCGATCGCGGCTTGATCAAACCCCGCCGCCGCCAGCTTTTCTGCAAGGGTCGCGTATTTGCGACGGCTGCCGACAAAGGCGACAAAGGTGGAATTGCAGGTCAAAGCGGCCTTGAGCGCGTCCAGATCCCCCTGCCCCTGCGTGGCAATGATGACAAAGCTTTGCCGGTCAGGCCGGTCCTGATCGGGGGTATGCGTCATCGCAAAACGAAAAGGCGAGGCCAGCGTGCGAATGGCTTCGGCCACGGGGGATGCGCCCATCACCACCAGCTGAGGCGTGGGCAGGCACGGCTCAATAAAGATGTCGACGGTGCCACGAGACGGGCAGCCATTGCGCGCGAATGTGGTGCCATCCACCTCGTCTCCGGCGGACACGCCGCGTTCGGCCAGCAGGTCTTCGGGAGCGACCGAGATAAGCTGTGGCGTGCCGTCCCGCAGGGCCTGCATCGCTGCGCGTTTGACCGCCCCGCGGGTACAGCCACCGCCCAACCAGCCGTTCACAATCGTCCCATCCGCGCCCAGCAAAGCCTTGGCACCCGGTTTGGCCGCCGTAGATCCGGCTGTCCGCACGATGGTGGCAAAGGCAAAGGCTTCATCCCGCGCGCGCAGTTCTTGCGCGGCTTCGGCCAGATCGGTGGAAAGAACTTCTGCTGGGGTCATAGGCTGGCCAGCTCCTTCTCAAGTCCGGCGAGATCGCCGAGGGTGTTTGCCGCCGAAAACAGATCAAGATGTGGCAAGGCCGCGGCCATGCCAGCCGCCACAGGCGCGTAATCTTTCCACCCTTTGAGCGGGTTGAGCCAGATCACCTTGCAGCCACGTTTCTTGAGCTTTTCCAAGGCCTGCGCGATCATCTGTGGATCTTCGGTGTCATAACCGTCCGACAGGATCATCACGACACTGCGCCCATCCACGAAGCGTTTGGCGTAGGTTTCCGCAAAGCGCATCAGCGATGGCCCGATCTTGGAGCCGCCGCCAAAACCGTCTGCCATCAAAGACATACGTCCGATGGCCCGCATGGCATCTTTGTCGCGCAGGGCTTCGGTGATGCGCACAAGACGGGTGTGAAACAGGTAGGCATCCGCTGCCGTATCCGCACGCATCAGCCCCGCGAGAAAGGCCAGAAATACTTGGGCATAGACCGTCATGGAGCCGGAAACATCGCAAAGCGCCACGATCTTGCGGGTGCGGTCGGGGCGGTTTTTACGCAGCAGGCGCAGAGGCTCTCCGCCTGTGGCCAAGCTTTGACGGATGGTCTTGCGGAAATGCAGGCGGTCCCCTTTGCGCGCAGCAATGCGGCGGCGCGAGCGTTTGTCGCGCAGGGCAGCCCCGATCCGGCGGGCCACGTCTTCGGCTTGCGCGATTTCCTCTGGGCGGACCAGATCGCGCAGGTCCTTTTGCGCCAGATTGCATTGTTCACTGGCGATAAGTTTGCCGGTGCCATCGCTTTCTGCCTCCCCGCCCGTGTCATCGGGGGCCGTGCTGGAGCCGGAGGCCGCAGCGTCTTCGCCCTTGGCATCGCGGGAAGAATGGATGCTGTCCCTGGCCGGGTTTGACTGGCTGGGCACAGATTTTTGCCGCACGCGGCCCATGTCCATCCAGTAGCTGTTGAATAAATCGTCGAAACGCTCGGCTTCTTCTTTACAGCCCGTACAAACGGCGCGTAGGGCGCGGCGACTGTCGTCGGGGCGGATGGCCTCTACCTCGGCAAGGGCTGCCATGGCCAGATCCGCCTCAGCCACACCAAGGCGCAGCCCGTTCTCGCGCAGATGCGCGATGAAACCCACAATCCGCGCGGCGGGACCCGCGTCGCGGCTTGCGAATTTCGTCACGCGGCTCATGCGGCTTTACCTGCGATACGCGCGGCCACATCCCGTGTGATCTGGGCCTGATCGCTTTGGGTTTTCAGCAAAGTTGTGAGCGTTGATTGCAGCACAGCCGGATCGGCGGTGAGATCGGCAATGCCAAGCCCCATAAGAGCAGCGGCAAAGTCGAGCATCTCGGCGATGCCGGGCACTTTCTCCAGTTCCTCTTCGCGCAACTTCTGCACAAAGCCCACGATCTGATCGCCCAAGCGGGCCTCGATTTGCGGGCAGCGGGCCTTGAGAATGGCAAGCTCGGTCTCGCGGTCGGGATATTCCACGTAAGTATACAGGCAGCGGCGGCGCAGGGCATCCGACAGATCGCGCGTGCCGTTTGAAGTGAGGATCACCATCGGGCGGGTCACGGCCTTGATTGTCCCCAGCTCGGGGATGGAGACCTGAAAATCCGATAGGATTTCAAGCAGGTAGGCTTCGAATTCCTCGTCTGCACGGTCGATTTCATCAATAAGCAGCACGGGCGGCATTTTTTGGGTGATGGCCGCCAGAAGCGGGCGCTCGAGCAGGAAATCACGCGAGAAGATGCGGTCTTCGACGGTTTTTCCGGTTTCACCATCTTCGGCGGCGGCGCGGATGGTCAACAGTTGGCGCTGGTAGTTCCACTCATAAATCGCTTGCGCAGCATCCAGCCCTTCGTAGCATTGCAGGCGCAACAATCGGGTGTCTTTGACCACAGACAGCGTGCGCGCGATCTCGGTTTTGCCGACACCGGCAGCGCCTTCAAGCAGGAGGGGACGGCCAAGCGACAGCGCCAATTGCAAAGCAACAGCCAGATCATCAGAGGCAACATAGCCCTGTTCCGCCAAAGCGGTTTGTAAGTCAGTCCAGGTCATAAAATATATCCTTGCGGGATGCGTGCGTGTACGCACCCCGCCAGTTGCGACTAGTCGTGCATGCCAAGCTGGTTGGCCGTGCGCCAAATACGCCAGTGATCATGCGGCATATCAGTGTGCGTGTTACCGAACGGGCGGAAGGCATCCTGCACCGCATTCGAGAAACAAGGCACACCGCCCACATGGGGGCTTTCGCCGACACCCTTTGCACCGATGGGATGGTGCGGTGAGGGAGTGACAGTGTAGTCGGTCTCGTAATTGGGGACTTCCCATGCCGTCGGCAGGAAGAAATCCATCAATGTACCCGTCTTCACATTACCCAGCTCGTCATAGGCAATCTCTTGGCCCAAGGCGACAGCAAGTGCTTCGGTCAGACCGCCATGGATCTGCCCTTCAATGATCATCGGGTTGATCCGCGTGCCGCAGTCATCCAGCGCATAGAAGCGGCGGATATCTGTGACGCCCGTGTCCACGTCGATGTCCATGACGCAGACATATGCGCCAAAGGGGTAGGTCATGTTTGGCGGATCGTAATAGCTGACCGCTTCCAAGCCCGGCTCCAGACCCGGAATAGGCTGGTTGTAGGATGCATAGGCGATCTCTTTCATCGTCTTGAAGCGCTCAGGCGCGCCTTTGACGACAAAGCGGTCCACATCGAATTCCACGTCGCTGTCGTGTACTTCGAGCAGATAGGCCGCGATCATCTGTGCCTTGGCACGGATTTTGCGCCCAACCATAGCAGCCGCAGCACCGGCAACCGGTGTGGATCGTGAGCCATAGGTGCCCAGACCGTAAGGTGCCGTGTCGGTGTCACCTTCCTCGATCGTGATGCTATCCGCAGACAGGCCGATCTCTGTCGCAAGGATCTGCGCAAAGGTTGTCGCATGCCCCTGCCCTTGGGAGATTGTGCCCAGTCGTGCGATAGCCGATCCCGTCGGGTGGATACGGATTTCACAGCTGTCGAACATACCCATACCAAGGATGTCACAGTTTTTGACCGGACCCGCGCCAACGATCTCGGTAAAAAAGCTCAGACCGATGCCCATGATGGAGCGGGTCTTACCTGCTTTGAAGTCCTCCACACGCTGGGCCTGTTCGGCGCGGAGCCCGTCATAATCGACGGCCTTGAGCGCCTTGTCCCATGCGGTGTGATAGTCCCCTGAGTCGTATTCCCAACCAAGCGCGGCCTTATAGGGAAACTGCTCTTTCTTGATAAAGTTGATCCGGCGCAGCTCGGCTGCATCCATGTTCAACTTGATCGCGAGCACTTCGATCATGCGCTCGATGAAATACACAGCTTCGGTCACACGGAAGGAACAACGATAAGAAACGCCCCCCGGTGCCTTGTTGGTGTAAACGCCGTCGACCTCTAGATAGGCGGTCGGGATGTCGTAGGAACCGGTACAGATGTTCATGAAACCAGCGGGGAACTTGGTCGGGTCCGCGCAGGCGTCAAAGCCACCGTGGTCGGCTGTCACATGACAGTGCAGACCGGTGATTTTACCCTCTTTGGTCGCCGCGATTTTGCCGGTCATGTGATAATCACGCGCAAAAGCGGTGGTCATCAGGTTGTCCATGCGGTCTTCGATCCATTTGACAGGTTTGCCCGTCACGATAGAGGCCACAACGGTACAGACATACCCCGGATAAGCGCCGACCTTGTTACCAAATCCGCCGCCGATGTCGGGGCTGATCACACGGATGTTGTGCTCTTCAAGGCCAGAGATCAGCGAAACGATGGTACGGATCGCATGGGGCGCTTGGAAGGTGCCCCAAAGCGTCAGCTTGCCGTTGACCTTGTCCATGGAGGCAACCGATCCGCATGTTTCCAAGGGGCACGGATGCGTGCGGTGGTAGTACATCTTTTCTTCGGCAACGACTTCGGCGTTCTCTATGACTTCTTCAGTGGGCGCGCGGTCGCCCGCTTCCCATGTGAAGATGTGGTTGGGGTGTTTGCGTGGGCCGTGGGCCCCATCAGGGATCGAGCCGTCTTCGGCCACCAGATCCTCGCGCAGAACAACATCCGTTTCCAGCGCCTCAAAGGGGCTGACGATGACGGGCAGCTCTTCGTATTCGACTTCAACAGCGTCCATGCCGTCTGCAGCCGCATAGCGATCTTCGGCCACAACAAATGCAACTTCTTGACCTTGGTACAGAACCTTGCCGTCTGCCAGCACCATCTGTTTGTCACCAGCCAGTGTCGGCATCCAGTGCAGGTTCAAGGGGCGCAGATCATCAGCGGTCAGAACCGCGATCACACCAGGAACCTTCAGCGCGGCCTCGGAATTGATGCTTTTGATGCGCGCATGAGCATAGGGAGAGCGCACAAAGTCGCCAAACAGCATACCATCAAGCTTTACGTCATCAACGTAGTTGCCTTTGCCTTGGGTAAAGCGCGCATCTTCGACCCGCTTGCGTGAACACCCCATACCTTTGAGGTTATCGACCCGTTCTTCGCGTGTAATTTCGTCCTTCATTCTGCGGCCTCCTTGGCTGCATTCATTTCCGACGCCGCGGCCTGAATGGATTTAACAATGTTCTGATAGCCCGTGCAGCGGCAGATGTTGCCAGCCATACCAAAGCGGATTTCTTCTTCCGTCGGGTTCGGGTTCTCTTCGAGCAGCTTGGTCGCGCGGGTGATCATACCCGGTGTGCAATAACCGCACTGAAGGCCGTGGTGTTCCTTGAATGCGGCCTGCAGCGGGTGCAGCTCGTCAGGGGTGCCGATACCTTCGATGGTTGTGATCTCTGTTCCTTCGGCCTGAACCGCGAACATGGTGCAGGACTTCACCGACTTGCCGTCGATGGTAACGGTGCAGGCCCCGCAATGCGTGGTTTCGCAGCCGATGTGCGGTCCGGTGATATTGAGCCGCTCGCGCAGCGTGTAGATGAGAAGTTCGCGCGGTTCCGCAAGGAACTCCTCTTGTTTGCCGTTCACTGTCAATGTGACGTGATGTTTCTTTGACATGGTCGTTTCCTTATTTGCCTATCGCTTCGCTACTCGGGGCGGGTCAGGACCCGGCCGTTTCGCTACTAGAGGGGTATTGCGCCTTGTCGGGCGGATAATCGGGAGCCGGTTAGGCCCGCGACCACGCACGCTCGATGGCGCGGCTCAGGATCACGCCCGCCACGTGTTTCTTGAATGCGACAGGTCCGCGGTTATCCTCGGAAGGGTCAATATCACCCAGCATGGCTGCGACCGCCGCTTTCAATGCCGCCTTATCAACGGAAGTACCGACCAGTGCTTCGCCCGCGTCTTCGGAATAAATCGGGGTATCGCTCAGGTTGGTCATCGCGATCGAGACACTGCTGCATTTACCGTCCTGCTTTACGATCTGCACAGCGGCCGCAGCGGTGGCATAGTCACCGATTTTGCGCTTTTGCTTTTCATAAGCATAGCCACCTTGGGGCCGTGCAAAACTGATGGCGGTCAGGACCTCGTCATCTTCGCGGTCGGTCATATAGGCCGCTTCATAAAAGTCGCGCGCCGCCACTTGGCGCTCACCATCAGGGCCGATCAGGGTAAAGGTGGCATCAAGGCACTGCATCAGGCCCGGCATGTCATTGCCCGGATCACCGTTTGCAACATTACCGCCGATGGTCCCCATATAACGCACTTGCGGATCCGCAATTTGCAACGCCGCTTCGCGTAGGATCGGGGCCGTTTTGGCCAGCTCTACGTGATCAATAATGTCTGCCTGTGTTACCAGCGCGCCCAGCTTGATAGTGTCGCCCGTGATCTCGATGTCAGACAGTCCGCCCACGTCTTGCAGGTCGATCAAATGCGGGACACCTGCCATGCGCAGCTTCATCATGGGGATCAGGCTGTGCCCGCCCGCCATAACACGCGCGTCATCGCCATGTTCCTCAAGGAGTGACAATACACCTGCCATATCCTTGGGTCGGTAATAGTCGAATTCGACTGGAATCATCTGCTTCTTCCTCCCTCAAAGCCAATGTCTTCTTGGAAAGAATGCTGCATACGGCTGCATGCGATGGCATCAGAAAATCAATGAAACACAGTTAATTTGCACGAAATGCGCCCCATCACGCACGAATTGCGCCGACCTGCGCCGCCAGCGCATCCTGTATCGGCTTCAGCTTGGCACGGCTGACGGGCGCTGCGGGGATATCACGTCCCTCAAAGATGCATTGGCCCTTGTCCTTTGTCCGTTCGAACCGCGCGATGTGGTGCGGGTTGACCAGATAACTGCGGTGGGTTTGCAAAAATCCGGCCGGTAGCAGCCGTTTGGAGGCTTCGGTCACAGGCCATGCGCAGAACAGTTGCCCTTCCGCTGTGAAGACCTGAGTGTAATGCCCATCAGCGCGCAGGAAAAAAACATCGTCGGAGCGGACAAAGACTTTTGCGCCATCCCGCTCACAGGGGATCTGCAATCCGGTGACCGGCTGGGCCTGTGTCGGCTGCACCTCGACCTCTTGCACGGGTCGGGACGTAGCGGGCGCCACAAGGTAGGTTACGCTGACCCATAGGCAGGCGCCGAAAATCATGAAGCTGAAGAAAATAACGCCCAGCGCCAATGTCTCGTTGCTCATGGTGGGGCCGAAATCCGGTACGTTCGGTGTGGCCACGAAATTGGTGCCCGCCATGGCAAGGAAATGCACCGACGAAACCGCCACCGCGAAGCAGAAGGTGCCCAGCACGATGTTGCGCTTTGTACGGTTTGCATAAGTTACCCAAAACGCCAGCACACATAGGGCAATCGCGGCAACAGAGGAAAACCCCACCCCCGCAGCCGTATAGACCGCCCGGCACAGCTCGAGCCCCGCCATGCCGATATAATGCATCACCAAAATACCCACACCGACGATAACACCAGCCAGCGTAATGATCCTTGGCGTGCGTTCGGCGAAATGCAGCAATATCAACGCCGCCCCCACCAACAGAATTGCCGTCAGCGCCGAGACCAGCGTAATCGCCGCATCGTAATAAAACATAATCGGCATCTGCAGTCCCAGCATCGCGACAAAATGCATCGCCCAGATACCACCGCCCAACGCAATCGAGGCCAGCGCCACTGACGCTTTCTTTTGGAACACTGGTTTGCTGGCCAAATCGCGTGTGAGCGATAAGCCAGTGAAGCCCGCAACCAGTGCGACAACACAGGCCATCACAATCAAAAAATTGCTGTGAGTGACGTGTAAAAAATCCATACCGATCAAAATGCCCAATACTTGTGCGCAATGCAAACTTAAGTATCACACAATCGCATTATCGCGGATTTCCATTCGGCCGTTCGATGACCGCAGCACCGCTGACTAAAGACCCAAACCCGCCAGCGCACGCCTCATTTGCCATGCCCCACAACAACAAATCCAAGCGGTATTACCGGACTAACACAGTATTCTCTTGACCTAGATCCTCTTATGCCATTTATTTCTGTTATGACAGAAATAAATGGCATAAATAGATTCTCGATGATCCGCAAAGTGCTGTCGCGCCTCACGGTCACCGGAAAGAAATCGGAATAGGACGCAGCCGCGTCGCTCCTCATGTTTTCTTTTCGGGTAAGATCCAATGCAATTTCAAAACATCCCCCACCCCGACCTTCCGCTGGAAGATCACCGCTTCAGCAAGCTGCTGGGCCGCAAAAACTGGGCCAAACTTCCGCCTGCGATCCGCCGCCGGTTTGGCAAACGGGTGCATCGCGGTGGCAGCGTCGTATATAGGGGCGTGGTCACCCAAATGAAGATGAATCCGGCAGGCAGGCTGTTGGCCCATGCTGCGCGGCTGATCGGGGCACCACTGCCCTATGACCTCAGTTGCCTGGGCAAGCCCGCGGTGGTGATTGTGACCGAAGATGTCGCTGGCAACGGCCAATTCTGGATACGGCAATACGGCCGCGCCTCGGGGTTTCCGCAGATGATCCATAGCTCGAAGCGCTTTGCCGGTCCGACCGGATTAGAGGAATATATCGGTTTTGGTATTGGTATGGCTCTGAAAGTCAGCGTCGAGGCCAGCGCCCTTTTGTTCAAAAGCGATCATTATTTCCTTTCCGTTTTCGGCCGCCATCTGCGTATTCCGCGTCTGGTCGCCCCCGGCGCGCTGGTGATTGGCCACCACGATCTGGGCGCGGGCAAGTTCCGCTTTTCCATGCGCTTGGACCACAAAATACTTGGAAATATCCTGTCTCAGGATGCCGTATTCGAGGATGCGAAACAATGATGGACACACAGGCCGGTCCGATCTGGGTATTTGATAGCCACTGCGTTTTGTGCGGCCGCGGGGTTCAATACACGCTTCGGCATGAGAAAGCGCCACAGATCCGGTTTATCGCCATTCAATCAGAGGCGGGCCGCGCGTTGGCTCTCAGGCACGGGATAGACCCTGATGATCCAACCAGTTTTTTTGTTTATTGAACAGGGCCGCGCGCTTGAGGCTTCGGACGCTGTGATTGCACTGGCACGCCATTTGAACGGGATCGCGCGGCTGGCCCCTGCCCTGCGCTTTGTCCCTAAACCCCTACGGGACGCCGCCTATGGCCTCATTGCGCGCAACCGGTATAGGATTTTTGGCAAATCAAAGACCTGCATCGCCCCCACTGCAGAACAGCGCGACAGGTTTGTGCTATGAGCTTGAAAAACATTCTGGTCATTGGCGGCACAGGGGTTTTCGGCAAACGGCTGGTGCGCCACCTTAGCACCCGTGCAGATGTGGCGTTATTTGTCTCCTCCCGCGCGGAGGGACGGGCAGCGGATTTCATCCAGAGCATAAAGGATAGCCTTGCCCCGCTGCACCCCGTGGGCCTCGATTGCGCGACAAACCTGCAAGAGCGTCTGGAAGAGATCAAACCCTTTGCCGTTGTGGATTGCTCTGGACCGTTTCAGGGGGCTGGCTATGACACCGCGCGCATTGTCCTGCGCAATGGGGCGCATTTTGTCGATCTGGCGGATGCGCGCGATTACCTCACCGATTTTCTCAGCGCTTTGGACGGGATAGCACGCGATCACGGTGTTGCCGCGCTGGCCGGAGCCAGTTCGACCCCGACGCTGTCAACCTGTGTGGTGCAGCAGCTGACCAAAGGCTGGCACCACGTCGATACGATTGATATCTGTATCACCCCCGGCGGCAAAAGCGCGGTGGGACGGTCGGTCATCGAAGCAATCCTGAGCTATGCAGGGCGGGATGTGCCGATCTGGCGTTCGGGCCATCTGGACCACACCACAGGCTGGGGCGCGCCGCATAAGGTTGTCATTCCTGGTCTGGGAAAACGCCGTGTTGCCGCCGTCGAGACCTTTGATGCAGAGCATTTGGGCCGGATGCTGAATGTGAGGTCGCGCGTGAGCTTTTCTGCGGGGCTTGAATCCCGACTGGAACAACTGGGGATCGAAACACTTGCCGCGCTGCGCAAACGCGGCCTGATTGGCCAGCTTGGATGGCTGATCCCCATGCTGCTAAAAGCGCGTAGTATCACGCGCCTCACGACATCGGACAGCGGTGGAATGATGGTTGATATCACCGGCCGCGACGAAAACGACCTGCCGCGACACTCCAAGTGGTGTCTTATCGCACGCAACGATCATGGGCCTTTTGTCCCCGTCCTGCCTGCGGCCGCCGCAATTGACAAGCTATTGGCCGGACCGGTCACTGCAGGTGCGCGATTGGCGCATGGCGTTGTAGATCTGGCAGATATTGTCAGACAGGCAGCGCCCTATGCCATCACAACAACACCTGACGGCCACAACCAAGCGGCTTAAAGTTCGGTCAGCGCATCAATGAGCGCGCCGGTGATTTCCTCTTGGCGTGACGACATTCGCTGCACCACCCCCAGCGTGCGGGTGATAGGTGGCGTGCCGAAGGGCAGCCGATCCAACGTGTCACGGGTCACCTCATCAAGCGCGATCTGGGGCACAACGGCAAAACCAAGCCCCGCACGCACACAGCCCACAACCGCCGTCATCGTGTTGACGGATGCAATCTGTTTCAGGGCAACCCCCAGCTTTGCCATTTCCGTATCAATCTGGCGGGCAAGCGGCACCTGAGTCCGGTAGCGGATAAAGTGGACGTTGCGCACAAGATCCTCCAACGACATATCTCCGCAGCCTGTCGGCGTCAGCACCACAAGAGGCTCCTCGATCACGGGCGTCCAGCGCAGCGTGCCGGGCACAGTGACGTGATCCGCGACCAAAGCCGCGTCGAGTTGACCGGAGGCGACATTGTTCATCAGCTCTTCGGATTTGCCGACCCGAAGGCGAAAGTTCAATTCAGGGTATCTGGTGCGCAAAGCAGCCAAAGCCGTAGGGACAACCGTGTTGGAAAAGGTACGCAAAGACCCGAAAGCCATCGTGCCCCGCACCCGGCCAGCGGTTACCGAGGCTTTGGTTTCGCTCACTATATTCAGGATCGAGCGCGCAGAGCGCACCATTTCAATTCCTTTGGCTGTCAGCATGGGCGGTCGGCGCGAACGGTCAAACAATTCCGCACCGATTTCTGCTTCCAAGGCGGTGATTTGTTGGCTGACCGCCGAGGCCGTCAGGTTCACAACCTGCGCAGCCGCCGCAAAGCCGCCGTGCTGTTCGATCGCTAAAAGGGTTTCAAGTTGCCGCGTATCCATGATTTAAAATTAGCAAAACTGGAATTAATGGCAAGAATTTAACGCTTTGCCTGCGTATTTCTTGTGTTAGCGTTTCACCACAGTGAACAATAATGATAATTGCCAAATCCGAACAGGGAATGAAAACATGAACATCCGAAACAGCATTGCCGCGCTTTTTGCTGCAGCAACCATCGCCGCCACCCCGGCTGGAGCCGAAACCTACCCCGACCGCGCGGTTGAATTTATCGTGCCGTGGTCTCCGGGTGGGGGATCGGACACGTTGATGCGCCTAGTGGCCAATAACATCGCGCCGTTTCTGGGTGTCGAGACGCCAATCATCAACATGCCCGGTGTCGGTGGCACGGTGGGCCTGCGCGAAGCATCGCGCCGCGCGGCGGATGGCTATACCATCAGTCTTGTGCATGAAGGCCTGCTGGTCGCGTCTGAAACCGGCATTACCGATCTGACATGGGACGATTTTGATCCCGTCGCCCTGATGACCGCCTCGCCCCAATATCTCGTGGCCAGCATCAATAAAAACTATAGCACCTTTGAAGAATTCGTCACTTATGCGCAGGCCAACCCCGGTACGATCACCATGGGCGTGACTTTGGGCGGCGTGCCCCATCTGCATGCCGCTATGATCGAGCAAGCATTTGGCCTTGAGTTCAAATATGTCGGCTATGAAGGCACCGGCGAGCGTATTCGCGCCCTGATCGGCAACAACCTTGACGTTGCCATTGGCGATATCAGCTCATCCAAGCAATTTGCCGACAATGGTGATCTGACGTTTCTGGCGGTCGGCTCTTCGGAGCGGATGGCGGCAACGCCCGATGTGCCAACATTCAAAGAACTGGGCAAAGACCTCGAGCTGAACGTGACGCGCGGCATTGTCATGCCAAAAGGCTCCCCTCAGGAAGCGCGCGATAGCATGGAAGCCGCACTTGAGGCGCTATCCAAAGACCAGACTTACATCGAGCAAACCAAAGGTGCAGGTGCCGACGTCTTGTTCCGCGGTCAGGATGCATACAGCGCCTATCTGGGCAGCCTTGACGCCACCGTAAAGTCCCTGTCTTCGGTTCTCGCTCAATGAGCGACACGCCCGACATAAAGACGCAAGAGGCGGGCGAGATTGCGCGCCTCTTGAGTTATGTGGTTTTGTTTGTCGGCTCGGTCGGGTTGCTCGTCGCAGCCCGCACCATCCCCGCCTCGCGCTTTGAGGCGTTGGGCGCGGGGGCCTTTCCGACGATAATTTTCGCGTTGATTGCCCTGATGTCCGCAGGGGCCATTTTCGGCGCGCTTCGCGACATTCCCAAGGCCGCCTATGGTGACTTCATTCGCCAAAGTGCCGCGTGGGTTCGCCGCTGTTATCTTGTGTTTATCAGCCTTGGTGCCTTTTCGATCTACCTGCTGGCCACCCCTCTGCTCGGGTTTTCGATCGCCAGCTTTGTCTTCTTGTTGTGTTTGCAACTGATCCTGATGCCGCGCAGCGCCAAATCCGTCGCCTTGGCCGTGGTTGTGGCTGTGGTGTTTTCCTTCGGGCTAAACTGGCTGTTCGCCGAGGTCTTTACTGTCTTTCTTCCCAAAGGGGCTCTGTGACATGGCAGATTTTCTAAACGGTGCGGCGCAGGTGTTTACGCTTGCCACACTGGTTTACATGCTTGCCGGTTCTATCGCGGGCATTGTTGCGGCCGCGATCCCGGGCTTTACCGTCACCATGGCGATTGTCCTGACGCTGCCGCTGACCTTTACGATGGAGCCGTTACAGGGGATTTCCGTGATGCTGTCCGTCTATGTTGGCGGCTATACGGGCGGGCTGATCTCGGCTGCGCTTTTGGGTATTCCGGGCACGCCATCGTCGGTGGCTACCACATTTGATGCCTTTCCCATGGCGCGCAAGGGCCAGCCGGGCCGTGCGTTATCCTTGGGGGTTTGGGCATCATTCTTTGGCACCGTGATTTCCACCGTCGTTCTTATTTTCGCGGCACCGCCACTGGCGCTATTTGCCGTGCGGTTGGGCCCGTGGGAGTATTTCTCGCTGATTGTTTTTGCGCTTACGATTGTGGCCAGCCTTGTGGGGGCTTCTGTGATGCGCGGCATTCTGGCAGGGCTGATCGGGCTTGCGATTTCAACCGTGGGGCCGGACCCGATGATGGGGCGGCCACGGTTCGATTTCGGGTTTGAGATGTTACAAACCGGCCTGCCCTTTCTGGTCGTGCTGATCGGGATCTTCGCGATCTCCCAATTGGTGTCCGAAGTCGAAGACGCGAGCAATGTGCGGTCTGGCAACGCGCTGGTCACCGGCGCGATCGAGTTTTACACATGGGCCGTGATGAAAGAAGTCCTGATGCGGCCCGTGAACCTGCTGCGGTCCTCGATCATCGGCGTGTTGATCGGTGCCCTGCCCGGTGCGGGCGGCTCTATCGCCAATCTTGTGGCTTATGATCGGGCCAAGCGCGCATCAAAGAACCCCGACAGCTTTGGCACCGGCGAGCCGGACGGCATCGTCGCCTCAGAGGCGGGTAATTCCGCAACCGCGGGCGGTGGTTTGATCCCGCTGATCGGTCTGGGCATTCCCGGTTCGGCTGTAGATGCGATCCTGATGGCCTCTTTGATGGTGCACGGGATTTCTGTGGGGCCGAGGTTGATCATTGACCACGCAGATCTGGTGTACGGGATGTTCATCGCGATGGTTGTGGCCTCTTTCATGATGCTGGTCGTGTCTGTCTGTTCGATGCGATTGTTCTTGCGCGTAACCGAAGTGCCAAAATGGCTGATCGTACCGGTGGTGATGACCTGTTGTGTTGTGGGCACCTTCGCCCTGAACAACCGCGTGACTGACCTATACCTGCTCATCTTTATCGGGATCGCGGGCTATGCGCTGCGCGCGCTTGGCTACTCTCTGGCTCCGCTGGTTCTGGGCGTCATCCTTGGCCCCATTGCAGAGACAAACCTCCGCCGCGCCTTGATGACCAATGAGGACATCAGCCTGTTCTTCACCCGCCCCATCAGCGCGCTCTTTTTGCTGGCTGCCGTTGTCTCGGTTGGTTGGGCCATCCGCAGCCATCTTCAAAACAATAAGAAAACAAATGAAAGACCGTCCGATGCACCTACGTCATGATGCCGCCTACCCTTCCCGCCGTTCCCCTGTGCTGGCCGATAATGTTGTCGCCACATCGCAGCCTCTCGCCACGCAGGCAGGGCTTGCGATTTTGCAACAGGGCGGCAATGCGGTGGATGCGGCAATTGCCACCGCTGCGGCGCTCACAATTGTCGAGCCTTCCGGCTGCGGCCTTGGGTCGGATGCGTTTTGCGTCCTTTGGGACGGGCAGCAGCTGCACGGGCTGAATGCCTCGGGGCGCTCACCCACCGCATGGACGCCGGACCGTTTCGTAGGTGAAATGCCCCAGCACGGCTGGGACGCCGTGACCGTTCCCGGCATGGTTAGCGCTTGGGTCGAACTGTCCGAGAAATTCGGAAAACTGGAATTGGAAACCGTGCTGGCCCCTGCGATCCGCTATGCCGAGGAAGGGTTTATCGTATCCCCCGTGATTGGCGCGCTATGGGAAAAAGGCGCTGCGGTTTTGAAGGATCAACCCGGGTTTGCGGCAACCTTCATGCCGGGCGGTCGCGCTCCAAAAGCCGGAGAGCGTTTCCGCAACCCTGACGCGGGCAAAACATTGCGCGCCATTGCCGCCACCAAGGGGCGTGCGTTTTATGAAGGCGAGATTGCACAGGCCATCGCATCCCATGCAGCAGAAAATGGCGGCGCGATGACCGTGGCCGACCTTGCCGCGCACCGGAATGATTGGTGCGGCACGATCAGCCAGACATTTGACGATGTCGAACTGCATGAAATCCCGCCCAATGGCCAAGGCATCGCAGCCCTGATGGCCCTTGGTATGTTAGAGCACACCTCCATCCGCGACTGCGGGCCTGACGACCTTTTGGCGGTGCATTTACAGATCGAGGCGATCAAGCTGGCCTACCGCGACCTTGACGCCTATGTCGCCGACCGCGATCACATGACCGAAGTGGACGAGACCGCCTTACTGGACCCTGCATATCTCAAATCCCGCGCAGCGCTGATCGAGAATGACCGCGCTCAAGACTTTGGCGCAGGGGCCCCCAAACGGGGCGGAACCGTATTGATGAGTACCGCAGATGCGTCGGGAATGATGGTCAGTTTCATCCAGTCCAACTATGCCGGTTTTGGATCAGGTGTGGTGGTGCCGGGCACGGGAATATCCATGCAGAACCGTGGTTTTGGCTTTACCACCCAACAAGGTCATCCCAATCAGGTCGGCCCGAACAAACGCCCCTTCCACACAATTATCCCCGGCTTTGCCATGAAGAACGGCAAGCCTCTGATGGCATTTGGCATGATGGGCGGACCAATTCAGGCGCAGGGACATGTACAGCTGTTGCTACGCACGCAGCTTTGGGGACAAGACCCCCAGACGGCGGCAGACGCGCCGCGCTGGCGCGCGATCGAGGGGCTGGAAATCGCCTGCGAACCGACAATGTCAGCCGCCTTGTTGGAGGGGTTGGAAAGCCTTGGCCACGTCGTCCAGATCGAAGCGCCGGACAATGCGTTCGGATTTGGCGGCGCGCAATTGGTGCAACGCCTTGATCACGGAGGCTATGCGGCGGGATCGGATCCGCGCAAGGATGGGCAGGCTGCAGGCTATTAAGCCTGCCTACCCCTTTTGCGTGGGGAACCAGTGCTGTGTCCGGTTCGCAAAAGCCACAAGCGACAACATCACCGGCACTTCAACCAGCACACCAACAACCGTTGCCAGCGCGGCCCCCGAGCCTAGGCCAAACAGGCTGATCGCAACGGCAACGGCCAATTCAAAGAAATTGGACGTGCCGATCAGCGCACAGGGGGCTGCCACATTAAAGGGAATACCCCACGCCCGTGCAGCCCCGTAGGCGAGAAAGAAAATGCCATACGACTGGATCAGCAACGGCACAGCAATCAGGGCAATCACCAAGGGGCGGTCAAAAATCACCTCTCCCTGAAAGGCAAACAACAGGACGACGGTCACCAACAGGCCGATGATCGAAAAAGGTTGAACGCGGGATTTGAAGGCCTCTACAGCCGCCTCTCCATCTTTGGCGATCAGCCGTTGCCGCGTCAGATACCCTGCCAAAAGCGGTAGCATCACGTAAAGCCCGACCGATAACAGCAGCGTATCCCACGGCACAACGATATTGGTTGCCCCCAACAAGAACGCCACGATCGGGGCAAAGGCAAACACCATCACCACGTCATTCACGCTGACCTGCACAAGCGTATAGGTCGCATCCCCACGCGTGAGGTTGGACCAGACAAAAACCATAGCCGTGCAGGGCGCGGCCCCCAGCAGGATAACACCGGCAAGATAGGCTTGGGCATCGTCAGGCGGGATCAGGCCGGCAAAAACATAGTTGAAAAACAACACGCCCAACGCAGCCATGGTAAAAGGTTTGATAAGCCAGTTCACAACCAAGGTGACCGCCAGTCCCTTTGGCTTGTTCCCGACCTGTCGCAGCGCCGAGAAATCCACGCCCACCATCATAGGATAGACCATCGCCCATATCAGCACCGCTACCGGCAGATTGACCGAAGCAATCTCGAGCCCGGCAAGCATCTCGAAAGTGGAGGGGAAAAGATTACCAAGCACAAGCCCCGCCCCGATGGCCAGCGCCACCCAAAGGGACAACCAGCGTTCAAATGCACCCAGCCCTGCCGCTTGGGGAGTTGGTAAATCGGTCATGTTAAAATTTCCTAAGCTGTGAGAGCATCTGCCTCGGACATTGCATATGTGATGCCGGAATAGACCGGCGGCCCGTCAGTCATTGCGGACCGACGTCTTGACCAAAGGTTGGCACAGTTCCGGATGACCGCCGCAGCAATCCTCCATCAGGAACGACAATAGATCGCGGGTGCCTTCTACATCGGCAAAGTAGCGGATACTGCGCCCTTCACGTTCACTGCGGATCAGACCAGCCCGTGCGAGAACCCCAAGATTGGCCGACATGGTGTTCTGGCGCACTTCCAACGCGGCGCTGATGTCACCTGCTGTCATTCCTGCCTCGCCCACCTTGATCAAAAGACGAAACACATCAAGTCGGGTCGCCTGACTAAGGGCTGCAAAGGCATCAAGGGCGACATTATTATCCATATATCGCGATTTATAGATATATAGAGGTTTCGTCAACCCCGGCCCCCTGCACCGGAGCTGTGCAATGTGTTTTCAGGCATGGCCTCTTGCGGGGAACAGCCCCTGTAAATGCCAGATTATGCCGGTCACCATAACGTGACATGAAACCCGCACAGGCAAGCCCTATCTAAGACTTTCGATGGTGCAAAAAGCGCGGATAACCAGCGCATCCTGCACCGCCACAAGCCCGCACCCTTCCTCCCAAGGGACCTCAAAACCACCTGACCAGATACTTCTGGCTTGATTATTAAAACTGGAATTTCACGTGAAACCCAACTCTACACAAACCGCTCTGCTCTGCCTGCGGATCAGCCTCTTCCTTTTGATGATCCTCTGGGCTGTCCTCAAGATCATGAACCCCGCGTCTTATGGCGGTGCTGAAGACTCCCCCGGCATTTTCGAGAATTTCTATGGCTTTGGCACAGGCCCCGGTATCGTTCTTGCATTGGGTATCTTGCAAATCATCCTGCTTCTTGCATTTGCAGCAGGCGCGTTCAAAACAATCACCTATGGCGCGGTTGCCCTGATGAACATATCCAGCTTTCTTGTGTCACTGCCACGCATCCTTGATCCGTTTGGCGCCTACCCGAACATGCTGTTCCTTGCGTCCATCCCGATCCTTGGCGCGTCAGTCGCCCTGTTTTTGATGCGAGACGAAGACAGCTTCTTGTCGTTCAAAAAGTAGCGCCTGCGCTGGCGTATAACTACCAAGTCAAAAACAAAACCGGGCGTTTTCGTCCGGTTTTTCATTGGCCCTTGGGCAACCCTCATCTCAGTCCGGCGGCTAGACGCCGACAAAGGCGAGAGCCGCGCCGGCATTGGGTCCTGCCGTGCGGAAACTCCGGTAGCTCACGCTTTCAACGTCAACCTGAGCCACGTTATTTTTCGCGTTTGCCGCAATGGATGACGGGAATACCCCAAGCAGGCATTCGCTTTTCGGTATGAGCAACGAAAAGCACAAAGATAAGCTTACCTGTATGAACTACACGATAGCCTTCAAGCCAAACAGCCCGATCATTCCTGCTCAAACACCCTCTTGGCGGCTCTGAAACATTCCACCCCCTGCGGAACACCGCAGTAGATCGCAATCACATGGATGATTGCACGAATTTCTTCTCTGGTGACGCCATTCGTGATCGCACCGCGGCAGTGCAGCTCCCACTCCGACATTTTGCCTAAGGCCCCGAGCATCGAGAGGTTCATCATCGACCGTGTTTTCGCATCAATCACGTCATCGCCCCAGCCAAATCCCCAGCACCACGCGGTCATCGCTTCCTGGAACGGTCTCGTGAAATCATCGGCAGCGGCAAGGTTGTTTTCTACATATTCAGCCCCCAGCGTCGCCTTGCGCTGCGCCAAGCCCTTGAGAAACAGGTCTTCGTCGAATGTGTCCATGTCAGTGTCCTTAAGAAGGGGTGTCGTCCAAAGGCAAGCCTTCGACAATCACTATATTTGCCGTGCAGGCCGCCTCGCGGTGGCTGCGGGCCTGTTGGTATTCGGGCGAGTTGTAGCAGGCGCGCGCCTGATCCTTGCTCTCGAACTCGATGATCACGTGGCGTTCAAAACACGGCCCCTCAAGAGTCTCGGCCTCCCCGCCGCGCGCTAAAAAGCGGGCGTTGTATTTGGCAAAAGCTGCAGGCGCGTGGCGCTGATACCCCGCATAGCGGTCGGGGTCTGTCACCGTGACAAACGCAATCCAGTATCCTTTAGCCATTGTCGCCCTCCACCGGTGTATCCTGCAAAAACCGGCTCGCCACTTTGGCCGCGTCCGCAAGATGGTCTTGGACCGCTTGTTGCGTGCGCTGCACATCGCCACTCAGGATGGCGTCATGGATCGCGATCATGTGGCTCATCCCTGCGCGTTCGCGGGATTTGTCAGCGATTGTAAGCGTGCGCAGTCTGCTGATCCGCCCGTTCAGCCGCTGAACAACCTCCCAAGCAATGCTATGGCCTGCCTCGACAAAGATGAGTTCGTAAAAATGGGTCGTGGCCTCTAAAAAATCGCGCCATTCCGTGTCGTTCACTTTGCTTTGCAAAGTGGCCAGCGCGGCTGTCAGTTTCGGCCCGAAATCCTCACCCTGCGATTCCGCGCAGGCGCATGCCGCAGCCCCCTCCAGCTGGCGACGGATATCATAGACCTGTTTGGCCTGATCCCAGCTGAGCGTGGCCACGATTGGACCACGGTTCGGGATGATCTCGACCAGCCCCTCCGCCTCCAGATAGCGGATTGTCTCGCGCACAACTGTCCGGCTTACGCCGAGCTGCTCACATAATGGGCGCTCAACCAGACGGGAACCGGGCGCAAATTGGCCGCTTAAAATGGCCTCTCTGAGCCTGTTTTGCACAATATCCCGCAATGTTTGCGGCGCTTTGTCGATTTTTTCGAGCAGCAATTCAGTGTTTTCCATGATCCCAAGCATAGCCGAAGCAATCCGGTTGAACAACATGATTGACATATTGTCTGATGGTATACCATGATCCAGACAAATCGAAATTCCAAGGAACTGCCGTCATGCCAGCTGAAATTCGCAAAACACTTTTACACGTCGAGAACACCTTGATCGAAGGCGGCAAAACCGCCGAAACGCCGTTGAAAATGATCGCGGCGATTGCGGTGATCCGTAACCCTTGGGCGGGGCGTGGGTTTGTCGAAGACTTGGGGCCGGAAATCAGTGACTGCGGCTCTGGTCTTGGTGCCTTGCTGACCGAGATGGTGCTGGATGCGGCCGGCGGCGGCGATAAGGTCGAAGGCTACGGCAAGGCCGGTATCGTGGGTATGAACGGCGAGGTCGAGCATGCTTCGGCCCTGATCCACACGCTGCATTTCGGCAACCACTACCGCAACGCGGTTGGTGCGAAATCCTACCTGTCGTTTTGCAACACACGCGGCCCTGCGAATGCGCCGTTGATGATCCCCTTGATGGATAAAAACGATGGGGGGCGGCGGTCGCATTATCTGACCATCCAGACCTCTGTGGCCGATGCACCAGCGGCGGATGAAATCCTGATCGCCCTGGGTGCCTCCATTGGTGGCCGTCCGCATCACCGTATCGGCGATCGGTACCAAGACCTGAAGGAGCTGGGGCATGACGTTGACAACCCTGCGTCTGTCTAACTCGGGCCATACAGTTGCCCTGCGCGATCATGGCGCAGGCGCGCCTGTGTTGCTGATCCACGGCGTAGGCATGCAGTCGGCCGCATGGGCACCGCAAATCGACGCGTTGTACAAAACCCACCGCGTGATTGCCGTGGACATGCCCGGCCACGGGGACAGCAGCCCTCTGGCGGCGGGCAGTGATTTGGGCGCGTTCGTTGCGTGGTGCCGCGATGTTGTCGATACTTTGGATCTGGGCCCTGTCAACATTGCAGGCCACTCCATGGGTGCCTTGATCGCGGGTGGCTTTGCCGTGACACATCCCGAACTGACCACGCGCGTTTGCCTGATCAACGGTGTCTACCGCCGCGATGCCGCTGCACGTGCGGCAGTTGTGGCCCGCGCAGAACAGATTAAGGCGGGTGAGGTCGATCTGGAAACGCCCCTATCGCGCTGGTTTGGCGATAGTGCTGTTGATGTCGCCGCCCGTGCGCAGGTCGCGGGTTGGCTGGGTGCCGTTGATCTGAATGGCTATGCCACCGCCTATAGCGCCTTTGCGCAGGGCGATGCGACCTATGCGGCGCAATATGCCCAGATCACATGCCCCTTTATGGCCCTCACAGGCAGCGACGACCCCAATTCAACGCCAGCGATGTCACGGGCCATGGTCGCGCAGGCCTCGGACGGCCACGCAGTTGTCATCGAAGGGCACCGCCACATGGTCACGCTCACCGCGCCGCACGTCGCAAACGCCCATCTGGCTGCATGGCTGGCCATGCCCCCCGCCCCAAAGGAGCTGCAATGACACCGCTTGACCCCCGCGACCTGCGCAATGCCTTTGGCAGCTTTATGACAGGCGTCACGGTTGTAACCGCATATGGCAAAGACGGTGCCCCTATCGGCTTTACGGCGAATTCCTTTACATCCGTATCTTTGGACCCGCCGATGGTGCTGGTCTGCTTGGCCAAGACGTCCAAAAATTACGATGCATTGGTCGCGGCACAAGGGTTTGCGGTGAACATCCTTGCCGAGACGCAGATTGACATCTCCAACACTTTTGCCCGCCCCGTCGAGGACCGCTTTGCCACCGTCGATTGGCAAAACGGCCCCCATGGATCGCCCGTTATCGCGGATGTGTCGGCTTGGTTCGACTGCGCGATGCACAAAACCGTGGAGGCAGGCGACCACGTTATTCTGATCGGCACTGTCATGGCCTTTGACCAAACCGCAAACCCCGGGCTTGGTTATGCCAGCGGTGCCTATGTGACCCCCGCCATGTCCGCCGAGGCACTGGCCCAGAACAGCAATCTGGTGGTGTCTGCCGTGATTGAACGCAACGGCGAGGTGCTGCTGGTGGATGATGGCAATGGCGGTCTGGCCCTGCCCGAAACTGTTGTGAAAGACCAAGGCACAACCGCCGCCGTGCAAAGCCTGATTGATGCGGCGGGCCTGACAGCGCAACCCGGCTTTATCTATTCCATTTTCGAGGATGCGGGCCGCAACCGCCAGAATATCGCGTTTTTATGCTCTGCCGCGCAGGGCGCGCCGACACGCGGTGTCTTTGTGCCGCTGACCAAAACCGCGCTCGATGATGTTTCTGATCCCGCTATTCTTACCATGCTGGAACGGCTGGGCCGCGAAGCCTCCATCGGCAGTTTCGGCATCTATTACGGCACCCAAAACAGCGGCGAAGTCCGCCCGATAGCATAGGAGAACCACATGCGATTTTCACTTTTCGCCCATATGGAGCGGACCTCTCATGCGCAGGACCAGCAAGACCTCTATCATGAATTTGTGGCCCTCGCGAAGATTGCAGATGAGGGCGGGATGCATACGGTTTGGACCGGCGAGCATCACGGCATGGATTTCACCATTGCGCCCAACCCCTTTCTGAACCTTGTCGATCTGGCGCGCCAGACCAAGAACATTCGCCTTGGGACCGGAACAATCATCGCGCCCTTCTGGCACCCCATCCGGTTGGCGGGCGAAGCTGCCATGACAGATATTATCGTGGATGGGCGGCTTGAGCTGGGGATTGCCCGCGGTGCCTATAGCTATGAATATGAACGTGTCGTTCCGGGTATGGATGCATGGGATGCGGGCCAGCGGATGCGCGAACTGATCCCCGCCGTGCAAGGGTTGTGGCAAGGCGATTATACACAGGAAGGCACCTATCATAGCTTCCCGAAAACCACCTCCTCTCCCAAACCGATCCAGAAAAACGGCCCGCCCATCTGGGTCGCGGCACGTGACCCCAACAGCCATGAATTCGCCATCGCCAACGGCTGCCATGTGCAGGTGACGCCCTTGTGGCAAGGCGACGCCGAGATCACCAATCTGATTGAAACCTTCAACACCGCCTGCACCAAATTCCCTGATGTGCCGCGCCCCAATATCATGCTGCTCAACCACACATATATCGCCGAGGATGCCGAGGACGCGCAGCGCGCAGCGGAAGAAATCAATCGCTTCTACTGCTATTTCGGCGCATGGTTCAAAAACGAACGCCCCGTATCCCAAGGCCTGATCGCCGAGCTGTCGGAGGAAGAAATCGCCGCGCATCCGTTTTATTCTGCCGAAGCTGTGCTGCGCGACAAGGTGATTGCCACGCCCCAAGATGCGATCGCGCGGATCAAAACCTATGAGGCCCTTGGCTATGACGAATATTCATTCTGGATCGACAGCGGCATGAGCTTTGAGCGCAAAAAAGCCTCGCTTGAGCGGTTCATAACAGACGTCATGCCAGCCTTCGCATAAGGAAAACCCATGCAGCAGTTTCAACAGTATATCGGCGGTGCGTTCTCAAACGGCAGCGCCCAATTCGAGAGCCGCGACCCCGCGACAGGCAACGTCTGGGCCATGATGCCTGAGGCACGCGCAGCGGATGTCAACGCCGCCGTTGACGCGGCCCATGAGGCGTTTTTTGATCCCGCTTGGGCAAATATGACAGCCTCCGCACGGGGGAAACTCCTATACCGTTTGGCCGATCTGATTGCCGAGAATGCACAGACTTTAGCCCATATCGAGACACGCGATACCGGCAAGATCATCCGCGAAACATCGGCCCAGATTGCCTATGTGGCCGAGTATTACCGTTATTACGCGGGGCTGGCAGATAAGATCGAAGGCGCGCATTTGCCCATCGACAAGCCCGATATGGAGGTCTGGCTACGCCGTGAACCCGTGGGCGTGGTTGCCGCCATTGTGCCGTGGAATTCGCAGCTGTTCCTGTCAGCGGTAAAGATCGGGCCTGCGTTGGCTGCTGGCTGCACCGTGGTGCTCAAAGCCTCGGAAGAGGCCCCTGCCCCGATGTTGGAATTTGCCCGCATCTTTGATCAGGCGGGTTTTCCGGCTGGCGTTTTGAACGTCATCACAGGTTTCGGCGCAGACTGCGGCGCGGTGCTGACCGCCCACCCTAAGGTGGATCATATTGCCTTTACCGGCGGGCCTGATACGGCGCGACACATCGTGCGCAATTCAGCAGAGAACCTCGCCTCGACCTCGCTTGAGTTGGGTGGGAAATCACCCTTCATCGTGTTTGACGATGCCGATATTGAAAGTGCCGTGAACGCGCAGATCTCGGGGATTTTTGCCGCAACCGGTCAAAGCTGTGTCGCCGGATCGCGGTTGATTATCTCGAACAAGATCAAAGATACTTTCCTTGCCCGCCTGAAAGAAAAGGCCGAAGCGGTGGTGATCGGCTCTCCCGATGACATGGATACCGAGATCGGTCCGCTGTGCACCCAAGGGCAACTGACAACAGCCGTCGATCTTGTGGTGGCCTCAGAGGCCGCAGGCGCGCGCATCATCACGGGCGGCAAAGCGATTGACCGCGACGGGCAGTATTTCGCGCCGACAATCATTGATTGCACAGATGCACCAGATGCACCTTGCCTCACGTCCGAATTCTTTGGCCCTGTTCTATCAGTCGTTGGCTTTGACACCGAAGCGCAGGCCTTGCAGCTCGCCAATGATACCGCGTTTGGCCTTGCCTCGGGTGTCTTTACCAAAGACCTCACCCGCGCCCACCGCATGATACGCGGCATCCGCGCGGGCATCGTCTGGGTCAACACATACCGCGCCGTCAGTCCCATCGCCCCTTTTGGCGGGCACGGCCTGTCCGGTCATGGCCGCGAAGGCGGCATGCAGGCCGCGCTCGACTATACGAAAATCAAGGCCGTCTGGCTGCGCACCAGCGACGATCCAATTCCCGATCCCTTTGTGATGAGGTAACCGCGGAGGATCCGGGTTCAGAAATCCAAGGGCACCCCGCAATGCCGGACGACGGCAAAAAAGGCTTTTGCCCATCAGATACTCACAGCTCATGCGCGCAAATGCTTGGTATCCTCCAAACGTCGAGAGATGATCTCCAATAGCTCGTCCTTTGGGACGGGTTTCATCAACCGAACGTCTTCCGGTTGCAAACCATTACCCAGAACAGTGGCTTCGGCAGCGTAACCCGACAAAAAGATAATCGGCAGGTTCGGCTGCAATGGCCGAACTGCCTTGGCCAGCCCCGTACCTTGCAACGTGCCGGGCATAACAATGTCGGTCACCAAAAGGTCGAACTTTGCCTCTGTATGGAACAATTCCAGTGCAGCATCACCCGAGCTGGCCGTGACCACAGTGTAGCCTGCTCCTTTCAGGATGCCTTCCAGCACTTTGCGGACGCTTTTGTCATCCTCGGCAAGAAGTATTCTTGCATTGCGACCGGGCGGTGCAACAGGTTTCGGCTCTTCGTGTGATGGTGACAATGTCGTGTCCGTAGTGGCCGGGAAATACAGCTTGAATGTCGTTCCCACGCCCTCCTCCGAATAGACCTGCACAGTCCCGCCCGACTGCTTCACAAAACCCTGCACCATAGACAAACCCACACCAGACCCCTCGCCCGGGCCTTTGGTAGTAAAGAAAGGCTCAAATAGGCGTTCAAGGTTCTGCTTGCTAATGCCAGCACCCGTATCACTTACCGCGAGCATGACATAACGACCAACGGCGAGCTCTTCGTCACGGAAATCGACGTATGCTTCATCAATGCGCAAATTGGCGGTTTGGATTGTTAACTGCCCCATTCCTTCCATCGCATCCCGCGCATTCACGATCAGGTTCAAAAGGGCGCTTTCCAAAGAAGAGCGATCCAGTTCGACGGGCCAGACACCTGCCAACAAGGATGTCTCAACAGTAATTGATTCAGGAAGCGCGCGCCTCATCCAGCTTTGCGCATCCAGAACAACAGAATTCAGATCAAGAACTTCAACCTCGAGTCTCGATTGCCTGGAAAAGGCGAGCAGGTTCTTCGTCAGATTGGCACCGCGTCTTGTCGCGGCAAGCCCCGCATCAATCAGCTCGTTATGCATCGGATCAATCTTGGAGTCCTTCATAAGCTCCAGATTACCCATTATGATTGCCAGCAGATTGTTAAAGTCGTGTGCGACACCGCCCGTCAGCCGACCAATCGCGCTCATCCGGCCATTGCGCAAACTTTCTTTGCGCTGGCGTTCATATTCGGTCACATCATTCAGAATAATCACGGTTCCGATTTCGCTAGAAGCATCCAGCGGGATCGCGGAGCTCGAGATGCGAATATGCTTTGGCTTTTTGGAATTCTCTCTGTGAAACTGGTATAATTCGCCGTCTATATTGCTGTTTTCCAAAGCAATACGGAACGGACAATCCTCTTCTTTCAAAGGAATACCTGTCTCGTTGATCGCAAAAAATGAATTTCCCAAATCCTGCGGCCAGTTATAGTTGTCCGGAATTTCGAACAAATCTCGTGCGCGAGGGTTCATCATGGCGACCTTGCCATCACGGCTTAGAACCACCACACCATTGCTTGAAGCTTCCATGACGGCCTGCAAGCGAAGGCTCAGATCAACAGCTTCACGCCGCGCGGTTTCGGCTTGTTGGTTTGCATGTTTCTCGCGCCGCCGCGCACGCTCGCTGGCCAAGAACGCGATGAGCAACCCAAACACCAGAACACCAAGCGTGGCGAGCACCCCGCCAAGGTAACGCAGCCTTGTTTCGGTCCAAAATGCGGGGCGGCCATAGTATTTCTCTCTCAGCTCCGCAAATTCGGGCGAGAGCAGGTAGCTTGGCAATTCGTCATTGAGGCGTTCGCGAATCTGACCAAGCCCGAACCGAAGAGAAATAGCGCGATCCGCGGAAAACACAGCCTCCGCCAGCTCGCTCACTTTTGCACCATCCCCTTGTTGATTTGCCAATTTCAGCAAATGGGTCCGCAGCATCAATCCCGCATCGACCTGCTTGCCGAGCAAACCCTCAAGCAGTTCTTCAGGAGAAGCAAAGCGCTTTACCACAAGTGTAGGATCACGCTGCGCCTGTATATCAGAAAAGCTCCCCGCGAGGACACCAACAGTCTTACCGGAAATATCCGCAGGCGTTAATATACGGTCGGCATCCTCGCTGCGGATTGTCGCCAAAATCTGGAGGTTTCCGGCGGGGAGCGTTTGATCCATGATCTTTGTCCGCTTCGGGGAAATTCCGAGTGACGGAATGATATCGACGCCTGCAGCGGTTGGCCCTTGAACCATCAATTCAGCCGGAACCATTTTGAATTCATATTTCAACCCGACCCGGTCGGCGACTTCGCGAAAAATATCGACAGTGTAGCCGCTCGGTTCACCAGCTTCATCCAGCATATAACTTGGGGAAAACCCCGACGTATCTCCGTCTTCCGCTAGCATGTCAGGAAAGGCCACGGTCAGGACTTCGGGGGCCGGCTTGTAAATTTCTACGTTGTTTTCATCAAGAAGCGCAGCCAGTGTGCCATCTGCCTTCATGCGCTCGATGGTAGCATTGATTTGGCCTAGAATATCTGCACGTGAACGGTGAAGCACCACAACGCGATCAATGAGGCTCAACGGCTCGCCGACCGGTACAATCAGATGATCAATTCTTGCCTTATGCAGCAAATAGCTCGCTGCTTCTTCAGGGTAGACGAAAGCATCATAGTCGCCTGACAACACCCCAATCACCCCCGAGCCCAGACTTGAGGAACTCACGGCGAAGTTGCGCTGCAAAAGCCCGTCTACTTCCGGTGTCATCACTCCGGGCACATAGCTAATAATTATGCCTGAAACGGTTTCCAGATCCCAATCCTTCGCATTGTCTGCGTTGGCAAATATGCGATTTTGTGTGCGCCCTATGGGCACCGAAAAAAGGTTATTTGCCTCAAGAGCTGTGAATGCCGCCGCGCCGGCAATCATATCTGTCTCGCCAGCGTTCTGGGCACGAATAACGTCCCCTACTGTCCGGTATTTTTTAATGATCAGTTCATGACCAATTTCATCGGCAATCAGCTTTGCGAATTCGATAAAGAAGCCCGCCTCGCCACCATCTTCGCCCATCTGCCAAACCGGCGGTGAATGAACCCAGCCAACGGTAAGAGTCGGAGTGTCGGATTGGCTCCGAGAAGGACCAACGCTCGCAAGTAAAACAGCAATACCCAACAAAGCGATATGGAATAACCGACCGCCTGCCAAAACTTTTATTTTCAAACGCAGAGTACTGCCTCCAACAAATTAACCTAAGCTTATTCGCTCTTTTCTAGATTGTATATCATACCGGCGCACCGATTGGACCGACACCACACAACGATGCCTAATGCCCTAAAGGCTGCTTTTCTAAGCAATAGGCGCATCAGTGATAGGTTCCCGTCATTTTTTAGTTTTCATTAAATACAATCTTTCTTAATGTTTTATTACCTCGGCAATAAAGGCATTGTGCGCTGCTGCTTTGGTGAGCGGAGCTAACCGCCCTTTAATGAGGTCCAATAGACCTCTGCGCGCATTTGGCTCCATTCATGTAATTTCGATCCGCCCGGATCAAACCAAGGAGCCTATTGATGCTGCACAATGACAAACTGGAAGAATGGGACCGCGACAATTTCTTTCATGCCTCCACCCATCTGGCGGAATTCGCGCGGGGGAATGTACCCCAACGCATCATCAAAGGCGGGACCGGCTGCCATATCGAGGACCGGGACGGAAACCGGATGCTCGATGCCTTTGCCGGGCTCTATTGCGTAAACGCAGGCTATGGCCGAACAGAAATTGTCGAAGCGATCGCGGATCAGGCACGGGAGCTGGCCTATTACCACTCTTATGTCGGTCACGGGACCGAGGCCTCTATCACACTTGCAAAAATGGTTCTGGACCGCGCGCCTGATCACATGTCCAAGGTGTATTTCGGGCTGTCGGGGTCAGACGCCAATGAAACCAACATCAAGCTTATCTGGTATTACAACAACATCCTCGGTCGGCCGGAGAAGAAAAAGATAATATCGCGCTGGCGTGGCTATCACGGTTCCGGCCTTATGACGGGATCACTCACGGGGCTGGAGCTGTTTCATAAGAAGTTCGACCTGCCGTTGGCGCAAGTTCTCCACACCCAAGCCCCCGACTACTTCCGGCGTGCCGACCTTGGCCAGTCGGAGAGCGATTTTGTAGCTCATTGTGTTGCCGAGCTGGAGGCCATGATCGACCGTGAGGGCGCAAACACTATCGCCGCCTTCATCGGAGAGCCGGTTCTGGGCACAGGCGGTATTGTCCCGCCGCCCGCAGGATATTGGCCTGCCATTCAGGCGGTTCTGGATCGACACGACATCCTTCTTGTTGCCGATGAGGTCGTCACCGGCTTTGGCAGGCTCGGCTCGATGTTCGGCTCTGACTTCTACGGGATGAAGCCCGATCTGATTACCATCGCCAAGGGGTTGACCTCTGCATACGCGCCGCTGTCCGGCTCTATCGTGTCAAAGAAGATGTGGCGCGTGCTGGAAAAGGGAACCGACGAAAACGGCCCCATCGGTCACGGCTGGACCTATTCGGCGCACCCTATCGGGGCGGCCGCCGGGGTTGCGAACCTGGCTTTGATTGACAAGCTGCAGCTGGTCGAGAATGCAGGCACGGTCGGCGCGCTGCTGAATGCGAAGATGCGCGATGCGTTCAATGATCATCCACAGGTCGGCGATGTGCGTGGCGAAGGCATGCTTTGCGCAGTTGAATTTGTGAAAGACAAAACCGACCGTATCTTCCATGATCCCGCGGATAAGATCGGGCCGCAAATCGCGGCAAAGCTTCTTGAGCAGGACAGCATCATCGCGCGCGCTATGCCACAAGGTGATATCCTTGGCTTCGCTCCGCCCTTCTGCCTGTCGTCCGAGGAAGTCGACCAAATTGTCACCGCGACCATGCGGGCTGTTAAATCGGTGCTGGGATGACGAGCGCGCCCTTTAGTCGGGGCGAATACGACCGCCGGCTTGCATCGACCCGCGCAGCGATGCAGGCGGCGGGGCTGGATGCACTGTTCGTCACCGACCCCTCGAACCAAGCATGGCTGACCGGCTATGACGGCTGGTCCTTCTATGTGCATCAGGGCGTTATCATCCCCCCCTCAGGAGAGCCAATCTGGTGGGGGCGCCATATGGATATGCTGGGCGGTCGGCGCACGTGCTGGATGGCACAGGACAACATTCTCGGCTACGGCGACCACTATGTGCAGTCGACGCAGGTTCACCCGATGCAGGATCTGGCCCAAACCCTAAAAGAGCGGGGGCTGGATCGTGGGCGGATCGGCGTCGAGATGGAGAATTATTACTATTCGGCCAAAGCGCATGAGGTCTTGTCTACCGAACTCTCCTCGACGCGGTTGATCGATGCAACAGGCCTTGTGAACTGGCAACGCCTCGTGAAATCCGACGCGGAAATCGGTTTTATCCGCAAGGCAGCGCGCATTTCGGAAAAGGTCACGCAGGTTGCGTTGGAACGTGCTGAACCCGGTGTGCGCAAGAACGATCTGGTCGCGGATATCATACATGCGGGGATCACGGGCATTGGCGATGATTGGGGCGACTATCCCGCAATTGTGCCCCTGACCCCATCAGGGCTGGACGCGACCGCGGCCCATCTGACGTGGGATGGAACACCGATGCGCGCGGGCGAGGCAACCTTCTTTGAGCTTTCGGGCTGTTATCGCCGCTATCACGCGCCCCTTTGCCGTACTATCTATCTGGGCACGCCTCCTGACGAGATGCGGCGCGCGGAAGCCGCGCAGATCGAAGGCATCGCCGCCGGGCTGGAGGCCGCACGCGCGGGCAATCGCACCTGCGATATCGCCAATGCCTTTATGGCGATCATGGCAAAACACGGCATCGAACGCAGCGGGCGGATGGGGTATCCCGTCGGCCTGAGCTATCCGCCCGACTGGGGCGAGCGCACCGCCTCGATCCGCAACGAGGATGAAACCGTCCTTCAACCGGGCATGGTCTTTCATTTCATGCCTGCCCTCTGGATGGACAGTTGGGGGCTTGAGACGACCGAGACAATCGTGATCGCACCCGAGGGCCCCGCGCAACCTCTGTGCGACATTGAGCGCAAGCTCTTCGTAAAGGCCTGATCCCGTGCTCGATAAAACGATCGACATTCTGGGAGACCTGATCGCTTTCCCCACGGTCTCGGCCGTCAGCAACCTTGCGATGATCGACTACCTTGCCCAGCGCCTTGAAGACTGCGGCGCCAAGGTGCATCTCATGCATGATCCCGGCGGGACAAAGGCAAATATGTTCGCAACGCTCGGGCCGGAAGAAAACGGCGGGATTTTGTTATCCGGTCACAGCGATGTGGTGCCGGTGACCGATCAACACTGGTCAAGCGACCCGTTCCGGATGACCCGGCGCGGCAACCGCCTTTACGGACGTGGCAGTTGTGACATGAAGGGGTTCATCGCCGCCGCGGTTGCCATGGCCCCGACTTTTGCGCAGGCCCGCAAGAGCCGCCCCCTGCATTTTGCCTTTACCTATGACGAAGAGGTCGGCTGCATCGGTGCGGGTCACCTTGTTCGGTCTCTCGGCGCGCTGGGGATCAAACCCAGCGTTGCAATCATCGGCGAGCCCACGCAGATGCGGATCATCGAAGGGCACAAAGGATGCTACGAATACACAACAAGGTTTCAGGGCCTCGAGGGTCATGGCTCTGCGCCTGATCTTGGTGTGAACGCTGTCGAATACGCCGCGCGCTATGTCTCGTTCTTGCTGGACCTAAAGGACCAGTTGCGCAGCATGTCCCCGCCAGAAAGCCCCTTCGATCCACCATGGACGACGGTGAATGTCGGTGCCATGTCCGGCGGCACTGTTCATAACGTCATTGCGTCAAAGGCGCAGGTAGACTGGGAAATGCGCCCAATCAGCAAAACAGACGCCGATTTTGTGAAACTGCATCTGGACGGGTATTGCCGCGACGTGCTGCTGCCCAGCATGAAAGCCGCCTTTCCCGGCGCAAGCATCGAAACCGAAGTTGTCGGCGAAGTCGACGGGCTGGTGCCGGTTCTGGAGAATGAAGCGCGCCGTATTGTGGCCGCCCTGACAGGGTCGAACAAAGTCGGCGTTGTGCCATTCGGCACCGAAGCCGGTATCTTTCAGAACATCGGTATGGACGTAGTGGTCTGTGGTCCCGGATCCATCGAACAGGCCCATAAGGCCGACGAATTCATCGAGGTGGATCAGTTGGAAAAATGCCTCGCAATGCTATCAAAACTTGCTGAAAGCTCCGGCGGCAAAACCTGCTGAGCTTTGGCCAGTCTGCGCGCCCAGCTTATTCCAAAAGGATCGTAGGCCGGATCGTTCGGGCGACTGTTCACCCCAAGGGAAGGCCGTCATTTCGTATGGCCTGTGGCGGCTGCGGTTCGGGAAGGGTGCTTTTAAAGTGTGAGAATATTGCCTGCAGCTCGCGAAAATCAATTGGCTTGCGCAATACCCACGACGCGTTTCGGGATAGGTTGAACAACTCACCGCTGGGATATTTGTTGCTACCGGTCAAATAGATGATCTCGGCATCAGGGCAACGGTAACCGGCAAGGTCGGCAACCTGAATGGACTCTGCGTGTCCGATCATGAGGTCCAGCAATAAAAGGTCGGGGCTCACTTCATTCAGGATATCGCAAGCTGCGGAAATATCACTGGCCGCATAAACAATGTGCCCGCCGTCTTCCAGAACCTGGGAAAGCCCAAACCGGAGAGCCGGATCATCTTCAAGAACGAGAACCTTCAACTTTAATTCTCCAGGTTGAGGAAAGTTGCCGGAACATTGCGCTTCATGGTTAAGGAACCGTAAACGCCCAGAAAAGCAAATGATCTTTGACGCTGCGGATTCCTTAACAATATGTTAATCAATTCGTGAATACGAATATCCTAGCAGAAAGCTGATAAATCATACGCATGTACGACGCAGGCTGGGTAAGAGGTATTTTTACGTTGGAACACACCCTGGCACAGCTAAAGCTGCTCGACTGTCCTGCCACAGAAGACTTTGACCGCCTTACCCGTCTGGCAGCCAAGATGCTTTCCGTACCAGTGGCCCTTGTGTCGGTCATTGACCATGATCAAGACAGGCAGTTTTTCACAAGCGAAAAGGGCTTGGGCGAACCATGGGCAAGCCTGAGGCAGACACCGCTGTCTCATTCATTCTGCAAACATGTCGTCGCCGATGGCAAACCTCTAGTGGTCGAAGATGCCAAGAACCATCAACTCGTGAGCGATAATCCGGCCATCCCCGATATGAACATCGCCGCATATCTGGGCATTCCGGTCACAGCACCTGACGGCGCGGTTCTTGGCACTTTATGTGCGATAGATTTCAAACCGCGCGCGTGGTCGCAGGATGATATTTCATCCCTCACAGACCTTGCCGGATCGGTGACCACCCAGATAAAATTACAAGCAACACAAAACGCGCGCGAAGACACCCAGAAAGCCGCGACACAGCTTGGCCGCGCGGTTGAGAACTCGCATCATGAAGTATTCATGTTTGAAGCCGGATCGTTCTATTTCACGACAGTGAACAAAGGCGCTCGCGAAAACCTTGGCTACAGCATGGCAGAACTCCGCACACTGACGCCCGCCAATATCAAGCCGGATTTCAGTCTGGATGACTTAAACGCCCTAGTCGAGCCGCTCAAAAAACGAAGCCTCCCAAATCTCGAATTCGAGACCAAACACCAGCGTAAAGATGGCACCATCTATCCGGTCTCCATACGGCTGGAACTCCATGACGATAGCGATATGTTTATTGCCTTTGTCGAGGATATCACAGAGCGACGAAAACTTGAGCGCGCGCTCGAAAAAGAGACCGAAAGCTTTCTGTCGTTCTTTAAATATGCGCCCGAACCGATGTCAGTGTCAGCGATGGACACAACCGTTTTGCAAGCAAACGCCGCATGTGAGCATTTATTCGGGATACCGCCTGCTGAACTAATGGGGACGAAATTCTTTACCTTCATTCCCGAAGAGCGGCGTGCAGAGGTACAAGCCGGTTTTGAGAATACCACCCCCGAAAACCCGTTCTATTCGGTATTGCTAGAACAGGTAATGAGCGGCATTCCCAAAATCGTCATATGGTCAAACGTCGTGCAATTCGAAGATGGAGAGCCCACGAAAATCTTTTCCATAGCGAATGACGTGACCGAACTTTATGCCGCGAAAACACGGGCCGAAAACAGCGCCAATGAGGCCGAGAAAGCCATGGAGGTCAGGAAAATCTTTCTGGCCAATATGAGCCACGAAGTCCGCACACCTCTCAATGCGATTATGGGCCTGTTCCAACTGATCCAGATGGCGGATGTACCGCCACGCCAGAAAAAGCAGGCCGAGGTTGGCCTTGATGCGTCGCACCATCTTTTGGCGCAGTTGGTAAACGTCTTGGAAATGTCGCGCGTTGAAGCCGATGCCGTCGAGATAGATCCGGCATCAACCGATATTCGATCTTTGGCACGGCAATGGCTGGAAACAGCCGCAGCAACGAAACACCGCCTTGGTAAATCAATCGAATTATCACTCGAGGTAGACGAGACAATACCCCTATTTGCGGTGCTCGACGAACGCCGAGTGACACAGATTGTAAATAATATGACGGACAATGCGCTCAAATTCACCAAGGAAGGCCGCGTCACAATCCAGATCGGTCATCTGGAAAACACGGACCCATCAGCGCCCCCACAATTACAGATATCTGTCTCGGATACCGGCTGTGGTATTCCCGAAAACCAACATGAAGCCATCTTTGAAAGGTTTGTGCAAATTGATGCTGCCCAAACACGCGAGAACGGCGGATCAGGGCTTGGGCTTGCGATCAGTCGCGAACTTGCCACTCTTATGGGCGGGACACTTAATATTACCTGCCCATCAACTGATGATTGCTACACCACGACCTTCTCGCTAAGATTGTAGTATTCTAGTTAAATGGAGCGTCGGAAATGACCACAGCAAAGAAGATCCTTCTCGTGGAAGATGACTACTTCACCCGCTTCATGATGCAAGAAATCATCGATACTTTGGGTATCGAAGTTGATATCGCAAAGGATGGCCAAGAAGGCTGTGACCGATTGGACCAAAGTCCCGAAGACTATGCTTTGGTCCTCATGGACATTCACATGCCCAATTTATCCGGTATTGATGCAACTCAAATAATTCGGAAAAAAACCAACGACCCTCCGCGAAACATCGCAATTATCGCCGTAACGGCTGATGTGCAATATCATGACAAAGTGGCCGTGACCAAACATGGTATGGATGGTTTTATTGCCAAGCCAATCACCGCAGGTGAGCTGAATAGCTTGATTGACCAATACTGCAGAGCCGCCTGATCTGCACCCAACGGCATACCGGCCGGGTGCAGAATGGGCGTGACCACAAGGATTGCCCCAATAGGTCCCAACGCCATTCGTCGACAGATTTTTAAAATCAAGCCGCTGCTGTCGCTTCGACCTCGAACAACAGACCCGGGATCGCCAGCCTGCTTACCCCTAAAAGCGTCATAGGGGGCGCGGACTGGATAGGGCCAAAGCGCATGCCGAAAAGATCGAAGTTCTTGAGCACCTCATCCACATCAGTTGCAAACACGCCAAGCCGGATGATGTTGCTCAGATCCATATCCGCACCTGATAAAACCGCTTCAAGGTTGTCCAAGGCAAGGCCTATCTGACCTCGCATATCGCCCAGATGCTGCGGATTACCTTCGCCATCGACCGAAGTTTGCCCCGCGCAAATCAATTGCCGCTGCGCGCCTTCAATAACTTCGCCTTGATTATAGCCAAGGTTAAGCGACCAGTTCCATGGGTTGACAGGTGTCCGTTGCATTGTGTCAGTCTCCTATTTTTGAAAATTTCAGGGTGGGATCATGCAGCCTGTTGATCGGCATTTCCTGCCTCGACTGTGCTTTCCAGATGCCAGATTTTTGAAACGATCTGCCAGCCGTCTGCACCTTTTACAAAACCCAAGTGATCAACAAACACACTCTCATGTGCCTGAATGCGAATTTTGACCGTGGCACTCACGGGAGAAAGATAATCGACCATCAAAATTTCGGCGATGCGGGGCTGCCCCCTGCTGGCCGGAGATGAGCGGCCTGCCACGTCACGGCCAAAGCTTTCGATGGGTTCAACAAAAACCGATCCATTATCAGCATCAAACAGGCTCGATTGCGGATGGAAGACAGCATTCAATTTTTCGGTGTCGCAGTGATGGATCGCATCGAAATATGTGTCGATGGCGGTGATCAGCTCGTTCAGCGGGGTCATGTCTTATCTCCGGTTTCTGATGATGTGGCGAACTTGCCAGCAAACGAAAAATCGCGATACTGGCATAAATGACAATATACGGTCGGATTCAGCCAATATGAAAAAACCCGCCTCTCCTCCTGAAAAAAGCCCCTTGGTTTGCGCAATTGCATACGATGGTCTGTGCACGTTTGAATTCGGCATCGCAGTTGAACTCTTCGCGTTGCCCCGACCCGAATTTGAAAACTGGTACCGTTTCGCCACCGTAAAGGCCGAGCACGGCCCAATCCGTGCGACAGGCGGCATCACGATTGAGGCTGATGGTGATCTTGAACTATTGGAAGATGCCAGCTTGATCATCGTGCCGGGTTGGCGTGGTGCCTACACCCCTGTTCCCGAACCCCTATGTGCAGCTTTGCGCGCAGCTTATGACCGTGGCGCACGGATTGCATCAATCTGTTCAGGCGTCTTTGTACTGGCAGCCTCAGGGTTATTGAGCGGAAAATCGGCAACAACCCATTGGCGTTATACCGACCTGCTGGCGAAAAGGTTTCCCGACGTGACCGTTGATCCGGATGTCTTATTTGTGGAAGGTGACCGCGTTTTCACCTCTGCGGGTTCGGCTGCGGGACTTGATCTGGGCTTGCATATTATACGTCAGGATTACGGTGCGCAGGTTGCGGCATCCGTGGCGCGCCGCCTTGTGTTGCCGGCGCAGCGCGATGGCGGGCAACGTCAATTTGTACCCCGCCCCGAACCCAAAGCCCGCGCCGGTTCCAGCTTGGCCCAGCTACAGGACCGCATCCGCGCCACAATCAATGAAAGCTGGCCCTTGGAGCGCATGGCCCGCGTGGCGGCGACCAGTGGCCGGACCCTCACACGCCGGTTTAACGAAGAAACGGGAACAACGCCGTCGAGCTGGCTCAAGCTTGAGCGCGTGTCGCGGGCGGCCGAGCTGCTCGAAGATGGTACGATTCCGTTGTCTGACGTTTGGGAGGTCTGCGGTTTTGGTTCGGCCGAAACTTTCCGGCGGGAGTTTCGAAAAATGATGGGCGTCCCGCCGGTGCGATACCGTGAACGGTTGGGGGCGCCCGCCATCTAGACCGCCCCCGACTTTCGCCTTCTGCCATGCAGTGATCCCAATTGCAGTCACCACCAGCCTCGGTGCACCTGTTACGCGGGCTTTATAGAACCCGCAGATTCAGGTTTCAGAAAGCCCACTGCGACAGCCGAAATCGCCACCATCACAGCCGCAGTTCCCAACATCAAAGCCAAACCACCAAGCTGATAAGTCAGCCCCGACAGAACCGTGCCCGCCAATCGCCCACCGGCGTTCGCCATATAGTAAAACCCGACATCCATCGTGACGCGCTCTGTTTTAGTGAACGCAAGGATCAGATACGAATGAAGCGCCGAGTTCACTGCGAATAACCCGCCGAACGCCAATAGGCCGACCACCAACATCACCGTGAGCCACGTCTGAGCCCCCGTCGCCACCAAAGCCGCCACAGCCAGAGCCGCCGGAACCACCGCTAAAGCCCAGGCCCAGCCACGCGCGGCGGTGATCAATTGCGCTTCACTGCGGCTATTCGCCCGCAGCAGACGCGGCGTGCCGGCCTGAACCGCGCCGTACAGGATGATCCAAAGCGCCATGAATGTGCCGATCAGAAAGAACGCCCCGCGATTTCCCGCCTCACTGCCATCGGATAAGACGGCGTAAAAGTAGATCGGAATGCCCACAACAAACCATACATCCCGCGCGCCGAACAGAAACACCCGCGCTAAAGACAGCCAGTTCACGTTGGTCGACTTTGAAAATATTTCAGAGAATTTTGCGCCCTTTCGCCCCTCGGGCAACCCCGCAGGCATAAGGATCAACACCGCGATCAGGATAACAAAAAGAACAGCCGCCATGCCCAGTACTGCCGCCTGAAATCCGAAACTCGCAAGAAGCGCAGCCCCGATCAAAAAGCCGACACCTTTCACCGCGTTCTTTGATCCCGTGAGCAAAGCAACCCATTTAAACAACCCGCCCTTTTCCTTGGGGGCAAGTATTTTGACAGCAGACTTCGAAGACATCTTGGCCAGATCCTTGGCCACGCCGCTTGCCCCTTGCACCAGCATCACAAAAGCAACCGAGGTGCCAACCGCCCAGGTCGGATCGAGTTGCGCCAGCATCACAAGTGCTACAACCTGAATGCCCAACCCCGCATAAAGGGTCGAGGTAAGCCCGAACCGCGCCGCAATCCAACCCGCCGCCAAATTGGTGGCCATACCGGCGACTTCGTAGAGCACAAAGAGGTAGGCCAGTTGCACAGGCGTGAATCCCAGCGTGTGAAAATGCAGCAACACCAGCATCCTGAGCGCCCCATCCGTGAGCATAAAGGCCCAATATGCTGCGGTGACGGTGATGTAGGCCAACTGCCCTTCAGGGCGGGCTGAGGCGATTGTCACAGACTCTCTCCGACCATCCGAGCAACATCAACAAGGCGATGAGCATAGCCCATTTCATTGTCATACCAGACGTATAATTTCACCTGCGTGCCTGCGATGACCATCGTCGATAGCGCGTCAACGATGCCCGAGCGTTCATCATTGATGTAATCTGCCGAAACCAACGGGCGCTCTTCGTATCCCAGAATACCGCTCAACGCCCCCTCCGAGGCTTCCTTGAGCAAGGCGTTGACCTCTTCGGCCGATGTCTCGCGCTCGACCTCGAATACACAATCCGTGAGCGAGGCGTTTAGCAGAGGCACGCGAACAGCGTGTCCGTTCAACCGCCCCGTCAGTTCAGGGTAGATCAACGTGATGGCAGTCGCGCTTCCTGTTGTGGTGGGGATGAGCGAATTGAGCGCCGAACGGGCGCGCCGCAGATCCTTGGCCGGACGGTCCACGATGGTTTGTGTGTTCGTGACATCATGGATTGTGGTGATCGAACCATGTTTAATGCGCAGGTTTTCGTGGATCACCTTCACCACGGGAGCCAGACAGTTTGTCGTGCAGCTGGCAGCCGTCACGACGTTGTGGCGGTCAGGCACAAAGCTGTCGTGGTTTACGCCATAGACGATATTCGCAACCTCGCCATCCTTCACAGGAGCCGAAACCACAACTTTCTTTACGCCCGCCTCGAAATAGGGGGCCAGTTTAGCCTGTGTTTTAAAAACACCGGTGCAGTCGATCACCACATCTACACCTTCAAGCGGCAGCTCGGAAATGTCGCGCGTTCCGATAAACGGAATGCGGGTGCCGTCGATGGTGACGCTTTGTGCATCATGGCCGAAATCTGCCTGCCAACGTCCATGCACCGTATCAAATTCCAACAGATGCGCATGCATCTCGGGGTCGCCCACAGCATCGTTAATCCAGGCAATCTTTGCCACCTGAGCCAGCAGCGGCTTCAGGGCAAGTTTACCAATGCGGCCAAGGCCATTCAAAGCATAGACAGTCATATCGCGGATCCTTCTTCGTTGAGTTGACCCAGATCATCCACTGCATTTTGCAGCGACATCCGGTCCAGAGAGGCGATGGGCAGATTGGCGAAGCCGCTCAAACGATTGCGCAGCGCACCGTAGGTCTGCTGAAAGGCAAGGCTTTTTTGCGCATCCGAGCCTTCAACCTTGACCGGATCAGGCAACCCCCAATGTGCGGTAACCGGCTGACCCTGCCATGAGGGGCATTCCTCATTCGCCGCTCCGTTACAGACGGTGAACACAAAGTCGAAATCAGGCGCATCGCCCCCCTGAAACTCGGAGATATGCTTGGACCGCAGCAACGATACATCGTGGCCTTTTTGCTCCAGAACCTCGATCGCAAAGGGGTTCAGCTCGGATCGGGGCTTTGTGCCGGCGGAAAATGCCTGAAACCGATCCCCCGCCATGTCGCGTAGGATGGTTTCGGCAAAAATCGAACGGGCTGAATTTCCCGTACATATAAACAAGACGTTGTATGTCGGATTTCGCATGACGGTCTCCGCGATAGGGGATGGGTGAAGGTTTGGGGAGCAGATGTCAGGACGACCCCGACAACAGTCCATGAGCAGGTAGTCGATTGTCTCACGGGTGGCATCCATGTGGACGGCATAGCGCAAGGATGTTCCCACACGCTCTTGCGTTACCAGACCGGCTTGCAGCAATGCGCTCACATAGGTCGACAGTGTATTCGGCTTTAACCCGAGCGCCTGCGCCAGTTCGGTCGCGGGGACGCGATCAGGATAACGCCGCATAAGCAATCGAAACACAGCAAGCCGCTGTGGATGGCCAAGGATCGAGAGGCGGTGGGGAATCATTTTTTCCATAATTCATGAATATGTGAATTACTAAGATTCGCAAAGTGAAGTTTTTGTAAAACACCCACCAACGGAAACGGTTTTCCCTGCCCCCTTAGCAAACGAAAAGAGCCCCGAGTGACTTTGCTTTCGAAGTGATATAGGGAAGCTGAATAATCCGACTGGTAAGATTGAACAGCCCGTGAACACGCGATTTCTAGAAACCTTTGTTACGGTCGCCAGCTTGGGAAGTTTCCGTGCGGCTGCCGAGCAGTTGAATATCAGCCAAGCAACGGTATCGAGCCGGATATCGTCACTGGAAACCGAATTGCGCGTTGATCTGTTCGACCGGGAGTTTCACGCAACCCGCATTACAGTGGCCGGCGCGCTTATTCTCGAAAAAGCCCAAGACATGCTGGCCACCGAACGCAAGATGCGCAACAGCTTGTCTGACCCCACCCATGCGGCGGGCAGAGTCCGCTTGGGGCTTGTGTCTTCTGTCGTTCACACGTGGCTCTGCGACCTGATCGAAGAGGTCGCGCGCAGTTTCCCGCGGCTGGAACTGGAGCTGACTGTCGAACCCACCCCCAACATTGCCACCGCATTCGAGCGCGGCAATCTGGACATGTTGCTGACCACCGATGACCGCTATGACGAAACCTGCATCTGCGCAGAGCTTCCGCCCTTGGCAATGGGTTGGTTTGGCCCCGAAGGGATGCGCGGCGAAGCGCTTTCGCTGAGTGACGTTGCCAGCGGACCTTTGATCACCTTCACCCGCAATTCGCGCCCGCACACCAATGTTCTGGCACTTTTCAATGAACGCGGCCTGCGGCCTTCGATTGTGCATTGCATCACGTCAATGGCTGCAATTGCCCGCCTGACCGAACGCGGTCTGGGGATAGCAACCCTGCCCCTTGCCTGCGATCTGGCGGGACCGGGGTTATACGAGCTGGACGTGGATGCAGACCTGCCGCCGCTTCCCATGTTCTGCATCTGGCGGCGCAGCTCGGATGCGGCGACCTATAAGGCGATTGCCGAGCTGGCAAAGGATTGCGCACAACGCCATCAGCACCCCGGTTAAGCCGGAACGCGCCGCATGATCGGAAAACCCGATCACCCCCTCCTGAATAATCCCGTTTGTGCAAAGACAACTTCTGTCTGACTGTGCCCTGACCACAATCGACAGCCCCCACACGCCGATTAAAGATACCACCATCTGCGCAACGGGCCTGCACCCAGATGAGGATCTACAATGACCAAAATCCGCACCACAGACCAAGCGCAACTATTCGTCTGGAGCGATATCGACCCGGACCATGAAACCGATTTCAATCAGTGGTATGACCGCGAACACATGGAAGAGCGTGTGCGCATTCCCGGTTTCACAGGTGCACGCCGCTACCGTGCGGTTTCCGGCTCTGCGCGCCGCTACCTTGCGCTGTACCGCGCCAGCAGCCTTGCCGATTTCACGTCCGACGCCTACCGCAAGGCCTTTACCAAACAAACCCAATGGTCGGTGACGAACTTTGGCCGCATGTCCAACACCCGCCGCCGCGTCATGCATGTTGCACAAGAAGGCGGCTTTGGCTGGGGTGGCGCATTGGTTCTGATCGAATTGGTTCCCGACTCCATGGACGCCGACGCAATTGCAGGCTTACTATCCGAAACAGTGACCAATGATGGCGTCCTACGTGTGCACAGTATGATCCCCGACGAAGCTCTATCAACTCCCCTCCCCTCAGAAAGCACCCAAGGCCGTGTTCTGGCTCCTTGTATTGCTGTCGATCTGGCATCGGAACCGATTGCTGAAGCCACCTTGCGCGATCTGAAAGAGAAACTGGGCAGCGCTGTGCGCGAGGCCGAAACATTCCGCCTGATGTGGGCGCTGGATGAAAACGACCTGCCACCGCTCGAAGGTTAAACCACCCACCACAAAACCTGCGAAAAACGCAGCACATTAATAAACGACCCAACAAGGAGAGACTAAAATGAAAAAACTACTTATCGGAACCGCCATTGCCGCCCTGTCTGCGGGCCTTGCCCATGCCGAGACATGGAAGATGTCCACCGATGCGCCGGACGGCAACTATCTGACCAAAAACATCCGTGCCTTTGCCGACGACGTGGCGCGCCTGTCCGAAGGCGAGCTGGAAATCGACGTGGTTTCCAACTCGGTCCTACTCAAACGTGCCGAAGTCAAACGCGGTGTCCAACGCGGTATCGTGCCCATCGGCGAAGTGCTGATTTCCGCACTCGGCAACGAAGACCCAGCCTATTCCGCGGATGCCGTACCACTTTTGGCCACCAATTTTGATGAGGCCCGCACCCTGTGGGAAGCGTCACGTCCTATCTATGAGGAAAAGCTGGCCGAAGACGGGCTTGTGCTGCTCTATGCGGCGCCTTGGCCACCGCAGGGCATCTACATGAATAAGGAAGTCACCGACGCGACATCCTTTGATGGCGTAAAATTCCGCGCCTACAACCCCTCAACCGCACGTCTGGCCGAGCTTTTGGGCGCCGTACCGGCCACAATCGCTTCGTCGGAAATCAGTCAGGCATTCTCGACCGGTGTTATCAACGGCATGATTACATCCCCCTCGACAGGCGTGGACAGCCAAGCGTGGGATTTTGTTTCACACTACTACGATGTGCAGGCATTTTTGCCCAAAAACATGGTGATCGTGAACAAAGGCGCTTTTGACGCTCTGTCCTCCGAGGTGCAAACCGCAGTCAAAGAGGCCGCTAAACTGGCCGAGACCCGCGGCTTTGAAATGGCTGAAACGGCAACAGGCGAAGCCACAAGCACCATGGCCGATAACGGCATGAAAGTACTGCCAACGCCAGCCGGGCTTGCGACCGATTTCGACGCAATCTCATCCACAATGCAGGCCGAGTGGCTCGAGCAGGCAGGCGAAGATGGCCAAAAGATCGTCGACGCAATGAAGTGATCCGGACCGGCCCAAGCGGTGATACGCTTGGGCCGTTTCACAAAAAAGGTCGAGGTGGTCGCACCTCGGCCGATTTCCTTTAAATTGGAGCGCCCCCCATGTTGCTGACCCGTCATCTGTTTAATTTTTGTGGCGCATTGGCTGCGCTTTCGTTGCTGGGGATTGTCGTGCTGATCCTGTCGCAGATTGGTATGCGCCTTTTGGGGAGCCAAATTCCCTCTGCTGATGATTTTGCCGCTTGGGGGTTAAGTGCCTCGATCTTTCTCGCGCTACCTGCTGCTTTGATGCACGGCGATCATATCCGTGTGACGTCGCTACGTCAGTTGATGCCTGAAAAGCCGGGCCATATTTGCGATATTCTGGCGGCAGGTTTTGCAACGCTGATGATGGCATGGGTGGCTTGGGCCATCTTTGGCTATGTCCACGAAAGCTGGACCTACGATGACGTCAGCCAAGGCATCATTGCCGTGCCTCTCTGGATCCCTCAGGCACCTATGGCCTTTGGCGCTGTTCTGTTTGCGGTAGCCTTTGCCGAACGCACGCTACGCCTGATCCTTGGCCTGCCGGTCGAAATTGCCAATACCGACGATCAAACGCGCGGAGAATGAACATGGATATCATTTTACAATCCGCCACACTTATCGTCACCTTGCTGATCCTGCTGGGACTGGGCATCTGGGTAGGCGTCGCGCTTTTGGCCAGTGCTGTCGTTATCTTCACGGTCTTCACCTCCACCCCCGTGGATGCGATTTTGGGCACAACCATGTGGGCCCATTCCGCCAGCTGGACCTTGACGGCCTTGCCCTTGTTTATCTGGATGGGTGAAATTCTCTACCGCACCCGCCTAGCCGAAGATCTCTTCTCTGGCCTTGCCCCTTGGGTCGGGCGTCTGCCGGGGGGTCTTGCTCATGTGAACGTCATCGGCTGCGGGATTTTCGCGGCTGTATCGGGGTCTTCTGCAGCCACGACAGCCACCGTTGGCCGCATCTCGTTGCCCGAGCTCAAATCGCGCGGCTATGCCGACCGTTTGGCCATCGGATCGCTTGCAGGGTCCGGCACGCTGGGCCTTTTGATCCCGCCATCCATCGTGATGATTGTCTATGGTGTCGCGGCGCAGGTATCGATCAACCGCCTGTTTATCGCCGGTGTCGTACCCGGCCTGATGCTTATGGCATTGTTTTCAGGCTACATCGCCATCTGGTCAAAAATGAACCCCGACGGAGTTCCCGCCCCCGAACCCAAGATATCATTTACCCAGCGGCTCGCACGGCTGCGGATGTTGCTGCCCGTTGTGGGTTTGATTATCGGAGTTATCGGTTCGATCTATGCCGGTATCGCAACCGCCACCGAAGCCGCTGCCATTGGTGTAGCTGGTGCTTTGCTCATTGCCGCATTTGGCCGTTCGCTCAGCATAAAGACCTTTATCGACTCCCTGCTAGGCGCAACCCGCACCTCTGCGATGATCGGGCTTATCCTGTTGGGTGCCGCCTTCCTGACCTCCGCCATGAGCTTTTCCGGCCTACCGGGGCAGTTGGCAGAGCTCATCTCTTCGAGTGGGCTGGGCGCGCCGGGGCTGATTGCTGTGCTAACAGTTTTCTTCGTGCTGCTTGGCTGTTTTCTGGACGGGATTTCCATTGTCGTACTCACCACTTCGGTTGTGATGCCTGCCGTCATCGCGGTCGGGATTGATCCGGTATGGTTCGGGATTTACCTGATCATCGTGGTTGAAATGGCGCAAATCACGCCGCCTTTGGGTTTTAACCTTTTTGTCATCCAGAAACTGACCGGCAATTCCATCTTCGTGATTACCAAAATGGTTTTGCCTTACTTCATGATCCTCGTGCTTGCCGTTATTTTGCTCACTGCTTTTCCGGGCATTGCGACCTGGCTTGTGCAACAAACCCTTTGAAAGAACACCCGCTATGGAAAACACACCTCAATCCTTGCTGGACACCGCCCGCGCGAACGCCACAGCGCCTGCCTTCACTTGCACCTTCACCGACAAGGTCAACGACACAGGACCATTGTCCGGCCTGAACGTGGCGGTGAAGGATTTGTTTGATGTGCGCGGCTATGTAACGCGTGCAGGCTCTGTCGTGCGCAAAGATACCGCGCCCGCGACGCAGGACGCCACAGCCGTTGAGCGTTTGCGCCAATCCGGCGCGGGGTTGATCGGGCATGCCAATATGACCGAATTTGCCTATTCCGGCCTCGGGCTGAACCCGCATTACGGCACACCGCTCACGCCCTTGCGCGCAGGATGTATCGCAGGCGGATCCACCTCTGGCGGGGCTTCGGCAGTGGCGCGCGGTGTGGCCGATGTGGCGCTTGGCACAGATACGGGCGGCTCGGCGCGTATTCCGGCGGCGTTTTGCGGGCTGTACGGGTTCAAACCCACCGCACAGACAATTCCGCGCGACGGGGCCGTTGCTCTTTCACATTCTCTGGACAGCGTTGGCATCATGTCCCGGGAAGCAAGCCTCCTCAGACCGGTGTTGAATACGCTGCGTGACACGCCCCTGGCTGACGCGGCTATGCCCAGCGCCGTCATTGTGCCAGAAAACTTTGGTCTGGACGATCTCGACGCAGAGGTGGCCGATGCCTTTGAGACAGCCTTGGCCAAGCTGGGCGCTGCGGGTATTTCAGTACGCCGGTTGAGCCTTGATATCTTTGAGCAGTATCGCACCATCCCCGTTTGGCAGTTCTCGGCCGTGGAATCGCGCGCCCACCATGGCGCTTATTTCGATCAGGCCCATGGCGACCTTGATCCACGCGTGGCCTCACGCATGGCCCGGGCCGATGGCCTCTCGGCGATCGACTTTTCCCGCACTCTGGCAGCGCGGGAAGCACTCACCGTCGAGGCCGCACAGATATTTGGCGACACACCGCTGGTCCTGCCCACTGTCGCGATCATGCCTCCAAAGCTTGATGATTTAAACGATGACGCAACCTATGACCGGATCAACCTTTTGGCATTGCGCAACACCAGCTTTGGCAATCTCATCGACGGCTGCTCTGTCAGCTTGCCGATTTCCAGCCACCCCGGGGCGGGTTTGATGATCACAGCAAGCACGGGACAGGACGCCAAACTGCTCAGGATGGCCGAAGCCCTGCAAGGCAGATTGTGAACGCGCCACATCAGCCGGCACGGCCTGCGGCCTATGTCACACTTGGTCAACAACGCTACCGTGTAAAGCACGTGAGCCATGCGGCGCTTAGCGGCATTACCGATGTCAGTGTCTTTGATGACCGGATCGTTGTGCTCAGGCGTCAGGCACCCGAGCTGGTTACCCTCGCGCGTGACGGATCGCTCTTGAACCACAGCGTGGACTTGCCACAGTTTGTGTGTGGTCACGGGTTACGCACGATTGATGACGGGCTATTGGCAGCCAGCGACATGGATGGCCACAAGATTGTGCTTCTGGATGCGCGCATGAATGAAGTCGCGCGCCTGCATTGTAATGAACGCCCTGCCTTGGGCCGCCCGTTCAACCATCCATGCGATTGTGCGCGGGGACCCGATGCTAGATATTATGTCGCGGACGGCTATGGAAACAGCGCCGTGCATATTTTCGACTCTGACCTGCGGCACCTGAAATCATTCGGACAAGCAGGGACAGGGCCGGGAGAGTTTTCGACACCCCATAGTTTGATATTCGACTCCCGAGGCAGGCTTTGCGTAGCCGACCGCGAGAACAACCGCATCCAGCAATTTGATGCCGAGGGCAACTGGCTGGGTCAAATTGACGGGCTTCACAAACCTATGGCTCTTGCTCTTTGTTCCGATGGCACGCTGCTGGTCAGCGACCAGACCCCGCGGCTGTCCGCCTATGATCCAAACGGCCAGCTGATCGGCCGCTGCCGGAGCTTTTCGACCTATGCCCACGGGTTGGCCGTTCAACAAGACGGCACTATCGTCATGGCAGAAATGGCACCCGACCGCGTAACCCTGCTGGTTCCTGCGCCGTAGCGGATCAATTTGCGACACGACAGCTTGGTCCCGGCACTATGCCAGAGCCTTTGTGCCTTACAGGACCAGCCGTGCCTCATGGGGCTTGGCCGACAATCTAGCCGCAGAATAATCTGCTCGGCCTTCTTGCGTTTCCAGTTCCGGAAATAACGCCAGCAGCTCTTCGAACACCTCACCAGCCGCATCAGAGGCAATGACATCACCGGGCTGGAAGCTTTCGGTCCATGCGTTATCCACCAGCATGATTTCATGCTGGCCCAACATGACATGGATATAAGTCACACTGCCTTTGCCATCCATCTGATCAATGCCCGGCTTATGAGCCATATCCTTGGCCTTAACGAGCACCTCTTCCTCTCCGAGCCAAAGCTGGGTCGCGCTGTTTTCGATCAGCATCCTATGCTGGGGCGAGACCCGCATATCACGGTTCGGCACCGCAGGCGCAATACTGTCCTGACAGATCACGATCGGCTGCAGATGAGGAGAACGCTCTAGCTCATCGGCACTGACAAATTTCCTGCCGATCCAGCGCACGGCTTGCGCGCCGTTGTCGCGGGTTTCAACCAATTGTCCGACCTGCAAATCCTCAACGGCGACAGTACCGCCCGGAACGGCGACCCTGCTACCGGGGGTAAAGCATGGCACGATGTTTTCGATGTTGGTGAAGGTCGCTGTCGAGCCATCCGAGAATATGACACTCCCGTTTTCGAGGTTATCCTCGTCAAAGATGACGGTTGCGCCACGATCGCCAAGGATCAGCGTATCATTGTCATCGCCACCTTCGCCGCCATCGACCACGTCTCCGGCCCCGATGAAAATCGTGTCAGCGTCATCGCCGGCATTGATGGTGTCCGCACCCGCACCACCGTCAATGACATCCGCACCACTGCCACCGGTGATGACGTCATCATTGCTGCTATCTTGGGCCGTGCTGACCACAAGGTTGTCGATGCCATAGCTCTCATTGTCGATATCCGCCGATAGGTTCGCGCCAAAGCCAAGCGTGACAGTCTCTCCCGGGGCCTCGACCGTGACCCGAACAGGGTGGATTTCGTCGTCATTCCCCGAAAACCCAAGGTCGGACGGCGCGCCTGCCCCCACCTCGATTGTGACCTCACGGCCATCGGACAGGGTGGCTGTGGTCGAATAGGCATCGGCAACAGCGTCATCAAAGCTTTCGACGAAGACTTCTTCACCATCAATGAAGATGGAAAAAGTGTCCCCGCCACCATCCCAGCTATCAAGTTCATAGAAATCGAATTCAAAGATCGCGAAATCCGCTGTCGGGTCCACCGAAAACGTCTTGGAGATGCCCTCTGTTCCGTCACTATTGCCGAGCCGTCCCAGAAATTCGCTAAAGTTGGCGCCGCCATCCGTCGTTGCGTTATCGCTCCAGCCGGTGGCACCGCCTTCAAAATCTTCGGTTGTGACGACAACCGGCTCGGCCGAGCCATCCGTAGTGTCCCCGAAAATTGTATCGTTGCCGTCGCCACCATCAATGGTATCGGCACCCGATCCCCCTTCAATAGCGTCATCGCCGCCTTCGCCAAAAATGATGTCATCACCGGCTTGGCCATCAAGATTGTCATCACCGGCACCATCGTTCAGATCCGGCTGGGTGAGGGCCGGATAGCTTGCCAGATCAACAGCACTGTCGCCCGTATCAGGGCCGGATATCGTACCGCTAAGGGTATTGCCGCCATTGTTTTCAAAATAGATGATTTCGACCAGATGCTCGCCCGGTGGCAAGGTGATGGACCCCGACGCAGTCGCCGTGCCGTGCAAACCGTCGTTATCCACAACCTCGACGCCATTGATGAATACTTTTGAGCCATCATCAGAGGATGTAGAAAACGTATAGGTCCCACCGGTCGTGACCGTCAACTCACTGCTGAACTTGAGCGCAAAATCATCTTCCGTGTCATAGTCGCTTGGCGTGATCGAGCTTGCCACGCCGGTTTCTGTCGGTGTTGCCGTGTTGTCGCGCCCGCCATTAGCGGTAAAGCCCGCATCAGCAAGGTCCGCCGGCGTGCCATTCGGGTCGAGGTCGTAATATTCATAGACCCAAGGCGTTTGGTCTGATCCAGCTGTCCCGTCAGCCGTACCCGGCAAGGCCGCGGTATCCCCATAGATTTCATCATCACCGGCACCGCCAAGCACCGTATCATTGCCGTCGCCCGCCAGAATAATGTCGTCCTGCGGCCCTTCACCGGCTAGAATTTCGTCATTCCCATCGACAAAATCACCTTCGGGATCGCCGGTATAACTACTATCAATCAGGTCGTCGCTTGTGGTGCCTTCGACGTATCCGTCCAAAGCCTGATCCACGACATTTTCAATATTGCTAAAGCTCAGGGTTGAGCCGTCATTGAAGGTGACAATACCCTGTTCGGTTTCGAATGCGACATCCGACCCGTCAGCATCCTGATACTGGATCGAAGCAACATCGCTGACAAAAAGCGTGTCGGTATCGCCATTGCCTGCATCCTCACCGCCATCGACGGTATCAGAGCCGTTGGCAAAGATTGCATCGTCACCCGTGCCACCGGTGATAAGATCGCCAAACGCAGGATCGGTTGCGCCTGCGGCACCGCCTGTCGCGCTGTCATTGGCAACGATGGTATCATTGCCCGCGCCACCATCCAGCGTGTCAGGGCCATCGCCGCCTGTCAGGGCGTCATCGCCATCACCACCCGACAAGCTGTCTGATCCGGCACCGCCCGACAGGCTATCGTTACCTGAACCACCATCCAGCCTATCGTCGCCCTCATCGCCGCTGATCGTGTCATCACCGGACCCGCCACGGGCCGCATCATTTCCCTCGCCGCCGCTGATGACGTCGTTGCCCCAATCCCCCGACAAGCTATCGTTGCCTGCACCGCCTGTCAGCGTGTCTTCGCCCGCGCTGGAAAAGACCTGCGTAGAGCCATCCGCAGGTGCTTCGTAAAGCTCGAGAATATCGCCAGTGTCCGGGTCAAGAAGCACCCAGTTTGTCTGGGTCGTGGAGGCGGGCGCGAAACTCATACCCGCCGGAATTGTGATGACCGACACAACTGCGCCTGTGTCATCAATCTGTGCCAGCTCGACGGCATAGGGCGACTGGTTGTCAAAGGTCACATTTGTCGCCGCACCAGAGGTTCCTGACGCGAAATCAGCCGGATCAAGGGCAAGCTGGTCTCCGAAGATAACATCATCACCGGCCGCACCATCAAGGCTGTCGTCACCCTGATCCCCGTGGATCACATCATCGTCGGTCTCATTCGCTGTGAAATGCACATCGGTGATGTAGGCGACCTGCCCACCTGTCGAACCGTTCTCATAGACCACTTCGAAGCTGGCGACAGGTCCGGCAATCTCGACCAGAACAGAACCGTTCGCATCGGCCTGATTGTCGTTTACCGCCCCGCCTGTAGCGGTCTGACCCGTGATGGTTTCATCACCCGCAGCGGTCAGGATCACGGGGACCGGATTGCCATCGGCATCAAAGGCATTCACTGTGACGATGTCTTGCCAGCTGGCGCTGTCCACATCGTTGATCCGGAAGCTGACCGTATCAAGCGGCACATCTGATGCGAAATTGACCGTAGCAACATCCGCAGCACCGTTGCCGCCCAGCGCAAGAGCCGAATTTGTCTCAAAGGCCTCGCCAGCTGCCGTGTCAACGAACTGCGTCGAGTTGTCGATGTCCGCTTGGCTTAGCCCGCCATCGTCGGTGACCGTCACCGTGATATTCGCGACGCCGGTGTCCTGGGTGAAGCCACCCGAAACATCCGTGCCGGACCCTTGTGCAATCCAGCTCAGGTTTTCCGATACCGTCCCGATCGTGGCGGGGCCACCCGATACAACATCATCGCCCTGCCCCGCATAGACCGTATCATCACCCAGCCCGGCCTGAACATTATCCTCATCACCCGACGTGCCAAGGGTTCCATCATTATTGTCGATCTGTTCGAGGTTCTCGTCGACGTAATTGCTGTCAATCAGGTCAGCACTATCACTGCCCGAAACAACGCCATCGGGACCGCCATTGACCGTCAGTGTTTCGATCCCGGTGAAAGCCGCGGTGGAGCCATCATTGAAGGTTACGGTGCCGTTTTCACTATTGTCAGGGTCGAAGGTAACCCCAGCCACATCATCAACGATCAATTCGTCATTCGTGTCAGTGCCGCTTTCGCCACCAATGACTGTATCGCCGCCACCGGCAAAGAACACGTCATTGCCCGCACCGCCATCAAGTACGTCGGCGCCCTCGCCTCCTGTCAGCGTATCAAAACCATTTCCGCCGCTCAGGCTGTCAGCGCCTTCGCCACCGGTAAGGACATCCGCGCCGACATCGCCGGCAAGCGTATCATTCCCCTCGCCGCCATCCAGCGTATCGGCCCCTGATCCGCCAGAAAGATCATCGCTGCCCGCACCGCCTGCAACTACGTCACGGCCATCACCACCGATGAGCGTGTCATTCCCAGACCCGCCATCAATGGTGTCATCATCCGCGCCACCGTCAATGAGGTCGTTGCCAAAACCCCCTGACAGGTTGTCATTGCCATCTTCGCCAAAAATCGTGTCTTCGTCGGTGGGTACAGCTTCGAAATGTACATCGCTCACATAAAGGAGCTGACCACCGGTTCCTGCGTTGTCATAAATGATCTCGATCCGCGCAACTGGTCCCGCGACAGAAACAAGAACCGAGCCTTGCGGATCCGTCGCACCGGTTGATGTGGGCCCCGCGGTCACGGTGTTACCGCTGACCGTATCATCCCCCGCCGGAGTCAGCGTCACAGAGACCATATTGCCGTCCGCATCATAGGCATTGACGGTCAGGACATCCTGCCAACCACCCTGATCAACATCCTGCAACCGGAACGAGACATTTTCGACCTCATCGGCAAGGCCAGACCCGCCCACAGCGGAAAAGCCCAATTCGGTGGTCCAGGCGGTTCCCGTACCGTTCCCCCGCAACCCGAGCCCCGAATTCGGGTCGAATGGTTCATCCGTATCAACGTAATGGGCATCCTCTTCGACGGTTGCCGTCGTGCCCGTACCGCCATTCTCAAAGCTTACCGCAACATTGATACCACCGGTATCCTGAGTGAAACCGGTAGCGATATTATCCCCGTCGACACCTTCATCGGTCCAGTCAAGAAACAGATCCGTGTTGGTTAGTGACGTAGAACCGCCATCTACGACATCATCACCTGCACCGGCCTGAATCGTGTCATTACCGGCACCGCCGGTGATGTTGTCGGAATCCGCTGTCCCATTTAAGCTGTCGTCGGTGTCGCCGCCGTTGATCGTTGCCATTACCTGAACCCTCTGCACTCATACACCACTCAAACCAGTGGTTTTGTTTGAGCCGAATTTGGTCCTAGAAATGGGCGGTCGCGTGGCACCAACGTGATTTAAATTGGGTTAATCCTATTCCTAACCGGATATTTCCGAAGACCTGAGCGAACTGGCGCACAGGTCTTCGCGGCTTTGATCATGCGGTTTGGTTCGCCATGCGCCAGACCGGAAAGGGATCAGAAAACGCGGGCAACGCCTCTGGCGATACGGCCTGCGCGTCTGGCACAAGCGCATTGTCCAACCGCGATTTTATATCCGCCCAGTCGATGTTCGCACCGATGAAAACAATCTCTTGCCGACGGTCGCCCCACGGCTCTTGCCAGTGCTGGGTCATATAAGCCTGAACACTGTCCTGCGGGGGCCAGCGGTCTTTGGGAACCGATGCCCACCAAGTGCCCAGCGGCTTGATCGATGACAATGCCCCTGCAAGCGAAAATTCAGCCACCCAATCAGGTCGTGTAGCGATCCAGAAATGTCCTTTGGCGCGGATCACCCCTGGCAGATCTCCATTCAAGACAGAGATGATTTTCTCGGGCTCGAATGGCCTGCGCGCGCGGTACACATAAGAGGCCACGCCGTACTCTTCGGTTTCGGGCACGTGATCGGCAAAACCGTAAAGCTCCTTGGCCCACATCGGGTGGTCATGGGCTTTTTCAAAATCGAACAGCCCTGTGTCCAAGATTGCGCTCGCCGGCACATCGGAAAAGCTGGTCTCGATGATGCGGGCGTCTGCGTTCAGGCTTCGGATGATCTGGCGTGCTGCTTCGACTTGGGCCGGGCTGGCATCGTCCACTTTGTTCAGCACTACAACGTCCGCAAATTCGATCTGTTCAACCAGCAGGTTCACCAAGGTGCGCTCATCCTCCTCGCCCATTGTTTCGCCGCGGTCGCTGAGAAAATCGTGGCTGGAATAATCTTTGAGCAGGTTCACCGCATCCACAACGGTCACCATCGCATCTAGACGAGATACATCCGACAGGCTTTGCCCCGCCTCATCGCGAAAATCAAAGGTGGCCGCCACGGGCAATGGTTCCGAAATTCCGGTGGATTCAATCAACAAATAATCAAACCGATCCTCTGCTGCCAATCTGCGCACTTCGGCCAGCAGATCATCGCGCAGGGTGCAACAGATGCAACCGTTAGACATCTCGACCAATGTTTCATCCGTGCGGCTGAGTTCTGTGTCCGCGCGCACAAGGTCGGCGTCTATGTTGACCTCGGACATGTCATTGACGATTACGGCAACGCGCCGCCCGTCGCGGTTGTTCAGCACCCGGTTAAGCAGGGTCGTCTTACCCGCACCTAAAAAGCCGGACAGGACAGTAACAGGGAGTTTTTCAGTCATTTGATAAGTTCCTTATAGGGAAGAGGCATGTAAGCGCTCACTCTGGGAGGCGCGCAGCATATCAAGGCTGCGGTTCAGCTCCGGTTTGGTCATGTCGCGCGCGATAACGACGATGCGTGATTGGCGGTCTCCACCGGGCCAATTGCGTAGCGGAATGGGCGGGTCGAACAGGTGCTGCACACCGTGAAACACAAACGGGGTAGCAATACCCTCAAGGTGAACGATCCCCTTGACCCGCAAGATGTCAGCGCCTCGTAATTGGATCAGCGTGTCCAGCCAAAGATCGAAATCCTTGGGCGGGATGGGACGGTCCAAAACAATGGACGCCGAACCGATCCGCGCATCATGGGTATGAACAGGCGGTGCAGAAAGGCGGCTTTTCTCCGGCGCAATACCGGAAAGGTTTGCCAAAGGGTCGACAGCTGCTGCTGGAGTCACCCAAGGTACGATCTGTTCTGGCGTTCCTGCCTGCCGCATCCCGCTAAGACCCCAAAGCGATGCAGTCTGAACAACGCCACGTTTGGCCGTGAGAATACGCGCCGTCGGGTTGAGCGAGCGTAGCCTGCTCTCGAATGTGGCCCTGTCGTGCTTCGACACCAAATCCGTCTTACTCAGCACCAGCAGATCTGCCATTGCGACCTGCGACACAGCTTCGAACTGCTGATTGAGCGTATCCGGCCCGTTCGCCGCATCCGCGACAGTAACCACACCGTCAACGCGGAATTTCCCAGCCAGAAAGGGATCGGTTAAAAAAGTCTGAAGAATAGGGCCGGGATCGGCAAGACCTGTGGTTTCGATCACGACACGGTCAAAGCTGATCCGCCGTGATTTCCTGCGCGCCCTCAGATCCTGCAGGGTCCGTGACAAATCCCCACGGATAGAACAACACAGACAGCCCGACCGCATCAGCACGACTTCCTCGTCGACGGCCTCAATCAAGTCATGATCCAGCCCAGCCTCGCCAAATTCATTCACAACGACAGCAATCTGCGCCCCCCCGCCGGAGGCCAATATCTGGTTCAACATCGTGGTTTTGCCAGCGCCAAGGAATCCGGTCAGCAATGTTACAGGGATACGCTTGTCGGTTCGGGGCATTGTTGGGGCTCTCTCGAAGGCTTCATTAATCGTTATGTTATATCATATCATTTAGAAGGCACAATACGGCCTTTACCCTCGCGCCCTGCCCCTGCCGCACCTCACAGCATGGTCAAAAATTAATCACAGGCGCAAATTTAGTCCAATAGGATCTGTATTTGGTAAAATATTACCACTTTTTTCTTTTGCTGCTCACCACAACCATGCAACCAATCTCTGGAACGTCACTAAAATAAGCGGACCAGACAACGTGAGCGATGCATTCGAATACAGCAGCGAGAAAGAACTCATTGCACTGCTGGAGGAAATCTTTGTCCAGAATGGTTGTAGCGATGTCGTCGCACGGCAACTCGCCGAGAATTGCACAGGCGCAGAACGGGATGGGTCGTTAAGCCACGGCGTGTTCCGTATCGAGGGCTACGTCAACACCCTGCGCAGCGGTTGGGTCGATGGCAAAGCCGTACCGATCATAGAGGACAAAGCACCCGGCTTTATCGCCGTCGATGCGAACAACGGCTTTGCACAACCGGCGCTGGCCCTCGCCCATGATGCGTTTGTTGAGAAAATCCGCAGCAACGGGATCGCGCTTTTGGCTATTGGCAACGCGCATCACTTCTCTTCCCTGTGGCCCGACATTCTCCCCTTTGCGGAAAGCGGGCTGGTCGCGCTCTCTATGGTCAACAGCTTTGCGTGTTCGGTGCCGCACGGTGCCAGCACACCGGTTTATGGCACCAACCCCATCGCCTTTGCCGCCCCCGTGGAAGGCCAGCCGCCGCTCGTTTTCGACTTTGCCACGACAACAATGGCAAATGGCGACGTCCAGATCGCCGCCAAAGAAGGCCGGAGCTTGCCTGCGGGCACGGGCGTAGATCGCAACGGTGAACTCACGAACAACCCTGATGCGATTCTGGATGGCGGTGCTCTGGTCCCCTTTGGCGGGCACAAGGGGTCCGCCATCTCGTTGATGGTCGAGCTTTTGACAGCCGGATTATCCGGCGGGAATTTCTCGTTCGAGTTTGACTGGTCGACCCACCCCGGAGCCGAAACCCCCAAGACCGGACAAATCATAATCGGGATCGACCCGTCATTTGGCGGGCTTGGGCGGGGACTACCTTCGCGGGCCAGCGTCCTTATGAAAATGCTCGAAGACGCCGGCTTTGATGCACGGCCCGGCCTGCGACGCCACCGCCTGTGCGCAGAGCGCCGAACACATGGAATTCCTTTAAAAATATCACAACTCACCCGCCTGCGCGCGCTCGCTTCTGGCGCGATTTAACATCGGCCAAACCGTTCCCGCGCCCCCTGTTTTTGCAACCCCGAACCAATACTGAAACCCAAGGAGATATTCATGAAGAAATCACAATTCATCTACGCGGCTGCACTAACCGCAGTAAGCGGTGTCGCCTCTATGGCTGACACGATCGAGCTGAACATGGCTACGCCCTTTGCAGGCGGGCATTGGTATGATGTTGGCATTCAAGGCTATGCCGAAACCGTCGAAAAAATCACGGACGGCCGGGTCAAGATCAACGTCTTTCCTGCTGGTGCCTTGGGCCCCGCTTTGAAAGTTGCGGAAACCGTAAAATTGGGCATCGCTGAATCCGGCTATGGCTGGGGCGGTTATGACTGGTCTATCGACCGCACCGGCGCATTGTTCGGCAGCTGGCCCGGTGGCCCCAACCCCGAAGAATACATGATGTGGATGATCAACGGGAACGGCGCAGAGTTGCTGGCAGAATGGCGGATGGACAAATTTGATGTTGTTTCTGTGCCCTGCGGCGTGACCGAAACCGAGATTTTCATGCACGCCCACAAACCCGTCCGCACGGTCGAAGATCTTGACGGGCTAAAACTGCGCACCTCGTCGGCTTGGGCGGAAATCGCGCCAAAGCTGGGGGTTTCCACAGTAGTCTTGCCCGGCTCCGAGGTATTTTCGGCGCTGGAACGTAAAGTTGTCGACGCCGTGGAATGGGGTGGCCCGGGCGGAAACGTCCAAGAAGGGTTCGATTCCATTGCGCCCTACGTGATGCTGCCCGGTGTGCATTCTCGCGGTGCCATGATGGATTGCATCTTTAACAAAGATGCTTGGGCCGAGATCCCCGAACAAGATCAAGAGCTGCTGAAGCTTGCGGGCCAATGGATGCTTCAGACAACCTACCTCGCATATGCCGATCTTGACCTGAAAGCATATGAGACGATCAAATCCGAGGGTAAGGCAGAAATCGTCATCGTCGATGACAGCCTGATCGACGCTGTGGCCGCTGCATCTGCGGAATGGGCCGAAGAACAGTCTCTTGAAAACGAATGGTTCGCCCGCGTCTACAAAGACCAAAGCACCTTCTTGGCCTCACTCTCTGGCCTGACCGAATTCCGGTTTGCCCCCGGCGATCACTAAACAATCTGACGCCGCAAAGAGCAGTTCACGCTCTTTGCGGCTTCGCTCTCATTTTAATTCCCGTTCAGGAGCCAACAGATGCCCCCAGAGCCAACCCGAAAACTGAAACCCAAGCAGGCGCAAATCGCGAACGCTATATCCCGGCTTTCCCTTTGGGCGGGCAGGTTGGCGGCCTTTTTGGTCATGCCCTTGGTTGTGGCGATGGTATATGAGGTGGTCAGCCGGTATCTATTCGACGCCCCGACGCAATGGGCCTTCGAGATAAGTTACATGCTGATGGGGTCAATCTTCCTTCTGGGGATGAGCTATGCGCTCAGTATTGATGCCCATGTAAATGTCGATTTCATGCATGATATCCTGCCAAAGCGTTGGACTGCCATCATTGATGCAATCGCCTATTTTGTCCTGACAGGGTTTTTCATTTTCCTGACGCTTGCTTTGGCACAAAGCGCCCTGCGGGCCTTTGAGACCGGAGAAGGCAGCGGGCTGAGCGCCTGGAACCCGAAAATCTGGCCTTACCGCGTCATTTATGTCCTCGGCATGACGATGATGATCTTTCAGTCATTCGCAAAAATCCTTCAATGCTCGCTGCGAGCGACCGAAACCAACGAGGAAGCAAAATAATGGACATCAATGTACTTTGGATGTTTCCCGCCCTCTTGACCCTTATCTTTTTAGGTATCCCGGTGGCATTTTCGATGATGCTGACGACACTGGCTTTCGGCTGGATGCGGTTCGGCGATATCTTGTTTTTGCAGATGGCACAAAAGGTCGACGAGGTTGCGACAAACTATGTGTTGGGCGCGATCCCTCTGTTCATCTTCATGGGTGCAGTTCTGGAAAAGGCCGGCATCGCCGAAAAGCTGTTTGACTCGATCTACATGTGGACGCGCCGTTTGCCCGGCGGCCTCGCGATCGCGGCACTGATCATGTGCACCGTTTTCGCCGCAGCAAGCGGTGTTGTCGGGGCGACTGAAACGCTGGTTGGGATGTTGGCCATTCCCGCCATGCTGAAACGGCGCTACGCCAATTCGCTTGTCGCTGGCACAATCTGTGGCGGCGGGTCCTTGGGCACCGTGATTCCACCGTCTATTCCGGTCATTATTCTTGCCCCGATCGCCGCCCTTCCGGTTGGTGATTTGCTCGCTGCGATCCTGCTGCCGGGCTTGATGATGTCGGCAATGTTCATCCTGTACATCACAGGGGTCGCAACCCTTCGCCCAGAGGTAGCCCCAAGAGATCTGGAACCTGATGACAAAACCTTTGCCGAAAAGCTGCGCATTTCCGCCGTAGCGCTTTTGCCCACCGCCTTTCTTATCCTGACCGTGCTCGGCACACTCTTTGGCGGGTTGGCAACCCCGACAGAAGCAGCTGCCTGCGGCTCGGCTGGCGTTGTCCTGCTGGCCCTTTTCTATGGCCGCTTTTCGCTCAAGTTGCTTTTTGAAGCCTCACTGAAAACTGTGTCGCTCACTGCGATGATCCTCGCCATCGTGCTGGCTGGCTCCATGTTCTCGGGTGTTTTCTTTGCGTCGGGCGGAATGAGCGCGACCACCGGATTGATTGACCGCCTCGGCCTTGAACCATGGTCCGTCATGGCAGTCATTCTGGGGATCACCTTTATCATGGGATTTGCCATGGATCTGATTTCGATCGTGTTGATCATGATGACAATTTCAATGCCCATCCTACGCACCTACGGCATTGATCCGCTCTGGTTCTCGACCGTCTTTCTGGTCACTCTCCAGACCAGCTATCTGACTCCGCCGATGGCACCCTCGATTTTCTACCTCAGGTCCATCGCACCGGACAGCATGACACTAAAGCAGATGTATGTCGGCGTGATCCCCTTTATCATATGCCAGATTATCGTGCTTGCGCTGATACTGACCTTCCCGGGGTTGGCAACATGGCTACCTGGTGTGTTTTATTGATGCAGCGGTTTTAACCGCCGCAAAGACAGGGCGACCCACAATGCCCGCGCATAAATCGCGTATTGCGCCCTGTCTTTCCTACAGTCTATCACCGACAGGCATCTTTTTCGGAGACATTCGACCATGGCACCAGACGGCAAATCAAACCTCGCGCAGGCCGATGATGACTGGGAAACGACCCGCATAGAGCTGCGCAATGATCTGGCCATGAGGATGAAATCCTTGCGGACAACAAACGGCTTCACCCTCGAATACGCTGCCCAGAAATCCGGTTTGGCCCTGTCTACCATTCAAAAGATCGAAAGCGGCCGAACATCGCCCAGCTATGAAAACCTTGTGCGGATTGCCCGCGTTTACGGTGTTGGCCTCGAGCAGATATTTGCCTCGGATGCTGAGGTACAACAGACAACCCGCATGACCGTCACCCGCGCCGGCCAAGGGCGCAAGGTCCGGACAAAGTTTTTCGAATACGAAGCGCTGTGCAACGCGCTGACCGGCAAAAAGATTGTGCCACTGGTGACCCTTGTGGAAAACCGTGCACCCTTGAGCCTGAGCGATCTGTCCGCACATGAAGGCGAGGAATTCATCTATGTTCTGTCAGGACGTCTGGAACTTGCGGTAGAGCATTACCAGCCCGTCATCCTGGAAACCGGCGACAGCACGTATTTTGACAGCACATTGAAACACGGCCTGCGCGCATTGAACGATGAAGAAACCCGCATCCTGTGGGCCTGCACATATGTCGATGTCATTCCCGATGACCTGACGAGCGCTCTGGACGCGCGCTCTAAAATTACTGGCGCGCCAACACGCTAAAGCCGCGTTTGATGGCTGGCCGGAATTGGCGTCAGCCCTGTTTTTCAGCGGCTGGCTTATCCCCTAATGACCTGCCGAAAAAAAGCGGCAATTTGCCTGGCAATTGATTTGGATCAATACCTTTGAGGGTACGAAGCGTTAATCCGCGATTAGGTATCGTAGTTAACGCGAATAGCGCAGCGATATCAAACGCACGTATCAATCCTTCTTCAGTCTGAATCGGCGCCATCAAAGGACCCTCGAAATGCCTATCCACAAAGTTGATCTCAAGGACCAATCCACTTTACAGGATATCTATGCAACCGATGCATCTAGAAATAGCCTTCCAAAATACCGCATGCCGAACAGCGGCGCAGAACCACATGCCGCCTATTCTTTAGTGCGTGATGAATTATTGCTGGACGGCAATGCGCGTCAGAATTTGGCTACGTTTTGCACAACTTGGGTTGAAGATGAAGTTAAGCAGTTGATGACTGACGCCGTCGACAAGAACATGATCGACAAAGACGAATACCCACAGACCGCCGAGATCGAAAATCGCTGTGTCCACATCCTTGCGGACCTGTGGCACGCGGAAAAATCATGGGAGACTGTGGGCTGTTCAACCACAGGCTCAAGCGAAGCAGCCATGTTGGGGGGCTTGGCGTTCAAATGGAAATGGCGCGCGCGACGCGAGGCCGAGGGCAAGGACACAAGCAAACCCAATATCGTCACGGGTCCGGTGCAGATTTGTTGGAAAAAATTCGCACGGTATTTCGATGTCGAAATTCGTGAGGTGCGGCTGGAAGGCGATGCGCTTGGCCTCCAACCAGAGGACCTGCGCAAATACTGCGATGAAAATACCATCGGTGTGGTGGCTACATTGGGCGTTACCTTTACCGGCATCTACGAGCCCGTCGAAGCCCTGGCACGCGAGCTGGATTCAATGCAGCGCGATCTTGGGCTCGATATTCCGATCCATGTCGATGCTGCATCGGGCGGCTTCATTGCGCCTTTCATCCAGCACGAACTCGTGTGGGATTTCAAAATACCGCGCGTGCGTTCTATCAATGCCTCAGGTCACAAATACGGGTTGGCGCCGCTGGGTGTGGGCTGGGTGATCTGGGCCTCAAAAGAGGACCTGCCAGAAGATCTGATTTTCTACGTGGATTATCTAGGCGGCAATATGCCCACATTCGCGCTGAACTTCTCCCGCCCGGGCGGTGAAATTATCGCGCAATATTACAATTTCCTGCGGCTGGGCCGCGAAGGATACACTGCAATCCAGCAGACCTGCGCAGATACAGCTCAATGGTTGGGAGCGGAACTGGCGAAAATCGGGCCGTTCGAAATGGTCTATAATGGTCATGGTGGCCTTCCCGCTGTTGCGTACAAGCTGACAGATGGCGATCATGGCTTCACGCTTTATGATCTGTCCGAAAGGGTGCGAATGCGCGGTTGGCAGATTGCGTCCTACCCGTTGCCGTCAAACCGTCAGGAAACGGTCGTTCAGCGCATTCTGATACGCCACGGAGTCAGCCGTGATCTGGCCGGTCTTCTTCTCGAAGATATGAAACGCGCAATCGAGCATTTGTCCAAAAATCCGGTACCTAATACCACTGCAGGCCCGGGATTCCATCATGGTTGAATTGCGAAGTTTCTTGAGGGCAGCAGGGAAATCTGCTGCCCAAGTCTCCTTACTGCCACTGCTTTTTGTTGGCGGACCGGCATCGGCACAAGATGCGGCCACCTCAACGCCTGAAGGCGTCATTGGACAAATATTTGACAAGATCGAACCGGTTACCGAGGCCGGGCTTCACGGCTTTTTTCAGCTTCTGGACAACCAACCGATTGCTTATGTGCTGCTTGCGCTGGCTCTTGGTACACTGATCGGCAGCTTTAGCTTCAAGACGATCTCTCTTGGCTCTACCGCAGGCACGTTGCTTGTGGGGGTGGTTCTGTCGATGATCGCTGAAGCAGCTTATGGCATCACCTATTCGATTCCCGGAATTCTGTCCTCTTTCATGCTGTTGCTGTTTATGTACGCTCTCGGCTTGAAAGTCGGCCCTCAGTTCTTTTCCGGCCTGCGAAAAGGCGGGCTGGCCTTTGTCGGGATTGGCCTGATCGTCTGGTCGCTGAATTGGGTCATCTGCTATTTCGGGGCAAAACTGATGGGCCTGGCCCCCGGGTATGCGACAGGACTTATCTCGGGCAGCTACACGATCACTGCAGTCCTCGGCGTCGGCCAAGGCGCAATGGCCAGTGGCGCTTACGTGCCGCCTGAAGGTATGACCGTCGAGGAAGTCGGCGCAAACATGGCCGCCGCATATGCAATCAGCTACGTGCTGTCGACTGTGGGTATCATCTTGTTGATCCGTTACCTGCCCCGTATCTTTGGCTATGATGCTGAAGCGGATGCAAAGCAGGCTGAAGCCGAATACACAGGCGGTGCCATACATCCGGTACCGGGGGCTCCTGGTGCATTAACGATGGGCCCGTCCCCCTATGACCTTCGTGCCTTCAACGTGACCCACGATCGTTTTCTGGGGCGCAGCATTTCGCAGTTGGCTGCTGATTTCCCCCATGTTCCGATTTTGCGCGTGGTGCGTGATCAACAGATCGTGGATCTGGCCAGTGATCCCGTGATCGTTGCAGGCGATATCGTAACCGTCCGCAGCAATGTGCATGATCTGATCTTTGATGAACGCGAACTCATCGGCCCTGAATCCGATAATCTGCTGGCCCGTAATGTGCCTTTGGAAGTTGCCGACGTTCATATTGGTTCACATGCGGTTTCGGGGAAGACTATTGCTGAACTGCAAAGCCACGGCACTGGCGGCGTCGAGGTTCAGGCCCTGTTTCGTGCTGGCAACGAGTTACCCCTAGGCCCCGACAGCGATGTATATTTTGGCGATGTGCTGCGCCTGACAGGTCCGGATGCGGCATTAAAAGCGGCTGCAAAACAACTTGGCGGGCGCGCAATTTTGCCAACCATGAAGTCTGACCTGCTCTATCTCGCGCTTGCCATGCTGGTAGGCTATTTGGTGGGGATCATCACCGTCACGATTTCCGGCATCCCATTTGCGTTTGGCACCTCCGCTGGCGTGATCATGGCCGGTGTGGGCGTCAGCTATTTTCGAAGCCGGAATCCAGACTTCGGGGGCCCCGTGCATGAAGGCGCGCGTAGTTTTCTTCAGGACTTTGGACTGAACGCCTTTGTGGCTGTGTTGTCGGCCAATGTGGGTCCCAAGGTGATTTCCGCCCTCGGTGGCGACACAATCATATGGCTGGCGCTGATCGGGACAGCAGGCGCGCTTATCCCCCCACTCGTCGCATTCTGGATCGGAGTAAAAGTTTTCGGCTTGAATTCTGTGATTTCGGACGGCGCGACAACAGGCGGCAGAAACAGCACCCCTGGCCTGAATGCAATCATGGAAGAATCCAAGAGCTCTGTCGCTGCGGTTCCCTATCCGGTCAGCTATGCCCTCACGACCGTGCTTGCATTGATTGGCGGCTATCTCTCCATGATCCTGTCATGACATCTCTTTGGACGGAGACCCGGACCAAAGCGTGACAGGTCCAATGGGTGTCTACAACGGTCCGGAGCACATCAATGGCACGGTCACGGAGTGGAGCGCTCGACCAAAGCCACTGCCGGCAATGGTTGAGCGCTTGAACAATCTGAGGGCCCCTCAGGGCACAGGGCAGCAAGCCTTCAAATCGCTGAACAACCCGCATCTGAATGGGGATGAAAGCCCACAAAATGCATGGGTGGTCAGATGAAAAAGTAATTTACAAAAATGTTGTAATTGGCACTTGTGCTTCCTTCCGCAGCGCCGTAGATAGCCGGTATTGGCGCGGGATGGAGCAGCCCGGTAGCTCGTCAGGCTCATAACCTGAAGGTCGTAGGTTCAAATCCTACTCCCGCAACCATAACAACCGACTTAACCCGTGCAAATAGCGCGGGTTTTGTCGTTTCGGCGCGGACAATACCAAGACAGCAGTCAATTATTCTGCGAGTTCAATGCGATGAACGCTTGCCGCGTCCGTGCTCGGAACCATCCGAACCTCAGAAATCAACCCGCGCAGAACCATGGTTGTTTCCATCTTTAATCTTGGGTCTTGTCAGGCACAGGCGAGGTTGCTGATCTTGCTCCGATACAGATCTGAGAGAGGTGGTCGCAAGAATTCAGACCAGCTGTTAATGAAGTTACCCTAAAAAGCAGGGCCATTCCAAACCGCGACAGGCCCAGTTTGACAGTGCAGCTTTTACGAGCCGCATGGCATCTGTGCAGATAAAACGTTCTTCTTTGGCCTTGATGCCCGCTTATCTTGGCTCTTCATCGCCTTAAAAGAAAATCTCATTTTGACATAGAAACGGACGCGGCCTCGCTGGCAAGCCGATTAGACGCAGCACCCGGCATGCTGCCCCAATTGGCGATCCAGCGATAGAAGATTGGCGTTAGAAACAATGTGAAAACCGTGGCAAAGCCCAATCCACCAACGATGACCCAACCGACTTCCCGACGCGCCTCAGCACCAGCACCTGATGTCAGTACAAGCGGGAGGCCACCCAACACCGTAGAGACCATTGTCATCATGACCGGTCGAATGCGCAAGCGTAGCGCATTGCGAATGGCCGCATCAATGTCTTGGCCCGCTTCACGCAATTGGTTTGCAAATTCGACAATCAGAATACCATTTTTGGCCATAACGCCGATGAGCATCACCAGACCAATCTGGCTGTAGTAGTTCAATGACCCGCCACTCAGGGAAATCGCCAGCAAGGCAGCTGCCAACCCGAAGGGGACAGTCAGCATGATCACGACAGCACTTGCGAAGCTTTCAAATTGCGCCGCCAGAACGAGCATGACGATCAACAAGGCGGTTCCGAAAACGACATACATTTCTTGGGTACTGTCATTCAGCGTTGCAGCTTCACCTGTGAAAGTCAGACCCATTCCATCAGGCAGCGCGTCTGCAGCCAAGTCGCGGGCCAAGTTTATCCCATCAGAGAGGTTTACACCCTCAGCAAGATTCGCCTGCAAAGCCACCGACAAAGCGCCCCCCAAACGAGCAACTTGAGCATCACTTACTACCGTCTCCAAAGTCGCGACAGAAGAGAGCGGCACATAGGAGCCATCATCCAACCTGATTGAGATCGACGAAATGTCAGAGGGGTCGTCGATGTCTGGACCACCTGGCAATACGTTCACATCAACTTCGGTGTCATTGTCAAAAACGCTGACAGCGACGTCGCCACGCACCAATGCGCTGACCAGACTGGTGACCGATGCGGGTGTCAGACCCATATCACCAGCAGCCGCTTGATCGACGTTTATCTTCAGTTCCGCACTAACGGGTGCCGAAGAGAGTTGTGGATTCACAAAGGCTGCATTTTCGGACATGGCCGCAACCAGCACTTCCGCAGCCGCAGTCAATTCTTCCAAGTTGGTACCCGTCACGGCAAGCCCAAGGCCGCTGCCACCGCCACGAATATTCAAACTATTGGAGGAGCGTGCACTGATCTGCACGCCTGGAATATTCGCAAGTTGTCTGCTTATCTTTGCAACCAGTTCATCCTGTGCGAAGTCACGGTCTTCCCAATCTGGGAGCCGTACAATGATTTGGGCGCTCGTACCGCCGCCTACGCCAACGATACTTTGGATCGTCTCAATTTCACCGCTTCGAAGATAGGGGGTCAGGATTTTTTCCGCCAAGACCACCTGCGTGTCCAGATAATCCACTGTTGTGTCAGAAGCTCCACGTGCCTGTACCACGAAAAATCCACGATCTTCCGTTGGCGTCACGCTTGAAGGTAGGGTGATTGCAACGCTGATTGCGTAGATGACAATTGCCCCAGCAATAGACAAAACTAAAACGGGTGTGCGAATGGACCAGTCCATCACCGCATCAAAACCGCGCGCCATTGCGCCTTGGGTCGCGGCATCATTGTTCGGTGATGCCTTTGACTTGCCTGGGTCCAAAAGGGCCGACAATACCGGTGCGAGGGTCAGTGCGGTAAACGAAGATAGCGTGACGGCGAATGCTAAAACGAACCCGAATTCCGAAAAGACACCACCAGCTTGCCCCGGGAGAAATGAAATCGGAATAAAAACCGCCGCAAGCGTTGCGGTTGTTGAAATGACGGCAAAAAATACCTCGTTTGTGCCGGCAGCTGCTGCCGCAAACGCTCCCATACCTTCTGCCCGCTTGCGAACAATATTTTCTACGACAACAATTGCATCATCCACAACCATGCCCGTGGCCAGTACCAGCGCCAACAGGCTAATGGTATTTACCGAAAACCCTGTCATCCAAATGGCCGCCAAAGTGCCGATTAAAGCCACTGGGATTGTAATCGCAGGGATTAAAGTAGCACGCGGAGAACGCAAAAAGAGAAAGATCACCGCAATCACGATCGCGGTTGCCAACAAGATTGAAGTCACGACCTCTTGGATCGAGGCTTCGATAAACACGCCATCATCAGATGCAATGATAAGCTCAACACCGTCGGTAAGCTCTTGGCGCAGCTCGGTAACTGCCACATTAACGTCTTGTGATATTTGCAACGTGTTTCCAACGGATTGGCGCATGATGTCCACACTGATCGCAGGTTGGCCATTCACTCGAGTAAAAACCGAGGTTTCTTCCGGCAAAAGTTGAACCAATGCAACATCCGCCACTTGGGTCGTGTTGTCGATCTGGATGCCGTTGATGGTCTCAACGGTGACCTCTTGATTTCCAACGCTTAGGGCCAAGGTCTGGCTTGTCCCCTCCAAAGACCCAAGGGCAGTATCGTCACGCAATGTGGCCAGCGCAGTGCTAACGTTAAAAACCGTCAAACCACGGCTGAGCAATGATGCCATATCCAACCGAACCTGAAATTCATTGGCGCGACTGCCTTGCACTGTAACTTCGGCGATGCCGTCAATCGTTGAGAGCCGTTCAGAGATTATGCCTTCAGCAATCTGGGTCAGCTCATCAAAGCTAGCGTCGCCCAACAACGCCAGTCGAACGATCGCATCCGAGTCGCTGTCACTTTTTAAAACGGTCGGTTCTTCTGCGTCTTCCGGTAAAGATGACGTGGTGGCTGCTACAATTTCGCGGGCTTCATTGGCGGCGATGTCTACATCTGTGCCGTCAGACAGATCAATCGTGATCCGACTAGACCCAGCGCTGGATTTGGATTCTATAAAAGATAGCCCTTCGAGACCGCTAAGCGCATCTTCGAGAGGTTGTGTGATTTCACTGTCAACAGTTGCCGGCACCGCGCCTTCATAGGTAGTACTGACCGACAGGACTGGTTGGTCAACATCGGGCATTTCGCGGACATCTATGTTGTTGAGGGCCGCCAGCCCCGCAATAATGATCAACAGGTTCAAGACAAGCCCGAGGATTGGCCGTCCGACAAACAGTCCAGCGAACCCCTTTACTTGCAACATGCGCTCAAAACTCATCTTTTAGAACCTGCAGCATTATCAGCATCGGTCACAGCAGTACCAGCCCGCAACTTCGCAGCTCCCTCTGTGATGATAATTGTCTCAAGTGGCAGGTCTGTTTCGACCCAAACACGGGTGCCATTACGGTAGCGGATTGCGACGGGATGCGGTGAAGCAGCCCCATCTTCAACCGTCCAGATATTTGCGCCTCCTCTGCTCCATGTGATGGCTGTTGCAGGCACAACAGGGAGCGGATCGGTCTGTTCTACGACACGTACTGAAAACGTCATGCCAGCAATCAGGGTACCATCCGGATTGTCAATCTGCGCACGAACTGTTGCGCTGCGCGAAGTTGGGTCAAGCTCACTATCGAAGGCTACAATCTTGCCGTCGAAAACGCGCCCCGCATACGTTGGTGTGCTAATCTGAACAGGCTTTCCTACCTCCAACAAAGCAATTGAGCGTTCGGGGACCTCAAACTCTGCCACGATAGCCGTGGAATCGTTGATTGTGACGACCTCATCACCGACGTTTAGATAGGAGCCTTCTTGGAGATCACTTAGGCCAAGCGTGCCGCCGATTTTTGCTGTGATTGTGCGTTCATCCAATGCATTTTGCGCTACATCGACATTGAATTGAGCCAGCTTCAAAGCGACCTCTGTTTCAACGAATATAATATCAGTGATGGTTGAGTTGCCGTTACTGCGGAGCGTTTCATAGCGATCAAACAGGTCCTGCGCCTGTTCCAGTTCCGTCTTTGCGACATTTAGTGCAAGCTGTTCTGCTCGGTTATCCAACGTCAAAAGAACATCACCTGCTGTGACCGCTTTATTTGCGTCCAGTGATATTTCTGTAATTTCACCAGCCACACTCGATACCACATCAATACTGCGCAAAGAGGTCGCCGTCCCGATGGTGGTTAAGGCCAAATTGTAATGTCTTGCGGTCAAGGGTTGCGTCACCACAACCGTTTCTTGTGCCCCTCTTTGAGGACGTGCGCCGTGATCGGAGGTTTGCACCTCAGTTTGCGCCGTATCCATGCCGACCGCATATTTAAGTGCGTTTGGCACCCCAAACGAAAAGAGATATGCGGCGCAAAGGATACCCGCTGAGACAAGATAAATGAGGGGCTGTCGCAAAGATCACTCCCTTTCGCTGCTAAGTGGCTCCAAGTTTTACTTATATGTAGATGCTATACGCAGAAGCGCCACAATCCCGTCGCTTAAAGAAGGGGCGTTTATAGTTTTTGCTGCAATTCGTTGTTGTCCTGTGTTCCCTTTGGATGCCCTGTGCTCGTCTAAGTCATGTACTTGTGCGATCGAAATGGAGTTGGAAAACCGTGCGGGCTTCTGCTTAGAATCGCATAAAAACTCAGTCCGTCACCTGATGCAGCACAGCATCCTTTCATTCGACGGGACGAAAACATATTTCCTCGCTGAGGGAGGCGGGCGCTGGATCAATCATGCAAACACCAAACTTGCCTGCCATCTCATACTTCGTCCCGTTTGAAGCAAGATCCATATCATCGGACAGAACTGCCCACTAAACCAAAATATGGCTGGATGATCGGGGTGTAGCTAGAACTGAAGTCGCGAAAAAACAGTAGCTACCCAAATGATTTCATTTTCTGGCTATTTACGAGCGGCGAGTACAGCCTTGATAAGATCTTCAGGAACGTCTCCCATCCCCATCTCGGAAAACGGTATGTCAGTTTGCGTCTTTGTCAGTTCCATCGTGTCTTTATATGCTTGCAAATAATCACGACATTCTCGGCAAAGTTTTAAGTGTATTTCAAATTTGATACGTTGGCCCCTCGAGAGGTTTCCCTCCAGATAGTCCAAAATAAATCTATCAAATTCTTCGCAGTCGATCATGAACGGCAGTCGAAACATCATTCCAGCAATTGGGCGGGCTGTTTTGCGGTTTTGAGTTTGGCTCATAGCTTTTGATCTTTTATATGAGGTTCAAGGAGTGTCTTCAAAGCGGAGCGTGCGCGATGCAACCTTACTTTGACATTTGCTTCGCTCAACTCCAATGCTTTGCTCGTCTCAGCAGTGCTAAATCCTTCGATGTCACGAAGACATAAAACGAGGCGATATTTGTCTGGTAGGGCCATGATCGCGTCCCTGACATACGTATGTGTTTGACGCCGCGACAGCAAAACTTCAGGCGTGGCGGCCGACTTGTCTTCGACCTCAACTCGGTAACCACTTTCATCAAAAACTGGCAGCAAATGGTCAATTGAACTTTCGTTCCGACGTTTGATTTTGCGTAATATCATCAACGCCTCATTTACTACGACACGATGCATCCATGTTTGTAGTGCGGAACGCCCCTCGAAGGCATGGATCTTCGACCAAATTTTTGTGAATGCAACTTGGACGGCATCCTCTGCGTGGGCGCGGTCCCTTAGAATGCGGAAGGCTGCGCCAAGCATCCAGTCGGTATGCGTGCGGACAAGCTCGGCGACTTCATTCGAAGTCAAAGCCTGTGTAGCCGCTTCCAGACCCTCAGCCTTGTGTTCGTCATCTTGGTAATCCATGCCGCACTGTCGCCTACCTTGGCCCTGCGCAACAGGGGTGAAAATATTTTTTAAAGATTTTTGTAACATTCTCTCGTTTTTGAGCATCTCAATCGGTGAAGGCAAATAAATGCGCAGCAAAAGGTCCAATATGAAGCCGATTTCCAAACATCTACTGACGTCCTCGTTCACCCTCGAACGCCTCACGCTTAATCACATTGACTTGTGAGTCGTTGACCCGGTGATGAGGAAGTGCTGCAAGAAAATCGATGAAACGCGCATTTTTGAATTGCGCAAAAGACACCCTGACAACCTATGAAAACAGATAATTCCACGGTCCTCTAGGTCGTTAATAGTTTGTTAAACCACCAAGGTTCGATGATGAAAGAACACTCCAAATGACACATAAACGGTTGATTATGATCACAGGGCAACTGGGCCTTGCGGCGGCGATCCTTGTAGGGATCGGAGAATTCCTGCTGCACTATGATAAACTTGCGCGATATACAGATACCTTTGCGTTCTTTGAAGGCGTCACACGTGATCGTGCCACGATCGGCCATTTCTTTGGTGTTCTTGGGGCTCCGCTTTATGTTGTCGGTGCGGTTCATATCTATCTGATGTTGCGCCCCGCCCATGAGGTTGCGGCGCGCATTGCAGGGCTCGTGATGGCGTATGCCTGTATTGTTGGGGCAGTCTGGATCGGATCGCGTGCGAGCGCGGTTGAACTGGTCGCTGCCGGTGGAATTCCAGAGCAGTTGGCCCTATACGAGCTGCGCTATGAGAGCCTTTTGCAGGTCGTGCGCCTCGGTGTTCTCGCATTGTCAGTGATCTTTATTTGGCTGTGCTTGACGGGGCGATCTCATTACCCACGCATGATGGCGTTGCTCAACCCGATATTCTTGATCATCGTGTCATTCATCCTTTTCTTCACCGTTCCTACTATTGGCAAATACGTTATGCTGATCGCCTTAAACGTCGCGTATTTCGTTATGTTCTCGGTATCGCTTGCTGTTGCCTCAAAACTAAAAATGGAGGGCTAAGCAATGCTCAGAAAACTAAAGTACATCCCTATGGTCATCGTGCCAGTGATGGGCTCGATGGTCATAGGGATGTCGGCGTATACGCTGAACGACCGTCGTGTGCCTTATGACGTTGATCTTGGAGATACGATTGTTCCGGAATTCGACCATGTTGAAGTCCCATTCCTGCAATCGCACAAAGATGCAACCTCACTGCCAATGACCGGCAGCGCCGCGATTGATATTGATGGGGATGGCACAGAAGAGCTTTTCATTGGTGGCAGCTTCCAACAAGAGAACGGCCTTTTCAGATTTAAAAACGGCGAATTTGTTGCCGTAGCAGATCAAGCAGGCCTGAATAAACCCGGCGACGGAACAGCGCTTGGCGCCTTGGTTTTGGACCACAACAAGGACGGACAAGTTGATATGCTTGTCACCCACCCTGAAGGTATTTGGCTTTACACAAACAATGGGGGCACGTTCACCAGCGAACAGCTGGACACACAAATGAACGAAAACACGACAGGTCTATCGATCGCCGTTGCTGACGTGAACACAGATGGCCATTTTGACATGTTCGTTTCTGGATATATTCAAAACGACAAAATCGAAGGCTTGAATATCTTCAACCGTGATGAATACGGCGGCACATCGGAACTGTTCATTAACAACGGTGACAATACGTTTACCAATGAAACCCGAGAGCGTGGCGTCTACTTTTTGCACAATACTTTCCAAGCCACATTTGGCGACTTTGAAGGGGATGGTGATTTAGATCTGATCGTGGCCCATGACACTGGTAATATTCGGACTTACGAAAACGACGGTACCGGCCACTTCACGAACATTGAAAACCCAAACACTGATATTCCGTCATATCCGATGGGTATCGGGATTGCCGATCTTAACAATGATGGCGTGACAGATTATAATTTTTCCAACATCGGATCTACGCCACCGACATTCATGGTACGGGGCGATCTGCGTGACGACCAGCCTTTAAACCGCAAATGGATGGCCCTTGTATCTGATGGAAACGGTACTTTTTCCGAAGAAGGTGAAGCGATGAAGATCGCAGATTACGAATTCGGTTGGGGCCTGAGCAACGAAGATTTGAATCTGGATGGCCGCGAAGATCTCATCGTGTCCGAAAACTTCGTAACCGCACCGTTTCATAAAGTCCCAGTATTGCGCCTTCCAGGTCGTATGTTGGTTCAGACAGCGTCTGGTGAAATGGCTGAGGTGGGCGCACTGAATGGTGTCGTTAATCGCCAATATTCCATTGCACCGTTGACCGCTGATTTCAATGGCGACGGTCGCTCCGATGTTGTGCACATTAATATCGCAGGCAACTCACAAGCCTTCATCAGCGCAGGCGATAACCCAAACGGTTTCTTGAAAATTCAATTGCCCGAAAACCTCGATAGTATCGGCGCGATGGTTGAAATTACTTTGCAAGACGGATCGTCTCTTTTTAAGCCATATGTATCCGGTGAAGGCCTGCTTTCAGACAGCAGCCGCATGATCATAGCCGGCTTAGGGGCACAAAGCGCAACTTCTGTAACCGTTAATTTCATCGACGGAACGTCCGCCACTCAAGACGGAGTTTTCCGCGATGAGACGTTAACCTTTGGCGATTCAGCGCAGTGATTTGGGTAAGCCGCCTTTTGCGCGTGGGCATTATGCTCACGTGCATGAAGGTTTTGAGCGGGATCATACCGATCTCGTTCACCCATTTTCAGACAGGTGATGCGTGCCCTTCCCTTGGATCCATCCCTGCCTGCTACTTGGTTTCAATTTGCTATGCGGCAATGGCAATAGCGGCATTGGTTTGGTGGCGCAGGCTGATATGGCTGTTCTTCGCTGGTGTTACGCCGGTCATTCTATTAGCTGCTCTTGGCACTACGCTTGAACTATTCGGTAAACCGACATGCCCACTCTCTGATGCCGGTTTGCCGTTGTGCTATGTATCTTTTGCAATAGGGCTTGCTATATTCGGGGCGTATTTGCTGGTTATCTTAATTGAAAAACAAAAATGATCTGTTTTTCTGGCTCTGTTGAATCAGATGGACGCTTGATCGCTTGTGTAATTTGCGCAAGGTCCCAATATGACGGGCACACGGATCGCTGATTCCAGTTAGAGTCTGCTCGTGTTTTTTGCTTCAGTTCCCGTAAACGGCAACTACCCTGCACCGTATTGAGGCATAAATTCACTTGGTCGGTTTTGAAGTCAATCACGGTGCAAAGATCGTGATCGAAGCTGCCCGTCGTCATATAAAATGGGACATCAGAGCCGCTTGAGCATTGGAGGCTCTGGCTAATTAGTCTGATTGATTATGCTGCTTGTTTTTGATGTTGCAAGCGGCGTTGTTGGATTGTCTGGTTCGTGATCCTCTTCCTTTCCCTGAGAATGGCTTTGTCGCGGCCGAAGTAGACGTCAGCGCCCGCGGGGGCAGATTTGAGTATTTGAATAACGGAGGACTTCCGGTCCGCCTTATCGATTAGAAGATCAAGATGGCGAAGAAACCGATCACATCGAAAGATGCCGCCGACAAGGTGGTCGAAAACATCCGTCGCAAGACACGTCAGACTCACTCAACTGAAGAGATGATCCGCATTGTTTTGGTGATCTGCGTGGTAAGGAAAGCATCTCGGTGCTGTACCGCCGTGAAGGGATCGCGGAGAGCCTATAATTACAGCTGGTCTAAGGATGATTTACTTGAGGCTGGTAAGCGTCGATTATCGGATACCACGCGTCAGGCAACATCACCGGAAGTGAAGGACCTGCGTTCGGAGTCTATGGCGCTGAACGAATGCCTGGCGGCCCTGACCCTTGAAAACCGTTTACTCAAAAAACATGACAGGAAGTGGGGGATACGAGGAATGAGATACCCCGCTTCTGAGAAGCTTAAAATCATCCGCACGGCCGAAAACTCACACCTGCCGGTCAAGCAGACGCTTGATATGTTGTGCATTCCACGCAGCAAGTTTTACCAGTGGTACGATCTTTATGCCGACGGTGGCCTGGACGCGTTGACGGATCATTCGCCGCGCCCAGGATCGGTCTGGAACCGTATTCCGGACACCTGCCGCGATTATTTGATTGAGTTTGCGCTGGGCATGAGGCGCTGAGCACGCGTGAACTTGCTGTCAAATACACTGATGAGAAGCGGTATTTTATTTCTGAATCATCAGCTTACCGCATCTTGAAAGGCGGCTGACCTGATCACTGCACCCGACTATGGTGTCATCAAAGCTGCTGATGCGTTCAAAGACAAAACTGCGGCCATCAACGAGATCTGGCAGACAGACTTCACTTACTTCAAGATTATCGGTTAGGGCTGGTACGATCTCAGTACGATCTCAGTACGATCTTGGACGAGTAGCCATGTTCAACAACTTGCGCCACAGCGTCCTGCTTAAACTTACCCGTAAACCGTATTCCCTTGTTTATATCCGTTTCTCCTTGGTTCCAAAATTACCAACCAAAGCGTTTACAAATCTAGGGGCACCTCAATCAAAGTCGCACGCTGAGAGGCGCTGACCGAGTAACTTCACACAATGCATCCACCGACCGGCAGGGTCATGCGCAGCATGATCCCGAGAGGCTTGGTCTCAACGCGGCTTCTGCGGCGGTATCCGGCCACCTGTCGCCACAGTGCGCGGCTTAGATAATTTGAGGCTCTCACCGCTTCGTTGCGCGCTCTGGCCCCGGGGGTGTCGGGCTTCCATAATTTGGCATGCTTGCGCGGCGGTATGACGGCATGGGCTTCTCGGGCAGCTATCGCATCGTGACATTTGCGTGTGTCGTATGCTCCGTCCATTGCCCGGCAGGCGATTGCAAAGCAATCTGCCGAGAGGGGGCTGTAACGCTGCTAAGTTCTTGGTCCGGTGGGATTTGGTTGAGCAGATCTGGCAGAATGGGCGCATCCCCGATACTGCTGCTTGTGACCTCAATTGCTCGTATCTTCAGTGTTTGTTCATCAATCCCTATATGTATCTTGCGCCACAGGCGGCGTTTGGGGCCGCCGTGCTTGCGGGCATTCCACTCGCCTTCCCCTTCCACTGCCCGGCAGGGCATCGTTTACGATGTCCCGAGAGGGGGCCTTGATACCCGTGCTGTCGATAAGCAGGTGCAATGGTCCTGCTGAACCCTTGTAGGGGATAGCGACTGATAACGTCTTCTGACGGCGACATAGAGTGCTGAAGTCTGGGACTGACCAGTCCAATCCGATAAGCTTGAGAAGGCTCACAACAAACCCTGTCGTCTGCCTCAACGGCAAACCAAACAGCACTTTGAGCCCCTCTCGGGACATTGCTTTGCAATGCCCTGCCGGGCAGTGGTCAGGCAGGCTTGGATCGCCGCATCGCTGTAGGCTTGTTGGCGTCCCCGCCGCCCTGAAGGTGCGCCCCCCACGCCATCTCTGGATCAAACCAGATCGAAAGCGATCCCTGCGTCTTCAGTGAAAGGTTATAATCTGCCCAGTTCCGGGTCTTGTACTTCGTAGGTGTCCAACTGCTCATGTCCGCAAGCTATCACCTTGGATTCACGCAGTGAATCCTACAGAGACCGATTTGTGCAACAAAGCCCACCGCGTTGGTAATCTGCGCGATCTGAAGGCAAAGGACGCCCGGCCCAAGCACAGCGGCTTCAAGGCATACGAGCCGGGATACATCCACATAGACGTGAAGTACCTGCCGCAGATGGAGGACCAGACCTCCCGCCGCTATCTGTTCGTCGCGATTGACCGAGCCACGCGCTGGGTTTTTATCCGCATCTACAACAACAAGACGGCGGCCAACGCCCGCCGCTTCCTGCGTGATCTTGAACGCGCCTGTCCAATCCGCATCCGCACCATTCTCACAGATAACGGAAAAGAGTTCACCGACCGGCTGTTTGGTTTGCGCAAACGGGTAGCAACGGGGCGGCATGAGTTCGACCGGCTCTGCACTGAATTGGGCATCGAACACCGCCTGACGCCACCCAGATCACCTCAAACCAATGGCATGGTCGAGCGGTTCAACGGCAGGATTGAGGACGTGCTTCAAAGCCACCACTTCCGATCTGGCGAGGAATTGGAAGCCCGCTGCACCGCTATGCCTGGCTTTACAACCAGCAGCTTCCGCAATCAGCATTGGGCAGCAAGACGCCCTTGCAAGCGATGATGGACTGGCACAAACTCAAACCAAAATTGTTCAAGAAACAGCCATACTACCGTCCGAGATGTGACAGTTAGAGATCATCCGCCTGGTCGAAGAAAGCCACCTGTCAGCGCGTCTGACGCTGGCCAAACTGGGCATCCCCCGCACCACGTTCTATCGTTGGTACGATCGGTATCTGCAGCGCGGCGAGGCCGGGTTGCAGGATCAATCTCCTAAGCCAAAGCACGTCTGGAACCGCATTCCCGACGAAGTGCGTCGCAAGGTGGTCAAACTGGCGTTGAAGGAGACGGAGTTGTCACCGCGAGAGCTGGCGGTGACCTTCACTGACAAGGAAAGTTACTTTGTATCAGAGGCTTCGACATATCGTATCTTGAAGGCGCACGATCTGATCACCAGCCCAGCTTTCATTGTGATCAAGGCCGCTAACGAATTCAAAGATAAAACCACAGCGATCAATCAGCTCTGGCAGACCGACTTTACCTACATCAAGGTTCTGGGATGGGGTTGGTTCTACCTCAGCACCGTCCTCGACGATTACAGCCGCTATATTGTCTCCTGGAAGCTCTGCACCAACATGCGGGCTGAAGACGTGACGAATACCCTGGACCTCGCCCTTCGGGCGTCTGGCTATGACCAAGTTCACGTCGTTCACAAGCCACGTCTGCTCAGTGACAACGGATCCAGTTACGTCTCGGGCGATCTGGCAGAATGGCTGCAAGACAAAGGCATGAAGCACTCGCGTGGCGCGCCATATCATCCCCAAACACAGGGAAAGATCGAACGCTGGCACCAGACCTTAAAGAACCGCATCCTGCTGGAAAACTACTTCCTGCCAGGTGACCTCGAATGCCAAATCGAAGCCTTCGTCGATCACTACAATCACCAGCGCTACCACGAGAGCATCAGCAACGTCACACCCGCTGTCGTCTACTTCGGGCGTGACAAAGCCATTCTAAAACAACGCGAAAGGATCAAACGAAAGACGCTCGAAACGCGACGCTTGCATCACAGACAACGCGCCGCATAATCAAACAAACCAGATGAGCCAAACTCTCTCTTAGATTAGGCCGCCATTGGTTCCAAAAACTCTGACGACGGACAGCACATCACCCCGAGACCGATGGTCATGAAAATGTGACGAATGAAGATAATCTGGAACAGGGGTAGTTCCTGTGCCACGCGTTTTACCACTGCGTCCGAGGTCAGCATCGTCGCCATTGCGAGGATCATGAACAGAATGCCGCGGGAGTTATCGTTCATATTATTCACTTTCAGAGGGAGGCTCATTACATGCTGTTTATCGGCCAGTTTTCCTGATCTAAAGCCGCGATCTGACGGATGACTTCGATCCAAGCTGAAAGCCCATCCGTCACAGAAGAAAGCCGGAAAAACTCGTTTGGGACGTGAAAGTTTTCATCCGCGATCGCAAATGAAAACATCACCGTGTCGATGCCCAAAATACGATGCACAATCTCAGTCAAGGGTAATGACGCGCCAATCCGAACCTTGAGCGGGGTTTGGCCCGTGGTCTTTTCAAGCGCGATCATCGCCGCGGCAAGCAGCGGATGGTCTGGAGGCACAGCATAGGCGCCGCCCTCCCCGCGCTCGCCGTAAACTTCCAGTGTCGCAAAGGATGGCAGATGCGCTTGCAGATGGTCAATCACCGCCTTTTTGGCATGTGCTGGTTCCTGTCCGGGGACAAGGCGCATGGTTAGTTTCGCAAAAGCCTCATTCGGGATCACTGTCTTGGATCCTGCACCCGTATAGCCGCCCCACATCCCGTTCACATCCAACGTAGGACGCAGCCAAAGACGCTCCAACGTTGAATAGCCTGCCTCACCCCATGGCTGTGCCTCCAGACCTCCAAAGGCCTCGGCCTCATTATATGGGATCGCGGCGATTTCGCTGCGTTCTTGTGCTGTAGGCCCTGCAACGCCGTCATAAAAACTGGCGGCAGCGATCCGCCCTTGTGAATCGTGTAGTCCCGCCAGCAACCCTGACATCACATGCAACGGATTGGCGACGATGCCACCATAGCGCCCAGAATGAAGGTCTTGGGACGCCGTCTGAACACGAATTTCAAAACCCGTGTTGCCGCGCGATCCCACATTCAGCGCCACCAAATCAGGCCGCCAGCGTGCGCCATCAGCCGATAAAACTGCATCCGCTGCCAAAAGGCCGCGATGGTTTTTCAATATCGCGGGCAATGAGGGCGAGCCTGTTTCTTCCTCTCCCTCGATGAGCAGCTTTACATTGATCGGCAGCCGCCCCTCAACCGCGACAAAAGCCGCCAAAGTATCAAGCGCGATCAGCATCGGGGCTTTGTCATCAGATATGCCGCGCCCGAAAATTTTGCCGTCTTTCTCTACCGCCTCAAAGGGCGGCGTGTGCCACTTCTCCAGCGGATCGGCAGGCTGCACATCATAATGCGCATAGACCAGTATTGTGGGTTTTCCGGGGGCATCCATCCGTTCCGCGTATAGCGCCGCCTGCCCGCTGCCATCTGGCGGGGTAAGGCGCCGCGCATTCGTAAACCCCATCGCCTTGATGCGGGCCTCAATAAACTGCCGGGCATCTTCCATACCCTGCGCCATGTCGGGGTCTGCCCCGACAGACGGATAAGACACCAGCGATTTAAGGTCCGCGATGAGCTGTGGTTCATGGGCATGGGCATATGCCCGCACTGGATCCGTCATATCAAATACCTTTAAGTGATCCCGCCATCCACGCTTAGGATTTGGCCTGTAAGCCAACTCGCTTCAGGGCCGGTAAGAAACGCGGCAGCCGAAGCGATATCGTCAGGCGCTCCAAGTCTGCGCGCATGAATTCGGTTGATTAATTGAGCCTGACCCTCTGGCCCAAAGGCGTCCCATTGGCGCAATGTCGCGGGGTTGGACAACACAAATCCGGGCGCAATGGAGTTAACTGTGATGCCATATTGACCCAGTTCAAGGCTGAGTTGTTTAGTAAGACCCACCAATGCGTGTTTAGCAGCTGTGTAGGCGTGAATGCCCGTCAGACTGGGGCGCAGCCCAGCGCCTGAACTAATGGTCACAATCCGCCCCCAGCCTGCGGTCTTCATTGCAGGCACCAGCGCTTGAGACAGATACAATGTGGCGTCAACATTGATGGCGAAAATGCTATGCCATGCGTCTGGGTCGACATCCTCTAACGGCGTGCCTACCTGATTGCGCACACCGCCAGCGGCGTTGACCAAAATATCCGGTGCGCCGTAATCTGTTGCAATGCGGCTGCCCAATTCTGCGACCGCTGCGGGATCGCATAGATCAGCAGCAATCGCAGGCTGTCCCAAACGTCCGGCAGCCTCGTCAAATGCCGCGCCTGCCAGATCAGTGACGATGACCTGCGCGCCATCTGCTGCCAACCGCCTTGCAATTGCCGCACCGATCCCGCCCACAACACCAGTCACCAAAGCGGTTCGCACAGTCATGCCAACACCTTTGTCAGCTCATGAAAGGTTTCGGACGACATTTCCCTGCGACCTTCTTCGATGTCGTGGATCAATGTAACCAACCGTGACAACAATGGCGTTTCAATACCGTGGCTGGCGGCGATCTGCGCCACCACGCCAACTTGCGGGTCAACCTCGGTTTTGCGTTTGCGAACCGCCAGATCGCGGTAAATGCCAGTGTGCGTTTTTGCAGTTTTTGAATTGAACTCTGCCAGATTGGCAAGGCTGGTTTGGGCGGCAACATCGCTCGCATCGGGCAAAAAGGCTGCAGGATCAAACCCGTTGAAAGGTTTCGGATCAACACCCTCAGCGACAGCGGTGCGCATCACTTCTCGCGCTAACCCAATTAATGCAGGCCCACGCGTAGGGTCGGCGAAATTGGCGGTCATACTATCCATGCTCAATGCTGTGGCAAACAGCATCGCCCCATAGCCCAGCTTTCCCCAAAGATAGGCCCAAATATCTTCACTAAGCACGGCGTCGGGCTCGAATATCTGTAATAGTTCATACAGCTCCCGGGTGCGTGGTTGGATCGTTCCGTCTATTTCCCCGATAACAACAGCCCCGCGGTTGCCAAACAAGATACGGCCTGCCTCGGTCCAATCCGCGCCATAGTTTACAAAAGCGCCAATGGTACGTTCAGCCCCTACATGCTGCGCGATCACCCGCTCGTTCAGGCCGTTTTGAGCTGACACCACATAGCCGTCAGCCGTAAGATGCGGCAACAGTTGCGCAAGGGCCCCTTCCGTGGCCTGCGCTTTCACCGCAAGTATGATGCGGGAGAACTGACCCTCAAGCTGTTCTAGCGTAACGCAAGGGATCACCTGAGTAAATTGCTCAACCGGCCCTTCAATCGTCAGACCGGTGGTCGAGCAGGTGCGCGCATGGGCCTCGACGATATCGACCATTAACACAGGAACGCCGGCACGCGCGAGATATGCACCAAGAATCCCGCCGATGGCCCCTGCCCCCCAGATTAGGATGGGATCATTCATAAGGCTGCTCCGGCCAAGGTCCCTCTAACGCGGCGCGGGTTTCGGCAACACCTGTATCCCAAATCGCCAGCATCTCGTCATCTGATCGCTGCCAAGGCCCACCAAATGACCCATCATCTAACAGAACACGAACCTGCGATGGCGGGCTGGCTTTCATCAATGCCATATCCACCACGGGCTTATCCCCCTCAGGAGCAGGTGCATGGGCCAAACGCGTCCAAGGAAAATTCTCCATCCAGTTTGCATGCGATCCTGTGGGATCAATGGATTGAATTTTGGCCCAAGTCTGTGGCGCATTCCACCAATTGTGAAACTTGATCGAGATATCATCATTTTCCGCCATCACCTCCTGTGCCAAGGCACCAACAGGATTATTTCCCCCATGCCCGTTGACGATCAGGATCTGCGAAAATCCCGCACGGCGCAGCGAGGCGATGACATCACGGATTACCGCCATCAACGTCTCGACCTTCAGGCTAATCGTACCGGGAAACTCATTGAAATATGGCGCAAGCCCGTAAGGCATTACGGGAAAGACCGGCACGCCTAATGGCGCAGCGGCATCCGTCGCTACCTTTTCTGCAAGGATCATATCAACGCAAAGCGATAACTGCGCGTGTTGTTCAGTGGACCCAATCGGCAAAATGCAGCGCGGGTCGCGCTTGGCCGCTGCCTCGACATCACGCCAGTTCATATTCGCAACGGTCATTGAGAAATTCCTTTTTGGTTATGCGTGACATCCGAGTGCCCCACTTGCGGCAAATCACCCGCCCAATCGGGGGCGGCACGCACCACTTTTGACATGAGTTCAAACAACATTTGCCGTTCCCCCTCTGTAAGCGCCTCAAGCATACGATCTTCTTGAGCGGCAAAGATCGGTCGGGTTTCATGGACCACGCCCCAGCCTTTTTCTGACAAGAACAACGCCTGTTTTCGCCTACCCCCCGGAACCTTTCCGCGCGCTTCAATCAGGCCCATCAATTCAAGCCGTTTTATGGCGCGGCTAAGGGTGTTTTTGGGGAAGCCTGAGGTGTCTGACACGTCCCTTGCGCTGCCGCCATCGGCAAGCGCCAGCGAATAAAGCACAACATACTCAGGCCGCTTCAACCCATAGGTGTCTTGAACCCAGTTATAGAGCGGCGCGTTGTATAAGAGCGCCAGATAATTCACGCGAAATGTAAAGGGGCATGGGTTTGCCCACAACTTGGCCTCCAGCATATCTGCACTGGCCTCTGGCGCGTCTTTGATGAAATCCTGATCACTTAGCACCTGCGGACCGGTCATATCGCTGCCCTTCCTTATGAAATCTTAATGAGTTCCAAAATGAACTTGACTACTGCATTATTCATTCACATCGTGGAAAAGCAAGTTCCAAATGGAACACAAGATAATAATCAAACCAACAGGGCGGGGCATAATGCCCTGCCACAACAGGAAGGGAAAATCATGACCTACAAGAAATTCCTTGCCCCTCTGGCTTTTGCGCTGGGACTAACGGCAGCATCAGCCGCGTCAGCGCAAACGTTGACAATGGGCGTGCGCGGCGGACCTGAATCGATGGATCCGCATTTCTCTGCGCTTGGCTCTCATGCAGAAGCGGCCAAGCATGTTTTTGATACATTAGTCTGGTCAGGCACAGACCTTCAGATTGAACCCGGCCTTGCAACCAGCTGGACCGCGATTGACGAGGACACGTGGGAATTCAAGCTGCGCGAAGGCGTCAAATTCCATGACGGGTCCGATTTCGACGCAGAAGACGTTAAATTCTCGATCGAGCGTATTCCGGTTGTCACTGGCCCCACAACAACGGCAATTTATGTGCGCCGCGTCGCAAGTGTGGATATTATCGATCCCTACACCATTCACATCAATACCGATGGTCAGGCAGCAACTTTGCCAAATGACTTTATCCGGCTCTTCATTGTCTCCTCCGAGGCTGCTGCGGATTACTCCACGCCTGAAACTGCCGCCGAGGGGTTCAACTCTGGCGCCGCGACCATCGGCACTGGACCTTATAAATACGTAAGCTGGGAACCGAATGGCGATCTGGTTCTGGAGCGTTTCGATGACTACTGGCGCGGCAAAGGCGCTTGGGAAAAAGTAATCCGAAAGGAAATTCCGAACGACAGCTCCCGCTTGGCGGCGCTCAAGGCTGGTCAGGTTGATGTGATCAACTATGTTTCTTCCGTTGATTATCTTGCCTTGCAGCGGGATGCGTCAATCGATCCGATCATTGGCGACAGTGTGTACGTCATGAACCTACAGCTGGACCAACGCGAAGACACACCATTAGTGCGTGCAAATGACGGCAGCAAACTGCCTGAAAACCCACTACGTGATTTCAAAGTCCGTCAGGCGATTGATTATGCTATCGACCGCGAAACCATGGTTGATATCGTGCTTGAAGGTCTGGGCAAACCTGCCAACCAAATGATGCCAGCAGGCTTCTTTGGCTCCAACACGGACATCCCGACGCCCGAATACGATCTTGCCAAAGCCCGCGAACTGCTGACCGAAGCAGGCTATCCCGAAGGGTTTCAGGTTGATCTTTACTGTACCGGCGACCGCTTGCCTGGCGATGGTGCGATTTGTCAGGGTCTGGGGCAAATGCTGACACAGGCGGGTATTACCACGAATGTGAACGCTGTTTCTAAAACGGTTTACTTCCCTGCCCAAGCACGGCTGGAATATTCCATGTTCATGAACGGCTGGGGCACTTTGACAGGTGAGGCATCCTATACTTTGGGCAGTCTTGCGCATTCTGACGATCCCGAAGTCAAATTGGGTGCTTTCAACCGCATCGAATACAAAAACGAAGACGTGGATGTGCTGCTGGAAACCGGTGCCACAATGATGGATGAGGCCGCACGCCGCGCCGCTTATGAAGAAGCAATGGCGAAAGTGATGGCAGACAAAGCATATATTTCACTGGTGCAGCTTCAAACCGTTTGGGGCAGCAAAGCAGGTTCGCTGACTTTTGAACCACGCTTTGATGAAGACACGCTGGCGTTTTTCATCTCGCCTGCGTCTTGACCCATACTCAAACCTTTCAGTTGGGCGGCCACCATACCGCCCAACTTGCATAAATCCCCCAAGAGGTAAGTCGGATGCTTGGCTTCATTATTCAGCGTTTTATTCAAGCTGTCGGCGTCATGGCTGCAATGTCCGTCATTGTATTTTTTGGCGTTTATGCCATCGGCAATCCGATTGATATCGTGATCCCGCCTGATGCCACGCAAGAGATCCGCTTGGAAGCGATCCGCAGGCTGGGGCTCGACCAGCCGCTTTATCAGCAATACTTCACATTTGTCGGCAACTTGTTCCAAGGCGACTTAGGCCGTTCATTTGTTTATAATATGCCTGTGCTTGAATTGATCGGTGGCAGGCTGCCCGCCACGCTGGAACTGGTGCTGATCTCGGTTATTTCTGCCACAGTGCTGGGCGTATCATTGGGCATCTACGCAGGGTACCGTCCCGACAGCTGGGTATCAAAAACGATCATGGCGGTCTCTGTACTGGGCTTTTCGGTGCCATCCTTTTGGGTTGGCCTTATCCTCATCCTTTTCTTCGCTGTTCATCTGGGCTGGATGCCTGCGGGCGGGCGCGGAGAGACGGTGATGATCTGGGGCGTCGCATGGTCCTTTCCCACGCTTAACGGGCTGTCCCATATCGCTTTGCCCGCCATAAATCTGGCGCTGTTTAAATTGGCAATGATGATCAGACTGGCCCGTGCTGGCACCCGTGAAATCATGTTGACCGATACCATCAAATTTGCCCGCGCGGCAGGCCTATCCGAAGAAACAATCCTGCGCCGCCATCTTTTGAAACTCATCTCGATCCCCATCATAACTGTCTTCGGGCTTGAGCTTGGCTCAACCCTCGCCTTTGCAGTGGTGACCGAAACGATTTTTTCTTGGCCGGGCGTCGGAAAACTGATCATAGACAGTATTGCGGTGCTCGACCGCCCAGTGATGGTGGCTTATTTGATCCTTGTTGCCTTCCTGTTTGTTACCATCAACTTTGTCATTGATCTGGCCTTTGCTCTGATTGATCCGCGTGTACGTGAAGGTGCAACAGCATGAGCAGCGATCCGAACCGCCTATTCGTTTTTTGGTCCGAATACCGTGAAAATAAAATCGCGGTGGTGGCTCTGATTGTGGTCGTTCTAATGATCCTACTTGCGCTTTTTGCCGCGGTCATCTCTCCCCAAGATCCATATGATCTGGCCAATCTGGCCCTACGTGACAGCCGCAGGCCTCCCGGTTTTGTTGGAACTGGCGGCTACACCCATCTTCTGGGGACCGACCCACAGGGGCGTGATCTGCTATCGGCGATCTTTTATGGCCTTCGCATTTCCATTCAAATCGGTCTGATGGCTGGATTTGTCTCTCTTAGTATTGGGACGTCCCTTGGTATTCTTGCCGCTTATGTGGGCGGTCGGGTCGAGACATTGATCATGCGCTTGGTCGACCTGCAATTGTCTTTTCCGGCGATTTTATTGGCCTTGGTCATCGTGGCACTACTGGGTCAAGGCAAGGCACAGCTGATCGGTGCCTTGGTCGCCGCCCAATATGCCTATTTTGCACGGACGGCCTATGGCGCTGCCAAGGCTGAACGCGGCAAAGACTATATTGAGGCCGCCCTTGCCATTCCGCTTAGCGCGCGGCTGGTGGTTTGGCGTCATATGCTGCCCAATTGCACCCCGCCGCTGATCGTCGTAGCCACGGTCCAGATCGCAAATTCGATTTCGCTGGAGGCCACGCTCAGCTTTCTTGGATTAGGCCTGCCAGTAACCGAGCCATCTTTGGGCATGCTCATTTCGAACGGTTTTCCCTATATGATGAGCGGCCGTTACTGGATTTCCGTCTATCCCGGCGTGGCTTTGATCATTCTGATCGTCGCAATCAACATTGTTGGAGATCAGGTGCGTGACCAATTCAATCCGAGGCTGCGCCGATGATCGAACCCGTCCTAAGCGTTCAAAACCTTAAAACGCAATTCTTCACCCGCGCGGGTGTGGTGAAAGCTGTTGATGATGTGTCATTCGAACTGGCGCGGGGTGAAATCATGGGGCTGGTCGGTGAAAGCGGATCAGGAAAGACAGTCACCGGATTTTCCTTGCTGGGGTTGGTCGACGCACCCGGCCGTATTGTCGAGGGCGCGATCAAACTGAATGGCACAGACCTTACTACACTTTCTCGGGCCGATATCCGTGCCCGCAGGGGTCGCGAAATCTCGATGATTTTCCAAGACCCTATTGCCACGCTCAATCCTCTGTTGACTATTGGACAACAAATGTTGCTGGCCATAGATGCGCATGAGAGCCTGAGCAAACGTGCCGCCACCGCGCGCTGCGTCGATCTATTGACCCAAGTCGGCATTCCCTCTGCAAAAGCACGCCTGCGTGCTTACCCACATGAATTTTCAGGCGGCATGCGTCAACGCGTGGCCATTGCTATTGCGCTGCTCCACCGCCCTGCCGTTCTGGTCGCAGATGAACCCACCACTGCGCTTGATGTATCTATTCAGGCGCAAATCATGTTGCAAATGCGCGAACTGGCCGCCGAAACTGGTACCGCGATGATCTGGATCAGCCATGACCTTGCTGTGGTCTCCAGCTTGGCCAGCAAACTGGCAGTGATGTATGCAGGCAAGATCGTCGAGCAAGGCCCGACAGCGACTATTCTGCGCGATCCACGCCACCCATACACTGCGGGTCTTATCGCTTCCCTGCCTGCGATGGCCACGCCGGGTCAACCCTTGACGCAAATCCCCGGCACGACACCATCCCTCTTGTCCCTGCCAAAAGGCTGCCCGTTTGCACCGCGCTGCGACAAACAAACACCAGCATGTTCAAAAGAACCAGAAATGACACTGGAAGCGTCACGCGGGTGGCGGTGCTTCCACCCTGTTGACCCTTTCGCCGGAGCACAAGCATGAGCGCATTTCTGACCGTCGATAGCGTGAGCCGTCTGTTCGGCCCGAAACTCAACCTCGGCGAGCGAATTGCCGTCAAACTGGGCGCCAAGGTCGAAACACGCTCCGTTCGTGCGGTATCCGAAGCGTCCCTGTCTATTCGCAAGGGCGAAACGTTGGGGCTGGTTGGGGAATCTGGATGTGGGAAATCGACGTTGGGACGTTTGATCGCGGGCATCCTGCCGCCCACCAGTGGGACAGTCACGATTGAGGGCGCGCCCGTTATGGAGGGCACCAAAAAGGTGACGACCCGCGTCCAAACTGTCTTCCAAGATCCCTTTGCCAGTCTCGATCCACGCATGAAGGTCGGTGAAACCGTGGCCGAAGGGCCCATCGCCCACGGCCTGACCACACGTGCGCAGGCAAAATCTTATGTCGCCGGTTGGTTTGAACGGGTGGGGCTTGATCCCGTATGGGCGGACAGATATCCGCACCAATTCTCAGGGGGTCAGCGACAGCGGATCGCCATTGCGCGGGCGCTTGCGATGCAGCCTGACGTTCTGATCTGTGACGAACCCGTTGCGTCACTGGATGTCTCCATTCAGGCGCAAATCATCAACCTGTTTCTTGATCTCTCCAAGAAGCTGGATTTGACCTGCGTCTTTATCAGCCATGATCTGTCTGTCGTCCAACATGTGAGCGACCGCGTTGCAGTGATGTATCTCGGCCGCATTGTGGAGTTGGGCCCCGTGGCAGAAGTATTCGGCAAGCCCGCGCACCCCTATACGGCTGCTCTGTTTAGCAGTGTCCCTAAACTTGTGCTGGATGCTGATGAGCTGGTCCAGTTCGATACAATAGAGGGTGAAGTCCCCTCCCCGTTATCACCGCCAAAGGGCTGCTTCTACCATCCGCGTTGCCCGCTTGCATCGCCTGATTGTGTTTCAAGCGCGCCTCCAACAAAGCGGGTGACCGAACTGCGAAACGTTGCGTGTTTTTATTCGGATAAGCAACAGCGACTTAACGCGTAGAATTAACCGCGAAAATGCAGGATGCAACCACGTGCTTGATCCGCCGTTTAATCATCTAAAAGAGCTGGCGTATTGCTTGGCGCACGCCCGTCGCAAGCTGTACGAGCAGCCCCACAACGATGCCTCTCCTATAAAAGAGAGGCACTAATTTTTATGTCTCAAGCGGAAGATTGGGGCCCCTAACAAGTACTAAAAATAATTGGGGAACAAACTGGGATACATTTTTACGTATCGACACCATTTCCCTAAAGATGCATCATTAAATGCATACAAAACAAAATCTTAGATTGAAATCCTACCGTCGGGCCAAGTATGGACGGGTTGCTTAGATCCCGCACTTGAGGCAAGGTAGGTTACGGCGGCTGCGCCCTCCCGCAACCAATTTTAGCGAAGTGTCGCTTTCAGCAAGGCCCGCCTCTTCGGCGGGCCTTGCTGTGTTTAGGACCTGCAACAGTTTGCCGCGCAATTCGTCATTGAGCCTATCTATTTCCTGCCCGGGCCCCATCCCCAATGCCTAAGCCCGCATCCGAACGCGGCATTCATAGGATACCAGCTCTAAAGCCGAGATCCGGCGATGGCCCGCAAGCCGCAAAGCCGGTTTGGCTGCGAAAACCGCTTCTTTATATGAAGAGCTCGGATAACAGATCCCGGGCAAACCCGACATCCAATGCTCTTGAATTCAAAAGCCAGTACCAAAATGCTCCGTGGATCAAGGTCGACAACATTTCTGCATTGCGACTTTGGGGAAGTTCGCCCCGCTCTTGCGCTCGGAGCAGAAACACCGTGATCATTTTTTCTCTGGGTAAAACGAAGTTTGTGTAAAAAGAGCTTTGAAACGCTGAATCATGCTGAGCGGACGCGATAAGCGCACGCAAAGTGTCACCGTCAGTGTTCAAATGCTCAAATATTTTGACCAGAAACTCTTCGAGTGATGTTCGACAATCTTTCCCCTCTTCCCAAAGCGGTTCCGCTGCATAGTTGTTGGTTTCCTCGAACACGGCCTCAAGTACGAGATCAGCCTTGGTGTTCCAGCGGTTATAAAGCGTTTGACGCGCCACACCGGCCTCTTTGACAATAGCCGCGATAGAGACTTTTTCGTATCCATTTTCACGAACGAGGCGCAGCGCTGCAGACTTCAACGCGGTGCTCGCTTCTGCATTTACGGGGCGTCCGGCTAGTTTTCTTGCTGGCATGCACAGCTCCTGATCATCAGCGCACAGTAAGTTTTGATTGATTAATAGACTACATTCCATTAATAGCAAGTAGATCATAGTCTACTAATATTCATGGAGCCGAGATGTCTCGAATTTCTCTCACCCCGAAACGCGCTTTTGCCGTTACAGCGACCTTAGGATTACTTTCCCTCTTTCCACCTCTGGCCACAGATATGTACCTTGCTGCGCTCGGTGATCTGGCGACCTCTATGAACGCGACCCATACCGCAGCCGAGCTTTCACTTTCGATCTTCTTTCTCGGGCTTTGCTTTGGGCAAATTCTGATTGGTCCGCTTACCGACACATACGGTCGTAAGGCACCTCTCTTGATTGGAACCGTGCTTTTTACCTCGACCTCTATCGCCTTACCTCTGGTCAGCGACATCGCAGTATTCAATGCGCTGCGGTTCATTCAGGCAATTGGTGCAAGTGCAGGCATGGTTGTAGGACGTGCCATTGTGAAAGACCTTTATGAGGGCCGACAGGCTGCAAAAGTCATGACTATACTTGTCATGTTGCTGACAATCGGGCCGATTGTATCACCGACCATGGGCAGCCTTCTTCTTGAGGCGCTCGGTTGGCGTTCAATCTTTGTGACGATGGCCCTTATTAGCTTCCTTGCATTGATCTTGTCGGTCGTTATCCTGCCCGAAACCCTCGCCGCTGAAGATCGCCAGAGCCGGCCCCTTCACAACGGTTTGCGCGCTGCCGGATTGCTGCTGTCACAAGGGCGGTTTGTCACAATGGCACTTGTTTCCGGTCTCATACAGGGCGGCATGTTCGCATTTATCACCGGCTCGTCAGGCGTATTTCAAGGTATCTTCGGGCTGAGTTCGATTGGTTTCGGGATCATGTTTGCCGTGATCGCAACAGCTCTCATCATTTTCGGGCGGATTAACAGCGTGCTGCTTAACCACTTCAGCCCAGAGAAGGTTCTTACCGCTGTGCTGCCCCTGTTTGTCGCATCGACGTTGGTGCTAACCTTGGTGTCCAGCTCGACCTCACTTTGGGTTTTTGCAGTTCCCCTTTGGATTTCGATTGGCTTTGTCGGGCTGCTTTCGGCCAACGCAATGGCAATCGCGATGGAGTTGACTGAAGCAGGTGCAGGCATGGGATCGGCGCTGCTTGGGGCCATCCAGTTCGCTATCGCCTTTGCCGTTTCAACCTCTGTCGCCATCGGCGGGACAGCTACGGCATTGCCCATGTCACTCGGACTCTTGATCCCGGCTGTTGTGGCAACTGCGTTGTTCTTCGCCGGAAGGCGCATCGCACAGCGATCAAACGCAGAGGTCTGAACACTGACTTCATGCGACTGGGCGGGCAATATAGCCGGCCCAGTCGCAAAAACTGCCCTTTGCATGAGCGTATAAAGCTGCCGGGGTGCAGTAGCTAAACAGTCCAGAGATGTTGTTGATCAGGTTGCGCCTGATATTTTCATGCACACCGGTTTAGCGCGCACAGCCGACCAGCATGGCAATGTCCAGATCTCGATAAAAAAACGGGCCATCAAAAATGATGGCCCGTTTTTCAATTAGCAACACACCGCTTTGTGCAAGCGTGTTCGGCTTATTGGGTTTGAATGACCCATTGTTTGAAAGCGGGGTCCAGATCGTCACACGCCGCGAGGATGAGGTCCCGGGATTGGTAGGGACCAGCATCATCAATGGTTTCGGCTACGGTCAGGCACTGGGAAGCGTCAGAGGCCAGATGGAATTCCATGCTCGCCGTGTCATAGGCAAATTTCTGTGCCACATCTTCCCCATCGCAGATGATCAGGCCAAAAGGGTTCACTTCGTTTTCGGGGTCATTATAGCTCATGCAAAAACCCTCGTAGGTGGCGGATTCAATCATCCCCGTGTCAGCAGAGAATGAAAACAGCACATCGTCCCCTGACGGTTTGCACGAATGCGCCTGAAGCAGATCGCTAAATTCGCGGCCATCGGTGTCGATACACCAGCCAAGTGACGCTTCTTCGTTCAAGTTATCCGCAAGATGGATAATCGGCCCTTCGGTTTGGATATTGGGCTGATCGGCAATGGCGTGCTGCGGAACCACCACAGCCAGGGCCGCCGCAGACATGCAAGACAGGGTTCTAAAAATCGATTTCACAGTTCATTCCTCCACAAATTTTTGCTGAAAGTCACGGATGCGCGCCGCGTTCAGACCTTGGTCGCTACGGCCCACGCGCGATACGCTGCGCATATCAACACGGCTACCGTCAGGTTGCGTTGTCACAACAATGACGACGTCGTCTGCAAAATAAAAGACAGATGTGCGCGCCGTTGCCTCAAACCGCAGCTGTTCGGCATCGGATGCAACAATCTCCCAGCCCATTTCATCAGCAACCGCCAAAGCACGTGCATAGGCCGCATCGGCAGGCATCGCGGTGTCTAACGGGCCAATATCCGGATAGGCTTCGGCCTGTGCCGCGGCCAGTTCCGGTCCGCCATATTCAAGGGAGTTTGTCGCCCCTGCCCGTGTCTCGTCCAGCACCTCGAACAAGGGCGGATTCTCCGTATCGGTCGAGATGTCATGGATCGGGGTCGCCCGTGGCTGCGGATTGACCGCCGCAGAAACACCGGGGAACAAACAAGCCATCCCGATGACAACCATAGCAGCGCTCAGAACGCTGCGACCCGTTTCCTTGCGGCTGATATGGAGCGCAAGCCCAAGCAACCCCGTGCCCGCGATAACCGCACCCACAATGCTGAAATAGCTACGATAAAGGCCGAAACCCGTCAAAGGCTCCCACAGCCCCAAGCGAGCGCCACACAGGATCAAACCCGCGCAGATCACGCCGATCACAGCTACGATGGACAGTATATTTCCAATTTTCTTCATTTTCCTACAGGCCTTTCATCGGCTACTGCGCAATTGCAGAACAAAGGATCAGTTCGTGGTCGCACCGGTTACCCCCGCACCTGCCCCGATAACAATCTTCAACGTAGCCCAGGATTGGGCAGCATCGTTGACTGCCGAAGCGGCCGAAATTTTGGCCGTGTTCGCCTCGCGGTCGGTATCAAGCAGATCAAGCAATGTGATCGCACCATTGCGGAAGTTCTCACGGGCAAGCGACAGGGCGCGGCCATAGTCATTGGCGGCCGTACGCAGGTGTCTGACGCGCTCGCGGTTGCGCGACAGGCTCGATTGCGCGACCTGCACATCTTCGACCGCATCATTGATGGCAGAGCGCCATGTGATCTCGGCCTGTTTTGCGATCGAAATCTGCGCGTCTCTTTGCGCCTTCAACAGCCCCCTGTTGAACACAGGCAACGTCAATTCCGGCCCAAAGCTCCATGTGTCTGTGCTGTCGAGGCGGTCAATCGAACCTGTCAGCGACAGCGCAGGATAAAGCGCCGCTTCGGCAACACCCAGATCGCCAACGGCCGCGGCCAAATCCGCCTCTGCGCTGCGCACATCGGGACGGTTGCGCAGCAGGTCTGCGGGCACACCTGTGGCTCCGTCACGCGGGGCGGGAAGCTGTGGCGAGCCTTTTTGCATCAGCGCGACAATCTTGCTGGAGGGTTCATTCAACAAGGTTGCGATCGCAAAGACATTCGAATCGAAAGCCGCTGCAAATTCCGGCAAATCAGCGCGTGCTGTGGAAAGAAGCGCCTGCGCTTCGGCCAGCTCGTATTCCGTCGATGCGCCCGCCTCAAACTGGCTCTTGGTGATGTTAACTGTTTCTTGCCGTGTTTTGATTGTCGTTCTCGTCAGGGCCATGGCTTCCTGATTGTAGCGGGCATTCGAATAGGCCGAGACCAGCTCTGCCAACCACGCCAGCCTGACGGTTTCCGCATCATCCCGGGAACCCGCGAGTGAGGCTGCCGCCGCTTCGCGTTCACGCCGGATACCACCGAACAGGTCAATCACCCAAGACGCGCCCAAATCAGCACTCTCGGAGGTCGAGCTGCCGCTCACCAAATCTCCGCCGCTTGTTGTCACACCTGCGGTAAGCGACCCGTCCAGCGAGGCATTCACCCCGGTCTGGCGCAGCTCGGCCTGTGCTTGGCGGATAGCTTCTAATGCGCTCTGGATATCAAGGTTCTGCGCAAGGCCGCGGTCGATAAAGCTGTTCAGCGTCGCGTCCTTGTAATTGAGCCACCACTTTTGCTGGGCAACTTCCCCGATGGCTTGGGCGTTGCCCTCCACAAAACGGGTTTCCACAGACACTTCGGGACGCTGGTAATCCGTCCCCACCGCGCAGCCAGCAAGAAGCAGGCCCATTGCTAGATAGTAAGGTTTCATTGGGCTTTCTCCACCGGTTTACGGACAATCTCCGTCATTCTGATAACGGCAACATAGAACACCGGAACCAGCACGATTCCGATCACTGCGGAAAAGATAATCCCACCCAGCATCCCTGTGCCAATAGATTTTTGCGCATTCGCACCCGCACCCGAGGCCAGCACCAAAGGCGTGATACCAAATCCGAAAGCCAGAGAGGTCATCAAAATCGGGCGCAGACGCTGACGTGCCGCTGTACCCGCCGCCTCCAACAGCTCTTTACCTTCCGCGCGTAGGGCCTCGGCGAATTCGACGATCAAGATGGCGTTGCGCGCCGCAAGGCCGATTGTCGTCAACAAGCCCACCTTAAAGTACACATCATTCGATTGACCGAAATACCACGTCGTCATCAACGCGCCGAAAATACCGACAGGCACCGACAACATCACGGCGAAAGGCACCGCCCAGCTTTCGTACAATGCAGCAAGGCACAAGAACACAACCAAAGCCGAGATCGTATAAAGGATCGCCTCCTGATCGCCCGAGAGCCGCTCCTGATAGCTAAGCCCTGTCCATGCAGAGGCATAAGAACCATCCAGATCGGCAGTGAGCTGCTCCATGATGTCCATCGCATCACCCGAACTCACACCGGCGGCTGCCTCACCGGACAGCTCCAGCGCCCGTGTCCCGCCATAACGCGCCAGATCGGGCGTGATCGTTTCCCATTCACGGCTGATAAAGGACGACAATGGGACCATTTCACCGCTATCGTTATCGACATACCATTCATCGATATCCTCAGGTTGCATCCGCCAATCCGTGCCCCCCTGAACAATGACCTCACGCAGGTCGTTGCCCAGCGGAAAGTCGTTCACATAGGTGCCCGAGAAGACGGTGGTCAGCATCGTGTTCACTGTCGAGAGCGACACACCGAATGCCTCTGCCTTGGGCTGGTCGATACGCATTTTCAGTGCAGGTTCGGTCGCTGCGTCATTGCCGCGCAGGTTTGTCACCTGACCGTTTGCGTTCCCGTCTGCAACCAGTTGATCCGCCGCCGCCGTCAAGGCCTCTGTCCCTGCACCTGATTGATCAACCAGATACATGGTAAAGCCCGATGTCGTGCCCAAGCCCTGAATGGCAGGAGGTTGCAATACAAACACACTACCCAGCCGCGACCCGAAGAACCGCCCGTTTGCGCGCCCCATCAAATCTGCCGCATCCATTCCCGGACGGTCGTCGTAGTCCCGAAGACGGATAAACAACATCCCGTACCGCTGCCCAGAGCCTAAGAAGCTAAAGCCAACGTTTGCGAATACACCGTCCACCATTTCGGTTTCTTCGGTCATCAGATAATCTTCGATTTCTTCGATCATGGCTTGGGTCTGCTGGGCCGTGGACCCCTGAGGCAATTCGACCATAGCCATCAAAACACCCTGATCTTCGGTCGGAAGAAACGAGCTGGGCAGGCGGTCGTAGACCCAATAGGACCCAAAGCCGATCAGCCCCAATACCAACAGCATCCGGAAAGGCCGCAAGGAAAGTGCGCCAACAGCACCACCATAACGATTTGTCAGGCGGTCAAGCGCACCATTGAACCACCGCAAAGGCGCAATGGATTTCTTATCATGGCCAGGCTTCAACAGCTGCACACACATCGCCGGTGTCAGGATCAGCGCCACAAACAGCGACAGTACCATCGCCGAAATAATCGTGACGGAGAACTGTTTGTAAATCACCCCTGTCGACCCGCTCATAAACGCCATAGGCAAGAACACTGCCGACAGAACCATAACGATCCCGACCAGAGCGGATGAGATCTCGTGCATGCTTTTCTCGGTGGCTTCGACAACGTCGAGCTTTTCTTCTTCCATCACGCGTTCGACGTTTTCCACCACAACAATCGCGTCATCCACCAGCAGGCCAATGGCCAGCACCAGCGCGAACATCGACAATGTATTGATCGACATGCCGAAGGCCGCCAAAATCCCGAAGGTGCCCAGCAAAACAACCGGCACAGCAATGGTTGGAATGATCGTCGCGCGCCAGCTTTGCAAAAAGACAAAGATGACAAGGAACACCAACACAATCGCTTCGATGAGTGTGTGGTACACCTGTTCGATGGATTGCTCGACGAAGGGGGAGGTATCGTAGGGATACTCCACCGTAACACCTTCGGGCAAAGCGTCCGACAGACCGTCAACGACTTCACGCACAGCCTCCGCGGTGTCCACCGCGTTCGCACCCGAAGACAGGTTCACCGCAAAGCCCGCAGCAGGTTTCCCGTTAAACCGGCTCACACTGCCATAGTCTTCCGCACCCAGCTCAATCGTTGCCACGTCAGCAAGGTATACAGCAGAGCCGTCTTCATTGGTTTTCAGCAAGATATTTTCAAAATCCTCAACGCTTTCGAGCTGGGATTGGGCTGACAATGATACGTTGAATTGCTGACCTGCCGCCACAGGCTGATCGCCCAAAGTGCCCACAGTCACGTTTGTGTTCTGCTCGGAAACCGCTGTGGTCACATCGACCGAGGTCAACTGATACTGATAAAGCTTTTCGGGGTTCAACCAGATACGCATCGCATATTCTGTCCCGAACAGGTTGATCGAGCCTACGCCCGATGTCCGCTGCACCGCATCTTCGATGGTACTGCTCAGCAAATCCCCCAGCTCAAGCGACGAATACTTGCTATCTTCGCTGACCAGCGCACCAACCAGCAAAACCGAAGTGGTCGAGCGGGTAACCGAAACGCCAAGATTTGTCACAACGTCGGGCAGTTGCGATTCCACCAGCTGCAATTTGTTTTGCACCTGAACCTGCGCCATATCGGGGTCGATTGTCCCGTCAAATGTCAGGGAAATACTCGACGACCCTTCACTGGACGACGAGGTCATATAGGTGAGCCCGTCCAAACCGGTGAGCCCACTTTCAATGACGGTCGTCACCGAATTCTCGACCGTTTCGGCCGAGGCACCAGTGTAGGAAGCAGAAATCCGCACCGTTGTGGGTGCGATGTCAGGATATTGCGAAATCGGCAGGCTTGTCATGCTGAACGCGCCAAGAAGCATGGTCGCGATCGCAAGAACCCACGCAAAAACGGGGCGGTGAATAAAGAAGGAGGCCATCAGTTATTCCTCGGCAGCAGGTGCAGGGCGGTCAGCGGGAATGTCGCCATCAGCCGGTGGGCCACCCGCAGCAGAGCTATCACCGCCCGAGACATCCTCCGTCACGCCATTCTCGTTAATGGTCACAGGCACGGGAATAACTTCCTGACCCGAGCGCAGGGAGGACAGGCCATCGACCACCAGCTGGGTGCCATCGCTCAGCCCTTCGCGCACGATCCAGGAGTTTTCATAGCTGCCTTCATCGACCAGTGTGACCTGTTCAACCTTATTGTCTTCGCCAACGATATAAGCGGTCAACTTACCTGAATTGCTGCGCGATGCGGCGCGTTGCGGCACCAGATAGGCCTCCATCGTGCCCAATGTCACAGCACCCCGCACGAACATACCGGGAATGATAATCTGTTCAGGATTCTCAAACGAAAAGCGGACAGTCACAGTGCCGGTGGTGGTCGATACCGTATTGCTGGGTGTGACCAATTTTCCGGTCCCGCGATAGATATCGCCATTTTCCAGCGTCAGCGTCGCCTCAAGATTGTCATTCCGCTTCAAGGTCCCCTCTGCGATACCTTTTCGTACCGACAGGATACGTGAGCTTGTTTCAACCATATCGACGTAAACCGGATCCGCCGCCACAATAGTAGTCAGCTCGTCAGTCTGGCTGGCCGTAACCAGATCCCCAACCGAGACCGTGGTGACATCGGCGCGCCCCGCAATAGGGCTGCGCAATGTGGTCCACGACAACTCGGTCTGGGCATATTCCAACGCCGCCTTATTCGCCTCCAAGGTGGCCTTGGCCTCGGCCAGACTTGATCGCGCGGCTTCTACTTCAGCCTCGGTATAACCGCGGCCCGATAGCTGCTCGGCGCGATCATAGGCGGCTTGCATCACAGGCAGGTTCGCTTCGGCAGTTGCCACATCAGCCTGTGCAGTCGCAACGCTTGCCACATAGGTTGCATCATCAATACGGAACAACGGATCACCGACTTCCAGCAACTGGCCCGGTGTATACAAGACTTCCTCGACAACGCCTCCAACGCGCGGACGCACCTCGACCTCTTGAAATGCAACAGCCCGCCCTGGGGCGGTTACGACGCGGGGCACTTCCTGCAGGGTCATTTCGATGACCCCGATTTCGCTTGGGCCCATCTCTGGCATGCCGCCACCAGGCGCACCCTGAGCGACAAGCAACGTGCTTGATGCGGCCAGCACAAGGGCTGCTCCCGTAATACTCCAAAAGCTAACCGTCATGTGGTTCTCCATACTTGACTATCTTGGGCTTTTTATGCACCGTATGCAAACACTGCACACTGCGCAAGGCTTAAAGCATGACACTTTCATTACGTGAAAGAAGGCGGCTGGAAACAGCGCGACACATCCAGATGAAAACTCTGGAGCTCGCGATCCAAAACAGCCTCGAAAATGTAACAACAGAGGAAATCTCTGTTGCAGCGGGTATAAGTACTCGGACATTTTTCAACTACTATACAAACAAAGAAGCTGCCGCAGTCGGTGCTCCTCTGCCCTTCCGAAAGGAAGCGTTAACGACGTTAGAGGAGTCAAATGGGCCGCTTGCCGATGATATCAAGTCATTTCTGGACCAGCACATAAAACTGATGACCGGAGACGAGCCGATTCTCAATGTAATCGGGAAAGTCATGCGGCCTAATGAAAAAGTCAGGGGCATCATGGAGGAGTTTCTAGCCAGTCAGCGCCAAGATCTTGCCGCGAGCCTTGAAAAGCGCCTGAATGACCGACACGCAGCTACGGCCCTTGCCAGCAGCGTCACCGACATAATCAGGCGCGCGATCTTTGTGTGGGAGCACACTGAGCAAATGTCGCTCAACGCTGCTCTCGACATTGTATGGGAAGGATTAATAACTGCATCCACTCTTCTAACGACCTCACCGCCGCGCGCCTAACTGCGTAGGCGGATAGATGACCGGCTTTTTAAAAAATGATTTAAGCGCGCGGCCTTGCTGAGGCCAGGCCGCGAAAGCAGGCTAAATACCTCTGGTCGGATCCAAGGGCACCAATACCCTAAGCAAAACTACTTCAGATCCATTCCGTGAATCCTGCCCCTCACCCCATAGAGGCAGAACCGCGCTATGGGTGATCTATTCAAAGAAGAGCATTGCTGCTCAAATCATATGAGCAACGGACGTCCCCTGACCCCGGACGGATGTACCCTAGAGGGTCAGCTATGCCCCTAAGGATTTCAAATCACACGGAGGCGAGGTCATGGCGTCATGGCTGCGTTCGGGTAGCGGTCATGCATGAGTGCTTTTTGCTTGGGAGTTTTATTTAGCATCGCAGAGAGATACTTTTGTTAGGAACTTATTAGGTTTGGCGATGACCTACTC
>NZ_JBDWCI010000010.1:0-136405 GCF_039977885.1 Sulfitobacter sp.
TTTTTATGGACCAACCCCGAAACCAAACCAACAACTTCCACCCCCACAACACCACTTTCCACTCCAATCCAAACCCCAAAGTCATAAATTCAGGCAGAATCGACACCAAATTCACGACTCACCAGACAAAAACCGGAATCAACGGGCTGGGTCCCCACCCCGCTTTTGCGCACTACCCATGTAGATCACCGTCTTGAGCGGCAATTGCCCGAATATCAGGTCTCCTCGCCGGTTGATGCCCCATGGCCCGAGCCCGGTCAGCGGGCCCAAACTGAATCCGGCCGCCCGCAGTGCCGAAGCTAATTCCGCAGGCTTTATGAATTTGTCGGGATCATGGGTGCCTCGGGGAAGAAGCTTGAGGATGTCTTCGACCAGGGTAATCGCCGCTAATCGCGCAAGGACATTTCTATTGATCGTATCAAACAGAAACATCCCCCCGGGCTTAAGGACGCGGTGGACTTCTTTTAGAACCGCCTCGACATCCTGTACGTGTTCCAGCACGTCAACACAGACCACAGTATCAAATGTGCCGTCAGAATAGGGCAAAGCCTCTCCCACACCGACATCATAGGTAATGGCCCTGCCCTGTGCGTGAGCACGGGCTGCGGCGATCGACTCTTTTGCAGGATCAATGCCGGTCACAAGCGCACCGCGATCATCGAGCGCTTCGGCCATAAAGCCGCCCGCACATCCCAGATCAAGGACAGCTTTGCCCCGCCAATCAACCAGCTTGTCGAAATACCTTAACCGACTCGGCACCATGTTTCTGAGCGTTCGGATCCAGCGGACGTCATCCGACCACCACTGCGCAGCCACATCATCGTAGATATCAAGGTTATTGCGATCTTGTCGTGCCATATCCCACCCCTCCACTGTCAGATTCAAGATCTAGTGCAAGGGCTCGAGAGGACGAGTTCTATTTGTTTGGACGCACGCGGGCTGCGCTCTTGTCGGCGAAGGCAGCAAGACGGGCACGGGCGTCCGGTTGCGTGTTCACCACACCGGCGACGACCGCCTCGGCATAAGCGGCATCCATGGCCGACATATTCTGCATGTGGCTAACCGCCGAACAGATTGCAAAGTTCGAAAGAGGCAGGTTTTCGGCTGCCTTGCGGGCAAGCTCCATCGCCGCATCAAAACTGGAGCCTTCTACAATATACTGTGCAAGCCCCAGATCGACGGCTTCCTGTCCTTGATAGACACGGCCCGTCAACATCATGTCGATCATACGCGCCTTACCGACCAGATCCGTCACACGGATTGTTGCGCCGCCGCCCGTGAACAGGCCGCGCTGGCCTTCGGGTAAGGCGAAATAGGCGGTTTGATCCATCACACGGATATGAGCAGAGCTGGCCAACTCCAACCCGCCGCCCACAACAGCCCCCTGCAACGCGGCAATCACCGGCACGCCGCCATATTCCATTTTATTGAAAGCTTCATGCCAACGCAGACAAACATGCATAAAGTCTGCAGGGCTTCGATCCTGATCGTGGTGCTCGATCAGGTCCAGACCCGCACAAAAATGATCCCCTGCACCGGCCAACACCACTGCGCGCACTCCCGCGCGCGGGGCGATCGAAAAGAAATCAACCAGCTCCTCGATGGTATCAATGTCCAAGGCGTTGCGTTTTTCAGGACGGTTCAGGGTCACGACCCAAACGCCGCCCTCATTGGCCTCAAGGGCAAGATTGGTAAAACGAGAGTTATCTATTGTGAGGGCCATGCGACTGTCCTTGTCCAAAGCTGTAAACTGCTACAACTTTGGTCTGCTATTTCCAGCCACAACGCAAGCGGGCAGTGGTCGTTACGCCGTCAGGTGTTCAGCCACCGCCAGCTGCGCCATTTCAAGCGCAGCCTCACGTGTAGCGGCCACCGCGATGAAACGACCGTTGTGGCAGAACTTTGCGCCGATCACTCCACAGGCCTGTTCAAGCGCACCATCAATCAGCCCCGCCCATGCAACAGGTAGATCCGCACGTTGTTCAAAGCTGTCGCCACTCACGCGGATACCGGTGATGGCCCAATCCACGTCGCGCGGATGGACAACAAACAGCAAATGATCGGCTCCCGCATCACGCACGGCCCCGCGAAACGGCATGCCCCTAGGCAGCTCCAGCACATGGTTGTCACCTGCATCTTCAATCGCTTTGGTTACCATGGTGTGGGCGCGCCTTTTGGCAGCCTTACCCGAGATAGATGCCTCGACAAATGCACGTGCAATCGGCAGTGCTGCGGCAAAGGCGCGATCGTCCGAACCTGCTTCACGCGCATCAAAGGGCGGTTTGAGTGTCTCTAACAACGCAGGCAACGTAAGCCCTGCAAGCACACCAGCGGTTGCCGGCTCAATCGCGCCATTATCCAACAGGTCAACCGGCAGCACGAAACTGCTGTCAAAGCTGGCGTGGATATCCTCAAGATCTGCCTCGGGCACATCGAAAGAACGCAAATAGGCCATACCGTAATGCGCCCAAATCAACCCGAACGAGCTATAGGGCTGGCCGTCGGCGCGCAGTGGACTGTCGCGCTGATGGTGATCGAAGATCTGCCCTTGGGCATCAAAACCCCGCCCCACGTCATAGACTATCTTATCCGGCGCAGGCGTGATCCAGCTTTCGTCGCGGCTACGGACCAGTTTTGCATCGGGGTAAAGACGCTGCAGGATCACCGTGGACAAAAGCTCGTCCGCGTGAAAGCCCCCCGAATGGGTGACAAGATGGGTGATACTCATGCGCTTTTCTCTCCGCTAGTTGCCGATCGCTTTCTCTCTTGACGGGTATTAGAGTGCTCGGCCGGGTTCAACCCTTCTTACCTTTACTGGAATGTACCGGGCATCAATGTGCGTGGCAGCCACAAGGCGATTTCAGGGAAGATAATGATCAGCATCAGGATCAGCAGCATCGGCGCAAGAATAATGATAACATCGCGCATCACGCTGACCACATTCATCCCCCCAATTGCCGCCGATATAAGCAAACATAACCCATAGGGCGGTGTGACCAATCCAAACGCGAGCGAGATAATCCCGATGATCGCAAATGCGATAGGGTGGATATCCGCCGCAGTGGCGACCGGCAGCAAAACCGTCCCGAGGATAATGATCGTCGGGATCGCATCAATGAACAGCCCAAAGAACAAGAAAAGCGCGGCAATAACCAAGGCCGTGCCGATCATGCCAAATTCGCTGGCCGTCATCGTTTCGACAATCAGCCGCGGCACATTATAAAACGCAAGCATCCAGCCAAAGGCAGAGGCCGTGCCAATCGCAAACAGTGAAATCGACGCAAACCGCCCCGTATCATAAAATATCAAACCCAGATCGCGCAGGCTCACGGTGCGGTAGACGAACATGCCAAGGAACAGCGCATAGCCCGCCGCGATGATTGCGCTTTCTGTCGGGGTCACGATGCCGCCCACGATCCCGCCGATCACAAGGATCGGCGTCAGCAGCGCAAGGCCGGCCCCTTTGAACGCACGCCAGAATTCGGCAAAGGTCGGCTTTAGCGCAATCGGGTAGTCATAAACCTTGGCATAGCCATAGACCGTCGCCATCAGCGCTCCGCCAATCAGAAGCCCCGGAATAGCCCCTGCCAGAAACAACGCACCGACCGAGATCTGCATCACGCCGCCCCAGACCACCATCAGAATGCTGGGCGGGATAATGACGCCCATCACCGCCGAACAGGCAGTAATCGCGATTGCGAACCGTGTGTCATACCCTTCCTTGACCATCGCAGGGATCAGAATCTTGCCACACCCTGCGGCATCGGCGGTCGAAGACCCCGAAATACCGGCAAAAAGCATCGACACCGCCACGTTCACATGCCCCAAGCCCCCCGGCATCCAGCCGGTCAGCACGCGGGCCAGATCAATCAGCTTGGTCGTGATCTTGCCTGAGTTCATCAAGTTCGCAGCCAACAGGAAAAACGGCACAGCCAACAGGATGAACGAATTATACGACTGGAACATGCGATCCAGAATAATGAAGGGCGTGAGGCGAATATCCATCATAACAATAGGAATTGTCGCAATGCCCAGCGCAAACGCCACAGGCACGCGGATCGCAATCAGCAACAGGAACCCACCGACAAGGATGGCACAGGCAAGGCCGGTAGAGACGATCATGAAGCTGTCTTTCTGCTCAAGGAATAGACCGCAAAGGCCTCATATAGGCGGTAGGCGCTGAACACGGTCCAGACCGCTCCCGCCAGTGGTACAGTGACGTAGATCCACATCAGGTTCGCCCGCAGCATCACCGAATTCTGGATACTGCCAATTTTAGCGTACTCGATGCCATACCACGCAAACAGCAAAGCAAAGATCAGGATAAACACCTGCACAATGCCCTGCTGGATCAACCGGCCCAGCGGGGATTTGACATCAGAGGTAAGGACCACGTCAAAATGAGTCCCCTCCCAGACCGCCACCATTGAGCCGATCATAACGACCCAGATAAAGATGAATGTCGCCAGCTCCTCGGTCCACAAATAGGTCGGGATCAGACCGGTATAGCGCGAAATCACCTGCATGCCGACGGGAATAGCCAGCACTGCCATCAACGCCCCCAACACGATGCGCAAAATCCCGCAAAATTTTTCTAGTAGTCGCCCGACCATGGGAATGCCCCCGCACACAAAAAATCGGGCCATCCCGCCCGATGAAAATATAAAAAGGCATCCCCCCGAAAGAGGATGCCAAAGCGCAGCTTACATGCCGCGTACGTTTTCAAGCAGCTCAGTCGCACCGATCTCGGCGGCGAAAGAATCCTGAACCGGAACCACCATTTCCAGCAGCTTTTCGCGGCCTTCGAATTCGATCACTTTGACCTGGCCTGCGTCGACCATCTCTTGCAGCTTCTCACCATCTTCGCGCGATTCCAACGCGCGGCCAAAGGCCCCCGCTTCCTTGCCAGCTTTCAGAACTGCAGCTTGCAGATCTTCGGGCAGCTTGCGGAAGGTTTTACCGCTCATCACGATGGGACGCACTGTGATCGTGTGCTTGGTCAGGGTCACATTAGGGGCAACTTCATAGAACTTGAGGTTCTGGATGCTGGCCGCTTCATTCTCGAACCCTGCAATCACGCCGGACTGGATGGCGTTGTAGACTTCGTTATAGGCAATCGCTGACGGAGCCGCAGTAAGCGCCGCGAATGTTTGCGCCTGAATGGGCGCACCCATCACGCGCATCTTGTGGCCTGCCAAATCATCAAGGTTTGCAATCGGCGCGCTGGATACAAGGTTACGCACACCGCCACCCGTATAGCCGATCACCATGATATCAGCATTGTCCAACAGCTCTTTTTCGAGCGGAGCAAAGGCGTCGCTGGACAAAACGGCATTCCAGTGGTCCAGATCACGGAACAGGAACGGCATATCCATCAGCGGGATCGCCGGTGCGAATTTCGCCATATTGGACGGTGCCATGATGGTATAATCAATCGCCACACCCTGCTGCAGGAAGTTGACGTAATCGCTTTCAACGCCCAGCTCGCCATTCAAACGCAGATCGAACACCGCATCGCCGTCATAGTTCTCCCCCACAAGATCGGCGAATTTCACAAGTGTTTTGGTGAAAGCATGATTATCGTCAAACATGCTTGCCCCGCGCAGAGTGGTCTCTGCCGAAGCAGCAGTTGCTGCAACAGCACCCAGCCCTGCGGCAAGCGCGACGCTTTTGGCGAAACCTGCGGCTTTGTAAAAATAGGTCATTGTTTGTCCTCCCGTGACAGTTTTCCGCCTGCGCTTTGCGCATGACGGCTCGATTTTATACAAATCTGCACCGAGATAAGCCCGCAAAAATTCATACGTCAACAAAAATGTAGACTAGTATGGCAATTTACGGAACATTAAGACTGCCATTGGCAGAGTAAAAAGTTGTTCGCCAAACGTTAAGACTTAGTTAATGAAGACTCCAGCCGTGCGGTATAGCGCACAAAGCTCCATTAGTGACCGGGACGATGACATGATCGAACTCCAAACGCCTCCAGAGCCTACAAGGCTCACCACTGCGGAAGAAGTCTTTCGCCAATTGCGCCACGATATTATCGACCTGAACCTCGCCCCCGGCTCAAAGATTTCCGAAGTCGAAGTCGCCAAAGCCTTTAGTGTTTCGCGACAGCCTGTCCGCGAAGCATTCTTGCGTCTAAGCGCGCTGAACCTGCTCGAGATCAGGCCCCAGCGCGCGACCCGAGTGCGCAAAATCTCCCTCAACGATCTGCGCAACACACGCTTTGTCCGCGCAGCGCTCGAGGTCGAGGTTATCCGCCTGGCCTGCCAAACCGCCACGGAGGAACATCTGGCGGCTATCAAGGAAAATCTCACTCATCAAAGCCATGCCATCGACGCGCTGGACGCCCGCGCCCTCAGGACGTTGGACTATGAATTCCACAAATTGATCTGTACCGCTGCAAACCGCTTGCCTGCCTTCCTTATCATCGCGGAAAACAAGGCCCACACGGACCGCGTTTGCACGCTTGAACTCGAAGATACATCAGGCATGCACGAAGTTCTTGAGGGCCACCAACTGATTTTCGAAGCCCTATGCGACCGCGACGAAGAGCGCGCGGTAAAGGCTGCCCGCGTGCATCTTGCCCATCTTGACGACACGCTCGCCAAGGCTGCAGGAAATTATCCCGACTTCTTTCAGGATTAAGGAACGCAGGCTACGACCCGCGCCCTTTCAACGCATCAGCCAAGGCCGATCCAAGCGCCCCCTGACTGCTGGCCTGTTTTGGCGCTGCTGAACTGCGTGGTTTGCCGCCCGCTTTGCCCTTTGGCCCCGCACCCGGCTCCTTGGCCTGCCGCGGCTCTGCGCTGTTGTCTTTACGCATCGTCAGGCCGATCCGCTTGCGCGGCACATCAACCTCGGTCACGCGCACGCGCACAACATCACCCGCCTTGACCACCTCATGCGGGTCTTTCACAAACCGATCGGCAAGCTGGCTCACGTGGACCAAGCCGTCTTGATGCACACCCACATCCACAAAGGCGCCAAAGGCCGCGACATTGGTTACAGTCCCCTCAAGCGACATGCCCGGTTTGAGATCCCCGATACTATCGACCCCCTCCGCAAAAGTCGCTGTCTTGAACGCAGGGCGCGGATCACGGCCCGGTTTTTCCAGCTCTGACAGAATATCGCGCACCGTGGGCAAGCCAAAGCTCTCGTCCACAAAATCCTCGGCGCGCAAACCCGCCAGCGCACTGCTGTCGCCCATGATCGCCCTGACATCGCGGCCGCAGGCCTGCACGATCTTGCGGGCAACACCATATGCTTCGGGGTGAACCGAGGAGGCATCAAGTGGCTCTTTCCCTTCTGCAATCCGCAAAAATCCCGCGCATTGCTCATAGGCTTTGGGACCCAACCCTGCCACCTTGAGCAGCGCACGCCGGCTGTCGAACGCGCCATTCGCATCGCGGTGCGCGACGATGTTCTGCGCCAGCGATGGCCCAAGCCCCGCGATATGCGACAAAAGCGGCGCCGAGGCCATATTGAGGTCAACCCCAACCGCGTTCACCGCATCCTCCACCACATCCGCAAGCGAACGGGCAAGCTGGCGTTGGTCCACATCATGCTGATATTGCCCCACCCCGATCGCCTGCGGCTCAATCTTTACCAGCTCTGCAAGTGGATCCTGCAAGCGCCGCGCAATAGAAACCGCCCCGCGGATCGACACATCCACGTCAGGAAATTCCAGCGAGGCCAGCTCGGAGGCGGAATAGACCGAAGCACCTGCTTCAGACACGATCACCGGCGTGGGGCGCGCCACCCCCTCTGGCAGGCGTTTCAACACATCTGCCACCAAACGCTCGGATTCGCGGCTGGCCGTGCCATTGCCAATCGCGACCAAAGCGACCCCATGCTTTTTGATCAGATGCAGCAGTGTTTCCTCTGCCCCGCGCGTATCGTTCCGCGGCTGAAACGGGTAGATCGTCGCAGTATCAAGCAGCTTGCCCGTCTCATCCACCACCGCAATCTTACAGCCCGTGCGGATTCCCGGATCAAGGCCCAGCGTCCTGCGGGCACCAGCAGGGGCCGCCAGCAAAAGATCACGCAGGTTGCGGGCAAATACCTCGATCGCTGTGGCATGGGCACGGCGGCGCAGCTCGGTCAGCAGCTCCATGAACATTGTCAGGCTCAACTTGATCCGCCACGCCCATGCGGCCACGCCGCGCAGCCAAAGGTCGCCCGCCGCCTGTCCAGTGATCCCGATTTGCGCGGCAATGACGGCCACCAGCCGCTCGACCGCCTCATCATCAGCGGGGGCAATATCAAGGCTGACAATCTCTTCCTTCGAGGCCCGCAGAATGGCCAACGCGCGGTGCGAGGGGATCGCGGCCCATTTCTCGGAATGGGCAAAGTAATCGGAAAACTTCGCGCCCGCCTCTTCCTTGCCTTTATTCACACGGGCGATCACATGCGCCTCTTGCTGCATCACCTGACGCAAACGCCCCAGCAGCGTCGCGTTCTCACCCAGCTCTTCCACCAGAATATCGCGCGCCCCGTTCAGCGCGTCTTTCTCTGTCGCCACAGCGTCCGACAGATAACTCTTGGCCAGCACGGCAGGATCAGCAGTGCGGTCGATCATGATGGCCCGCAGCAGTGGCTCCAACCCATTTTCGCGGGCGATCATCGCCTTGGTGCGCCGCTTGGGTTTAAAGGGCAGATAGAGGTCTTCCAGAACAGCTTTGGTATCTGCCGCACCAATCGCGCGGGCCAGATCGTCGGTCAGCTTCCCCTGCCCTGTGATCTCACCCAGAATGGCCGCGCGGCGTTTTTCAAGCTCACGCAGATACCCCAAACGCTCGGACAATTTGCGCAATTGGGCATCATCCAGACCACCGGTCACTTCTTTACGGTAACGCGCGACAAACGGCACCGTATCCCCACCGTCCAACAAAGCGATTGTTGCAACCACCTGTTTGGGCAGCGCGTCAATCTCACTGGCGATATTGCGGGCGATACGGTCGGCAATGGCGGTCATGGGAGCATCCTCAAACTGTTCGGAAGGCTGTGATAGCGATGCGAACCGCCCGCGCCAAGGCTCTGATAAATATCGGCGGCAGGTTTCTGCGAACCGCCTCCACAAGACCGTGATCAAAGCCCCCTTGGCCTTGGAGCAGAAACGAATTACAAGCGCGCCACTCCGGTCGCAGCCTACCCGGATATCAAAACAAGGGTTTTAAAATGAAGACTATCGTTATCTGCTCCGGCGGGCTCGATTCTGTTTCTCTGGCGCATATGGTCGCGCAGGAACAACAGCTCACCCGCCTCGTGTCCTTTGATTATGGCCAGCGCCATCGTAAGGAGCTCGACTATGCCGCGCGCTGTGCGCAGCGGTTGGATGTCCCCCATGACATTATTGATCTGCGCGCCATTGGCGCGGCGCTCACAGGCTCTGCGCTGACCGATGATATTGATGTGCCGGACGGGCATTATGCCGAAGAAAGCATGCGTGTCACCGTGGTCCCAAACCGCAATGCAATCATGCTCGCGGTTGCCTTTGGCGTTGCCGCAGCGCAAGGCGATGATGCTGTCGCTACCGCCGTTCATGGCGGCGATCATTTCATCTATCCCGACTGCCGCCCCGCCTTTACCCAAGCGTTTGAGACCATGCAAAAGGCCGCGCTGGACGGCTATGCGGATGTGTCTCTTTATACGCCGTTTGTGCACCGTTCCAAGGCCGACATTGTCACCGCGGGCGCGCGCCACAACACCCCCTTTGATCAGACATGGTCCTGCTACAAAGGCGGCGAGACGCATTGCGGGCGCTGTGGCACCTGCGTGGAGCGGCGCGAAGCGTTTCATCTGGCGGGCATCGCAGACCCGACATCTTATGCCGATCCTGACTATTGGCTCTGCGCCGTTGCGCAAAAGGATGTTGGCTGATGTACCGTATTACAAAAGAGTTCCACTTTTCGGCCTCACACCAACTGTCGCATCTGCCCGATGGGCACCAATGCGCGCGTCTGCACGGGCATAATTACGTCGTCGTGGTCGAGCTGGCCTCGGAAACCTTAAATGCCGACGGTTTCGTGCGCGATTATGGCGAGCTTAAACCGCTCAAGACCTATATTGATGACACGTTTGACCACCGCCACCTGAACGATGTCATGTCCGAGCCTTCCACCGGTGAAAACATGGCACGGCATTTTTATGAATGGTGCGCCGCGCGCTGGCCAGAAACCACTGCTGTCAAGGTCAGCGAAACGCCAAAAACATGGGCTGAGTACCGGCCATGAGCCGCTTGCGCATTGCCGAGATTTTTGGCCCAACGATACAGGGCGAAGGCGCGCTGATCGGCGAGCCAACGGTTTTTGTCCGCACGGGGGGCTGTGATTACCGCTGTGCCTGGTGTGACAGCCTGCATGCCGTCGACACAGAGTTTCGCCACACATGGGCCGCGATGGAAACCCAAGATGTCTGGACCGAGCTACAGCGACTTTCCAAAGGCAATCCGCTCACCGTATCGCTGTCTGGTGGCAACCCCGCCATTCAAGACTTTGGCCCTCTGATCGCGCTTGGTCATACCCAAGGGTACCGCTTTGCCTGCGAAACCCAAGGCTCGATTGCTAAACCATGGTTCGGCGATCTTGATACGCTTGTGCTCAGCCCCAAACCGCCCTCCAGCCAACAAACCGTCGATTGGGCCGCGTTTGACGCCTGCCTAGAGGCTGCGCAGGGTGCCGGATCGGTTGTGATGAAAATCGTGATCTTTGATGACGCGGATTATGCTTGGGCGCGCAAAGCGGCAGACCGCTACCCGACACTGCCGCTGTATCTACAACCCGGCAATCTTGAGGTTGATCCCACCGTTGCGGTGGATCCGCAGGCATTGGCCGATAAATTGCTATGGCTGGTAGATAAAACCATGGCCGACAATTGGTTCACGCCACGGCTTTTGCCGCAACTTCATGTCCTGCTTTGGGGTAACAAACGCGGGGTTTGACCTGCAAAGGAGAAAACGATGGAAACGATTTACAGTGATTTGAAGCAATTGGGCGGCCAGTCAGAGCTGCCTTCCTCACCCGAAGAGGCCGTGCTTGAGCGCGTGTCCAACCCGCAGGCCGATGTGGCCTATTGCGTGCGTTTCACCGCCCCCGAATTCACCTCCCTTTGCCCGATGACAGGCCAGCCTGATTTCGCACATCTTGTGCTGGATTATGTGCCGGGTGAGTTTTTGGTGGAATCCAAGTCGCTCAAGCAGTTCCTCGGGTCCTTCCGCAACCACGGCGCGTTCCATGAGGATTGCACCATTTCGATTGCGCGCAGGCTGGTCGACTTCCTGAACCCCCAATGGCTGCGCATCGGCGGGTATTGGTACCCGCGCGGCGGCATTCCCATTGATGTTTTCTGGCAGACCGGCCCCCTGCCCGAAGGCGTATGGATTCCCGATCAGGGCGTGCCACCCTACCGCGGTCGAGGCTAGCGAGCCAGGTGAAGCACTGGCCTTGCCTTGGGCAGGCTAGTGCGTCCAGACGCTCCGGCGGTTGGTCGCAAAGTTTTCGCCATAACCGCCGGGGCGGATGTTTGGCTTGCGGCGGTTGGGGTCTTGTACCAGCGCGTCGATCCCATGCTCTTCGGCATAGTCCAGAGCGTCCTGTTTGGTCGCGAACTGCAACTTTACCTGACTTTGCGTATCCGTAGACGAGGTCCAGCCCATCAGCGGGTCAACTTCACGCGCGCTTTCATGTGCGAACTCAAGCACCCATTTATTGGTCTTGGCTGTCCCAGAAGACATGGCAGTACGGGCAGGTTGATAGATTCGCGCGCGCATCAGGGCTCTCCGTTATTAGCTGTTCTGGATATGGCACGCAGGGCCGCGTGGATCAAGGGTGCGCTCTGCGGACAGTTTCTAACATGTGAATGCCGCCTATGCCTTGATCCTCCGCCAAAACAGGGCATCTATACCATAACCCTGCCGGAGACTGCCGCGATGCCCTATGCCCAGACTGACAAGAGCGAATTAACAGAAGATTTTCTGGCCAATCCCGCACCCGATGTGCGCAACCGCCCCAAGCTTGAGGGCGGAAAGACATTCGTGCTCGCGACTGAGTTCGAGCCAGCAGGCGATCAACCCACAGCCATCAAAGAGCTGTCAGAGGGCATTCGCCAAGGCGAACGGGATCAGGTTCTGCTGGGGGCCACAGGCACGGGCAAGACCTTTACCATGGCCAAGATGATCGAAGAGACCCAGCGCCCCGCGATTATTCTGGCACCGAATAAAACACTGGCAGCGCAGCTTTATGGTGAGTTCAAAGGCTTCTTTCCCGATAACGCGGTCGAGTATTTCGTCAGCTATTATGACTATTACCAACCCGAAGCATATGTTGCGCGCTCCGACACGTTCATCGAGAAAGAAAGCCAGATTAACGAACAAATCGACCGGATGCGCCACTCGGCCACGCGCGCGCTGTTGGAGCGTGACGATGTGATCATCGTGGCCTCTGTGTCGTGCATCTATGGTATCGGCTCGGTCGAGACTTACGGTGCGATGACGCAGGATTTGAAGGTCGGCAATTCCTATGACCAACGACAAGTGATCGCCGATCTGGTGGCCCAAGCCTACAAACGCAATGACGCCGCCTTTCAACGCGGGTGTTTCCGCGTGCGTGGCGATAGTCTCGAAATTTTTCCAGCCCACTTGGATGACCGCGCATGGCAGCTGTCCTTCTTTGGCGAAGAACTCGAAAGCATTACCGAATTTGATCCGCTCACCGGTGAGAAGACCGGCAAGATGGAGCAAATCCGCGTCTATGCGAACTCCCACTATGTGACGCCCAAACCCACAATGAATCAGGCCGTGATCGGCATCAAGAAAGAGCTGCGGATGCGGCTTGATCAACTTGTTTCCGAAGGCAAGCTGCTCGAAGCGCAGCGGCTGGAGCAGCGCACCAACTTTGATCTCGAAATGCTCGAGGCTACTGGCGTGTGCAACGGCATCGAGAACTACTCGCGCTATCTGACGGGCCGCGCCCCCGGTGAGCCGCCCCCCACCTTGTTTGAGTTCATCCCCGACAATGCCATTGTTTTTGCCGATGAGAGCCACGTGAGCGTGCCGCAAATCGGCGGCATGTATAAGGGTGACTTTAGGCGCAAAATGACACTGGCCGAACACGGCTTTCGCTTGCCGTCTTGCATGGACAACCGCCCCCTCAAGTTCGAGGAATGGGACGCCATGCGCCCGCAATCTGTCTTTGTCTCTGCCACCCCAGCCGCCTGGGAGATGGAGCAGACCGGCGGTGTCTTCACCGAACAGATCATTCGCCCCACCGGCCTGATTGACCCGGTGATCGAGATACGCCCCGTCGAGATGCAGGTCGACGATCTACTTGACGAGGTGCGCAAAGTCTCTGCGAACGGGATGCGCACGCTATGCACCACATTGACCAAACGCATGGCCGAAGACCTGACCGAATACATGCACGAACAAGGTATTCGCGTGCGCTATATGCACAGCGACATTGATACGATCGAGCGGATCGAGATTTTGCGCGATCTGCGCCTTGGAGCCTTTGACGTGCTGATCGGGATCAACCTGCTGCGCGAGGGGCTCGACATCCCTGAATGCGGTCTGGTCGCTATTCTGGACGCGGATAAGGAGGGCTTTTTGCGTTCCGAGACCTCGCTCATTCAGACCATCGGTCGTGCCGCGCGCAACGCTGAAGGCCGGGTCATTATGTACGCCGACCGCATCACCGGCAGCATGGAGCGCGCCATGAGCGAGACCGAGCGCCGCCGCACCAAACAGCTGGCCTATAACGAAGAGCATGGGATCACCCCCATGACGGTAAAGAAGAACGTCGAGGATATTCTGGCCGGTCTCTACAAAGGCGATACCGACCAATCCCGCGTGACGGCAAAGATCGACAATCCACTGGCGGGCGGGAACCTGCAATCGGTACTCGACGGGTTGCGCACGGACATGCGCAAGGCCGCCGAAAACCTCGAGTTCGAAGAGGCCGCGCGCCTGCGCGATGAGGTCAAGCGATTGGAAGCCGTCGACCTTACCATCGCAGATGATCCAATGGCGCGGCAATATGCGGTCGAAAAAGCTGTTGATGATGCCAAAACGAAATCAGGCCGCAGCACAATGGGGCGTGGCGGCATGCGCGGCGGCGTAAAACGGCGCGGTCGCTAAAGCGGTGCGGGTCGCAGTTTTTTCGAAAACGCGACCCGCCCGCCCTGCTCGATGCGTCCGGTAACCAACCTGTCATTGCGCAGCTGCGGGAATTGCGCCCGCCAATCACGGAACCTGTCATTGCTGATGATCTGGCCTTGCGCGATTGTCTCCAATAACAAGATATCCGCAGGCGTCCCCTTGTCGGCGATCACAATGGGGACCAGTTCGGCCAAGGCATCAAGCTGGCACCGCGACATATGCCGACCGATGCTGTGATCGAAATACACGACTGGCGCGAACCGCCGCGCGATCAATGCGCGGGCCACAACCGCGGGCAAATCGCCACGTTTTTGCCCTACCTGCCAGAACAATACATTCGACCCGTCAATGGAAATATGCGTGCGCATCCGACCTCGCTTGCGTTTGGGAATGGAACCATGTGCGGGGCAGCAGGGTTATCTCCTTAACAATGTTTTACAACCTATGGAGAACTACAATGGAATGGAGCATTCTTGGCCTGTTGGTCTTTATCGCTGGTATCTATGCCATCTACCACATCGTGTCTTCCACCGCACCAACAGCACAAAAGGTCATCTGGACCATCGTCGTCGTCGTGTTTCCCATCATCGGCTTTCTTGTATGGCTCTTGGCAGGCCCCCGCAAATCCTCCGCTCCTGTCTAAAACCACCTCGACTGGCGCGGGCGCAGATCCCGCATCACGCCCGCGCTTTGTCAAATTTTCGACACATGAGTAATCGTTTGTTAAGGCGAATTAACCAAGATCACCTGCAGGAGGCCTGCTTAGGTGATCATGAGATTTATTCTGTTCATAGTATTTGCGGCCCTCGCACAAAGCGCGACCGCCGGACCTTGGCTGCGCGAGAAGGGTAAGGGGTTCTTATCCACCTCCGTGACCGGCAACTACTATTTCGACACCACCAGCCAGATTTTCCTTGAATACGGCCTTACCGATAAGACGACAGTCATCGCCGATGTAAGTTTTCTACGCCCACGCTTTGCCGTAGGTGGCGGGAATGCCACCTTATCCATCCGGCGCGCCCTGACCAAGCCCGACGCAACATCGAAATGGGCCTATGAGCTCGGCTTTGGCGCTGGCTGGATCGGAGACGATGTTTTGCCGAACATCCGCACCGCACTCACATGGGGGCGCGGCATAAAATGGGGCGAGAAAAATGGCTGGGCCACAGTAGAGGCTTCAGCTTTATGGGATGTCACATACGCCCAGCACGTCATAAAGCTGGATTCGACGATCGGTATAAATTTCACGGACGTCACCGCCGCTATGCTGCAACTTTACACAGCTCGTTTCGAAAGCGGCTCTATCGCGACGATTGCGCCCTCAATCATTCTCACCCACAAAAAGTCCAAGTTCCGCCTCCAGATCGGTGCTGAAAGCCAGATCGGAAATAGGGAAAATAGCGCAATAAAGCTCAGCCTCTGGAGGGATTTTTGAGGTTAACCCCGGCGCAAACCGCGCCGGGGTCATTAATATCATACGACGTCATTATCCATACGCGCCGTCACGGCAATCTTGCCGCGCACCGGTTCGGACCATACGACATGCACCTGATCGGCATCTGCCCCCTGCTGCGCGCGGACAAACGGGGCGTCATAATTCAAGGCATTTGCCGCATTGCGCACTCCGCCGCGCACAACCACCGCATCCACACTCAGCGCATAAGCCTGAAACGGCAGCCCCGGCCCCGTATCGACAACCCAGGTCTGCGCGTTGCTATTATTCCCGTACTCGATCAGATGGGGGTTCGCGACCGGATTGCTGACACCGTGGAACGAATTACCCTCAAAGCGGACATTGCGCATCCGCGCAAAGTTCAAATCGGCAAAGCTCGTATCGACTCGCTCGGCCCGATCAACATAGCCGTTGATACTGCGGAACCGGTTGCCCGCAACGTTAAGCCCGTTAACGAAATGCCCCTCCCCGTAGGGTTTGATCATAATATAGCTGAAACTTGTGGAGACCTCGCCGGAGAGGAAAATATTACTGGTGATATCCAACGAGCTGAATGAGAAACCACCATTGAACGCGGGGCTGGCGTCACGCTCGTTGGTCCACTCCAACATCGCGTTGTCCACGTAGTTATTGGTAAAGAGAACCGAAGCATAAGCCTCTGCAATCACCACCCCCGCAGACCGGATGCCACCAACCACGGTATCCCCCTGAAAAAAGTGGTTCCCGACAATCAGATGGTTCTGCCCCGACATAACAGCAAAATGGCGGAACCGCTCGGAGCGGCAATTGCGCAGCTTTACGTCATTGGCATTCACGTTCAACGCGATCGACGTACGCTGGGACACAGGTAGATTATTCTCGGACGACAAAAACTGGCACCGCTCGATGAACATCCCCTGACAACCACCGCCCATAGATGTGATCCCGCGATCCTTTGGTGTGGTGATAAAGCAATCCCGCACCGTAAAGATCGCACCGGCATTGGCCAGCATAATGCCACTGCACAGCTCTTGGCATTGGAATTCGATGTTATGCAGTACGAACTTCGAGATAACGCCAAAGCCGCTGAAATCCAGAATATATTTGAAACGCTGGAACACGAAATTCTGCGTGCCGGCGGCATCATAAAGGGGTCCGTTCAACGTCAGTGTGCCCGCGGCAACGTCCTTGCTGCGCACGTAAATCTCGCGCCCGACCCCTGCACCACTCACATGAGAGCCGACAGGGATATTCGCAATATTTGCCACATTGGTCAGCGTGCGCGGATCGTCGGGATCATAGGTCGCGCGCGCAGTGACCGAAATCGTGTCCCAATCTCCGCCTGTCAGCGCAATTAACTGTCCATTGTGGATCGCGCGGCGTGTTTCATATCTTGTCCGGTCCGGCACAGCAGCCTGCAGGTCAACAGGCCCGGTCAGCCCAACCTTACGGCCACACAGATCCAGAGATTCGTGATCAGAGTTATTCAGCAACGCCTGAAACGCCTTGCGAAAGGCCAGCTCCTCATTCTCGAATGCCTCGATATAGTTGCTAAGGTCAAAGTTGCGGCGCAGCAGCAAAACCGCCTCTGTTGGCATACTTACTGAACCCACAAACTTCACCGGCGTATCGAATGTTACATTCCCGCCCAGATAAAACACCCCTTCGGGCACCAGAACCGTCTGTCCGCCTGCCGCAGCATTTGCTGCTGCAAAGGCCGCTGTATCATCCGTAGAGCCATCCCCGATCGCGCCAAAATCGCGCACATCCACCGTGGCCAGAACATCACCAAAAAACAGGGAAGAGGCATCGGTGATCTCGATGTCGTCCACACGCACAATGCCGCCGTTCTGCCCGATCAGATCAATACCGAAATGCCCATAGGTCGCCGTCGGGCCCCAGACCATGTCCACACCGTCCCGATTCCCGATCCCGACGATTGCACTTACCTCAACAACCTCACCGTACGAAGTCAGCGCCACAGTTTCCCCTGTCGTCACCACACCCGGGATCGCATTGCCACCGGACTGCGCCGCAAAGGCCGCAATCCGAACAGAGGGGAGGTTTCCACTTATCGCTTTGATCCGGGCCTTAACCTCAATGTAGCACCCAGGCTCAATCGGCGTCTGCCCAGTATAGCGCAACCTCTGGGTACTTGCGGTCTTGAGAATTTCGATTGCCCCACCAAAGTCCTGATCCGCAGGTACAAATGCCGCATTCCCCGAAGATGCATAGGTTGGCGAACCTGCCGTGCCATCGGTTGTTGAATAGGCCCCAAGCCCCTCGGAATAGGGGGCGGGGGTGAGTATTGCCGTGGTCATAAATATCCCTTTCGCGCTTCTCCGGCGCAGCTGCCGGACGGGGAAAAGGAAATACCAATGCAGAATTAAGAGCGGACTATAGCACCGTCACGATGAGCGTTGCCCGCGCACCGCGCAAAGCTCCGGTCGCGCTTGACCTGACCCATAGATTACTGGCCCTCCCCTGTCTCACTTCGATCAAGCAAGACAGGGCAAAGACCGGTGAATCAATCAGCCAGCAACTTGCCCGCCAGCGCGTCGTCGATCAACGCAATTGTCTCATCCACGCCGTACAGCGCGATGAACCCACCAAAACGCGGGCCCTGTGATGCCCCCAAAAGCACCTCATAAAGTGCGGTGAACCAATCGCGCAGCGGATCAAACCGATCACGCCCACAGGCGAACACCTCGGATTGTAGCGCCTCGGCATCTAGCCCGCCTTCCCAGACAGCCAAACGACCGCGCAGGTCTTCCAATGCTTCACGCTCCAGATCGCTGGGCGCGCGGAACACTTTGGCAGGCTTCACAAAATCATTGAAATATCGCACCGCATAGCCAGCTGCTGCATCCATGCCGGGATTGTTTTCCGGCGTCGCCTCGGGCGCATAACGCTGGATAAAGCCCCACAATTGCGCCTTATCCTCGGCCGAAGATACAGACGCGAGGTTCAGCAACATCGAGAACGGCACAACCATATCCGACTTGGGCACATCGCCACCGTGGATATGCCAAACGGGGTTGTTCAACCGGCCCTTGGCATCCTGCGTCTCATAGGCGCGCAGCTGTTGGTGGTATTCGTCTACAGCCTTGGGGATCACATCGAAATACATCCGCTTTGCCGTCTTCGGCTTGAGATACATGAAATACGACAGCGATTCCGCGCTGGCATATGTCAGCCATTCATCAATGGTCAGGCCGTTGCCGGATGTTTTGGAAATCTTGTGCCCGTCCTGATCAAGGAACAGCTCATAGGTGAAATGCTCGGGCGCACGCGCCCCAAGGATGCGGCAAATCTTGTCGTAGATGGGCGTATTGGTCGAATGGTCCTTGCCGTACATCTCGAAATCCACACCCAGCGCGGCCCAGCGCGCGCCAAAGTCCGGCTTCCACTGAAGCTTGACGTTGCCACCGGTCACCGGCAGCGTCATTTCCTTGCCATGCTCATCGTCAAACGTGATCGTGCCATTCTTGGCATCCACCGACTTCATCGGCACATACATCACGCGACCCGTCTCGGGATGGATTGGCAAAAAGATCGAATAGGTCTGACGACGCTCTTCGCGCAGCGATGCCAGCATGACTTCCATGATCTCGTCGTATTTCTCAACTGCGCGCAGCAGAATTTCGTCGAAATGCCCCTGCCCGTAGAACTCGGTCGCGGAATAGAATTCGTACTGGAACCCGAAAGTATCCAGAAAACGGCGCAGCATGGCGTTGTTATGATGGCCAAAGCTTTCATGCGTGCCATACGGGTCCGGCACAGATGTGAGCGGCCGCTGCAAGTGTTCTTCCAATGCCGCAGGGTCCGGCACATTGCCCGGGACCTTGCGCATCCCGTCCAGGTCGTCCGAAAAACAGATCAGGCGCGTGGGAATATCGCTGATTTCTTCAAACGCGCGGCGGATCATCGTCGTGCGCGCCACCTCGCCAAAGGTCCCGATATGCGGCAGCCCCGAGGGACCATAGCCGGTTTCGAACAAAACATAGCCCTTTTCGGGGGCTTTCCCCTGATAGCGTTTCAGCAACCGGCGTGCTTCTTCAAAAGGCCACGCTTTGCTCTGCATTGCTGCATCCCGCATCTCAGACATATCAAACTTCCCGAAAAATCATCTGCGCACTATCGCGCCTATCCGGCTTCATCTATTGCGCAAGGCCCATGCCGTCAATATTCTGTCGCCTAACACTACTACCCAAAGGAATGCCACCATGTCCGACGACCCCTCCCTCGCCCTCAGCGCACAAGACTGTCTGGTCGCCGTTATGGTCGCAATTTCAGCATCTGATGGGGACATCGGCACGACCGAGCTGATCAAAATTCAGGCCTCGGTGAACCTGCTGCCCGTTTTTGCCGATTTCGACAACGACCGCATCAAAACCGTCAGCCGCATGGTTTTTGACCTGTTCGAACTTGAAGACGGGCTTGATGCCTTGTTCGGCCTTGTCAAAGAAGCACTGCCAGACCGGTTGAATGAAACCGCCTATGCGCTGGCCTGTGATGTGGCCGCCGCCGACGGCATGCTCGAGGAAACCGAACTGCGCCTGCTCGAAGAAATCCGCTATGAGCTGAACATCGACCGGCTTCACGCCGCAGCGATCGAGCGCGGCGCACGCGCGCGCCACCTGACCTAAGCGCCGTAAAGCACGCCCCAGCGTTCAATCAGCTGTTGTTGCATCACCTTCGCCCGCCGGTTCCAGCTTCGACCGCCGGGCGGCCTTTCCCGCTCTGCGCGGCTGAGCGTCGCGCGGATATCCGTATCAGCAGCAAAAATCGCAAACGCTTTTTCGGTCCCGTCCGGTCCCGTCATATACCCCGCCAACGCCGAGACAAAATTCAACGTGCCCGTCTTGGCATCCACCTTCACAGGGTGATCTTTGATCACACGGCGGTTTTCATCCAGCATCGCAATCGGCTTGAGAATATCGCGTAGCCCTTGGCCCCGCACCTTCACCAATGCCGTAACCATATCATCTGCCGTGATACGGCTGTCGTCTCCCAGCCCCGAATGATCCACCAAGGCAACACTGCGCATCCCAAGCGCATCTTTCGTCCAACGGTTCATCAGCGCTGCTGACGCCTTCAAACTATTGGCACGACCGCCGCGCGCCTTTGTGGCAGCAAGCCCCATCATCTCTGCCGTCAGATTTGTCGACCATTTGAGCATATCGCGCAAAATACGGCGCAAATCCGGGCTCTCGTGAGTGACCAGCACCTCACCTGCAGGCAATGCTGCAACCATTTGCGGCTTGCCAAGGCGGATACCGTTCGATCCTGCAAGGCTCTGGAACACTTCGCCCGCATAGAGCCCCGGTTTGCGCACCGGCAACCAACGCGAACCACTGCCCCCCAGCGCGCCGCGCGCAACTGTCCATGCATCCACACCGCCGCGGTTTTCGTACGTATAGACCGGAGCAGAACGATCGCGGATCTGCATCACCGCCATCTGCACAGCGGGGCGGTATTTATCCGTGCGTCCTTCCATCGTGACTGTGTATTTCCCGCTCACCCGCCGCCATTCGAAATGCACACGGTTGTAGTTGAGCGCGAGCGCGGAAACACCGGGGTTATAGCCCACCTGATCCGGCTGCTTGGCGTCGATACGGTCAATTACAGGTATGGCAGCCTCATAAACCTTAAAGCCCCCGCGCACCCCGATAATGCCTGCCGCCTTCAAATTGGCCGCCATGGAGGCCAATCCATCCGTGCTTAGCGTCGGGTCAGCGCCGCCCACCAATACCAAGTCCCCCAGAATCTCACCATCCGCGACACCGCCTGTGGCCAACAGCTGTGTTTTAAACCGGTGATCCGGCCCCAGCGCATCCAAAGCATAAAGCGCGGTGATAGCCTTGGCGACACTTGCGGGCGGGCGGGCGACATCGCCCTCCAATGTCTCAAGCTTTGCACCTGTGGCCGTGTCTGCCACTGTAAACGACACTTTGCCCGTAAGCTGCGCCTGCTGCGTGATTTCATCAACGCCGCGCACTGCACGCTTGAAAAAATCCTCCCCGCGCAGCACAGGTCGCAAAGACGTGCTTGGCGGTTCCGCCTGCGCAGCACCCGCTCCGAAAACGGCAAAAGCCGTCGATGTGCCAAGCAGGCCCCGTCTGGAGATTTTATGTGTCATAGCCAAGACGTACCCCAAGAAGCAACAAGCCTACAAGCACCCTTCAAATCACATTTGCGAGCAGGCAGATCTGTGATAGCGACACCATATGCAGCGCGCTGTCTTGATCATGTTTCTGGCGATGTCACTTATCCCCGCAGGCGACAGCGCCGGAAAACTGCTGTCAGGCAGCTATGGTATCGACCCGATCTTTATCTCGTGGTCGCGTTTTGTGTTGGGTACATTGCTCATCCTCCCCTTCATGCCGCGCGGGGAATGGGCGCTACTACGCAATTGGCGCATCTGGGTGCGCGCAGCCGTACTTGCCTGCGGCATTTCCTCGATCCAGATAGCCTTGCAAACAGAAGAAATCGCAACAGTCTTTGCGGCTTTCTTTATCGGCCCCCTGATCAGCTATGTGCTGGCGGTGATTTTCCTGCGCGAACCCGTCAGTCTTTTGCGCTCAATGCTGGTGCTTGCCGGATTTACCGGCGTGCTGGTGGTTGTACGCCCGGGCGCAGACATGAGCATTGGCGTACTTTGGGCCGTTGCAGCGGGGTGTTTCTATGGCGTCTTCCTGACAATGTCGCGCTGGCTCGGCTCGCTTGGTTCCCCCAAAGGAATGATCGTAGTCCAGCTGCTGATCGCGGGAGTGCTGCTCGCACCATTTGGCCTCGCCCAAATCCCCAAAGTCACCGCCCCCATCGCCCTGCTCACCACGGTCTCCGCATTGTGTTCCATGCTGGGAAATCTACTGCTGCTTTACGCTTACAGGTTAGCCCCCGCCACACGGCTGGCACCTTTGGTATATTTTCAGCTCGTCGCCGCGGTTGCACTTGGCTGGTATATCTTCGGCGACCTGCCCGATCTGTGGACATGGACAGGCCTTGCCATCATCCTCGGTGCTGGTCTGGGATCAGCCCGCCTGCGGTGACCACGCCCCCGCCGCGCGTATCGCCGAAGAAGACACATCCATCATCGGCACATTCACAAAACACCACGCAGGAGCCTCTGCCCGCGCTAATGCACCACTATGCCGTCCGGCGATCCGGTAGGAACCATAGAGCGACGCCGCCCGGCTCATCCGCGCTGAAATCCGCTCGCCCGGTCGGGCCAAAACACCAACAGGCACCGTCTGCATGATCTGCTTCCAATCCTGCCAAAGATGGAATTGCGCAAGGTTATCAGCCCCCATAAGCCATACAAAACGCTGTGCAGGGTACAGCCGCCGCAAAGCCGCGATTGTCTGCGCCGTATACCGCGTGCCCAAACGCGCCTCTATTCCTGTGATCTTGACCCTTGGATGCTCCATCACAGCGCGCGCTTGCGCGATACGGGCAGCCATCGGCGCGGGCCCGTGGGATTTCAACGGATTTCCCGGGCTGACCAGCCACCATAGCTGATCAAGGCCGAACCGCTTGATCGCCTCGCGTGTAATATGCACGTGCCCTGCGTGGGCAGGATCAAATGACCCACCCAGCAGGCCGATCACCTGACCGGGTGCCGCATAAGGAATATCGTACCGCAAGAGCTGCTCTATCCTCCCGTGCTAACCGTCCACATAGAATGTCCCACGGGGTCAGTCAGCCTGTGCTCGTTTTAACTAGTTTAGCGCACCCGCTCGACACGCCTAATCCTGTCGGGAAACGCATCGCTGAGTTCATCATATACTGTCGAAAGGTCCGGCAAACGCTCCAGCGGATAATTTGCCCGCAACAACCAGAACCCGTCATCCTCCGCATCCAAGGGGCGCAACGTGCCGCCCGGAAAGGCGCGCGTGCGAAGCGTTAGCACGATATCGGACAAGACCGCAGGGTTTTGCCGGAAATACGAGTGGCTGTTTGTCCGTCCAGCCCCCTGCACCCGAATAAAGAATACCAACCCCTCTTTGGCCAATCGCCTGACGTCATCGCTTGTAAATGTGTCTCCAGCCAATGTTCCGATGCGCCCCGACTTGGTTACAAAAGACGACAGCTTCAACGCTCTGTCATCGGGGTTCACGTAAATGCTGACCTGCTCGAAAGCCTCTGAAAACCGCTCGGCCAGCAATCTCTGGCGCACAATCCCTGTGTCCAAATCAGCCGCAGCAAGGATCAGTGTACCTGTCTTCATCCCAAGCTTCGGCGGCACGCCACGCCCGCGCTGAAAGATGATCATTTCGCGTAGCGCCTGCGTAATCACATCCGTGCCCCGTGAATGGGCCACGATATCGATGCTTTCAACTTCGGGCATCTCCGCCAATGTCCGCAAGAATTCCTTGGCGTGAAAGACGCTGAAATCTCCTGCCGCGCGGTCGCGAAAATATCCCAGCGGGCCGCGATTGCCTGCGGGCCACGAAAAAGCCAAAGGAATGCTTTGCCGCCCCGCAAAATGCCAGATATTGGCAAGCGCCGTTACCGAATCTTCGAAATTATTGGCAATCCCGTGGGCGTAGACCAGAATACGGCGATTTCCCGTGCGTGCAATTTCCGCCCGTATCCGCGCCTGAAATGCACGCCGCCCCTCTTCATAGCTTTGCTCCGCCGCAGGCAGCACCCGCAGCCCGCCATCGCGGCGCTCGTCAGGAAGCGGCAACGCATCAAAGGACACCTGCTCATGCACCCCCATCAGGCTCAGATTACTGATCCGGCCACGCCGGTCCACATGGGTCCGTTCAATAAGATCGGGCCAGTCCCGCGCGCCAAAACGCACCTTGGCAGCCCCAAAGACCATCGCATCCGAACGGGTCGCGCTATAGCCGACAACCTCGCCGCCCTCACGCACGGCTTCGCGGTCCGTGATATAAAGGATCTGTGGCTCTACGCTACGCAGGGCCAAAGGCACCTCATTTACAGGATAATTCGTCCCCTCGGAATAGAGGTTCGGCGGCGCAGCAAGCTCGATGCCTACAGCACATCCCGCAAGCGCCAGCGCAATCGAGGCCCATAGTAATCTTCTCATGTCGCCTACTGTACTCCCTTGCGGCGTTGATCTTGCCTCCAGTGCCCGATATTGCAAAGTAAATCGAGACATTCATGAGGAGCACATCATGGCCGCCTATCAATACGTCTATCACATGCAAGGGGTTTCTAAAACCTATCCAGGTGGCAAAAAATGTTTTGAAAACATCCACCTCAATTTTCTTCCCGGCGTCAAAATCGGTGTTGTCGGCGTCAACGGCGCGGGTAAATCCACCCTGATGAAAATCATGGCCGGGATAGACAAAGACTATACCGGCGAAGCCTGGGTCGCCGAAGGCGCGCGCGTTGGCTACCTGCCGCAGGAGCCAAAGCTCGACGAAAGCCTGACAGTGCGTGAAAACGTGATGCTGGGTGTGGCAGCTAAAAAAGCCATTCTGGATCGCTATAACGAACTGGCGATGAACTATTCCGATGAGACCGCCGACGAGATGGCCGCCCTGCAGGACCAGATCGACGCCGAAAACCTTTGGGACCTCGACAGCCAGATCGACGTCTCCATGGAAGCGCTGCGCTGCCCTCCGGATGATGCGGATATCGCCAACCTGTCGGGCGGTGAAGCCCGCCGTGTCGCATTGTGCAAACTGCTGCTCGAAGCGCCTGACATGCTGCTGCTTGACGAACCGACCAACCACCTCGACGCCGAAACGATCGCATGGTTGCAACAGCACCTGATTGATTACAAAGGCACAATCCTGATCGTCACCCACGACCGTTATTTCCTGGATGACATTACCACATGGATTCTCGAACTCGACCGTGGTCGCGGCATTCCAAATGAGGGCAACTATTCCGACTGGCTGGAAGCAAAAGCAAAACGTCTGGCCCAAGAATCGCGCGAAGATAAATCCCGCCAGAAAACGCTTGAGCGCGAACTTGACTGGATGCGCCAAGGGGCCAAAGCCCGCCAGTCGAAATCCAAGGCGCGGATCAAATCCTACAACGAACTGGCCGAACAGTCCGAACGCGAAAAGCTGGCAACAGCCCAGATCGTTATCCCCAATGGCCAACGCCTCGGTTCCAAGGTGATCGACGTAGAGGGGCTGACCAAGGCAATGGGTGACAAACTGTTGGTGGAGAACCTCGAATTCTCGCTGCCACCCGGCGGGATCGTTGGCGTCATCGGCCCCAACGGCGCAGGTAAATCGACCCTGTTCAAAATGTTGACCGGTCAGGAACAGCCCGATTCAGGCACGGTTGAAGTCGGCAACACTGTACAGCTGTCCTACGTCGACCAATCACGCGACGACCTAAACCCCGAAGACAACGTCTGGCAGGCCATCACCGGCGGTGCCGAGCTGATCCAACTGGGCGATGCCGAAGTGAACTCCCGCGCCTATTGCTCGTCGTTCAACTTCAAAGGCGGCGACCAGCAGAAAAAAGTCGGCCTGCTGTCAGGTGGTGAACGTAACCGTGTGCACATGGCCCGCCTGCTGAAATCTGGCGGCAACGTGCTGCTGCTCGATGAACCTACAAACGATCTGGACGTGGAAACTCTGCGTGCGCTCGAAGACGCGCTTGTGGATTTCGCGGGCTGCGCCGTGGTCATCTCTCACGACCGCTTCTTCCTTGACCGGATCTGCACCCACATCCTTGCCTTTGAAGGCGAAGCCCATGTGGAATGGTTCGAGGGGAACTTTGAAGACTACGAAGAAGATAAAAAGCGCCGCCTTGGTGCCGATGCGCTCGAGCCAAAGCGCCTCAAGCACAAGAAATTCGTGCGCTAAATATCTTTCGCATCCATAAAAACAGCAAAAAGGGCACTCTATCGGTGCCCTTTTTCACATCTAATCAGTGCTTCAGGGATCAAACCCCAGCAATGCGCAAAGAAAGCCGCTTGAACAATCCGTCAACTTCGTAAGGATCAGCCTGCACCGTCAGCTCTGCACGGCGCTGGAAATCACGCATCTTATCGGCCACAGCCTTCCCCGTCCAAAGAGGTGGCCCGGCCAGACGCTCCACCGTTAGCGTCAAAGGAACCCCCTGCCCCGTTACAAAACTGTCCCAACTATCCGCAAGCGCCGCGTTCGTCATGCTGGCGACCTGTGCGGGAAAGACCTCGGCATGGGCATGTGCCACGGCGACAAACGCACCGCGACCGGCATAGGCAAAACGGATGTTGTCGGTATCAATCACTTCCGACAAGGCCCGACCAACCGCATTAATGCCCGCGCGGAATTGGGCAGGTCTGCTCCCACGGAAAAACCCCAGCGCATTGTCGACCTGCACCGTAAACAGCGCCACCTCATTGAGAGAGTCCGCACGCCGCAGCATTTCGTTCTCAAGCACGTAGAACCCTTTAACGCCCGGACCGGACAGCAGATCAAACCGCTCGTCAAACGATACTTCGCTCATCCGGTCCAACTGCTCGACTGCGGCTTCATTCATCTTTTCACGCTGACGGCTATCGTTCAGCATCGCGGCAAGATTGATCCGTGTCGCCAATTCCAGCGTATCAAAGGGCTTGCTGACAAAATCCGTTGCCCCTGCCTCAAACGCGCGCGCCATCATGTCACGCGCACGGCTGGCCGTGATCATCAACACAGGCGTTGCACGGTAGCATTCGAATTGCCGCAGGCGTTTGCATACTTCGATCCCGCTGGTCCCGGGCAGCATCACATCCAACAGAAAAATATCGAAAGGCCGCTCTACAACCTCGATCAGCTCAAGCGCATCCTCGGCCGTTGTTGCAAAGGTGATGTCATCAAAGCCGTTTTTTTCCAACGAACGGCCCAAAAGGTCCAGGATCACCGGATCATCATCTACTGCTAAAATTCGCATCAGCCCACTACCCTAACTACATCAAAATTGCCTGCCATCGTTGGTGCAAACAAATGCAGGCGATTCTACGGCAGACCTGAGGCGCGAGGGCGGCGGGCCATCAAAATTTGAGGGAAACAGGCTATATTCGGTTGCTCACCGGTGTATTTCGCCAGCCTCAAGCGCAATTTTCGGAAAAACACCATGGTTCAGAGAATCGGGTCTCCCCAGCGCCGCGCGCATACCGCAAAGGCCCCTCCGCAACATCAGCTCCCTCAGTGGTACGCAGGTCAAGCGCAGGCCGGGGTGCCCATAGTTCCCCCTTCCCTGCCCCCTAGCGACACCACCAAAGGAATCGCAAACCAAGCGAGCCTCAATTCCCGCAACCTAGCGCCGCAATGCAAGATCCGTGCAGGCACCGCCCCGCGCCGATCCGAACTCCATCCACCGGATCACCTATTGATTCACCATATTAATCAGCGCCCTAAGGAATTAGGCAACACAACCCAAGCGGTTAGAGACCACAGGCAGTTCTCTGCCAAATGGCTGGTTGATACTTGAAATTTGAGCATCCTTATGCAATATATTGGCGTGCAAACGTTATCTATATCCAGACCACTGTCTCCGCTTTCGCGTTCAGTCTCTCGATTACAGACCGACCAAGCCGGGCCATCGCACACTGCGGATGGCATACACACTAGGAGACGACGGATGGCTACTGGCACCGTAAAATGGTTCAACACAACAAAAGGCTTCGGCTTTATCGCACCCGATGGCGGCAGCAAAGATGTATTCGTACACATCTCCGCTGTTGAGCGCGCAGGCCTGACCGGTCTGGCCGACAACCAGAAAGTGACCTTCGACATCGAAGCTGGCCGTGACGGCCGCGAATCCGCGACAAACATCGCGCTCGCATAAATCTCGTGATTGGACCGCAAAGGCGGCACCCAATTGATGAGTAACATACAATTGACCGGCCTTTCTTCAACGATTGGCCGGTTTTTTGATGTCTAGACTTGATAACAAAAGCAGTTTTGCTCCATTAATGCTGAAACTGCTGACAAAGGAATAATTCCATGCGCCGCCGTACTTTCATCGCCAGCACAGCCGCTGCAACCGCCTTTCCACAGCTTGCTTCTGCCCAAGTTGCAGCATTTGATCCTACCCCCCAAGAGGTTCGCATCAGAAAAAGCTATGCGGTTGGCGAATTGCTGGTCCTGCCCCGCACCTATTACCTGTATTTCGTCACCGCCCCCGGCATCGCCCGCCGTTATGGTGTAGGCGTCGGCAAAGCAGGTCTTGAGTTCACCGGAACCGCCACAATCGACGTGAAAAAAGAATGGCCCACATGGCGCCCGACCAACGAAATGATCGAACGCGACCCTCAAGCCTACTCACGCTTTATCGGAAACACCGACGCCCAGCCCGGCGGCCCCGGTAACCCGCTTGGCGCACGCGCGCTCTACCTGTTCCAAAACGGTGTGGACACATATTACCGTATCCACGGCACCACACAGCCAAGCTCGATCGGGCAATCCGTATCCAGCGGCTGTATCCGCATGCTGAACGGCCATGTAGAAGACCTGTACGCACGCGTGCCAATCGGCACCAAAGTGACGGTTCTGTAAGCCAGGTGCCAAAGCAGCGTTAATTTTAAAGGGCTGGTGTTCCCACCAGCCCTTTTTTCTTTTCCATCTGCTGCTCGAAATCGGATTACCCCCAACAAAGCCACAGCACGCAAAAGGCCGGCCACAACGGACCGGCCTTCGCTCATTATTAGTCGCCAGATTTACTTCAGCGCTTTATCCGTGATCACGCTGGTCCAAGCACCCTCGGGCTGCTTTGAGATCACCGGATCGGAACCACCTGCCAGCAGCGTATCAACCGTGCGCTGAAAATCCGCTTCCAACAATGCGCCGGTAGAGCCCTCTGTAAGCTTGGCCACCTCTGTCATCATCCGCACCTGCGCGGCCTCTGATTGCGCACCTGTTTCATCATTCTCGATGATGATCGCACCGGCTTCTTCGACATGCTCTTCGGCATAGGCCCAACCCTTCATCGAGGCGCGCACAAACCGCACCATTTTGTCGACAAATACCGGATCATCCAAATTGTCTTCGAGAACATAGATGCCATCTTCCAATGTCGCGACGCCCTGATCTTCGTATTTGAACGTCACCAATTCGTCGGGGCTTACCCCCGCATCCAGCACCTGACCGTATTCGTTATAGGTCATCGTCGAAATACAATCTGCCTGACGCTGCAACAGCGGATCCACGTTGAAGCCCTGCTTGAGCACCGTCACGCCGTCCTCACCACCATCCGTGCTAATGCCTTCCTTGCTCATCCACGCGAGGAAAGGGTATTCATTGCCAAAGAACCACACGCCGATGGTCTTGCCTTTGAAATCCTGCACCCCGGTGATGCCGGTATCTTTCCAGCAGGTCAGCATCAGACCCGACTTTTTGAACGGCTGCGCGATGTTCACAACCGGCAGACCCTTTTCACGCGCGGCCAGCGCGGAGGGCATCCAGTTCAGCATCGCATCCGCGCCGCCACCGGCCAGAACCTGAGGCGGGGCAATGTCAGGGCCACCGGGCAGGATTGTCACGTCCAAACCTTCTTCCTCGAAAAACCCCTGCTCTTGCGCCACATAATAGCCCGCAAATTGCGATTGTGTGACCCACTGCAATTGCAGCCTCACCTCATCCGGATCGGTTTCAGCAGCAACAGGTACACCCGTCATTGTTGCAGCGCATGCCGCTGCCATCATAAATTTCTTCATCTTTCGACCTCCAAGTCGGTTGGTTGGTAGGGTGCCCCGCTTGTGCGGGGTCGTGGTTATCTCTGTGACGGGTGCCAAAAGGTGACCCGTTTTTCGATCCATGTCATAACGCCGTAAAACGCGCTGCCAGCCAAAGCGGCCACAACAATCTCGGCCCAGACCATGTCCAGCGCAAGCTGCCCAAAGCTGGTCGATATCCGAAAGCCCATGCCGACCGTAGGTGAGCCGAAAAATTCAGCAACAATGGCCCCGATCAACGCCAAGGTGGTGCCAATTTTCAAACCGTTAAAGATGAACGGCATCGCCGCTGGCAGGCGTAGCTTGAACAGGCTCGCCCAATATCCCGCCGCATAGGTCCGCATCAGGTCCCGCTGAATTCCGCTGGTGTCCTTTAGCCCCGCCACCGTGTTCACGAGGATCGGAAAGAACACCATCACGGCCACCACCGCCGCTTTGGATTCCCATCCGCTGCCCAGCCATTTCACCAAAATCGGCGCTGTGCCGACGATCGGCAAAGCCGCCATAAAACCGCCCACGGGCAGAATCCCACGGGTCAAAAACTCGGACCGGTCGGCCAGAACAGCCACTGCAAATGCAGCGATCATGCCAATGACATAGCCACTCAACGCCCCCTTCAGAACCGTCTGGTTAAAGTCGGCCCACAATGTTGGCCCTTCCTGAAAAAGACGTGCAATGACATCCGAAGGAGCCGGCAAGATCACGGGGTTCACCCCGAAGCCGCGCACCATCAACTCCCAGACAATGATAATTGTCAGGCCGAATATTGTAGGGATCACGATCTTGACCAATCCCACATCGCCCGCGGCACCATTGGCCAGCCGCACATTCAACCACCATCCGGCGGCCCAGATCACACATGCCAGAACCACATACATCATGTCGCTGCCATCCCCATACGGCGCAGCGTCAACCGCTCAATCGCGCTGAAAATCCCCACCAGCGCCGCCGCTGTCAAAGCCGCGGCAAACAGCGCTGCCCAGCTGACCAAAGGTTGCCCATATTGATCACCCACCAACATGCGCGCGCCAAACCCTGCCCGCGCGCCGGTCGGCAGCTCGGCCACAATCGTGCCCACCAATGACGCCGATATCCCGATCTTGAGCGAGGCAAAAAGATAAGGCGCAGAAGCAGGCAACCGCAGCGCCCAGAACCCCTGCGCGCTCGACGCGTTATAGGTACGCAACAGATCAAGCTGCATCGCCGACGGGCTACGCAGCCCTTTGACCATGCCAACAACCACCGGAAAAAACGACAGATAGGCCGCGATCAGGGATTTGGGGAAAAGCCCCTGTATCCCCATCGACCCCAACACCACAATCACCATCGGAGCCAGTGCCAGAATGGGAATCGTCTGGCTCACAATCGCCCATGGCATGACCGAGCGGTCCATCACGCGGCTATAGTCAATCCCCACCGCCAGCAGAATGCCCAACCCCGTGCCAATCACAAACCCCAACAACGTCGGCGCAAGCGTCACCCAACCGTGATACACCAACGAGCGTTTTGACGTGATCTTGGTGCCGAAAATGGTCTTGCCCATCTCTCCCGCCACCTGTTGCGGGCTGGGCAGGCGTGGCCGCGCAAAACCATAGGTCAGCGGGATTAAAGCAGAGTTGCGTATCGCCAGCCCCGTACCGCTCAACGCCTGCCGCTCGGCAGGTGTCTCGGGCTGTACCACCTGGCCATCCCGCTGCGCCTGATCCGCCACCAGATGCATGTTCATTGGTATGACCGCCAGCATCCAGATGCCAAAGATCACCGCAACCACCGTCACAATAGGCAAAACCGACTTCACTCCAACGCTCCACCGCTCAGGGAAAGGGGGCATTGTAAGGCACACAGATCAGTCATCCGCATGCCCTGCCCGCAATCCTTCACGCACGCGATGCGCAATCTCCAAAAACTCCGGCGTCTCACGTATTTCCAGCGGCCGCTCCCGCGGTAGCGGGCTCTCGATCACATCGGTAATCCGCCCCGGCCTCGGGCTCATCACCACGATCTTGGTGCTCAGATACACCGCCTCGGGAATCGAATGTGTGACAAAGGCAATCGTCTTTCCTGTCCTGTCCCACAGTCTGAGCAGCTGCTCGTTCAGATGATCCCGCACAATCTCGTCCAACGCGCCAAAGGGCTCATCCATCAGCAGCAGATCGGCATCAAACGCCAACGCCCGCGCGATGCTCGCCCGTTGCTGCATCCCGCCTGACAACTGCCAAGGGAACTTTTTCTCGAACCCGCCAAGCTCCACCAGCTCCAACACCCGCGCCACGCGCTCGGCCTGCTCTGCTTTGGGAACCCCCATGATCTCCAACGGCAACCTGATATTGCCGCCAATCGTGCGCCACGGATACAAGCCCGCCGCCTGAAAGACATAGCCATAGGCACGCGCTTCCCGCGCCGCGCGGGGCGACACCCCATTCACGGTGATCTCGCCGCCCGTGGGCTGCTCCAAATCCGCCATCACCCGCAGGAACGTCGTCTTCCCGCAACCCGAAGGCCCGATAAAGCTGACAAAATCACCTTCATTAATGTCGAGGTTCACACCTCTAAGCGCATGCACAGGGCCGTCATTCGTCGGAAACGTAAGGTCAAGATTCTGGGCGGAAATAACAGGCAATTCAGACCTCATGTCTCAAAACGCAAAGCAAAAAGTAACGCAAGACCTCAAATCCCCGCCGGAATATTGAGCGGATCGCGCTTGATCATCTTGGGCGCGTTCAACTCTTTCCACTTGCTCAACGCCATATTCGGAGCCCCAAAAGCTGGCCGCGGCACAAACCGCCCGCGCCCTGGATTAGGCTGCGAATTCTGCCCCCACGCCCAAATCACTTCACCACGGCTGAGCGTAAATCGGCTCTGCGCGCGCACCTCGAACCCCTCAAACACGTTGTAATCCAACACCGAATGGTGGTTCGCTGTCGAGATCGTCTTGGTGATTTTCGGATCCCACACCACGATATCCGCATCGGCCCCTTCAACCAGCGCCCCCTTGCGCGGATAGATGTTCAAGATCTTCGCCACGTTGGTCGATGTCGCAGCAACGAATTCGTTCATCGTCAAACGCCCCGTCTCTACCCCTTCGGTCCACAGAACGGCCAGCCGCTCCTCCAATCCGTTCGAACCGTTCGGGATGATCCGGAAATCATCCTTGCCTGCGCGCTTTTGCTCGGTGCTGAAGGCGGCATGATCCGTCGCCACCACCTGCAAAGACCCCGACTGCAAACCCGCCCACAGGCTGTCCTGATGATCTTTGGAGCGGAACGGCGGCGACATCACCCGCCGCGCCGCGTGGTCCCAATCCTTGTTGAAATACTCGCTCTCATCCAAGGTCAAAAACTGAATGAGCGGCTCGCCATACACCCGCATCCCCTTTTGCCGCGCACGGCGAATGGCTTCATGGGTCTGCTCACAGGACACATGCACGATGTACAAAGGCACGCCCGCCGTATCGGCAATTGTGATCGCACGGTTGGCCGCTTCGCCCTCCAATTCAGGCGGGCGCGAATAGGCATGGCCCTCAGGGCCCGTGATCCCCTGATCAAAATACTTCTGCTGCAACTCCGCCACCAGATCGCCGTTCTCGGCATGCACCATCGGCAGTGCACCCAACTCCGCACAGCGCTTGAACGAGGCGAACATCTCGTCGTCCTCGATCATCAACGCACCCTTATAGGCCATGAAGTGCTTGAACGAGTTCACCCCCATATCCACAGCGTCTTTCATCTCGTTAAAGACATTCTCGTTCCAGCCGGTGATCGCCATATGATACCCAACGTCCGAGCAAATCTGCGGCGCGCTTTTGCGGTGCCATTCATTGATCGCGTTCTTGATCGAACCATCTGCGCCGGGCAGGCAAAAATCCACAATCATCGTGGTCCCGCCACAGGCCGCCGCCCATGTGCCACTCTCGAACGTTTCCGCCGCAGTGGTCCCCATGAATGGCATTTCCAAATGCGTATGCGGATCAATTCCGCCAGGGATTACATAGGCACCTTCGGCATCAATATATTCGTCCCCCTTCAGGTCCTCCCCGATCCGGGCAATCGTCTCACCCTCGATCAGAATATCCGCCTTCCACGTCCGGTCTGCCGTGACCACCGTGCCGCCTTTGATTACCTTGCTCATGTCCATCTTCCCCTATTTCTTCTAGCCATAAATACTCCGGGGTCTGGGGCTGGCCCCAGTCTGCACCGGAATGACAAACACTGGCCTATCCGGCGATCTGCGCTGTCTCCACGACCGCATGCAGCAACACATCGGCCCCCGCCATGGCCCATTCCTTGGTGATTGCCTCCGCTTCATTATGGCTCAACCCGTCCACACAAGGGCACATCACCATCGCCGTCGGGGCCACGCGGTTGATCCAGCAGGCATCATGCCCAGCGCCCGAGATCAAATCCATGTGGCTGTATCCCAACCGTTCCGCCGCATTGCGAACCGCCGTGACACAATCCGCATCAAAGGCAACCGGATCAAAACCGCCGACCTTTTCGAATTCAATCTCCAGCCCCATATCGTCGGCAACCTTTTGCCCCTCGACCCGCAGCCGCGCCTCCATGTCCTCGATCACGTGCAACTCGGGCGACCGGAAATCCACCGTAAAGACGACCTTGCCGGGGATCACATTCCGTGAGTTCGGAAAAACATCAATATGGCCGGCCGCGCCCACCGCATGGGGTGCATGGGACCATGCAATCTCGTCCACCTTATCCAGAACACGCGCCATACCAAGGCCCGCGTTCTTGCGCATCGGCATCGGCGTCGATCCCGTATGGCTGTCCTTGCCGGTCACCGTCACCTGGGTCCAGCTGAGCCCCTGACCATGGGTGACCACGCCAATATCTTTTCCTTCGGCCTCCAGAATGGGCCCCTGCTCGATGTGCAGCTCGAAAAACGCATGCATCTTGCGCGCACCGACTTCTTCTTCGCCGCGCCACCCAATACGCTTGAGTTCATCCCCAAAGGATTTGCCCTCTGCATCCACACGGCTATACGCCCAGTCTTGCGTATGGATGCCTGCAAACACCCCCGACGACAGCATCGCAGGCGCATAGCGCGTGCCTTCTTCATTGGTAAAATTGGTCACCACAATCGGGTGCTTTGTCTGGATACCCAGATCATTCATCGTACGCAGAATTTCCAACCCGCCCAACACACCCAGAATACCGTCATATTTCCCGCCCGTCGGCTGGGTATCCAGATGCGATCCCACATAGACCGGCAACGCATCGGGGTCGGTGCCCTCACGGCGGGCGAACATATTGCCCATCTGGTCCAATCCCATCGTGCATCCCGCAGCTTCACACCAGCTTTGGAACAACGCGCGCCCTTCGGCATCCTCGTCGGTCAGGGTTTGGCGATTGTTGCCGCCCGCTACACCGGGGCCAACTTTTGCCATTTCCTCCAAAGAGTCCCACAAACGGTCAGGGTTGATTTTAAGGTTTTGTCCGGGCGCTGGCATCGGCTCGCTCCTGTCTGCAAAGGAGGAACGCTCTACTTTGGCGCTCCTAAATTTTACCAATTGGTAAAGCGACGATTGCGCCTCCCTTCCTGTCTGTCAAGAACTGCATTAGAAACTAGCACAGGACGCTTTATATTCTGCCTATTTTCCAAGCACACCGCGGAGGCTACATTGACCACACCCCCTGAAAAAAAGCCCAGCCGCATTCAGATGCGCAACCGCCGCCTGATTCTCGACTCCGCTCTCGAAGTCTTCTCACGCGACGGATTTGGCGGCGCGACCCTCGACAGCATTGCCAGCGGCGCAGGGTTAAGCAAACCGAACGTCCTGTATTACTTCGGTGGTAAAACAGAAATCTACATCACCCTGCTCAGCCAGCTCCTCGAGACATGGCTCGACCCGCTGATCGAACTCGACCCCGATGGCGACCCCGTGAGCGAACTTTTGGCATATGTGCAGCGCAAGCTGGATATGTCGCTGGACCTGCCCGCCGAAAGCAAATTATTCGCCGTGGAAATGCTACAGGGCGCGCCGCGCATGGGCACCTATCTTGTTAATGATCTCAAACCCTTGTTCGATGAGAAATGCGCCATCATTCAAGATTGGGTAGACACAGGCCGCATTGCTCCGGTTGATCCTGCACATCTGATCTTTACCCTTTGGTCTACCACACAGCATTACGCCGATTTCGGCGCACAGGTGAGCGTCCTTCTGGATCACGAAAATCCGGCAGCGCGGGCCTCGTCACACCTTGAACAAATGTTCCGCCGTTTGCTGGAACCGCAGGCAGGCCAACCGTTAACCAAATCGCAGGATTCAGCGCCGGATTAACCTTTCATTAGGACCCCATCCGCCATCTTTTCATCGGGTGGCGGGCTTTCTTTTGAATAGAAGGAAGCAGACTATGGCATATACGATGCCTGTAAATCTGATGACAAGCGCGGCACCATCGACTGCTGCGCAATCAAACCTGAATAGCATTGCCAGCATCAATGCCCAAACTTCGGTCCAACCCGCTGCGGCCAGCTCTGGCAGCCAAAGCGCGGCAAGTGACCAGAACGCCGGCGGGCAAGCCAGCAGCCAGCAACAGGCCCTTACTTATAGACGCGCTACCATAACGCGCAGCGCTTTAAACACGGCAGAGCCGCAATCTGTCGTCACAGCACAAAGCACCACAGCGGCACAGCAAACACTCAAAAGCCGCGAAACGAGCCCCGTGCTCGAAAAAGCAATGGTAGAAGCGCTTGCTGCGACCCAACCCGAGGCCCAAACAGAGCGTATCGACAAGCTCGACCGCTATGCCCCGCCTGATCCCCTCCCCACGGCACCGGTGCTCAAGGATAAACCGATCACACCAGTGCCGCCTGCGGAGAATTGATATCTATTCTGCAGCTGTCGCCGCAGGGTTGTTGGGATGCGTTGTCCAATTGGCATAGGCGTCTTCGACGATCCTGCCTGTGCGCGGATCAACATCACCCGCGGGCATCTCAACCATCGAGATACAACTCTCGACCGGGCAAACCTCGACGCATAGATTACAGGCAACACATTCCTCTTCGATCACGGTGAATGTGCGGTCATCAGACATGGCAATCGCCTGATGCGATGTATCCTCGCAGGCCGCATAACAGCGCCCGCAGTTGATGCAATCATCTTGGTTGATCGACGCCTTGGCGATGTAGTTGAGGTTCAGGTACTGCCAATCAGTCGTATTGGGCACCGCTGCCCCCATGAAATCGGCAATGCTGGTGTGCCCTTTCTCGTCCATCCATTCGGACAAGCCGCTGATCATCTCTTGCACGACCTTAAAGCCATAGGTCATCGCCGCGGTGCAGACCTGCACATTACCACAGCCCATAGTGATATATTCAGCCGCATCACGCCATGTGGTCACACCACCGATCCCGCTGATCGGCAGACCGGCTGTTTCCGGCGAACGGGCAATTTCGCTAACCATGCTTAGCGCGATAGGTTTCACCGCAGGCCCACAATAGCCGCCATGGCTTCCTTTGCCATCAATGCTCGGCTCGGGGCTCATGCTATCCAGATCGACCGAGATGATCGAGTTGATCGTGTTGATCAGGCTCACCGCATCTGCGCCGCCGCGCCGCGCCGCTGCCGCAGGCTGTCGGATGTCCGTGATATTCGGCGTCAGTTTTACAATCACCGGCTTTGAATAATATTGCTTGCACCAGCGGGTGACCATTTCGATATATTCCGGCACCTGACCCACAGCCGCGCCCATGCCGCGCTCTGACATGCCGTGCGGGCAGCCAAAGTTCAGTTCGATCCCGTCCGCGCCTGTCGCCTCGACAAGCGGCAGAATGTCTTTCCACGCCTGTTCTTCACAAGGTACCATGATGCTCACGATGATGGCCCGGTCAGGATAGTCGGCCTTCACGCGCGTGATCTCGTCCAGATTGGTTTGCAAATCGCGGTCGGTGATCAGCTCGATGTTATTGAGCCCCAGCACACGCCGGTCCGCCCCGTGGATCACGCCGTACCGTGGGCCATTGACGTTCACAACGGGCGGGCCTTCCATGCCCAGCGTTTTCCAGACCACGCCACCCCAGCCGGCCTCGAAGGCGCGGCGCACGTTATATTCCTTATCCGTCGGCGGCGCAGAGGCCAGCCAGAAAGGGTTGGGCGATTTAATGCCCAGAAAATCAGTTGTCAGATCAGCCATCTCATCTACTCCTAAACGTCAATCAGCGTATCAAAGCCGCCGTAAATCATGCGTGAACCGTCAAAGGGCAGCGCCCCCATTTCGGCCAGTCGCGGGTCGCTCATTGCTTTCTCGATATTCGCATCGCAGGTCGCCTTGTCGGGCCATTCCTGCCAACCGGTTACAACGGTCTCATCCTCTTTGGCCTGCACAGCCATGGCAAAAGATGTCGTCTGACCTGCAGGCACATCCGCGCCCCAAAGCTCGACCACCCGCAGCGCGCCATGCGATTTGAAAACCTCGGCTGCGGCCTTGCAATGGGTCAGATACATCTCTTTCGAAGCCGTAGGCACCGCTGCGACGAAACTCATCACATACATGATACGCCTCCCCCGAAACCGCCGCCCCTCACGCGCTTAGCACCGCGTGAATATCCATTGCGGCATCGCGGCCCTCGGCCACTGCAGTCACCGTCAGGTCATCGCCGCCCGTCGCGCAATCGCCACCGGCCCAGACACCTTCAACACTGGTGCGCCCGACTGTATCCACCGCGATCTTGCCGCGCTCGAGCGCAGGCAGCCCCTCGCCGTCTAGCGTCTGACCGATGGCCTTGAACACCTGATCCGCCGCCAACCGCAGTGTCTCGCCTGTCGGGGTCATATCGTCGCTGACATAGTCAAATTCGATCTCGCGCACGGCACCATTGCCGATCACCGCCTTTGGCGTTGCATGGGTCACGATCCGTACGCCCTTGGACGCGGCCAGATCCTGCTCGAACGGGCTGGCATTCATCCGTTCACGCCCGCGACGGTACACAAGCGTCACATTCAGCGCGCCCAACAGCTTGGCCTGAACAGCGGCATCCACAGCAGTCATACCGCCACCGATCACCACCACATCGCGGCCAATCGGCACCGTGCTCACATCTGCGGCCTGCCGCAAAACCGAAATGAAATCCACCGCATCGAGCACGCCGTCTTTATCGGCACCCTCCACAGACAGGGCGTTTACACCGCCCAAGCCCATACCGAGAAAGACCGCGTCAAATTCTGTCCGCAAGCCATCAAGGTTCAGGTCAACGCCCAGCGCGCGCGCTGTCTCGATCTTGATGCCGCCGATTTTCAGGAGCCAGTCGACCTCGTCCTGTGCAAAACCATCAGGGGTCTTATACGTCGCAATGCCATATTCATTCAGCCCGCCCGCCTTTGGACGCGCATCATATACCACGACATCATGGCCCAACATCGCCAAACGGTGTGCCGCGCTCAGACCGGCGGGACCGGCCCCCACGACCGCCACGCGTTTGCCCGTTGCCTCGGCGCGGGTAAAAGGGTGTATCCCTTGCGCTTGCAAATGATCCGTCGCAAAGCGCTGAAGCTGGCCGATCAATACCGGCTTGCCCTCTGCCGCCTCACGCACACAGGATTCCTCGCAAAGCTGCTCTGTCGGGCAGACCCGCGCGCACATCCCGCCCATAATGTTCTGACTCAGGATCGTCTTGGCCGCCGCATCCGGTGTCCCGGTGGCGATCTGGCGAATGAACAGGGGGATGTCGATGTCTGTCGGGCAGGCCGTCATACAAGGCGCATCATGGCAGAAATAACAGCGATCCGCCGCGATCACCGCCTCATGCGCACCCAGCGGCGGGTGCAGATCCGCAAATTGCGTTTCATACATTTGCGGGTCCAAGCGCCCCGCTTGCACCCCTGCTTCAAATACCTTGTCTGCCATCCTGCGGCCCCTTGCGAAAATATCTCGATAGAGAAACGCTTGCACAGGTCTATTTTTTTATCAACTGGTAAAATTTAGCGAACACACAACAACAATGAACCACGCATAATTTTTAGGCAAAACGCATCTATTCCTCCTCGATCCGCGCCACTAACTCCAACACAGCAGGCCCCATCGCAGCAACAATACGGGCCACACCCTGTGCGTTCGGGTGGATTCCATCCGCCTGAAACCATTCCCGCAGCTCGGAAGGAGGTGCCAATTCGCCATTCTCACTCAGCCCCGTGAAAAAGCTGGGGAAGTAAAGCGTGCCATAGGTTTCGGCCAGATCGGGATAAAGCCTGTCGAAATCGGTTTTATACTGCGCCCCGAAATTCGGCGGTGCCTGCAACCCGACCAACAGCACATCCACATCGGCCGCCCCGGCCGCCTGCAAAATTCCGTCGATGTTGCTGCGGGCCTGTGCGGGGTCCAGCCCCCTCAAAATATCGTTACCACCCAGCGTGACGATCATCCCGTCTACTTCCGGCTCAAGCGTCCAGCCCACGCGCGACAAGCCCCCCGCGGTGGTGTCGCCGGACACACCTGCATTGATCAACCGCACCTCTGGCGCGCCATTTTCAACCAGCCATTGCTGCAATTGCGGCACAAACCCCTCGTCCTGCACCAATCCGTAGCCTTGGGTCAGGCTATCGCCAAGCGCGGCAATCACAACCTCGTCAGCCTGCGCCATTGACGCACACATCACTAGAATACCTGCTAAAGCCTTGCGCATCCGCATATTCCCTCCATATCCCATAGGGACGCCACCAAAGGGCCCCATATGAATAATCCAATTTTCTCTCTTAAAGATGCAGCCCTGCGGCTGAATGGCAATGCCGGACCTGTCGATATCCTGCATGGCATCTCGCTCGAGGTTGCTGCGGGCGAAAGCATCGGACTAATCGGCCCGTCAGGGTCCGGAAAATCATCGCTGCTGATGGTCATGGGCGGGTTGGAACAGGCCTCGGGCGGCAGCGTGATGGCCATGGGCGAAGACCTGACCGCGATGAACGAGGACGCGCTTGCGCAATTCCGGCGTGACCGGATGGGGATTGTGTTTCAATCCTTCCACCTGATCCCCACGATGACCGCATTGGAAAACGTCGCCACCCCGCTAGAGCTGGCAGGCCACGAAGACGCGTTCACCCGCGCCGAGGCCGCACTTGAGACCGTGGGCCTTGGCGCACGCGCCGGCCACTATCCCGCACAGATGTCAGGCGGAGAACAACAGCGTGTCGCCCTTGCCCGCGCCACCGCACCGCGCCCTGCGATCCTGCTCGCGGATGAACCGACAGGCAATCTGGACAGCGCCAATGGCGAAGCGATCATGGATCTGCTGTTTAACCTGCGCGATCAACACGGTGCCACTCTGGTGCTGGTGACCCACTCCGATGCACTGGCCGACCGCTGCGACCGTGTCATCACCCTACGCGACGGGCGCATCGCATGAGCCTTCGCCTTGCCGCCACCTTCGCCCGCCGCGAGCTACGCGGTGGGTTGCGCGGGTTCCGCCTGTTTCTGGCCTGTCTTGCGCTTGGCGTCGCGGCCATCGCTGCCGTTGGATCAGTCCGCGCAGCGATCGAAACAGGCCTTGCCCGTGAAGGGTCCGCCTTGCTGGGCGGCGATGCCGAGCTTGAACTGACCTACCGCTTTGCCAATGAAGACGAACTGGCATGGATGCGCCAGAATGCCACGGCGGTCTCCGAAGTGGCCGAATTCCGCTCCATGGCCGTACAGGGCGAAGACCGTGCCCTAACACAGGTCAAAGCCGTCGATGACCTTTATCCGCTGGTCGGCTCCGTGCAACTTGACCCCAAAATGCCCTTGGCCGATGCGCTCAAATTGCAAGACGGCCAACCCGGTGCGGTGATGGAACGCGCGCTCATTGACCGTCTCGGGCTAAGCCTCGGGGACAGCTTCGCTTTGGGCAGCCAGAATTTCACCCTGCGCGCTGAAATCACCCGCGAGCCGGATAGCGCGGGCGCAGGTTTCGCGCTTGGCCCCCGCACGCTGGTGCTGCGTGAGGCGCTCGCCAGCTCTGGCCTGCTTTCCTCTGGCACCCTGTTTGACAGCAAATACCGCCTGACCCTGCCGGACAGTGCGTCGCTTGACGTCGTAAAATCACAAGCCAATGAAACTTTTGCCAACAGCGGTATGCGCTGGCGCGATTCACGCAACGGCGCGCCTGGTGTGGCACGCTTTGTCGAACGGATCAGCGCATTCCTGATCCTTGTCGGCCTATCGGGCCTTGCGGTGGGCGGGGTCGGCGTTTCGGCAGCTGTGCGCAGCTACCTCAGCCGCAAAACCGAAGTCATCGCCACCCTGCGCGCGCTTGGCTCCGACCGCTCTACGATCTTTCTCACATACTTCATCCAGATCGGAATTCTCTCTCTGCTGGGCGTCACCATCGGCCTCATCCTCGGCGCGGGCTTGCCACTGATGTTTGCTCCGATCCTCGAGGCGCGCCTGCCGATCCCTGCCTCCCTTTCCGTCTATCCTGCACCGCTGATCGAGGCAGGTCTCTACGGCCTGCTTACCGCATTTATCTTTACACTCTGGCCACTGGCTCGCACCGACCGCGTGCGCGCCGCGACCTTGTTCCGCGACTCGTGGGACGGGGCCAGCCGCCTGCCCGCATGGCCCTTCATCATCGCCACTGGCACAGCTATTGCCGCGCTGGTCATTATGGCGGGGCTGTTCAATGGCAGCTGGTGGCTGACCCTATGGACCCTTGGCGGGATCGCGGGTGCGCTGGCGCTGCTGGCCCTCGCGGCCTTCCTCATCCGCATCGGCGCGCGTAGCCTCAGCCACCGCTTGCGCGGGCATCCCCGTCTGCGTTGGGCCATGGCCGCCATCGGCGGCGCGGGCGAAGGCGCAGGAGCCGTGATCCTGTCGCTTGGCCTTGGCCTATCGGTTCTTGCCGCTGTCGGGCAAATCGACGGCAACCTGCGCCAAGCCATCGACGGCAACCTGCCCGAAGTCGCACCCAGCTATTTCTTTGTAGACATCCAGAAGGACCAAATGCCCGCCTACACCGAGCGACTGGAAAGCGATCCCGCCGTCAGCCGCATCGACAGCGCCCCCATGCTGCGCGGCGTGGTCACACAGATCAATGGCCGCCCCGCACGCGAAGTTGGCGGCGACCACTGGGCCTTGCGCGGCGACCGCGGCCTGACCTACTCGGCCAAACCCGATGAGACCGCAATCATCACGGATGGCGCATGGTGGCCCGAAGATTACACCGGCCCGCCCCAGATCGTGGTGGCGAAAGAAGAGGCCGATGAAATCGGTCTCAAGCTGGGCGATACAATGACGGTCAACGTCCTTGGCCGCGATATCCAAGGCACGATCACCGCCATGCAAGAGGTCGACTTCTCGAACGCGGGCATCGGATTTGTGTTCACCATGAACCCCGCAGCCCTACAGGGCGCACCGCATACATTTATCTCGACCGTCTACGCCGAACCCGAGGCCGAAGCACAGATCCTGCGCGACCTTGCCCAACAATTCCCCAACATCACCGCCATCCGCGTCAAGGATGCGCTCGCGCGGGTGGCGGATGTGCTCAACGGATTGGCGGCAGCCACCTCCTATGGCGCGGGGGCGACCCTGCTCACCGGTTTTCTGGTCCTGATCGGCGCGGCCGCAGCTGGCGCCGATGCGCGCACCTATGAGGCGGCGATGCTCAAAACCATGGGCGCGCCGCGGCGCATGATCGCGGCCAGCTTTATCCTGCGCGCCGCCTTGCTGGGCTTTGCCGCGGGGACGGTGGCACTGCTGGCCGGTACGCTCGGCGGTTGGGCGGTCAGCACCTTCGTGATGGAAACCGATTATACCATCATCTGGCCTTCGGCGCTTGGGATCGTTGCAGCAGGAATCATCGCGACCGTGCTTGCCGGTCTAGGCTTTGCGCGCCGCGCGCTTCAGGCGCGCCCTGCACAAGTTTTACGCGGAAGGGAGTAAGCGGCACAGGTTCCCCCTTTGCCTCCCTGCCCCAACCCCTTAAAACCTAACACAACAAAGGAGCGTCCCTATGTCCGACACCAACGTTGAAACCGATCAAACTCTACCTGCAACCCTGCCCGCTGCCGTCACCCCCGCCCAACGCAGACAAATCATCAATATCGTGCGCCGCGCCGCGCGCACCGAAATCATGCCCCGCTTCCGCCGCCTGTCGGATGGTGACATCCGCACCAAATCCCACGCCGACGATCTGGTGACCGAAGCAGACACCCGCGCCGAAGCCATGATCACCCGCGCATTGCAAATCGCGTTCCCTTCGGCCCTCGTGATTGGCGAAGAGGCCGTGGCCGAAAAGCCTGCAGCGCTTGCTGGTATCAAGGATGCACAGCTTGCCTTTGTGATTGATCCTGTGGACGGCACATGGAATTTTGCCCACGGGCTGCCCATGTTCGGCGTGATCATCGCCGCAACACGCTATGGCACGCCGGTGTTCGGCCTGATCTATGATCCGGTCGCCGACGACTGGGCCATCGCCGACGAAGAAATGACACCGCAGCTCCAGCGCCCCCTCGGGGCCGCCAAAGAGCTGAAAGCCGCAGCGGCCAAACCGCTGGAAGAGATGTCAGGCATCATCCCGCTGCACCTGTTCCCCAAGGACAAACAAGCCGCCCTTGCCGCCACCTTCCCCGATTTTGGCCGCGTCAACACGCTGCGCTGCTCGGCTCATGAATACCGTATGCTGGCACAGGGCCACATCGACTTTAGCCTTACCGCCCTGCTGCACCCGTGGGATCACGCCGCCGGCGCGTTGATTGCCCAGCGTGCGGGTGCCCATGTGGAAATGCTGGATGGCGGCGATTACACCGCCACCCGTCACGACGGTCACCTGCTGATCGCACCGGACAAGGTCACATGGGGCAAGCTCAAGAAAATCTTCAGCTTCCTGATCGACACGCCAGAGGCCGCAGCTGACTGATCCCTAGCGGATGTATTTCTGATAGGCGCCCTCGGACATCAGGTCTTCGAGGGCGTCCATATCGTCGATCATCATCTTGAACAGCCAGCCATCGCCCTGCGGATCATCGGTGATGGTTTCGGGTGAGTCGACCAAAGGTGTGTTCACCTCTGTGATTTCGCCATCCATTGGCGCAAGGATGTCGACGGCATCATCGCCCGCTTCGATCACAACAACCGGATCATCAGCGGAAACCACATCACCTTCCTCCGGCAGCTCAAGATATTTCGCATCGCCCAATTCTTCGGCACGAAAGCTGCTGATGCCCACGGTGACTTCATCCTCGCCGTCTTCGACACGCAACCATAGATGTTCTTCGGTAAATTTCATTGGCATAACCTCCGGCCTGTTCGTCTTTTTGCCAAAGGTGAACAGCTTTTTCAATCCACTGTGTGCAGAGTTGCCCAGCCCTGTCGGCAAGGGTTATGTAAGGCCAAACCCACCTGATAAAAGGTCCAGCATGCACCCTTGCTTTTTCGGCTACGGCAGCCTCGTAAACCGCGATACCCATACCTACACCACCGCGACCCGCGCCCAGCTTAAAGGATGGCGCAGACGCTGGGTCTATACCGCGGAACGCGGATTGGCCTATCTAAGCGTGGTGCCCGATGCGGACACTACTATTCAGGGCCTGATCGCCGATGTCCCGAACGCGGATTGGGCCGTGCTGGATGCGCGCGAATACGGGTATGACCGCATTCCATCGGGCAACGATGTCATCCATCCCCGCGACACCCAGACAGAGATTTCACATTACGCTGTTCCACGGGAAACATGGGTGCCGGGCGGAGAACAGCATATCTGGCTCAGCTATATTGATGTCGTGATTCAGGGCTATTTGCGCGAATACGGCGCACAGGGGGTCGTTGATTTCTTTGACACCACCGATGGCTGGGACACATTAGTGCATGATGACCGCGCCGCGCCGCAATATCCCCGCGCCCAAAGCCTAAGCCGGCAGGAAACGACGCTGGTCGATCAACATCTGGCACTGCGCAACGTGCGCGTCATCCCCGCCTAGGCGGCAGGGATGCTTCGGCCCAATAAGGGCCGTATGGCGCGCGGCATTATCCGCGCGCTTTGATCACTTGCAACAACGGCAATACCGCCGACATGTCCGGCCCGTGCGGCTGACCCGTTAGCGCCTTGCGCAAAGGCATAAACAGGCCCTTGCCCTTGCGGCCCGTGGCCTCTTTCACCGCAGCCGTCCATGCACCCCAAGTGTCACCGTCAAACGGCCCCTCGGGCAGCAGCGTCATCGCTTGCGCTACGAACTCGGCATCCTCATCGTCGATCACAGGATCAGCGCCCTGCGTAAACATCGTCCACCAGCCTTCGAGGTCGTGCAACGTGGTGATGTTTTCACGCGTCACAGCCCAGAATTGCGCCGCCTTTTCTTCCGGCACACCCAGCGCTGCAATCTCGTCAGCCACATCGGCCACATCCAGCGTTTGCAGATATTTCGCAGTCAGCGGCTTGAGGTCTTCGGCGTCGAATTTCGTCGGTGCAGAACCAAAGCGCGAGATATCAAAACCGTCGATCAGCGCTTCCATCTCGGTGCGCAGCTCAACAGGATCGGAAGAGCCCAAACGCGACATCAGGCTCAGCAACGCCTGCGGAGCAATCCCTGCCTCGCGCAGGTCCTTGAGCGCCAGCGTGCCAAGACGTTTGGACAGTGCCTCACCTTGCGGGCCGGTCAGCAGCGAATGGTGCGCAAAGGCAGGCGGTGTGCCGCCCAGCGCCTGCATGATCTGGATTTGCGTACCCGTGTTAGTCACGTGATCCGAACCGCGCACAACATTTGTCACGCCCATTTCCGTATCATCCACGACGCTGGCCAGCGTATACAGGATCTGCCCGTCACCGCGGATCAGCACCGGATCGGACACTGACGCGCCGTCGATGCTCACATCACCCAGAATGCCGTCATTCCAAACGATCCGCTCATGCAACAGCTTGAACCGCCAGACGCCATCGCCACGCTCTGCCCGCAGCGCGTCCTTGGCCGCATCATCCAACGCCAGCGCAGCACGGTCATAGACCGGCGGCTTGCCCATGTTCAGCTGCTTCTTGCGCTTGAGGTCCAGCTCGGTTGGCGTCTCGAACGCCTCATAAAACCGGCCCATTTCACGCAGCTCTTGAGCTGCTGCATGGTATTTCTCGAGGCGCAAGGATTGACGCTCAACGCGGTCCCAATGCAGGCCCAGCCAATCCAGATCACGCTTGATCCCGTCTACGTACTCTTCCTTCGAGCGGTTCGGGTCCGTGTCATCAATGCGCAGGATGAATTCGCCACCTGCCTTGCGGGCAATCAGATAGTTCATCAGCGCGGTGCGCAAGTTGCCCACGTGAATCCAGCCGGTAGGGGACGGGGCGAAACGGGTAATGGTTTTGTCAGACATAATAGCCTCCTGTTGCAGCGGGTGCTGTCACAACACGGCGCATTTGTCCAGTTAGGCCACCCTAAACCGGCGCTAAAGCTTGCCTGCCGCCGCTAATTCATCAATCCCGTAAGCAAGGTGGGCCGTGCTGAACGAATGACCACCCTCGAACAAACAAAACTCCAGAATATCGTCTCGTGCGTTTGTCTGCGCCTCACAGCGCATCTCGGGGGCGCTGACCGGTTGCGCGGGGCCAAAGCCGCCGAAATCAGCATAGGTCGCAAGCGCCTCAGACACTTTGCCCTGACGGGTCGGGCCAATAACACGCCCGTCCAACGGAACAGTGCTATCGGCGTCACCGTGGATATGCACAATGCTGGCCACAGGTGCCGCACATGTCGCTGGCGGCTCCAGCCAATAGGTCCCCGACATGGGCACAAAACCGGCAAACATATCGGGCTGCGCACAGGCAAGGTTCCACACCATCATACCGCCCGCGCTAAACCCCGATGCCACCAGCCGCGCGGTATCAATGTCAAACCGCTTGGAAGCATCTGCAATCACAGCGTCAAAATAGGCAAATTCGGACGCGCCGGTGCTGTTGAACGATCCCGGCCCTTTGGGCAAATCCCACGTGCCTTCCACCCCCTGCACCGCGATCAATGCAAGACCGCGGTCATGCACCATCTTGCGCAGCGCCTTGTTGCGCATCACGCCCGCCGCCGTACCGCGATAGCCATGCGCCCAGATCACCGCGCCCACAGGGGCCCTTGCCCCGTCAGGCATCGAAATCCGGTAGCTCCGGTCCCCCACGGCACAATCACTATCCACCCCACAGGCCATCGCCATCGGTGCCGCCAAAACGGCCCAGATCAATAAGATTAATCGCATTTATCTGCTCCTTGTTTGAAGCAAACATGGCCCCCCGCCACCACAGAGGCAAATCACTGACGCGTGTTTGCCCTAGCTCGGGTCGCGCCAGCGGTTGGCGATGGGATAGCGGCGGTCCAGCCAGAATGCGCTTTTGGTAAGGCGCGGCCCCGGCGCGGACTGAAACCGTTTGTATTCCGAGATATAGACCAGATGCTCGATCTTTTTGGCCACATCGCGGTCAAACCCTGCGGCCACGCAATCCTCAATCGCGCCGTCTTGATCCACCAGAATCTCCAGCATCGCGTCCAGCTCGGGATAATCGGGCAGGCTGTCGCTGTCTTTTTGATCATCGCGCAGCTCAGCCGAAGGCGCTTTGGTGATGATGTTCTCGGGGATCACACGGCCCTCAGGCCCCATCATCCAATCGCTGTGGTTGGCATTGCGCCAGCGGCAGGTCTCGAACACCCGCATTTTATACAGGTCCTTGATCGGGTTATACCCGCCCGCCATATCGCCATAAATCGTGGCATAGCCGACAGCCACTTCGGATTTATTCCCCGTGGTCAGCAGCATCTCACCGAATTTATTGCTCAGCCCCATTAGCAACAGACCACGCAGACGGCTTTGGATGTTTTCCTCGGTCAGGTCCGGCGTGGTCCCCTCGAACAGTGGCGCAAGCGTATCGGTGATCGCATCGCGCCCCTGTTTGATCGGCACATAATCATAGCGCACGCCCAAAGCATTCGCGCAGGCCTCGGCATCCTCTAACGATGCCTGCGACGTATATTCCGACGGCAACATAACACAGCGCACATTTTCAGCGCCCAGCGCATCGGTCGCAATCGTCGCCACCAGCGCCGAATCAATCCCGCCCGACATGCCCAACAGCACCTTTTTGAAGCCCGTCTTGCGCATGTAATCGCGCAAACCCTGAACCATCACGCGGTAGTCTTGCGCATAAGGCTCGGCGTGCAACCCCTTGTCGCCCTCTACAATGCGCCAGCCCTCGGGCTTACGCTCCAGATCGACGTGACAGACCTCTGCGTCAAAGGCAGGCATCTGGAACGCCAGCTTGCCACCGGGGTTCAAGCCAAAGCTTGCGCCATCAAACACCTGATCATCCTGACCGCCCACCATATTGAGGTAAATCAGCGGCAGCTCTGTCTCGATCACCCGCGCCACCATGTGGTTCATCCGCGTCTCGAACTTGCCACGGTAATAGGGCGACCCATTGGGCACCAAGAGGAACTCCGCGCCGGTCTCGGCCAATGTTTCGGCCACATCCTCATGCCATGCGTCCTCACAGATCGGCGAACCAATACGCACATCGCCCAGCGAATACGGCCCACCCAGCGGCCCGCTGTCAAAAATCCGCACCTCGTCGAACACTGTCTCATTGGGCAAATGATGCTTGAGCACACGGCTGGCAATCTGGCCGTCTTTCAGGATCAGATACGCATTATACAACGCCGCCCCCTCGGCATAGGGCGCGCCAATCGCCAACGCGGGACCATCGGCACAATCGCGGGCCAAGGCCTCGATATGGGTCATCACATCACGTTGAAACGCGGGCTTCATCACCAGATCCTGCGCATTATACCCCGCGATAAACATCTCGGGCAGCGCCACCAGATCGGCACCCGCCTCGCGCCCCTGCGCCCAGACCTTGCGCGCCAGATCGGCGTTACCGGCGACATCCCCCACGGTGGGGTTCAGCTGTGCCAAGGTGATGCGAAACCGCTCTGCCATGATTATTCCTCTCAACGTTTGGGCAAGATGTAGCAGATCACCGCCCAAGGGAAAGACCGCAAAGCCCCTGCGCCAAAAGGTCGTTGCCCCTTTGCGCCCGCCTGACTAGTCTGGTGGCAACCGGCGGCCAGACGTGGCCGCCTCAGACAACAGGATCCCCATGACCCGTTCCCGCCTTCTCCTCGCCGCTGCTTTCATGCCGTTGATGTCACTGCCCGCATTGGCACAAAACACTCAGGTGCTTAGCAAACAATACGACGACGGCGGCGTGTATGAGGGCACGTTCAAGGATGGCCTGCAACACGGGACAGGCACCTACTCCCTGCCAAACGGCTATGAATACAGCGGCCAATGGGTCGACGGGGAAATCCGCGGCAAAGGCACCGCACGCTTCCCCAACGGCTCCGTCTACGAAGGCGATTTCGCCAAAGGCAAACCCGAAGGCATCGGCAAGATCACCATGTCGGACGGCGGCACATATGAAGGCGAATGGCTTGGCGGTTCGATCATGGGCCAGGGCGTGTCCATCCATGTCGACGGCGAACGTTACGAGGGCGGGTTTCGCAACGGCAAACGCCACGGCAAAGGCGTTCTGATCCTGCCATCAGGCTATGAATACAAGGGCGACTGGGTCGATGGAAAAGCCACCGGTCAGGCCGTGATCAAAGACGCCGAAGGCGCGGTCTATGAAGGCGCAGTCGTCAACGGCACGCGCAGCGGCGAAGGCAAACTGGTCCACCCCGAGGGCTTTACCCTGCAAGGCACATGGGCCAATGGCCAACTCAACGGCAAGGGCAGCATCATTCAGGCAAACGGCGACACCTACGACGGTGATCTGGTCGAAGGGCGCCGCGAAGGAACAGGCACATCCACCACTGCTGCCGGCGATGTCTATGTCGGCGGCTATCTCGCCGATCAGCGGCATGGCACTGGCACATTCACCGATGCGGATGGCTATAAATACGAAGGCGAATGGAATGAAGGCCGCGCCGAAGGCATGGGCACTGTCACCTATCCCGATGGCTCGGTGCAGACCGGCCTGTTCAAAGACAATCTTGCCGAAGGTCCGGGCAAAATCACCTATCCCGATGGCTCCACCTACGAAGGCAACTGGTCGGTTGGCGTGATTGAGGGGCGTGGCATCGCGACCTACCCCAATGGCATGGTCTATGAGGGCAATTTTGTGAATGCCCGCAACGAAGGGCAAGGCATGCTGAACTATGGCGATGGCCGTACCTATGTCGGAACATGGAAAGGGGGCCTGCGCGATGGCACAGGCACCGCCACCTACCCCGATGGCACCGTCTACGAGGGCGCATTTACCCAAGGCCGCCGCGAGGGGACGGGTAAAATCACCATGGCCAACGGTTTTACCTATGAAGGCGAATGGAAAGCCGGTGAAATCGAAGGCAATGGCACAGCGACCTACGCCAATGGCGATGTCTATGTGGGTCAGTTCAAGGGCGGCCAACGGCACGGCACCGGCACCATTACCTATGCCACAGGCGAACAGATTTCGGGCGATTGGGAAAACGGCACACTCACCCCGCAACCCGCCGCCACAACGCCACCGTCCCCGCCTCCGGCCAGCGAATAACCCACGCCAGCCGCGAAAGGACCCGCAAGATGATCACCGTCATATTCGAAGTCATGCCGCATCCTGACAAAAAAGATGCCTATCTTGCCATGGCAGCAGAAATGCGACCGCTGGTCGAACAGATCGACGGCTTTATCTCGGTCGAGCGGTTCCAAAGCCTGACCAACCCCGACAAGCTGCTCTCGATATCGTTTTTCCGCGACGAGGCTGCTCTGGATGAATGGCGCCGCCTGACGGGCCACCGCGGCGCGCAAAAAGCAGGCCGCGAGGTCATGTTCAGCGACTACCGCATCCGCGTGGCTCACGTGCTGCGCGACTATGCGATGTTCGACCGCGATGAGGCCCCCACCGACAGCAAAGAACTGCACGGCTAGGCGCGCGGGCCATGTCAGGGTTAATCCTGCGACAACGATTGCAACGGCCGCTGGCTTAACCGCCCGATTGTCACATCATCGGTGTACGCATGGTGCACGCGCGGTGTACGCCGATCACATCGCAAATGCCCATATTTTTATGGCGTTAACCTACGATTCGCAGCCGCATCGGGCAACGGCCTGCGCACGTTGCCTCACACCACCTCGCCCGCGTCCAGCTTTGCCAGAACCGCCCCCGCATCAGCCAGCACAGCCTGCCGCTTTTCCTCGTCCATCCGGTCCCATGTCCGGTACATATTCCCCATGCGGTGATTGCCCGAAAACCGTTCCCTGTGGCGATCCAGAAAATGCCAATACAGCGTGTTGAACGGGCACGCCCCCTCGCCTGTTTTCTGGCTCACCTTATAGTCGCAGCCTTTGCAGTAATCCGACATGCGATTGATGTAAGCCCCTGACGAGACATAAGGTTTTGACGCGATCACACCGCCATCGGCAAACTGGCTCATGCCGACAACATTCGGGGCCTCGACCCACTCGAAAGCGTCCGCATAAACCTCCAGATACCAATCAGCCACCTGCGACGGATCAATCCCCGCTAATAGCGCGAAATTGCCCGTCACCATTAACCGCTGGATATGGTGCGCATAGGCTTCGCGGCGCGTCTGCTCCACAGCCGCCGACATGCAAGCCATGCGCGTCTCGCCACCCCAATACATCGCTGGTAAATCACGGTTCTGCTCAAGACGGTTGCGCGCCGCATACTCGGGCCCTTCTAGAAAATAAATGCCCCGCACATACTCCCGCCAACCGATGATCTGGCGGATAAACCCCTCTGCCGCGTTGATCGGCACGTCCCCTTTTTTATAAGCCTTTTCAGCGGCCTGACATACCTCAAGCGGCCCCAGCAGACCGATGTTCAGATAGGGGGAAATCACCGCGTGATACAGAAAATCCTCACCGCGCAGCATCGCATCCTGATAGTCTCCAAAGCGCGGCAAGGCATGCGCGATAAAATGCTCCAACGCATCCAGTGCCTGCGCCCGCGTGGTGGCAAACCAGAAAGGCCGGATATCGCCGAAATGACCGCCGAATTCCGCCTCCACCATGGTTAACACTTCGCCCGTAATATTGTCCGGCTCAAACTTGCGCGGCCCTTCGGGCGCAATGTCATCCGGGGCCGGTTTGCGGTTGTCATGGTCAAAATTCCACTGTCCGCCCTCGGGTTGGTCCCCGTCCATCAGCAGCCCCGTGCGCTTGCGCATCTCGCGATAGAAATACTCCATCCGCAGCGCCTTGCGGCCCTTGGCCCATTCCTCGAAATCACCATGCGTCGCAAGGAAACGGTCATCGCCCAGAAGGGTGGTTTTGATCGGCGCATGGGTCAGTTTGTTGATCAGCCGCCACTCTCCGGGCTCGGTACAAATGACCTCCGCCGCACCCGTCTGCGCAGCCCGCCGCACAAGCTCTCCCACAATGGAGCCGGCATTGTCGGGATCATCCAACCGGCTATAGGCGACGGTCCAGCCAGCCTTTTCCAGACGCGCCGCGAACTTGCGCATAGCGCTGAAAATCAATGCTATTTTCTTGGGGTGGTGGCGAACATAAGTCGCCTCTTCGCTGACCTCGGCCATCACCACGGTATCGGCCTCACGGTCCCCCGCGGCCAGCGCGCTCAACCCGTCCGACAGCTGATCACCCAACACCAGAATAAGACGGCTCACCACGGCACCCGCTTTCCGGCCCAGTCGAAAAACCCGCCCGCGTCCTTCGGGCCCAGATCATCCATAACTGCCAGCAGGTTTTGCGCCGCCTCCGCCGCTGGCACCGCCGGATGCCGACCCAGATATTTTTGCGTAAACGGTGTCTCGACCGTGCCGGGATGCAGCGCGACACAGACCATCTCGGAATGGGTGCGCGCCAGCTCGATCGCAGTCGTATGCACGATCTGGTTGGCCGCCGCCTTGGCCGCGCGGTAACTGGTCCAGCCGCCGATCCTGTTATCACCGATAGAGCCCACACGCGCGGTCAGCACCGCGCAAACACTACGCCCCGCTCGCGGCAAAAGGCGTGCCGCGTGGCGCAAGATCAACGCAGGCCCGATGGCATTGACCGCAAACTGATCCGCCATCGCCCGCGCGCTCACCGCGCGCACTGTTTTCTCGGGCGCGGCACCCTCGATCTCTAACGCCCCCGTCGCCACGATCAACGCGTCAAAAGGCCCCTCCAGCGCCCCCAGATGCGCCTCGACCGAAGCCTCATCCGTGATATCCAGCCCGTCCTTTGATCGCGACAATGCCACCACTTGCGCGCCACGCCCCTCAAAGCCCGCGACCAAGGCTGCGCCAATCCCGCCCGAACCACCAATGATCAAAACTTTTTCCATATCGGGCAATTAGGGCGGGGATTACGGGTATCAATATTAGGGGTTGGTTTCCGGTCCTGACAAACTTTGTACAAAGACATGTTTCCCCCCCTTTCCATCCGCAAAACCGCCGTTATAACTACGCTCATGAAAAACGTTGCACATAGCCCCCAAACCGCACGCGCCATCGCGCCCCTGCTACGTGCCCTGCTGCTAGCCCGCCTCTGAGCGTGCCCATCGGCGCGCCCGCTCAGAGGGAAGTGCCGCGCGCCAAGAACAGCAGACAACAGAAAGACAATCCCATGACCAATACCCCCCAAGACCGCGTCTTGATCTTTGACACCACTTTGCGTGATGGCGAACAATCGCCCGGTGCCACCATGACCCACGCCGAAAAGCTCGAAATTGCGCAGCTGCTCGATGAGATGGGCGTAGACGTGATCGAGGCAGGCTTTCCCATCGCCTCCGAGGGCGACTTTGCCGCCGTATCCGAGATCGCAAAGCAGGCCAAGACAGCGCAGATTTGCGGCCTTGCCCGCGCGCAATTCGGCGATATCGACCGCTGCTGGGAAGCGATCAAACACGCGAAAAACCCGCGCATTCACACGTTTATCGGCACCTCGCCGCTGCACCGCGCCATTCCGAACCTTGATAAGGACCAGATGGCCGAGCGCATTCAACAAACGGTAAGCCACGCGCGCAACCTGTGCGAAAACGTACAGTGGTCGCCGATGGATGCCACCCGCACCGAAGCCGACTACCTGTGCCGCACCGTTGAAATCGCGATCAAGGCAGGTGCCACCACGATCAACATCCCCGACACCGTGGGCTACACCGCGCCGCGTGAAAGCGCAGAGCTGATCAAGATGTTGCTCGAACGCGTACCAGGCGCGGATGAGATCATCTTTGCCACCCACTGCCACAACGATCTGGGCATGGCGACGGCCAACAGCCTTGCCGCGGTTGAAGCCGGTGCGCGCCAGATCGAATGTACCATCAACGGTCTGGGCGAACGTGCCGGCAATACCGCATTGGAAGAAGTCGTGATGGCGCTCAAAGTGCGCAATGACATCATGCCCTACCAGACCCGCATTGACGCGACCAAGCTGATGAACATCTCGCGCCGTGTGGCCACCGTGAGCGGCTTTGCCGTGCAGTTCAACAAGGCCATCGTGGGTAAAAACGCATTCGCCCACGAAAGCGGCATCCATCAGGACGGCATGCTCAAAAACGCCGAGACCTTCGAGATCATGCGCCCCGAAGACGTTGGCCTGACCGAGACGAATATCGTCATGGGCAAACACTCGGGCCGCGCCGCGCTGCGTTCCAAGCTCGAAAACCTCGGATTTGAATTGGGCGATAACCAGCTCAAGGATGTGTTTGTGCGGTTCAAGGAACTGGCCGACCGCAAAAAGGAAATCTATGACGAGGATCTGATCGCACTGATGCGTGTGGCCTCGGACCCTGAAGCGGACCGGATCAAGCTACAGTCAATGCATGTGGTCTGCGGCACTGATGGGCCGAACCACGCGAAAATGACGCTGGTCATTGACGGCGCGGAACAAAGCACCGAACAGGACGGCGACGGCCCTGTGGATGCCTCGTTCAAATGCATCAAGGCTTTGGTCGAGCACTCCGCACGCCTACAGCTGTATCAAGTGGCCGCTGTCACCGAAGGCACCGACGCCCAAGCCACCGTCAGCGTGCGCCTTGAGGAAGAAGGCCGCATCGTGACAGGGCAATCTGCCGATACAGATACCGTTGTCGCCTCTGCGCGCGCCTATATCCACGCGCTCAACCGCCTGTTGGTGCGCCGTGAAAAAGGCGGCAGCGACAAGCGTGAAATCAACTATAAAGATACTGATTGATCGAAAGCATCGAGGTGGCGCATCTGCGCCGCCTCAGCCCTCTACACGGTTAGGCTACCGCGTGCAGATCGGGGAATGCATCTGTGATCCGGCGCACAATCGGACGCGCCGTGTTGCCATAGTTTTGCACCGTCGCCTCAATAGATCCTGTCAACGGAATCTCCGGGATCACGGAAAACAGTTCACTGCGCTTGCTGCGCCCGAATTCTTTTAGACATTGCGGACCGGGGTACAGGCTTTCCGAGGCCATACCATCCACCCAGATAACCTGATGCTTTTCGAACAGGAGGTGGATGTAGGTCACCTTGCGCACGCCTCGTGCAATCCGCGCGTGGCTATGGCGCATTTCAACCAGCTTTTTGGCAGGCATCAACAGGTCGGGGCTCACCAATACGCTATGTTGCTGCGATACCATCGTTGGCCGTTTCGCCCCCCACATACCGCGACCGATCCAGACGGGCCTAAGCTGGGGATACATCAGCAGATGCGCCGCGCCCACATGCCGTTTGCTGATCCACAAAATCGGCTGGGGGCCATCGTCCATCGTGGACACCAGATCCCCCGGTCTGAGCGTGTCAATAAGCACGCGACCCCGCGGGGTTTGTACGTATGAGCCAGAGGTGAAGCATACCGGCGTTGGCGTCTGCCCTGCGCCGACATTAAAAACGCCATTACCGTTTTCGGTGTTGGTTTGGTCGATGCTGCCGTCTGCGTTAAAATCTTCGTCCGAATTGCGGTCAAAAGTCGTCGTGCCCAGATTCGCGATATTGCTCCCCGGTGCGACGAACAGCTCTTGCAGGAACGGCGCGCCCGGGTCGCTGGATATCAGCGGCTGTGCGCTGAACCGCAAATAGGAATCACCCATACGGTCAAGACTGTTTTGAAGATTCGCCGTTTGTCCGGGGTTTTGCGGGTTATAAGTGTACTGCGCCACGCCCGCGTCAAAATCCGCTTGGGATGCATAGACAACGATCTGCGTGATACCGCTGCCATTAACCAATTCACCGTTATCCGCAACGGTATTAACCGTAAATTGGACAATCGCCTGATCAGAAAAAATCTGGGTGCCGCCCATGACTGTAATCTGTCCTGCACCGTCCTGACCGGTACCTGACAGTGTATTGAGGCTGGGCGACCGCAGAACATCTGCACCCGAGGCCAAGAAGATTGCCATAATCAAGCCAACGCAAAAAACTTCAAACTAAGGCGAAAATAAGCCTATTTCGCGCAAAAGGCAATTAACCCGCCGCAAAGCACACCAAACTGTTACCCTAGCGCAAATAGATCGCCATCAGCGGCCGGAAATCATCCCGAGCCAGCGCCAGCGGCGCGTGCGAAACGGCGCAAAGGCGCCTAAACAATACGATCTCCCCCTTTAATCCAATACATTGCCCGCCTATAAGGACGCGGCCTGCCTCCTCTAACGGAAGAGTCGTGGGCAATTATGTATTGGGTAAGGTACTGCTTCACATGTCGATGTTTGGAAATCTACGCGGGCTATTTTCGTCCGATATGGCGATCGATCTCGGGACTGCCAATACGTTGGTCTACGTGAAGGGTAAGGGAATTGTCCTTTCGGAACCGTCGGTTGTGGCCTACCACGTCAAGGACGGCGTTAAAAAAGTGCTCGCCGTGGGTGAAGATGCCAAACTGATGCTGGGCCGCACACCGGGCAGCATCGAAGCCATCCGCCCGATGCGCGAAGGCGTGATTGCCGACTTCGACACTGCCGAAGAGATGATCAAACACTTCATCCGCAAAGTGCACAAACGCTCGACCTTCTCAAAACCCAAAATTATCGTTTGTGTGCCTCACGGCGCGACCCCCGTTGAAAAACGCGCGATCCGCCAATCCGTGCTAAGCGCTGGCGCACGCCGCGCGGGCCTGATTGCTGAACCGATTGCTGCGGCCATCGGTGCGGGCATGCCGATCACCGATCCAACCGGCAACATGGTTGTGGACATTGGTGGTGGTACAACCGAGGTTGCGGTGCTGTCCTTGGGCGATATCGTTTATGCCCGCTCGGTCCGCGTGGGCGGTGACCGTATGGATGAAGCCATCATCAGCTATCTGCGCCGTCAACAAAACCTGCTGGTTGGTGAAACCACCGCCGAACGGATCAAAACCTCTATCGGCACAGCGCGCATGCCCGACGACGGGCGCGGCAGTTCGATGCAGGTGCGCGGACGTGACCTTCTCAACGGTGTGCCAAAAGAGATCGAGGTCACGCAGGCGCAAGTTGCCGAAGCTTTGGCAGAACCAGTGCAGCAAATCTGCGAAGCGGTCATGACCGCGCTGGAGACCACCCCACCGGACCTTGCGGCCGATATCGTGGACCGCGGTGTGATGCTGACCGGCGGTGGTGCGCTGCTGGGTGATCTGGATTTGGCCCTGCGCGAACAAACCGGCCTTGCGATTTCCGTCGCGGACGAGCCGCTCAATTGTGTGGCCCTCGGCACAGGTAAAGCCCTTGAGTATGAGAAGCAGTTGCGCCACGCTATCGACTACGACAGCTAAGGCATCCGCGCGCTAAGGAGGGCACAGCACCACCATGGCCAGAGACCGAAACCAGTCAGGCGATTACACCGGCCCGCTCAGGCGGCTGATGACGGCTGTTCTGGCGGTTATTTTGGCGGCAATTTTCATCCTTTGGCGCATCGACAGCCCGCGGGTTGAACGATTCCGCGCCCAAGTGACCGACAGGTTGGTGCCCAACCTCGACTGGGCCATGGCGCCTGTGACGGGCGCAATCAATCTGGCCCGCGATTTTCAAAGCTACCAGCGTCTATCCGGCCAAAATGCCGAACTGCGGTCCGAGTTGCGCCGGATGCAGACATGGAAAGAGGCCGCCTTGCAGCTTGAGCAGGAAAACGCCCGACTGCTGGACCTCAATAACGTGCGCCTTGATCCGCGCCTGACCTATGTCACAGGCGTTGTGCTGGCCGATAGCGGCTCTCCGTTCCGGCAATCCGTGCTGCTCAATGTGGGCGCGCGTGACGGGCTGGTCGAGGGCTGGGCGACAATGGACGGTATCGGGCTTGTGGGGCGGATTTCCGGCGTAGGTGAAAATACCGCCCGTGTGATCCTGCTTACCGATGCCTCAAGCCGCATCCCTGCCGTGATCCAGCCTTCGGGCCAGCGGGCGATTGTGGCGGGCGATAACTCGGCCGCGCCACCGATTGATTTTCTCGAGAACCCAGATCTTGTGCGCCCGGGCGACCGCGTGATCAGTTCGGGTGATGGCGGGATTTTTCCTGCGGGCCTTTTGATCGGCCAGATCGCGGCCGACCCCGGCGGGCGGCTGCGCGTCCGGCTTGCTGCGGATTTCGAGCGGCTGGAGTTTTTGCGCGTTCTACGCCATCACGGCACTGAAACGGTGCCCAACTCTCCGCAGATCATCGCAGGCTCAGGCATTCCGGCACCAACGGACGCAGCCCCCGAGGGCCCTCCGCCCCCCGCGACAGAGTAGCCGGTCATGGACGAGCTATCCCCCGCCCGCCTATGGATCATGCGTGCCGCATTTGTCTTGCTCGCATTGGTAATCGTGTTTTTTCACCTGCTGCCCATCGACACCCAGCCCGTGACGCTTTTTGCGCCGGAATTGTCGCCGCCACTTGCCACGATCGACCCTGCCGAGGCACGCCTGCGCACCTTACTGCATCAAGGCAGCAACCGCCTTTGGGTCAGCCCCGACCTGCTGATTGCCTTTGCTCTGGCGTGGTCGGTCCGACGTCCGGAATATGTGCCCGCGTTCTTGCTCGCGGCGGTTTTCCTGCTGAGTGATTTGTTATTGCAACGCCCTCCGGGGCTGTGGGCCCTGCTTGCCCTATTGGCTTGTGAGAACCTTAAAGGGCGCAGCAGGTCCTTGCGGGATGCAACTTTTGGGGCAGAGTGGGTTGCCGTGGCGGTTTTGTTGATCGTTATTTTGCTGTTCAACTGGATTGTGCTATCAGTGCTCCTGATACCGCCGCCACAACTGCGGTTGAGCCTGCTTGAGCTGGGCACCACCATATTGACGTACCCGATCGCCGTGCTTGTCACCCGCTCGCTAATGGGCGTGCGCCGCGCAGCCCCCGGTGAATTTGACACGATCCGCGGACGGGCATGAGTGAAATGAGGCAAACCGCATGAGACGCTCCAGAGCCGAGACAGACGCCAGCCACAACAAGCTGAGCCGCCGTGCGGCCCTGTTGGGCGGAGCGCAACTGTTGTTCATGGGCGGTCTGGCCGCGCGCATGCGCTATCTTCAGGTGGATCAAGCCGATCAGTTTCGCCTGCTCGCAGAAGAAAACCGCATCAACATCCGCTTGATTCCCCCGAAGCGGGGCGAAATTTTTGACCGCAACGGCGTGCGTCTGGCGCAGAATGATCCCAGCTACCGCATCGTGCTGGTCCGTGAGGATGCCCCCGACCCCGAGGCGGTTCTGCTGCGCGTGGCCGAATTGATCAATCTTACGCCTGAACAAACCGAAAAAGCGCTCAACGAGATGCGCACTGCACAGCGGTTTTTGCCTATCGCCATCGCCGAAAACGTCAGCTGGGACGCCGTGAGCGCGGTATCCGTCAATGCGCCTGCCCTCCCCGGTGTCACCCCCGAAGTGGGCAGCACACGAGTTTACCCGCGCGGCTCCGACTTTGCCCATGTGGTGGGCCGTGTCGGTGCGGTCAGTAAAAAAGATCTCGACGAATTGGAAAACCCCGATGCGGTTTTGCGTATCCCGCGCTTCCAGATCGGTCGCATCAATGTAGAGGCACGCGAAGAGGCGCTGCTGCGCGGTGTTGCGGGCACCAAACAGGTCGAGGTCAACGCCACGGGCCGCGTCATGCGCGAACTCGAGCGCCGCGAGGGCCAATCAGGTGCCGCGCTGCAATTGACCGTCGATGCCGAGCTGCAAAACTATGTGCAGGCGCGCCTGTCAGGCGAAAGTGCGGCCGTGGTCATCATTGATTGCGACTCCGGTGACATTCTGGCCAATTGCTCGGCTCCATCATATGATCCGAACCTGTTTATCGGCGGGATTTCCTCCAAGGACTACAACCCGCTGCTCAATGACAAATACCGCCCGCTGGTCAACAAGACTGTGCAGGGTGCTTACCCCCCCGGCTCGACCTTCAAGATGATGACCGCCATGGCCGCGATCGAAGCGGGCATTATCAATCCGGACGAGACCGTCTATTGCCCCGGCCATCTGGAAGTCGGCGGGCGGCGGTTCCACTGTTGGAAACGGGCGGGCCACGGCTGGGTCGATCTGGAAACCTCGCTAAAGCAATCATGCGATGTGTATTACTATGATCTGGCTCTCAAGGTCGGGATCGAAAAAATTTCGGCCATGTCCCAACGCTTTGGCCTTGGCATCAAACATGATCTGGCGCTCAGCTCGGTCAACTCGGGGCTGACACCGACAAAGGAATGGAAGCGCGCCAATCGCGGTGAGGAATGGGTGATCGGGGATACGGTCAACGCCTCTATCGGGCAGGGTTTTATGCTGGCCTCACCGATGCAGCTGGCCGTGATGACCGCACGTCTGGCCACAGGACGGGAAGTGACCCCGCGTCTGGTCAAAAACGTCGATGGGCAGGAACAGCAGATCAAGGGCAACGCCCCGCTGGATATGAAAGAAAGCAGCCTGCGCAACATGCGCAAAGCCATGTATGAGGTCGTCAACGACCGCCGCGGCACAGCATACCGCAGCCGCATCATCGCCGACGGGCTGCGCATGGCTGGCAAAACGGGCACATCTCAGGTCCGCTCGGCCGTGGTCAACAACAGCGAAGTCCCTTGGGAGCAGCGCGACCATGCCCTGTTTGTGGCTTTTGCCCCTTATGACAAACCGCGCTTTGCCTGCGCGGTTCTGGTTGAACACGGCGGCGGCGGCTCCAAGGCGGCGGCCCCGATCGGACGCGATGTGTTGTTGCAGGCCCTCTATAACGGTGAGCCTCCGCTCGAAGCATATCCGACCGCTGACCGCGCCACCATCAAGACCCAGCAGCGACGCCTCAGAGACGTACAGCCCCAAGCGCGCATCAAGGCAAGCAAGGATCAGGCATGAGTTATCTTGAATATAGCGTCAAATCTGTCCCCACTGGTTTGCGTAAAATACTGTTCCTCAACTGGCCATTGATCCTGCTGATCAGTGCCGTGGCGGGCTGCGGTTTTCTGATGCTTTATTCCGTGGCCGGTGGCGTCTATGGGCCATGGGCTGAACCACAGATGAAGCGCTTTGCCCTTGGGCTGATGTTGATGATCTCTGTCGGGCTGGTGCCGATCTGGATGTGGCGCAACCTTGCGGGGGTTGCCTATGCCGTGTCGGTTATGTTGCTCATCGGGGTCGAGCTGTTTGGCACAGTGGGCATGGGCGCGCAGCGGTGGATTGATCTGGGCGTTGTGCGGCTACAGCCCTCGGAAATGACCAAGATCACATTGGTGATGTTTCTGGCGGCCTATTATGACTGGTTGCCCGCGAAAAAAACTTCGCGGCCTTTGTGGGTTTTCCTCCCCTTGATGATCATCTTTGTACCCACCCTGCTGGTTCTCAAACAACCTGATCTGGGTACTGCCATTTTGCTGATGACGGCCGGTGGCGGGCTGATGTTTCTGGCGGGGGTCCACTGGGCCTATTTCGCCACTGTCATCGCGGCCGCAGGCGGATTGGTTACGGCGGTGTTCCAATCCCGCGGCACCCCTTGGCAGATGATCAAAGACTACCAGTTCCGCCGCATTGATACCTTCCTTGATCCAAGCTCGGACCCGCTGGGCGCAGGCTATCACATCACCCAATCCAAGATTGCCTTGGGGTCGGGTGGCTGGACCGGACGCGGCTTTATGCAAGGTACGCAGTCGCGGCTGAATTTCCTACCTGAAAAGCACACCGACTTTATCTTTACCACGCTGGCCGAAGAATTCGGTTTTGTCGGCGGCTTTTCCTTGCTCGTTCTTTACGCGCTGATCATCGCCTTTTGCGTTTTCTCGGCAGTGATCAACAAGGACAGGTTTTCCTCGCTGCTTACGCTTGGAATTGCACTGAACTTCTTTTTGTTCTTTGCGGTCAACATGTCCATGGTGATGGGGCTTGCCCCTGTTGTCGGTGTTCCGCTACCGCTGGTCAGCTATGGCGGATCTGCGATGCTGGTGTTGATGCTGGCCTTCGGGCTGGTACAGTCCTCGCATGTGCACAGACCGCGCTAACCCTACAGAAAGCTCTACATGTCCATTTTCCACTTCGCGTTCAACGTGATCGACCTTGATCAGACACGCGCCTTTTACGGTGGCCTGCTTGGCTGCAGCGAGGGGCGCAGCACGGATACCTGGGTTGATTTCGACTTTTTCGGACATCAATTGTCCTGCCATCTGGGCACGCCCATGTCCGTGGCCGCCACCGGTCTTGTCGGTGAGCACAAGGTGCCCATGCCGCATTTCGGCATTGTATTGCCCTATGCCCAATGGCGCGCGCTGGCCGACCATCTTACGGCTGAAGGGGTGGATTTTATCCTCGCGCCACAGACCCGGTTTGCTGGTGAGCCCGGTGAGCAGTCAACTATGTTCTTCACCGACCCTTCCGGAAACCCGATAGAGGTCAAAGGCCTTGCCGACATGAATGGAGCTTTTGCCACATGATCAACCTACTGTTTGCTGCCCGTACCAAGCGTTGGGAAATCTACGAGGCCCCCCTTCGCAGCGCTCTGGAGGCCGCAGGTATTGAGGCAAATCTTGCGCAGGATATCGCGCCTGATCAAGTCGACTATATCATCTATGCCCCCGACAGTGATCTGCAGGATTTCACCCCTTACACCCGCGCGAAAGCGGTGCTGAACCTATGGGCCGGGGTCGAGCAGATCACCGGTAACGAGACCCTGAAGATACCACTGGCGCGGATGGTTGATCCTGGCCTTACCAAAGGCATGGTAGAATGGGTCACAGGGCATGTGATGCGCTATCATCTGGGCATGGATGCGCATATCGTGAATCCTGATCGCGCGTGGCAGACGGTGGCGCCGCCGCTGGCGCAGGAACGTGATGTGGTGATCCTTGGCCTTGGCGCGCTGGGGACGGCCTGCGCAGAAATGTTGCTGACATTGGGCTTTCGCGTCACGGGATGGTCACGCAGCCCCAAGAACGTCGAGGGTGTGACCTGCCTGCATGGCGCTGACGGGTTGGCCCAGGCATTGTCGCAGGCGCAGATTTTGGTGACGTTGCTGCCAGACACTGCCGCTACAACAAATATCATCGACGCAGCCGCGCTGGCCGCCATGCCGCAGGGCGCGTTCATCATCAACCCCGGACGGGGGCCGCTGATCGACGATGACGCGCTGCTGACTGCTCTTGATACAGGGCATATCGCCCATGCGACGCTAGATGTTTTCCGCATCGAGCCACTGCCGCAGGACCACCCCTATTGGGCACACCCGCATGTCACGGTCACGCCCCACATCGCCGCAGAGACCCGCGCGATCACCGCAAGTGAGGTGATCGTCGAGAACATCCGGCGTGGTGAAGCGGGCCTGCCCTACCTCAACCTCGTGGACCGCGCGCTGGGGTATTAAGCCGCCAGCCCGCGCCCTTTGAGAAGTGCCTCGACCCCCGGCAGCCGGCCGCGGAACGCGACATAAAGCTCGGCTGCATCACGGCTGCCTCCGGTAGAGAGAATATGATCCTCAAGCGCCTTCGCGCGCTCGGGGTCAAAGGCACCGCCGGCTTCTTCGAATGCCTCGAACGCGTCTGCGTCCATGACTTCGGACCACATGTAGCTGTAGTAGCCGCTGGAATACCCGTCGCCGGAGAACACATGCGCAAACTGCGGTGTGGCATGGCGCATGGTAATGGCAGAGGGCATGCCAATTCCGGCCAATACCTCACCCTGTTTCGCCATAACATCCGCCGGTGCCTCGCCCTCGTGGAAGGACAGATCAACCAGTGCCGAGGCCACATATTCCACCGTGGCAAACCCCATATCAAAGGTCGCAGCGCCCAGCACTTTGTCCAGCATTTCACGCGGCATCGCCTCGCCGGTTTTGGCGTGGGTGGCGAATTCCTCCAGCACTTCGGGCACTTCCAGCCAGTGCTCATACAACTGGCTTGGCAGCTCGACAAAGTCCCGTGCCACTGAGGTGCCGGAAATGCTTTCATAGGTCACATTGGACAGCATCTGGTGCAGCGCATGGCCGAATTCATGGAACAAGGTGCGCGCATCGTCATAAGACAACAGCGCAGGATCACCCTTGGCAAAGTTGCACACATTGATGACCACAGGCGTCTGAACCTTCGGGAACTTCGCCTGCGAACGCATCGCCGAACACCACGCGCCAGAGCGTTTTGAGCCGCGCGCGAAATAATCACCGATAAAGACAGCCACATGTTCGCCATTGCGCGTGACCTCCCACGCGCGGCAATCCGCGTGATACAGCGGCACGTCGAGCGGTTTGAACTCCAGCCCGAACAGCCGTGTGGCACAAGAAAACGAAGCCTCGATCATACGATCGAGCTGGAAATACGGCTTGAGCGTTGCCTCATCCAGATCATGTTCAGCGGCGCGGCGGATCTGCGCGTAATAGCGCCAGTCCCACGGGGCCAGATCACCGTTCACACCGTCCGCGTGCATCATCAGGGTCAGGATTTCCGCGTCGGCATTGGCTTGGGCCTTGGCCGGTTCCCAAACCTGCATCAGCAAATCGCGCACGGCCTCAGGCGTCTTGGCCATTTCTGTCTCGAGCTTGTAGTCGGCAAAGCTGTCATAGCCCAACAACGCCGCACGCTCTTTGCGCAGGGCCAGTGTTTCGGCCGCAATGGCGCGGTTGTCGGTCTCGCCCCCATTGGCACCACGTGCTTCCCACGCTTTGAACGCGCGCTCGCGCAGATCGCGGCGCGGGCTGAATTGCAAAAATGGCGTAATGAGCGACCGCGACAGCGTAACCACGGGGCCGCCTGTTTTTTTCTCTTCGCCTGCAGCACGGGCCGCATCCACAACAAAATCTGGAAGGCCTTCCAGATCAGCCTCCTCCAACTTCATGACCCAGCTACGTTCATCGCTCAGCAGGTTTTGCGTGAATTGCGTACCCAGCACCGCCAGACGGCCTTTGATCTCTTTCATGCGCGCCTCGTCTGCGCCGGTCAGCGCCACACCTGCGCGCACAAAACCGCGATGCTCCAACATCAACACGCGCTCTTGCTCCGGGGTCAGGTCAAGCGTTTCGCGGGCATCCCAAACGGTTTTAAACCGCGCATAGAGGTCTTTGTTGGACGATATCTCGGAGAAATGCGCCGAAAGAAGGGGAGAGAAATCGCGCTGCAATGCTTCGCGGGCGGGCGTGCTGTCGGCGCCTGCCACAGTGTAGAACGTGCCCAATACCTGATTAAGAAAATGACCCGTCTTTGCTGAAGCCTCAACCGTATTGGCAAATGTCGCTGGCTCGGGGTTATTGGCGATGGCCTCCATCTCGGCCTTGTGGGCGGCAAGCGCCTCTTCAAGGGCGGGGGCGAAATCTTCGTCCGAAATCTGGTCGAAGGGGGCGATACCAAATGGCGTGGTCCAGTCTTGCAACAGCATGTTCATTACAGGGTCTCCTTTACGCTCAAGCTAGGGGCGCAAACAGGCCGTTACAATGACGCGCGACGGGTTTGTGCACAAATCGGGCAATCCGCCCGCGGGGCGATGCGGATTGTACGGTTCTCACCGTAGAGAGCATCATAGATTAGCATTTGTCCCCGCAACGGCTTGCCTGCCCCTGTCAGAACCTTCACCGCCTCAACGGCCATCATTGTGCCGACCACGCCGGGCAAGGGCCCGATCACCCCCGCCTCGGCGCAACTGGGTGCCAGATGCGCGGAAGGTGCGGCGGGAAAAATGCATTGGTAGCACGGCGCACCATTGGCGGGGTCAAACACGCTCAGCTGCCCTTCCCACTGGCTCAGCGCGCCGGAAATAAGCGGAATGCCTGCAGCCGCGCAAGTAGCGTTGACCAGATAGCGGGTGTCGAAATTATCGGTCCCGTCAAGAACCAGATCATAATCGGCAATCAGCTCTGGCGCGATGTCTTGGGTTAGTCTGCGGTTATAGGGGCGCACCTCGACAAAGGGGTTTTGCGCCTCCATCTCTGCTTGGGCCGAGAAGACTTTGGCCATGCCGATGGAGGCGTCTTTGTGGATGACCTGACGGTGGAGGTTGGTGTTCTCGACCGTGTCCGCATCAATCACCCCGATCCGCCCGACACCCGCAGCGGCCAGATACATCAACGCAGGCGCGCCCAGCCCCCCTGCACCGACCACCAGAACACGCGCCTGTTTGAGCGACTTCTGCCCCGCGCCACCTACTTCGCGCAGCACAATATGGCGCGCATATCGGTGTAGCTCGATCTCGGTAAAGCGATCAGGCGTGGTTGCCGGTGGCGAGGCCTTTTGTTCATCAACACCGGTTTTGGCGCGCAGCCTCGCAATCATCCGCGCATAGGCCCACACCCCGATACCAAAGACGCAAAGGATCAGCCACAAGGCCGCGCTGCCACCTGTGGCCGCTCGCAACGCATGACCTTGAGGAAAGATAAGCTGGATGACTATAGCTGCAATAACCAGCAGCCCGATCATGATCCAGCGCGCGGATCGCGGCGTGTGCATCATCGCCCCTACAGCCCAAATCACCGCAGCAAGAATTACAACAAGCACGCCATCACTCCTTTGACGGGACGCATTCACGATCCGCCACATAGATTATTTCGCCCTCGGGGCCATGCAACTGTGTAGTCATCACGCCTTACCTTGTCCCCGTCGAGCCAAAGCCCGCACTCCCGCGCGCCGTGTCAGACAATGTATCAACCTCGACCATAGCAACGCGCAGAACCGGTGCAATGACGGCCTGTGCAATCCGGTCCCCGTGTTGGATCACAAAAGGGTCATCCCCCATATTCATCAGCGCAACCTTGACCTCACCGCGATAATCCTCGTCCACTGTTCCGGGGCTGTTGGGCACCATGATCCGCGAACGGGTCGCCAGCCCCGAGCGCGGCCTGATCTGCATCTCGGTGTGTGCAGGCAAGGCTACAGCAAAGCCCGTGGGCACCAACGCCACAGCACCCACTGCGATTGTCATCGGTCCCGCGGGCAAGCAGGCGCGCAGATCCATGCCTGCAGCCCCTGCTGTCGCATAGGCCGGTAAAGGCAAGTCATTCTCGGGCAGCAACCGCTTGAATTCGAGCGTCATGCGGGATTGGTCACTCATTGTGCAATCGCCTGAGTAATGCGCTGCGCCAGCTTTTGTGCCACAGCGTCCTTCCCCATACGCGGCCATGTCTCGCTCCCTGCATCATTTATCAGGGTTACCGCATTCTCGGTCCCTCCCATGATCCCCGTTGCGGGAGACACGTCATTGGCCACGATCCAGTCGCAGCCTTTGCGCAGGCGCTTTGCGGTGGCATTTTCGATCACGTCATCCGTCTCGGCTGCAAAACCGATCACCAAAGGCGGGCGCCCTGTGGCCATCCTGCTTATCTCTTGCAGGATGTCGGGGTTTTCGGTGAACTCCAGAACCGGCAAGCCGTCCTTGGTCTTTTTCAGCTTCCGGTCAGAGGCCGAGCTGACCCGCCAGTCCGCAACAGCGGCGGCAAATATGGCGGCATCAACGGGCAAAGCAGCCTCAACCGCGTCTTTCATCTGTTGCGCGGTTTGCACCGGCACCACCTCGACACCATCAGGCGGCGGCACATCGGCCGGACCTGTGACAAACACCACATGCGCCCCCAGCCCCGCAAGCGCACGCGCAATCGCGGTGCCTTGCGCCCCGCTGGAGCGGTTCGCGATGTAGCGCACGGGATCAATTGGTTCATGCGTGGGGCCAGAAGTCACCAACACGCGCCGCCCTTCAAGCGGCCCCTGCATCAGCGCGGCCTCGACCGCCGCCACGATCTCCAACGGTTCGGACATCCGGCCCGGACCATGCTCGCCGCAGGCCATATCGCCATCGTTCGGGCCAACGACCGCAATACCATCTTCGCCCAGTGTTTTCAGGTTCCGCTGGGTTGCCGGATGCTCCCACATGCGGACATTCATCGCAGGTACAATCATCACCGGCGTATCGGTGGCCAGTAACAGCGTCGAGGCCAGATCATTGGCCAAACCGCCGGCCATCTTGGCCATCAGGTCTGCGGTAGCCGGCGCGACAACCACCAGATCCGCCACGCGGCTGAGCTGGATATGGCCCATTTCGGCCTCATCTCCGAGGTCGAACAGGTCGCGGTAGACCTTGCTGCCTGCCAAAGCCGAAACCGAAAGCGGCGTGACGAACTCTTCGCCCGCGCGGGTCAAAACAGGGGTCACCACGGCACCGCGTTCGCGCAGCCGCCGGATCAGGTCCAGCGATTTGAATGCCGCGATACCGCCGCCAATGATCAGCAGAATATGTTTGCCCGCTAGCATGATACGCCCCTTAACCGCCGCGTGAAATCATGCTCAACATAGGCGGCACGGCGCAGCAGCACCAGACCCTACTGATTGAACGCCGCGCACGGATCGTCACGGTCCGGAGCGGGCGCGTCGAGGGTCAAGGTAAAGCTGCCAGCCACCTCTGCACCCTCTTCTCCCTGTGCCAGAGCAAAGACCGAGACATCGGGCACCGCCTTGGCCAGAAGCGCGGGTACACCCCAATCCGGACGCGCATGGCCATTGCCGGTGATTACCACAACAGGACCGCCAGTTGCCTGTAATGCGCGTAAGGTCACGTCGGCCAATTCCAGATCACGCAACCGCTGCGCATTGACCATCACCGGCAACATTTCAACGGGCAACGCACCGCAATGCGCCGCAGCTTGCAATGCCTCGCGGGCGCTCTGCTCGTCCGGACCGGCTGGAGCGTCCAACCCAAAGCGACCCGCTTGGGGGTGGGCTGCCAACGGGGTTTGCAATGATTTGCGCAATGCCTCCCGCGGGACCCCGGCACCGTAAACAACGGCCGCGGGGGCTGCGGCAAAGATGGGGTAATAAAGATCAAATGAAGGCCAAGACGTCTCGGACCACCCGATCAGCGCATCAAGCCCTGCCTGATCCCGCCATGGGGCCGCCGCCCGCGCGCCCTGGCTTGGGGTTAACATCTCGAACACCAAAGCTTTGGGGGCCAGTGCGGCGACCCATTCCGCCTGTCGCACATGATGGGCGGGGTTATCGTGTTGCTCGCCCAATATCACGATCTGCGCCTGACGCGCCTGCTGGGGTATCTCTGCCTGTGCAGAACACGCAAAAAGCGCGGCCCACAGAGCCACGCCAAAGCTTGTTAAATTCGGGAAGGACACCATCAATTCAGGAAATGGAACACTTCCTGAGACTGCATTTCCAGCGACTTACGCATTTTCTGGAACGCCGCGGCTTCCAGCTGGCGCACCCGCTCTTTGCTCAGGCTCAGCTCTTGACCAAGGCTTTCTAGCGTGCGCGGCACATCGCGCAGCTTGCGCTCGCGGATGATAAAATGCTCACGCTCGTTCAATGCTGACATGGCAGATACCAACCACGCGCGCAGCTGCGCTGTGTCATGGCTAAGCTCGACGGTTTCTGCCGCTTGCGCGCTGTCGTCTTCCAGCGCATCAATCCATTCACGCCCTTCATCCTCGGCCGATTGGGTCGCATTGAGCGAATAATCAGAACCCGACAGACGCCCCTCCATCATCTCGACATCATGCAGCGGCACACCAATTTCGGTCGAGATCATCTGACGCAACTGGTGCCGGTCAAGCTCTTCTCCAGCGGAAGCCGCCTCACGCTCGAGCCGTGCCTGTACGCGGCGCATGTTGAAGAAAAGTGATTTCTGGGAAGAGGTGGAACCGGTCCGGACCATAGACCAATTGCGCATGACATGATCCTGAATAGATGCCTTGATCCACCAAACTGCGTATGTGGAGAACCTTACACCGCGATCAGGGTCGAATTTATCCGCGGCCTTCATCAGACCCAGCCCTGCCTCTTGAATCAAATCATTCATCGGCGCGCCATAGCGTTTGAATTTTGCCGCCATGGAAATGGCCAAGCGCATATAGGCGTTAATCAAGCGGTGCAGGGATTCCTCATCCCGCTCGTCCCGCCAAGCATATGCCAACTTCAATTCCGTGTCCGCATCCAAAAGCTCTGCTTTCATCGCGGTGCGTGTGAGTGAAAAATCTTGCGCAATGCCAAGTGCCATCAAATCCGTCTCCCTGGGTGGAATGGTCACCTTGCAGTGACACGTTGTAATGATTACGCATGAGCAGACAAAAGGTTCACGCAAGGATGAAAAAAATGTTGTCACAAGGCAGTTTCATTCTAGGAGGGGCCGCGTCCGGCAAATCGCTTTGGGCAGAAAATCTAATACTTTCCAGTAACTTAAACCCGATCTACCTAGCCACAGGCCGGATTGAAGATCAGGAAGTTCAATTGCGCGTTAATGTGCATAAAGAACGCCGCGACGCTCGTTGGACCACAATCGAAGAGCCGCTGGATCTGGGTCCTGCGCTGCGATCCTTGACGCCGCAAACCCCTGTTCTGGTCGACTGTGCGACGATGTGGCTCAGCAATCAGATGATGGCCGAGGCTGATCTGGATTTGGCTACACAAGAACTCGTGCAGGCCTTGCGCGACTGCCGGGCACCTTGGGTGATTGTATCAAACGAGGTCGGCCATGGTATTGTGCCCGACAACAGACTGGCCCGCGCCTTTCGTGAAGCGCAAGGGCGGTTGAATATCGCCTTGGCCGCCGAGGCGGATTTGGCTGTCATGGTCATCGCAGGGCTGCCCCAAGTCCTAAAGGGCCAGTTGCCGTGACCACTTGGCATTGGGTCCGCCATGGACCGACCCACGAAAAATCGTTTGTCGGGTGGCGCGATGTGCCTGCTGACCTCTCTGACACGGACCTGATTGCACGTGTGCGCGACCATTTACCAAAAACGGCGCTGCTGGTGTCTTCCGACCTATGCCGGTCTACGGCGACCGCAGATGCCCTGGCAGGCGCGGATCATACCCGTTTGCCCAATGACCTCGCCCTGCGGGAGATTAATTTTGGCGTCTGGGACGGCATGCGGTTTGACGCAGTAGCAGCCCGCGATCCCGAACTGAGCCTTGCTTTTTGGGAGCAGCCCGGCGATGTCCGCGCGCCCAACGGCGAAAGCTGGAATGAGACAATGGCGCGGGTCAATGCCGCCGTGGACCGAATGAACGCAGCCCATCCTGACGGCCATATTATTGCCGTGGCACATTTCGGCGTGATCCTGACACAGGTCCAGCGTGCTCTGCGCGTATCCGCCTATAGGGCAATGGCCCATAAGATCGACAATATCTCGGTCACGACCCTGCGCCACAAAGGTGCGGATGTTTGGGACGCAGTGCAGATCAATCATCTGCCGTGATATCAAATGCCACCGTTTTGAATTTGTCTGCGCCGTGCAAAATCACTTAGGTAAAGCGCATGACATATAAACTTTATATCGGTGACCGCCTCTTTTCGAGCTGGTCCTTACGCGGCTGGCTGATGCTGCATAAATTCGACCTCCCCTTCGAAGAACACCTCGTTGGGCTCTACAGCGGCACCATGGCGCAGGATCTCGCTTCAATGGCTCCTGCGCGGTTGGTTCCCGCCATGCGCACGCCCGAAGGGGAAGTGATCGGAGAAAGCCTCGCCATGGCCGAAACACTGGCCGAACGGCACCCGACCGCAGGCCTTTGGCCCCGAGACGCCGCAGCGCGCAGCCGTGCACGATGGCTTTGCGCAGAGATGGTTGCGGGTTTTATGGCGCTGCGCGGAGAATGTCCGATGCAGCTGGCCCATGTCGATGCTGATTTCCTCCCCTCTGATGCTGTTAAAGCCGACCTGGCCCGCATCGAAACGATTTGGGCTTTTGCCCGCGAGAAAGCCACCGAGGGGCCGTGGCTTTTCGGGGCCTATTCGCTTGCTGATGTGTTTTATGCGCCTGTTTGCGCGAGAATTGTCGGGTACAATCTATCTGTATCGCAAACTGCGCGCGACTATTGCACCGCAACACTCAGCGATCCGGCGTTTGGGCAATGGCGGGTTGAAGGGCTCAAACAAGATTATAATCCCTTCCCCTATCCCCCTGTCGGACGCATTACCGATTGGCCGGCGCAGGGCTAAAGCCCCAGATCCATTAACCATTCCTAAAGACTCACCCGTCTACCATTAACCCGGTGGTAAGGATGGCTCAGGCACATGGTCGCACGCGCATATAGTGTTGCATTTCAAGGAATTGAGGCACGCATGGTTGAGGTGCAATGCGCGGTGACGCCCGGCTTGCCCGCCTTTTCCATCGTCGGCCTGCCGGACAAGGCCGTCTCCGAAGCGCGTGACCGCGTCCGCACAGCCATGACCTCAATGGGAATTGCACTCCCCTCCAAACGCATCACGATCAATCTAAGCCCTGCGGACCTGCCTAAGGAAGGCAGTCATTTTGACCTTCCCATCGCGCTGGCATTGCTGGCTGCGATGGATATCCTTCCAAAGGATGTGATCGAAACGGTCGTAGCTTTGGGTGAGATGTCTCTTGATGGCTCCCTTGTGCCGGTGGTTGGCGCCTTGCCTGCAGCCATGGCCGCCGCCCAAGAACAACGCAGCCTGCTATGCCCGCAAGGGTCGGGCGCGGAAGCCGCGTGGGTCAACGCTTGTCAGGTCATCGGCGCGGCCTCTTTGGGTGACGTGGTCCGCCACTACACAGGCCAGGTCCCCATTCCCCCTGCCGAGCCGGGCGAAATCACCCTCCAACCCCACGCCCGTGACCTGCGCGAGGTCAAAGGACAGGAGCGCGCAAAGCGGGCGTTGGAAATTGCCGCCGCCGGACGTCATCATTTGATGATGGTCGGGACACCCGGCTCGGGGAAATCCATGCTCGCCGCACGGCTACCCGGCATCCTCCCCCCTCTCAGCGCGACCGAAGCCCTTGGCACGTCAATGATCCATTCGCTTGCAGGGCTACTGAACGAAGGCGGGATCTCGCGGGAGCGACCCTTTCGGGAACCTCACCATACCGCGTCCATGGCTGCGATCATCGGCGGCGGTCGCACGGCCAAACCCGGTGAGGTCAGCCTTGCACATAACGGTGTGCTTTTCATGGATGAATTTCCAGAGTTCCCCCGCAACGTGCTTGAAACCCTGCGCCAACCGATTGAGACGGGCGAAGTCATGATTAGCCGCGCCAATGCCCATGTGAAATACCCCTGCCGCTTTATGCTAGTGGCCGCAGCGAACCCCTGCAAATGCGGGTATCTGCCCGATCCTGCGCGTGCCTGTGCCCGTGTGCCGGTCTGTGGCGAAGAATATATGGCCCGCATTTCCGGCCCGCTGATGGATCGCTTTGACTTGCGCGTGGATGTCCCGCCAGTGGCCTATACCGACCTTGACCTGCCCGCCTCCGGCGACAGCTCGGTCGAGGTCGCAGCCCGCGTAGCGCAGGCCCGCATCGTCCAACAAACCCGGTTTGCCGCGCAAGCTGATATGCTTTGCAATGCCGACGCACAGGGCGACATCCTAGAGCAAATGGCAGCCCCTGACAGCGAGGGGCGCGCGTTGCTGATGCGCGCAGCACAGCGGTTCAACCTGTCTGCGCGTGGCTATCACCGCGTTCTGCGCGTGGCGCGCACGATTGCGGATTTGGACGGGTCAGAAGATGTGCGCAAACCACATGTCGCCGAAGCCGTCAGCTTTCGGATGCCCAGCCCTGTTGTCGCTTGATCCAAATCGCCAAGCGATCCAACGTGGCGCGCGCTTCGGGTAGTATATTGTGGAAAAAGGGCCAGACGTGAGGCAGATCATGCGCGACATGCAGCTCTGCCGCTACGGCGTGATCAGTCATACGGGCCACCAAACGGCGCGCATCATCAAGCAAAATCTCGGTATCCCCTACAGTGACCCACGCAGGGGGCGCGCCGTGAAAATCCCCATACAGCGGACTGACCCGCGGCTCCTGCGCCGACGCGCCGCGCAGGAATAGCCCTGCCAGCTCGCCCGCACGTTCAGCGGGCAAAACCACATCCGCCTGTGCATTTGTGCGAAAACTGTCACCGCTATGGGTTAAATCGGTCAACGGGGAGAAACCGAAAACAGCCCCCGGCAGTGCTGCCTTTTCCGCGCAAAGCGATGCCACCAATCCAAAAGCCAGCGCGCCGCCCGCGCTGTCCCCGCCCAGCACCACATCATCCGGATTTACCCCCCCAGCGACAAGGCCTTCCCATGCAGCCCTCACATCATCCGGTGCCGCGGGATACGGTGCCTCGGGCGCAAGCCTGTACCGGGGCAGAACGGCCACCGCCCCTAAACGCTGTGCAAGGCTTGCGGCCATCGCCTGATGCGTAGCCGGGCTGCCAAAGACAAAGCCGCCTCCGTGGATGTAGAACAGCACACGCGCCCGTTGTGCGCCGGGGCAGGTGAGCTCAAGGCAGTCGATACCGCCGATGGTCACCCATTTGCGCTGCATCCCACGTGGGCCGCGGAAAAACAGCCGTGACTGTTGCTCCAAAGCGCGCCGCAAGCCTTGAGGCGTTGCACGGGCCATGCGCCGCTTTTCCACGGCCTTCAACCATGGATTAAGCAAGCGGCGCATAAGGCTCATCCGCGTTTAGCTTCGATGACTTCCCAGATTTTGGCTGCGATGTTCACGCCGTCAAAACGCTCAAGCTCTTGAATACCGGTGGGGGAGGTGACGTTAATTTCGGTCAGATAATCACCAATGACATCAATCCCTACAAACACCTGCCCCTTCTCCTTGAGCACACCACCAATGCGCGCGCAAATTTCGCGATCACGGGCAGTCAGGCCGACTTTCTCGGGGCGTCCGCCCACATGCATGTTTGATCGCGTCTCGCCCTCGGCGGGCACGCGGTTGATGGCGCCCACCGGCTCCCCATCAACAAGGATGACGCGTTTGTCCCCCTTGGACACATCCGGCAAAAACTTTTGGACAATAAGTGGCTCACGGGAAAATCCGGTGAAAAGCTCGTGCAGTGAGCTGAGGTTGCGATCATCGCGCGTCAGCTTGAAAACGCCAGCACCGCCGTTGCCATACAGCGGCTTGAGGATGACATCACCGTGCTTTTCCTTGAACGCCTTGATCGTTTCCAGATCGCGCGCGATGGTGGTCGGCGGGGTCAGATCAGGGAAATCCAGCACCAACAACTTTTCAGGATAATTACGAACCCAGAACGGGTCATTCACCACAAGCGTCGTATCGGAAATCCGGTCCAACAGATGCGTCAATGTAATGTAATGCATGTCGAACGGCGGATCCTGACGCAGCCAGACCACGTCGAATTCCGACAGATCCACCTCACGCATCTCGCCCAGAATGGCAGGTTTTTCCGCCACCCGCTGCACTGTCATATCCTGACCGCGCGCGGTGATGCGCCCCTCTTGATAGGCTAAACTGTCTGGCAAATAGAAAAACAGCGTATGGCCGCGGGCCTGTGCTTCTTCGGCCAAACGGAATGTGCTGTCTGCGTCGATGTTAACGTCCCCGATCGGGTCCATCTGGAAGGCAATTTTCATAGGTCTATCCTTACTGCTGCCATCTTGATGGCAAAGCAAGGCGTCCTACGCAATGGCCTCAGGCATAGGCGTAGGCATTTTCAATTATTTGTGTCTCGCCCCGGCCATTCACCAACGCCACATCAAATCGCACATCAGTGAGACTTCCGCGGGGTTGTGTTGCCAGATATTCCTGCGCACTCGCGTAAATCCGGCGGACCTGTGTTCGGCTGATCCGCTGTACGGCACGCTCGAAACTGCGGCTTTGTTTGACTTCGATGAAAATGAGCCCGTCACCGTCCCGCATGATCAGGTCAATCTCGCCCCCCTTGCCGCGCCAGCGCTCATGCACCAGCTCGAAACCGCGGGATGTGTAATCCTGCGCAACGCGCCCCTCGGCAGCAAGGCCCGCGTGGTAGGCCATCGCCCCTGCATGGCTGCGCGTCTTTGGAGCTGTCATCCGTTAGTCCGCCTGTTTTGCATTCAATGCGAGTGCGGCCTGATACACCTGTCTGCGTGGCAACGCGTGGGCCTTGGCAACCAGATCCACAGCATCGCGCATTGACAGGCTGTCGAGTGCCGTTGTCAGCGCAGTGTCTAGATCATCGGAGTTAACTGTTTCTAAAGTTCCGCGATCAACAAGCACGACAATTTCGCCTTTCGGCGTGGTAGTGCTGTAATATTGCGCCAGCTCTTCCAATGTGCCGCGCCGGATTTCTTCGAACTTCTTGGTCAGCTCACGACAGACAGCCGCCGTGCGCCCAGCGCCCAGCGCGGTCTGAGCATCGCGCAACATCGCGCCAATCCGCTTGGGCGATTCGTAAAATACTAAAGTTGCACGGATATCGCGCAGACCTTCCAGCGCCCCCAGCCTTGCAGCCTTTGCATTGGGCAAAAAACCCGCAAAGTGAAATGCGTCTGTTGGCAGCCCGCCCAGCGCAAGAGCAGTCACAACCGCAGATGGCCCCGGTGCGCAAGTGACAGGCACCCCTGCTTGCGCGGCCGCGCGGCCCAATTCGAACCCGGGATCAGCAATCATTGGCATGCCGGCCTCGGAGGCATAGGCGATTGATTTCCCGTCTTTCGCCGCCGCAATCAACCGATCCACGGCACCGTCGCCCGAATGATCGTGCAGCGCGGTGACCTTACGCCCGTCCAGCGCGACACCGTGGATGTCCATCAGCTTGAGCAAGCTGCGCGTGTCTTCAGCCGCAAGCATGTCTGCACTTGCCAGCACATCAAGCGCGCGCAGCGTGATATCGCGCGCTGTGCCTATTGGGACACCCACAAAGGTAATTCCCGCTGGTAACTTCTGTTTGTGAATATTCAACGTTGGACCCGCCTCTCGGACACGATATGATCGCCGCAACGACAGCGCTGAGGACAGCCTGCACCACAGATTAGGGGAGTACTATTACCATGTTTGCCATTCTGCGCACCATCCCAAAGCCTTTGCGGATGCTTATTTTACCGATTTTCGCAATGATGCTTTCGGCCTGTGATCCAGCAGCACTGGGCAACGTGGGCGGGGCAAGCGGCCCCAAGATTGACCCCAACGCGCCTGTACCGGTGGCGCTGCTGGTTCCACGCGGCGGTTCTGCGTCTGACAATCTGCTGGCGACCAACCTCGAGAACGCGGCACGTCTGGCCATTCGGGATCTGGACGGCGTCCAGATAGATCTGCGCGTTTACGGGACAGCAGGCCAAGCCAGCACCGCTGCGACAGCAGCATCGCAAGCGGTCGCAGATGGGGCAAAAATCATCCTTGGTCCGGTATATGGCGAAGCGGCCAATGCGGCCGGCGTTGCAGTCGCGGACAGCGGCGTGAATGTCCTGTCTTTCTCCAACAACACCACAATCGCGGGCGGCAACGTTTTTGTTCTCGGGCCAACCTTTGACAATACAGCCAACCGTCTGGTGAATTACGCCAAACGGACAGGCAAAGACAAAATCGTCGTGATGCACGCCAGTGACATCGGTGGTCAGCTTGGCCGCAACGCGATCCAACGAGCGATTGCAGCAAATGGCGCAACCCTGTCAGGCTCGGTTGATTACGCGTTGAGCCAACAGGGCGTCATCGCTGCTGTGCCAAAAGTAAAAGCTTTGATCGACAGCTCCGGTGCGAACGCGTTGTTCCTGACGGCGAACTCTTCCACCGCCCTGCCCCTGTTGTCCGAACTTCTGCCAAATGCTGGTGTGCGCAATAGCAGCACCCAGTTCATCGGCCTGACACGTTGGGATGTCCCCGCCCAGACCCTCGGGTTGGCGGGTGTCCAAGGCGGCTGGTTCGCGCTCCCCGATCCAGGTTCCAGCGCAGCATTCGCACAGCGCTATAGCGCAGCCTACGGTAGCCGCCCTCTGGACATTGCCGGCCTTTCTTTTGACGGGATCGCTGCCATCGGGTCGCTGGTCAAGAACCGCAAAGGCAATGCCCTCAGCACCTCGGCCCTCACGCAAGCGGCCGGTTTCCGTGGTGCAGGGGGGATCTTCCGCCTGCTGCCAGACGGATCAAACCAACGCGGGCTGGCCGTAGCGACCATTCGCGACAAACAAGTCGTCCTGCTGGAGGCCGCACCGCAAGCCTTTGGCAGCGCTGGTTTCTGAGCCGCGCTGTGTCGGAAACACAATCACTTGCATCAGGCGCCGTTTCACAACCGCGCCTGATTACCACTGAACAAGATATTTACGATGCTGCAGCTGTTGATAAAGCGCTGCGGCAAGTCGCCCATGATACGCCCGACGATCTGCGCGCGCAGGCTGTAAAGATATTGAATGCAGCACAGGCCCGTGGCCGTGACGCGATACGTGACGCTTTTGCCGCCGCTCCTTTTGACGCGCAGGCCATGACTGCCTCCTATAGTTTTCTGACCGACGGGTTGGTCAATTCGGTGTTTCTGCTGACGATCCAGCATCTGCATCCGGCACCGGCGCAGGACCAAACCCTGAGCGTCATCGCCGTGGGCGGTTACGGGCGCGGCGAAATGGCTCCCTTCTCTGACGTAGATCTCCTCTTTCTTATTCCGTCAAAAATAACCCCGTGGGCAACCAGCGCCATTGAATCGATGCTTTATATCCTGTGGGATCTCAAGCTGAAGGTCGGCCATTCGAGCCGTACCATCCGCGACTGCATTCAGCTTGCCCAATCCGATTTCACCATCCAGACTGCGTTGCTGGAACGTCGCTGCATTTGTGGTGATGTTGCGCTGGCCGCAAAACTTGACGAGGCCTTGCAAAGCGAGCTATTTTCCGGCTCGGGCCGCGCCTTTATCGAAGCCAAACTGGCCGAACGTGACGCCCGCCACCTTAAACAGGGCCAACGCTATGTTGTTGAACCCAATGTAAAGGAAGGCAAGGGCGGCCTGCGCGACCTGCAATCGCTTTATTGGATTGCCAAATATCTATACGGGGTCAAACGCGCAGCCGAGCTGGTAGCCGCCGGTGTCTTTCGCGCCGAAGAATACGAAACCTTCCATGAGGCCGAGAATTTTCTCTGGGCCGCGCGGGGGCATTTGCACCTGCTGACAGGCCGCGCCAGCGAACAGCTCACGTTCGACATGCAGGTAAGCGTGGCCGAGGCGATGGGATATACCGACAAAGACGGCCGTCGCGCGGTCGAGGTCTTTATGCAGGTCTACTTCCGCCACGCCACCGCAGTGGGCGATCTGACGCGGATTTTCGTGACCAAACTTGAAGACATGCACGTCAAATCCGAACCTTTGCTGGAGCGTTTGTTCCGACGCAAGCCACGCGTGAAAAAGGGCTATGTTGTCACAAACAATCGCATGGTTTTTGTGGATGAGACCGAATTCCTATCCGACCCGCTCAACATCCTGCGGCTGTTCGAGGAAGCCCTGCGCACCGGATTGTTGATCCACCCCGACACCATGCGCACGGTGCAGGCCAACCTGCATCTGATCAACGATACCCTGCGCAACACGCCCGAAGCACAGCGCATCTTTCTTGATTTGCTACTTAAGCACGGCAATCCCGAACGCGCCCTGCGCCGGATGAACGAGCTTGGCGTGCTGGCCGCGTTCATCCCCGAATTCGAGCCGATTGTGGCGATGATGCAGTTCAATATGTACCACAGCTATACAGTGGACGAACATACGATCCAAACCATCGCGCATCTCGCCATGATCGAGAAGAACGAGCTGGAAGAAGAGCTGCCCGTCGCGTCTTCGATCCTCAAGAAAGGTGTGAACCGCAAGGTTCTTTATGTTGCCCTGCTGCTGCATGACATCGGCAAGGGACGGCCCGAGGATCACTCGATCCTTGGGGCGCAGATTGTGCGCAAGGTCGCGCCGCGTTTGGGCCTGAAGCAGGATGAGGTAGACACAGTTGAATGGCTGGTCCGCTATCATTTGCTGATGTCCGACATGGCACAGAAACGCGACATTGCAGACCCGCGCACCGTGCTGGATTTCGCCAAAGCCGTGCAAACGGTCAAGCGGCTGGACCTGCTGTGTGTGCTCACCGTTTGTGATATTCGCGGCGTAGGGCCGGACACATGGAACAACTGGAAGGCCGTTCTGATCCGCGCACTTTATCGCCAGACCGAGCGCGCACTTGAGACAGGGCTCGAAGACCTTACCCGCCAGAACCGTGGTGCCGAGGCAAAAAAAGCTCTGCGTGCCGCCCTGCCCGACTGGCCGAAAAAGGCCCTCAAGGAAGAAACTGCGCGCCATTACGACCCTTATTGGCAGGGGTTGCATGTGACGGCCCATGTCGCCTTTGCCGAACTGTTCCGGGATATGGAAGAGGACAAAGTGTCGATCGACCTGCATCCTGATGAAGACCGCGATGCAACACGCGCGTGCTTTGTCATGCCTGACCACCACGGCATTTTCAGCCGCCTGACCGGCGCGCTGGCGCTGGTGGGGGCGAATGTCGTCGATGCGCGTAGCTACACCACGAAAGACGGCTATGTCACAGATGCGTTCTGGCTTCAGGACAGCGAAGGCAACGCATATGAGGCATCCAAGCTACCGCGCTTGCGCACTATGATCGAAAAGACCCTGCGCGGCGAGGTGATCGCCCACAATGCGCTCAAATCCCGCGACAAGGTCAAAAAGCGCGAAAAAGCGTTTCGCGTGCCAACCCATATCACCTTCGATAATGACGGGTCGGAAATCTATACGATTATCGAGGTCGACACCCGCGACCGCCCCGGTCTGCTGCATGATCTGGCGCGCGCGCTGGCGGGGGCGAATGTCTATATCGCCAATGCAGTCATCGCGACCTATGGCGCGCAGGTCGTTGACACCTTCTACGTCAAGGACATGTTCGGGCTGAAATACTACTCGGAAAGCAAACAGCGCAGCCTTGAAAAGCGCCTGCGTGAGGCAATCGAGGAAGGTGTCGCGCGCGCGGACAATTAGGCGTTAGAAACCACGGGAACGGTGCGACACCGTGCTGTTTCCGTGGTTCATGTTCTTCATCAAGCAGGTTGTTTTTCTGTACGAACAGACCAATCTGCACCCGGCGGTATGCAACCCACAACAAAGGCTCCACCCCATGAAACCCATCCGCCTGATGTCCGGCTTTTTCACCGTCGGAGTTTGGACCCTACTCAGCCGCGTTTTGGGTTTCCTGCGCGAGGTCATGATCCTTTCATTGATCGGGCCTGGCCCGCTGATGGACGCCTTTGTTGCAGCCTTTCGACTGCCCAATATGTTTCGCCGTTTCTTTGCCGAAGGCGCATTCAACGCGGCATTTGTGCCGATGTTTTCAAAGCGTCTGGAAGGCGAAGACGGGGCCGGAGAATTTGCCCAGAACGCTTTTGCGGGGCTGTTTTTCGTCGTGACCGTGCTGACGGCGCTTGGCATGGTATTTATGCCCGCGCTGGTATGGCTCACCGCCGAGGGTTTTTCGGGCGACGGGCGGTTTGGCCTCACGGTTGACTACGGGCGTATCGCCTTTCCCTATATTCTGTTCATGTCGCTTTCTGCGCTGTTTTCCGGCATATTGAATGCCACGGGCCGCTTTGCGGTGGCTGCGGCGGCCCCTGTGTTGTTGAATATTTTTGTCATCGCCGCCCTTAGCATCGCAGCATTGACCAACAGCCCCGCGATCAACTGGTTGATCTGGGCCATTCCCGTAGCCGGCGCGGCGCAGCTCGCCCTCACGTGGAATGCCGCCGCCAAGGCCGGTTTCAAATTGCGCCTTGCCCGCCCCCGCTGGAATGCGGATATGCGTGATCTGGTGGTCATCGCATTGCCCGCCGCGCTGGCCTCTGGCGTGATGCAGATCAACCTTGTGGTGGGGCAACTTGTGGCCTCTCAATTTGAAAACGCGGTCAGCTGGCTGTTCGCTGCGGACCGTTTGTATCAGCTGCCGCTGGGCGTGGTCGGGATTGCCGTGGGGGTTGTGCTGCTTCCTGATTTATCGCGACGCCTGCGCGCAGGCGATGACGAAGGGGCAAAAGGCGCGCTGAGCCGTGCTGCCGAGATTTCGCTCGCGCTGACCATACCATCCGCGGTGGCGCTGATAGTGATCCCGCTGACACTGGTATCTGTACTGTTCGAGCGCGGGGCATCGGGCACCGATGACAGTGCAGCGATTGCAACGGCGGTGATGATTTACGGGCTCGGGCTGCCTGCGTTTGTGCTGCAAAAGATCGTGCAGCCGCTTTACTTTGCCCGTGAAGACACGCGGCGGCCTTTCTACTTTGCGATTGTTGCTATGGTCCTGAATGCCGCGCTGGCCGTTGGGCTTGCCCCTTATGTTGAATGGTTGGCACCGGCCATTGCCGCCACGGTTGCGGGGTGGGCAATGTATGGAATGCTGGCCATCGGTGCGCGACGGTTTGGCGACACAGCACGGGTCGACGACAGGTTTCGCCGCCGCATCTGGCGGATCATGGCAGCCTCATTGATCATGGGCGCTGTGGTCTGGTTCGCAAACCTGCAAATGAGCCCGCTTTTAGCCCTGCCGTGGTGGCGCGGTCTGGGGTTGGTGCTGTTGATCGTGATCGCCGCCGTCACCTATTTCGGATCGGGACAGTGGATCGGCGCATTCAAGCTGTCCGAGTTCAAAGCAGCCATGCGGCGCGGGCGCTAGCGTTGGCGCAAACGAGCAAGTATCCGCGACCATTCCCCGGGTGCCAGCAGCGCACTGAGCCCGAAACCGCAGACAAATCCCGCAAGCTCTGCCACCCAGCCGTTGCCGACAGAGGTGAACAGGCTCCAGACCAACTGGATCCCCATAAGCATCCCGATCAGCGAAAACGCCTCTAACTGGCGCCCGCCAGTCGTGCTTAGCTTGCGCCACATCACATAGCTGTAGCCGCCGATCAGCCCGTAAACAGACGGATAGGCTCCGACCAGCCATGTCGGATCATTCAAAACCAGCGCGTAAACCAGTGCGCCGCCAATCCCTGACAGCACAAACAATGCCAGCATTACAAATTGGCCCATAACCTCGGCTGCCATTTTGCCCAAGGCGAGCATCAGCACGATAGAGATCAGCGCATTGGTAAAGCTGAGGTGAATGAACGGGTAGGTGATAAAGCGCGCCAGATGTTCAGGCGGGAAATATCCCTGCGCCACCATCGCGTCGAACAAATCACCCGAAAAGCCCCAGTCGCGCACCAGCCCCAAACGCCAGCCGATCGCCTCAGGGCCACCGACCAGTCCTGCTTCACCTGCGGTCAGAGCCAGTTCAATCCCTGCCATAATCAGGAACAACACCACCACAACAAAGGGCAATTTGTTAACAGGCGGCTCGAAAACCGGATCGTGATCGTCTGACATGGGCATACCTTAGGGTGTGTTGACGGGAACCTGCGCCATGGGTAAGCCCAATACAACAGCATATCCAGCCCCAAGCGGAGCATTTCATGACCCAGACTTCCTTCACCCCCCGTGTCTTTTCCGGCATCCAGCCTTCTGGCGGGCTGACTTTGGGTAACTATCTGGGTGCGATCAAACGCTTTGTGGATATGCAGGATCAGGGCGATTTCGAGACGATCTATTGCATGGTTGACCTGCATGCGATCACAGCCAAACTATTGGACCCAGCCACTTTGCGCCACAACACGCGCGAATTGGCCGCTGGGTTTATTGCTTCGGGCATCAGCGCTGAAAAGTCGATCCTCATCAACCAGTCCCAAGTCCCGGAGCACGCACAGCTGGCGTGGATTTTCGACTGCGTCGCCCGCATGGGATGGATGGGCCGCATGACCCAGTGGAAAGATAAATCCGGCAAAAACGCCGAAGCCGCATCGCTGGGCCTCTTTGCCTATCCTGCGCTGATGGCGGCAGATATTCTGATCTACCATGCGACCCATGTGCCAGTGGGCGAAGACCAAAAGCAGCACCTTGAGCTGACCCGCGACATCGCCGCCAAGTTCAACCACGACTACGGCGTCGATTTCTTTCCCGAGGTAGAGCCGGTGATCGAAGGTGCCGCAACCCGCGTGATGAGCCTGCGGGACGGGTCCAAGAAGATGTCCAAATCCGACCCTTCTGATGCCAGCCGCATCAACATGACAGATGACGCCGACACTATCGCCAAGAAGATCCGCAAGGCCAAAACCGATCCCGAGGCGCTGCCGTCGGAGATCGAAGGCCTGAAAGACCGCCCCGAGGCGCGCAATCTGGTCAACATCTATGCCGGCCTAAGCGATCAGACCGTTGAGCAGGTTCTGGCCGAAGTCGGCGGGCAGCAATTCGGCACGTTCAAACCCGCCTTGGCCGAACTGGCCGTTGCGAAACTGGCACCCATCTCGTTCGAAATGGCGCGGCTGATGGATGACGTGAGCGAAATCGACAAATTGCTGGCCAAAGGCGCGCAACAAGCGCGTGAGATCACGGCCCCTATCTTGAAAAAAACCTATGACATCGTAGGTATGGTTGGCTAAGCGCAGCCGACCGTCCCCCGTGGACATTCATGCCCCGCTTTGCCAGTTTCACGGCAACAACAGGAGGCGCTGATGGCCACGGGATTTTTCTGGGATGAACGGACGTTCTGGCACGCAGGCGGCAACTATGCCGGGACACTGCCTTTGGGCGGGCTGGTGCAGCCGCTAGCCGCCGGAGGATTACCCGAAAGCGCCGAGACAAAGCGGCGTTTCAAGAACCTAATGGATGTGACCGGCTTGTCCGCTGCGCTCTCGATGCAAAGCGCACCTGCGGCCAGCCGCGAAGAGCTGCTGCGTGTGCATCCCCGGAGCTATCTTGATGCATTCAAGGCGGCTTCGGATGGCGGAGGTGGTGAGCTGGGTCACCACGCCCCCTTTACCCGCGATGGCTATGAGATAGCGGCGCTCTCGGCCGGTTTGGCCACGCAGGCCGTACGCGCGGTGCTCAGCGGTGAGCTGGACAATGCCTACTCCCTGTCACGCCCGCCCGGCCACCATTGCGAGCCGGACAAGCCCATGGGCTTTTGCCTGCTGGCCAATATCGCCATCGCCGTTGAGGCCGCACTTGCCGAGGGGCGCGCCACGCGGGTGGTGATCCTTGATTGGGACGTGCACCACGGCAACGGGTCCGAGGCGGCCTTCTATGACCGTGATGATGTGCTGACGATCTCGCTGCACCAAGAGGGCAATTACCCCCTTCAAACCGGCAAACTGGCTGATCGCGGGGCGGGCAAAGGCTGCGGGTTCAACCTCAATCTGCCGCTGCCTGCGGGAATGGGGCATGAAGGGTATCTGCATGCGATTGATACGGTGGTCATTCCTAAAATCACAGCCTTCAAGCCCGACCTGGTTATTGTGGCTTGTGGTTATGACTGTGCCGCCCCTGACCCGCTGGGCTCCATGCTGGCGATGGCAAAGACATTTGGCGCGATGACTGCGCGGATCAAACAAACTGCCGAAGCGCTATGCGGCGGCAAACTGGTTGTCGTGCATGAAGGCGGCTACTCCGAAACCTATGTCCCTTTCTGCGGTCATGCGGTGATGGTGGCACTCAGCGGCAGCGACATCCATGCCCCCGATCCAATGGAGGCCGCCCTGACCGCCCGCCAACCCAATCCGCGCGTTCTCGCGTTTCAAAAAGAGCTAATCGACGACATGGCCAAAACTGCGGGAGTTTAACGCAATGCCTGTACCCAACCCTCAAGCCCTAGAGTTTCTTCTCAACCGTCGTTCGCGACCAGCCAAGACGCTCAGCGGGCCGGTGCCGGACCGCGAAACGCTTATGCAGCTGCTCACCGCGGCCGCGCGCACACCGGATCACGGCAAGCTGGAACCGTGGCGGTTTATCGTGATTGATCGCGCGGCGATGGCCCCATTGGCCGAACTGGCGCAGGCACGCGGCGAGGCCCTCGCGCTGGACCCCGAACAGATCACCAAGGGCCGCGCACAATTCGATCAGGGTCATCTGGCCGTGGTTGTCGTCGAAGTACAAAAACCGTCCCCGAAAATCCCCCCACTAGAACAGACCTATTCGGCGGGAGCCGTCTGTCTTGCGCTGCTCAACGCCGCCCTTGCTGCGGGTTGGGGGGCAAATTGGCTTAGTGGTTGGGTCAGCCATGACCGTGCCTTCATGACGCAAGGTTTCGACCTTGCCGCAAATGAACGCATTGCAGGTTTCATTCATATCGGAACCGAAAGCAGCATCCCGCCCGAGCGCCCCCGACCGGATCTGGAGTCCATTACTTCATGGCTCTAGCGACAGTTTTCAAAGCCTTCGGGCTGGCACTAAGTCAGGTCGGCGATCCTCGCTTTCGCCGCGTTTTGATGCTGGGCATTGGCGGGGCGCTGGCCTTGTTGGTCGCCTTTGCATGGTGCCTGTCGTGGCTGGCCAGCGGGCTTTTCAGTGACGGTCTTTCTTTGCCCTTGATCGGCGAGGTTACTTGGCTGGACAATCTGATCAGCTGGGGCGCTGTAATTGTCGTGATGATCGCGTCGATCTTTTTGATGGTACCGGTTGCCTCGGCTGTAACATCGCTGTTTCTGGATGATGTGGCCGATGCGGTCGAGGCTGTGCATTACCCGCAACTGCCGCAGGGGCCACGGGCCTCTTGGGGGGAGGCACTGCGCGACACCTTCAGCTTTTTGGGTATCTTGTTGGTGGTAAACCTGTTTGCGCTGATCCTTTACGTGATCTTTGCGCCTTTTGCCCTGTTCATCTTTTGGGCCGTGAACGGGTTTCTACTGGGGCGGGAATACTACACCCTTGCCGCTATGCGCCGTGTCGGGCGTGCCCGCGCCAAACAGTTGTGGCGCAAGAATTTCCTCACGATCTGGATCGCAGGCACCTTTATGGCACTGCCGCTTTCGGTCCCATTACTGAACCTCGTTATCCCCATTATGGGGGCCGCGACGTTTACCCATCTGTTCCAGATGCTGCCACAGGCGCCCCGCGACCAAACCAGTCCTCCAGATTATCCACGGTAATCACACCCGACAGAATAATCGCAACAAACAGACCCCAGATGACAAAAGCGATCAGCGTGCACCACAGTGCTTTTCTTTTGAGGTGGTGATGTTCCGGTGCGCCCGCATGGGTGCCCGGCACTACATCTTTCAGGTCACCTTGCGTCTGCACGCGGATCGGTAAGATGATCAAAAACAGCATGAACCAAACGATGGCATAAAGAACAATAGCGGAAACAGGACCCATGGCTCAAACCTGCTCCAGCTCGACCAGAGCCCCGTTGAAATCTTTGGGATGCAGGAAAATCACAGGCTTTCCATGGGCACCGATCTTGGGTTCTCCGCTGCCCAACACGCGGGCTCCGGTGGTTTTGAGGTGATCACGCGCGGCGATGATGTCATCCACTTCATAGCAGATATGGTGGATGCCGCCCGCGGGATTTTTGTCGAGAAACCCCTGAATAGGGGAATCCTCGCCAAGCGGATAAAGCAGTTCGATCTTGGTGTTGGGCAGTTCAATGAAAATGACCGTCACGCCATGGTCGGGCTCATCCTGGGGCGCACCGACATTCGCACCCAGCGCATTGCGGTATTGATCCGCCGCCGCCTCAAGGTCCGGTACAGCGATAGCCACGTGGTTCAGGCGTCCGATCATAGAACTATTCCTTGTGTTAACCTGCGCACCGTTATGAGCCGCAATTGGCCAAGGCGCAATGCGACGCGTTAACGCTCCATTAGTGACGACTGCGTAACGTCGGGTAGAGTTTTAAGGAATCGGAGAGCACCATGGACACCAACGACCCGTTCGCCACCAACTATCCGGCACCAACCGCCACACGCCCCCTGTTGGGCCTGACGGTTCTTGTGGTCGAGGATAGCCGATATGCCTGCGAGGCCATGCGCCTGCTTTGTCTACGCTCTGGTGCGCGGATCAGGCGGGCCGATTGCATCCGCTCTGCACGGCGGCATTTACAGGTCTATCGCCCCTCCGTCGTGGTCGTGGATATGGGGCTGCCTGACGGCAATGGTGCTGACCTGATTACAGAGCTTGCGCAGGTCGATAACGAACCAAGCGTGGTTCTGGCGACCTCAGGTGATGACATGCTCGAGGCCGAAGCCCTCGCGGCGGGAGCACAGGGCTTTTTGAGTAAGCCGATCACCTCACTGGCCATTTTCCAACAATTGATCCTATCGAACCTACCTGCGGATCGTCGGCCACCCGGGCTACGTACAGTTGTGGATGAACAGGTATCTCCAGACGAAATCGCCTATCATGACGACATAAACTATGCTGCCGATTTGCTGGAGGGTGCGCCCAACGATCAAGTGCTCGACTATATCGCGCAGTTTTTAGAAGGTGTCGCGCGGTCGGTTGACGATACCCACATGGAAAATGCTGCACGTGCCCTCGCAGGACGACGGGCGGCTGGGCTTACAGCAGCATCCGAAACGGCACAGATCGCGGGGCTTATCCAAGAACGCCTGGCCACAAAGATGGCCATTTAACACGGGTAGCTGCCTAGCTGCTATGAGGCAGGGCGGGGTCATGGGCCACGCGAACCAATCGCGTCATGTCGCCCAGCCTTTCGCGCTGTTGACCATCAGAGTCAAAATTTGATGGGGATAGCCACGCGGAAAACGCCTCTTTTAACGCCGGCCATTCCGCATCAATTACAGCAAACCATGCTGTGTCACGGTTGCGCCCTTTGACGACTGCAGCCTGCCGGAACACCCCTTCAAAACTAAACCCCAGCCGCTGCGCCGCACGGCGCGATGCTATATTCAGCGCATTACACTTCCATTCATACCGACGATACCCGGCCTCGAACGCCCAGGCCATCATCAGATACATCGCCTCTGTCGCGGCGGGCGTGCGCTGCAGCGCGGGGCTAAAACTAATATAGCCCACCTCAATCGAGCCCGCCTCGGGGGTGATGCGCAAGTAACTTGCGACACCTTCCCAATTGCCGGTCTGAAGGTTTTTGATCGCATAGAACACCGGATCTTCGCGGCCTTCGTTGTCACGCACCCAGCGGTGGTATTGCGCGGCTGAGGAAAACGGACCAACGGGCATATAATCCCAAACCGCATCATGCCCCGCGAAAGCACGGTAAAGCAGCGCGGCATGTTGTTCAGCATTCAGCCGCTCAAGCCGGGCAAACCGCCCCTGTAAATCTACAGCATCCGGGCGCACTGGCGCGGCCCAGTCATGCACTATGGTCCCCAACGGGGCATTTTGATCTTGGTCTATGTTCATAACAAAAATGATAGGCTGCATTTCGCTCAAGGCCAAGCTGTGAAAGCCACAGCGCCGATAGATAAAATGCAACGTAAACCGTAGCAAAACTCCCCAAGTCATGCCTCAATTGATCGCTAATCTGGGCGGCGAATACACTAGACAGGACAGCCGCCATGACAGACCTTCTTCGCCACTTTTGTCAGGAGACATCGGGGGCCGTTACCGTTGATTGGATTGTGCTGACCGCAGCCATAGTGGGGCTCAGCATCGCAGCGGCAGCGGGAATTCAAAGCGGCGCGGTTTCGCTTGGTAATAACGTGGGCACATTTTTAACTACCGATGAGGTGTTTCTCCAAAACCAGTAACCCCTACCCACAAAAGAAAAGCGCCGCAGATTGCTGCGGCGCTTTATGTTTAATCCTGCGGGATAACGCGCAGGCCCAGCTCCATCAATTGATCCGGCATCGGATCATTGGGCGCGTTCATCATCAAATCTTCGGCCCGCTGGTTCATCGGGAACAGGATCACTTCGCGGATATTGCTCTCTTCCGCCAGCAACATCACAATCCGGTCGATGCCCGCAGCACAACCACCGTGGGGCGGCGCGCCGTATTGGAAGGCGTTAACCATGCCGCCAAAACGCTTGCGCACTTCGTCTTCGCCGTAGCCTGCAATCTCGAAGGCTTTGAACATGATCTCGGGGCGGTGGTTCCGGATCGCGCCCGATACCAGCTCATAGCCGTTACAGGCCAGATCGTACTGATAGCCCAGCACCTCAAGCGGGTCGCCTTCAAGAGCGGCCATGCCGCCTTGGGGCATCGAGAACGGGTTGTGTTCGAAGTCGATCTTGCCGCTTTCCTCGTCTTTTTCATAGATCGGGAAATCCACGATCCACGCAAAGGCAAAGCGATCCATATCGGTCAGGCCCAGCTCTTCGCCGATGACGTTACGCGCACGGCCTGCAACGGCTTCAAACGCTTTGGGCTTGCCGCCAAGGAAGAAGGCCGCATCACCGACACCTAGGCCAAGCTGTTGGCGAATGGCTTCGGTACGTTCTGGCCCGATATTCTTGGCCAGCGGGCCAGCCGCCTCCATGCCTTCGCCCTGATCGCGCCAGAAGATATAGCCCATGCCGGGCAGCCCTTCTTTTTGTGCAAATGCATTCATACGGTCGCAGAACTTGCGGCTACCGCCTTTGGGGGCGGGAATTGCGCGGATTTCAGTGCCTTCTTGCTCCAGCAGCTTGGCAAAGATCGCAAAACCGGAGCCCTCGAAATGCTCGGACACAACCTGCATCTTGATCGGGTTGCGCAGGTCGGGTTTATCCGAGCCGTACCAAAGCGCCGCATCCTTATAGGAAATCTGCGGCCATTCTTGATCAACAGCTTTGCCGCCGCCGAATTCTTCGAAAATGCCGGTCAGAACGGGCTGGATCGTGTCAAAGACATCCTGCTGTTCGACAAACGACATCTCGAGGTCGAGCTGGTAGAAGTCAGTTGGCGAGCGGTCGGCGCGCGGGTCCTCGTCGCGGAAACAGGGCGCGATCTGGAAATACTTGTCAAAGCCCGACACCATCAACAGCTGCTTGAACTGCTGAGGAGCTTGGGGCAGCGCATAGAACTTGCCCGGATGCAGGCGCGAAGGCACCAAAAAGTCACGCGCGCCTTCAGGGCTGGAGGCGGTGATGATCGGCGTTTGGAATTCTTTGAACGACTGATCCCACATCCGCTTGCGGATCGAGCTGACCACATCGGAACGCAGCACCATGTTACGCTGCATTTTTTCGCGGCGCAGATCGAGATAACGATACCGCAGGCGGGTTTCTTCGGGGTATTCCTGTTCACCGAAAACCTGCAACGGCAGGTCGCCATTCACGCGGCCCAGAACTTCGATGTCGCGGATGAACACTTCGATCTCGCCAGTGGGGATCTTGCTGTTGACCAGATCGTCTGCGCGGGCCTTTACCTCGCCATCGATGCGGATACACCATTCCGAGCGGACCTTTTCCACATCGGCAAATGCTGCGGAATCGGGATCGCAGATCAGCTGCGTCATGCCGTAATGATCCCGCAAGTCGATAAACAACACGCCGCCGTGGTCGCGCACACGGTGCACCCACCCCGACAAACGGACATTATCCCCTACATTTTTGGCGTTAAGATCAGCGCAGGTCTGGCTTCGGTAAGCGTGCATGACGGTCCCTTTCATTTCGGCCCTTCTTCTACCCCAATTGATCCGAACAGCAAGTGTCATTGACTGAGAACGTCGTGGTATTACCTCAATACAAGCAGGAATCAGTGCCCTATTGCCACTGATGCTTCCATCATCCCCCATTGCGGGCAGGCCAGATACAACTTGCCAGCAAAACCGACGGAGAACCAGATGACGCCGAACACGCGACTACAGCTGTGTATAAAAGCGTTTGTTCGGACGAACTTTGGCCTATGGGGTACGATACGTCTCCACCGCTCAGCTATTGGTGCAGACCTTTTGCGGGCCCCCTTGAATGTGTTTCTGGCCCCTGTCCTACTCATCGTGCGATTGCTTGCGCTATTGGCCAAACGTCTCGGGCTGGCAAAGACCTCTCTTTGGCTGTCCCGGCGCAAAATTCTGCTGCAAACCAATGCATCGCGGCAAGTTGCCCAACGCGTTACGGATTTTATCTATGGTCTGGAAGGGGCAGGATTGGGCGTGCGCGCGCCGCGTGATGCCATTGCCCATGAAGTCGCCGAATACACAGATGTGCGCAACGCGGTTGCGGAGATTACCACATCCCTCTGCCTTTTGATCGCCGGCTATTTCATATTTCACAGACCCACACCGGGCCTGTTTTCCCTTATTGGCCCCGTCGCCGAACGGCGCGCCCATTCCCTAGCTGTCGAGCAATTCCCCTTCGGGCAGGGGTTGGGATTGGCCTATTATGCAGTATTCTCGCCCGGCCTTGATACATGGCAGGTCGTGATCACGGGCATTGCGCTGGCATTGGTTCTATCTGTGGTGACCACATTTGCCGGTTTGATTGCAGATCCCTTGCAGGTGTTAACCGGTACGCATCGGCGCAGGCTGTCCCGCCTGCTTGAACGCCTGAATACAGATGATGCACATAGCGGCGGCCTTGCGCGCGAACATGTCACCGCACGGCTGGGCGACCTGAGCGATTTGGCGCTTAATCTATGGCGTTTTCTGCGCGGATAACCCCGCCCCGTACGCGCCGATTAAATCCCTGTGCATCCCGTTATCTGCTTTCACACGGTCGCCTGACGCATTAGGCATGCCTATCCACTACCAGCAGGACCTGTCATGGCGCAAAAATCCACGATCTACAAAGTTGAGCTTTCTGTGTCCGATATGGACCGGCACTATTACGAAACACATAAGTTGACCGTGGCCAAACACCCGTCAGAAACAGATGAGCGGTTGATGGTGCGCCTGATCGCCTTTGCCCTGAATGCAAACGAGCAGTTGGAGCTGACAAAAGGTCTGTCGACGGATGACGAGCCGGACATCTGGCAAAAAAGCCTGAGTGACGAGCTCGAGCTATGGATTGCGCTGGGGCTGCCCAGCGAAAAGATAATACGCCAGTCCTGTAGCAAGGCGCATAAAGTCATCATTTATTGCTATGGCGGCAGAACCGCCGAAGTCTGGTGGGACAAGATTAAAAACAGCACCACCCGTTTTGATAATCTCAGCGTGGTCAACCTGTCAGAACAAGACACCGACGCATTGGCCAAATTGGCGAACCGTTCGATGAAGATTCAGGTCAACATTCAAGACGGCGAAGTCATGGTGAGTCTGGATGAAAGCATGATCTACATCACACCCGTGACGCTAAAAGAGGCGGGTTCCTGACGACTATCCGTCAGATGCGCATGCGCGGCACATCCGCCGGATCAAGCCGTAATTCAATCAAATAGGGGCCCTTGCGGTCCTCAAGTGCCTCCAGCGCCGTCTCGAGCTCTGCGTTGGAGCGCACCTCAAGGCCGTCGCCACCAAGAGATTTCGCAATAGCAGCAAAGGACGGCCATTCGAATTCAGCCAACGTAGGGTCCATCTTACGGTCAAGAAACTGGATATGCTCGGCTCCGTAGGCGGAATCGTTGGCGATTATCACAATCAGATCTAGGCCCAGACGCACAGCGGTGTTGAATTCGTTTATGCCGCCCATCATGAAGCCGCCATCACCGCTAAATAGCACGACAGGTCGTTCCGGCGCGGCAACGCCTGCGCCTATGGCTTCTTGCAGGCCCAGACCGATGGCACCGAAATTCACAGTGCTGACAAAACTGCGCGGCCCGTCAACCGAAAGGCGGCACCAGACTTCGGTCATAAAACGCCCCCCATCGGTGACCAATATACGATCATCCGGCAGCGCGGCCTCCAGCCGCTCCAGCGCCTGGACGTAGTTGATCACGCCCTCCGCCGCCTTCCCTGAACCGGGCGCATGGGCGGTAAGCGTTGCAATATCCAGATCACGGGTGAACCCGCTTGAGGGCACTTCGGCTTCGTCAAGCCAGAACAATATCGTCTCGGCGGCGGCCCCTGCATCAGCGACCAATGCCGCATCGGGATGCAAACCGCCTCCGATTGCGGTTGGATCAGTGTCGATTTGCACCACTCGCTTGTCCTTCATCAACTTGCCACGGTCTGTCGTGAAATCATGCAACGCAGTGCCGAAACAAATGATGCAATCGGATTGCGCGATCAGATCATAGGCCGCTGGCGTCGATAGCGTGCCGAAAATATCAATGTTGAAAGGGTGATTCTTAAACAGCCCCTTTGCCTGTAGCGTTGTCGCCAACGGTGCCTCCAACCGGTCAGCCAGCCGCACCAGCACATCACGCGCCGCGACCGCACCACCACCCGCCAGAATCAGCGGCCGCCGCGCCGAGGCAATCATCCCGATCGCGTTATCCAGAACATCGCCTTCGGCCACCCCGCCCGGCTTGATGAACACATCCAGCACGCGGCAGGCATACGGTGCCTCTTGCCACATAAAATCGGCGGGCATGTTAAGAACGATCGGGCGACGCTCGGTCTGGGCGCGGTAGAAGGCGCGCGCGACATCCTCTCCGGCGGTGGCAGGCGCGCGAAGCTGTTCGAACCCCGCGCCGGTCACCTTCACCACCTCGCGCTGATCAATGCTTTGCAAATGACGCGGATTGTCGGCAGGGGTATCGCCCGCCAAAACCACCATCGGCATACGACCACGGGCGGCTTCGGTTAACGCAGTAACACAATTGGCCAACGCCGGGCCATGCGTCACCGTGGCCACACCCACCTTACCTGATACATGGGCATAGGCAGACGCCATCAAGATCGAACTGCCCTCATGCGCCGCCGGAATGAATTGCCCGCCGAATTCCTGCACATAACTTGCCACCATGAACAGGTTGGCATCCCCCATCAGCCCGAACATCGTCGTGGCCTCGTGGTCTTTGAGGGCGCGGGCGATGGACTGATAGACATGTGCAGCGTTGTTCATTGGGATCACTTTTCAGGCAAATCTGTGCCGGCATAGGCAGCTTGGAGCAAAAATAACCCATGCAACTCAAGATATGCCTTCTGAATTCCTAGAATTTGACCCAGTATAGAAAGATTAAACCTTGATTCAGCCGTTCGGAGGTTAATCTTTGCTCGATACGTTCGAAAAGCTAATTCTGAAAGTGCTCCAGCGCGACGGGCGTGCAAGCACGCAAACCCTGTCAGAGGCGGTTGGCCTGTCGCCCTCGCCCTGCTGGCGGCGCGTCAAACGTCTGGAGGATGACGGATACATCACCCGCTATGCAGCGATTGTGGATGGGAAAAAGCTTGGCCTAAACGCGCTTGCACATGTGCAGGTATCTTTGGTGGATCACCAACCCGCGTCGATCGAGAAATTTCACAACTTTGTCGACCTGAACGAACAAGTCCTCGAATGTGCGACCATTACCGGCGAATTCGACTATATCCTCAAGGTCGCGGCAACCGATCCTGAAAAGCTTGAACAATTCATCATGCATAAACTGCTTGGCCTCGGGATTGTCAGGACAACAACCACGCTCTTCATCTTGCGGCAAATGAAAGTCTCTGGCGCGCTACCGCTCGACGTTTGAGCCGTCACTGACCAAAGCAGCACATCAAACAACCGGTTGGGTTCCCGATCCCCGCGCGCGTTGAATCAGCGCATGCAGCGGAACTGTTTGCCTGAGTCGTCTGTTGGGTCATCAAAGGAGATACGCCATGACAGATTTCACATCTGGTCCGATCACCCAGATCAAAACAGATACACCGCGGGTTCATGCCTTTCGCGTCGAGGGGCATATAGATGACAATGCCTCCGAAGCCCTCGCGAAACATATGAACGCGGTGTTTGATCGCTATGACAGGGTGAACATGCTGCTTGATCTGACCGAATTCACCCGCTCTGATTGGGACGCCATGCTGAACCGCAGTGTTTTAACGTCACGCTTGCGCGCACTGACCCACGTGACGCGCTACGCGATCATCGGGCCGCCGGAACGCGGGAAAAAGCTGATCGACATGATGGATAAGGTCATTCCAGTTAAGGCCAAAGCCTTCAAGGCCTCAGAAATGTCCGCGGCTTGGGAGTTTGTCGGTGCGCATCCAAAGCGCCCTGCACGCGGAAATTAAACACTCTCCGACACCTAGACACCAACGAAGTAAAGGAAACACCATGCCCGCCATTTCAGAAGGCGATCATGTTAAATGGTCTTGGGGTAACGGACATGCCAAAGGCACGGTTCAGTCCACTTTCACCCAGAAAATCACCCGTAAAATCAAAGGATCCGAAGTGACCCGCAATGGTACCAAGGACGATCCGGCCCTCTACATCAAACAATCAGACGGGGATGCGGTGCTCAAACTCGCCTCGGAAGTAGAGCGCACATGACCTGTGCCTGCTAACGGGCGGATGCCCCGTTGCATGATGGCTGTCTCCCCTCCGGAAATTGATCATACGTGATACCGCCGATCCGGACAAAGGGCTTTTGCCCATCCGGCCTGTGACGTAGTATATGGTCCTGACGCTTACTGTCCCCACCGCTACCGCATGTGCCAACTTGCTCCGCGTCAACCTTATGGGAGTACCTTCGTGCCATTTCGCCATTTCGTATTTTTGCTGTGCCTTGCGGGTGCGGTTCCAATTTCCGCCGCCGCGCAAGCTGTCCCCGCGAACCTCCAGCTTGAGCTGAATAACCTGCAAGACAATGACGGCACCTGCCGCCTTTCGTTTTTGGCCCAGAATAAAACCGGCACAACAATCGAAAAAGCCGTGTTCGAAACAGTGATTTTCGATTCAGACGGTGGCGTGGCAAATCTCTCCCTCTTCGATTTCCGCGATCTCCCCACAGGCAGCACAAGAGTACGCCAGTTCGACCTGCCCGGTCGCTCCTGTGATAGCGTCGGAAAAGCGCTGATCAACGGAGCCAGCTCATGCGTGGTTGATGGTGCGGAAAGCCCGATCTGCAAGGATGCCCTATCGCTTAGCAGTCGCCTAACGGTCGAGTTGATCGGATGATCGATTTCAGCGCTTTGGGCAGTATTTTCGAACTCGGCGGGCCTGTCGTCGCAATCTTGTTTGTGATGTCTGTGCTGACACTGTCGGTCACCATCTATAAGCTTTGGCAGTTCTCGACCCTTCGTGTCGGACGCCACAGCCACCTAAGCCAAGCGTTGCAGGCATGGGACAACGGCGACGGTGCGGGCGCGCAAGCGCAGTTGGCCCAAAGCCGTAGCTACCTTGCCCCCATTCTGGATTCTGCGATGCATGGAGCCGACCGGCACGGGATCGAAGCACGGCTGGACGCCGAAGCGGGCATGGCGCTCGCGCGGTTGGAACGCGGTTTTCGCCTTCTCGATACCGTCGCACAGATTGCCCCGCTTTTGGGTCTGTTCGGTACGGTTCTGGGGATGATCGACGCCTTTCAGGGCCTTCAGGAGGGCGGCGCGTCGGTTGATCCATCATTGCTTGCCGGTGGTATCTGGGTGGCGCTGCTGACCACGGCCGTGGGTCTGGCCGTCGCCATGCCTAGCTCTATGATTCTGGCATGGCTCGAAAGCCGCACAGCGCGTGAACGGGTGTTTGCCGATATGGCGCTTCGCACTGTTCTGGTGCCCGAAAGCGCTGCACCACAGGAGATCAGTGACCCTCACGTCCTGCAAGGCCATGCGTAACACCGCCCCCTTTATCAGACGCGCCGTGTCGATGACTCCACTCATTGATGTGGTGTTTCTCCTGCTGCTTTTTTTCATGCTGACCTCGACCTTCTCCAACTTTGGCGAGGTCGAACTGCATCAGGCTAAGGGGGGCAAAACAGCGCAGGCCGCACCCACCGAACGCTTCTTTGTGCAGTTGGGAGAAACCCGCCTGACCATGAATGGGGCACCAACATCACTGGATAATATGTCTGAGCAACTGCAAAGCGGTCAGGTTCTGGTCAGCCTCGACGACGATGTTTCGGCACAAACGCTGGTCGATCTGCTGGTCCGGCTGCGCGCCCGGCCCGAATTGACTGTTCTGGTGTTGGAGTAAGCCGATGATCCCATCCGCACGTATAAGGCGCAAAGGTGACCCGTCGATCGCCATGATCAATGTGATTTTCATCATGCTGATCTTTTTCCTGATCGCCGGCACCGTGGCACCTCCGCTTGATACCGACCTTGAACTCGTCGACACCTCAAGCCTCGAAGGGCGCGAACCGCCCGATGCGTTGGTTTTGCGTGCTGATGGCAGCCTGCGATTTCGCGGTGATCCCACCGATGCCGAAACCTATATGGACACATATGCCGACGGCCCCGTGCGTATTGTACCCGATCGCAACGCAAGCGGCACGCGCCTGATCGAAGTATCTTCACGCCTGCGCGCCCTTGGGGCAGGCTCTGTCGTTCTCGTGACTTCGCGGGCGCTTGAATGATCAAACGCTCGACCATCGTTGCGGCTATCGCCGTGCTTTTGTCTGTGCTCCTTCACCTGCTGGGGCTTGGCGTTGTCTGGCGTGCCGAACAACAGGCAAGGCCGCAGCCGTCTGATGGTGACACCGTGACACAGGTCGTAGCCCCCGGCACCACATTCGAGAATCTCGCCGAGCCTGTTCAGGAGCCGGAAGAGCCTGTCGAGCCACCCGAAGAAGAACCTACCCCTGATGAGATACCAACCAGCGATGCGCGCATCGCATCCGAGACACCTCAGCAGGACACAACGCCCGATACAGGCACCGCGCAACCGGTTGAGCCGACCACGGCCGAGCCGCCGACGCCGGACACCGGCCAAGCCGCCGAACCGACAACCGTCGAGCCCTCACAAGAAACCGAAGCAACCGATCCAAATCTGGCCCCACCGCCCGGCACAGATGAAGTGACCGATATTGCCGAAGGCGCTCCCGATGCGACCGAAGCCGCGCCAGACGCAGTGCCCCAAGCACCCGCTGCCCCCTCGGCACCTGTCGCACCCGCCCCCAGCGTCGCAGTCACCCCATCAACGGTACCCACTGTTTCGCTTGAACCATCAGAGACCGAGACAGAAACTCCGGTGACCCCGACCGAACCCGCACAACAACCCCCTCAGGAAACTGTGGAGGCCATCGACAGCGATATCTCGGATCAAGCAACCGCCATCTCGGAACGTCCCCAGCTCCCGACAAAGCGGCCAACACCGGTTCGGCAGGGTAATTTCGGAGGTTCCTCAACGACGACAACGACGCGGCGGGCCCCTTCGCAACGCATCGAATCCCCCCTATCCTCCTACAGCCGTTCCGGCGTTGATATCTTTGCCCAATCGGGCAGCGGCGCACGGTCGGGCCTGTCTGCCCGCAACACCGGCAATGCCACTACAACCAATTATGCCGGTCGCATCCTCGCGCAATTAAACCGCGCGGCTTCGCCGCCTGTTTCAGGTGCAGGCTGGGCGCAGGTGATATTTGTGATCAATGCAAACGGGTCTCTGAACTCGGTCGATATCATCGACAGCTCCGGATCAAGTTCGATCAACAGCGCCGCGCGCCAACAAGTCCGAAACGCCGCCCCTTTCCCGCCGCCTCCTGGCGGCAAACGCCGGCAGCTCAGCTTTTCCTACCAAATACAGTAGTGCCGCAGGCCGGCCCTAACCCTTGGGGCGGATACGGTAGATGTCATGCCCCAGCGGGACTGCCTGCACGTCATCAAACCGACCCAGAGTGCGCCGCAAATCCGTCAGCTTTTCCTCGATCAAGGTAACAGGCACCCCGGGATACCGATGTGCATTTGATCGCGCGCTGGCTTTATTGCTTGGCACAAGGCCTTTCACGGCTTTCTCCCATCCGCGCAACTGTGCCTTGATCCGCCCGCCCAACCGGAAACGTCCCATACGGTCGGGAAAATTCGCCAGATCATCGGCCAGACGTTCCGCAGCAAAGCGCCCGCCGCTTGCGGTCAGATGCCGCGTCAAAGCGTCTTTTTGTGCCTGTGTCGGTGCAGGTGGCAGGCCATTGATGCGGGCTTTGATGGCCTCTATGACCTCACCCGGTTCCTGCACAATCTGGCTGAACAGGTCAGGCGACAGCGTGTCGTCAGGCGTCTTGATGATCCCGCGGTATGAGATAGGAACCTTTCCCATCAGAAACGATTCAAATCCAGTCGTGCAGCCATTATGCAATGTCGCCACGGCTGCCAGCATCCACGGAACCGATTGCCCGCTGCTGACAATGCTGCAATTGGGCACAGCATCCGCAACCGGTTTCCACGCACTTGGTGCCTCGGCCGGATGCGGACGGATGACAAGCTGATGATCAGGAAACGCCCGCGCAATCTGGGGCAGCAATTCGACAAAGGCATGGAAGGTCTGCCGGCGACGCTCCATCAACGCCAGAATATCCGGATGCTGCGCCTTCAAAACCTCGGGCCGTCGGTTTTTCGCGTAGGTCATGGGGTTGAGCATGCCGAAGTTTGAATTGAATAGGATCAAAGGACCATGTGCCCGCCGGATTTCTTGCGTGGCCCGGTCGTGGAACCCTTGCAGTTCCGGCCGCAGCAAATCCATTCGCGGATTTCCTGTTTCAAGCAAGGGCCGGTTCTGAGCCCCCGGCAAACGCGCCATCAGCTCTGCGCTGCGCGGCCCCCATGCATAGGCCCGGGCAATCGTACTTGCGGCCTCGGGGTCCACACGACGTGACAAATACCCCTCTGTCGAGGTGAAAACCAAAGCTTCTTCATCCAGCAAAGCGGCCTGAATGCCCATTTGGGACATCAGGTTCAATATCCGGCGCGACGGTCTGGCCACATCCTTGGCCAGATAGACGTTTGCGGGCAAATGCGCCAACCGGTTGTGGATATGATGCCGCGCGCCCACAATCGAGCTCAAGCCTCGCTCGGCTAGAAAACAGGCGGTCAACAGTTTCGCGTCAAACTCGCGGGCCTGCACTTCGCTGGGTAGAATGGCATGATCAGACATCAGGACCCCCGACAGGACAATTCTGGAAGATATCGCTCAATAGGTCATCCGCTTGTGAAAGCGCAACGGTGCCTCGGCCAACACTTGGGCAATGCGCGGGCCGGAAAAGCCATCACCATAGTTATCCGCACCTTCCAATTTACCCCGCGCAACGTTCGCCGCCAGAGCAGCCTGAATTTCAGCCGCGTCATAAGTAGTGTCGATTACGTTCGGCCCGCGGTCACGCCCATCCTGTCGATCCCCGATGTTAACAGCTGGCACACCCAAAAAGGCGCATTCGCGGATCGCAACCGAACTATTCCCGACAATCCCCTTACTTCCTGCAAGCAGGCGGATAAATTCATCGGGGGGCATATTCTGCATGAAATGCACATGTTCCAACGCATGTGCTTCACGGTAGACACGGATGGCTGCATTCGTTGCATCAGCACCGAAATCAACATTTGGCGCGAACCAAAGCGCAGGCAAGCCCAGCGCATCAACCGCTTCCAATGTCGCCTGCGTTTGCGCACCTGCGTCGGCATGTGCCGTCGTGACAGGATGCTGCATGACGACAATATACCCGCCAGACAGGTCCGGCTGCGCACCTGAAATCCCAAAACGGGCATAAAGCTCGGCATCGGGCAATCGCTCTGCGGTGGTGACAGCAAGACGGGCGATATCAATTGACGGGCAACCGGTTGTAAAAATGCTTTCGACACTCTCGCCCATACGCTCCACGCGCTGTGCGGCATCGGGACCGGAAACCAGATGCAGATCCGCAAGTTTGGTAATGGCGTGGCGCACCTTTTCGTCAATATTTCCTGTGACCTCACCCCCCTGAAGATGCGCCAGCGGGATGTTCATGTAGGTGGCCGCGATTGCGGTCGCCAAGGTCTCGTAACGGTCGGCAATTGTGACAACCAGATCGGGCTTGAGCTGTGTCAAAACCTTGGAAGACAAAGACAGCCCGCGCGCTGTGGTCTCAGGCGCATCCAGATAGCCCTCTCCCTCAACCAGACTGTCGACTGTCGCATCGGGCGCAAAACCCTCTGTCGCCATCACATTCGCCACGTTGCCATAGCTGTCCGACAAAGCCGAAGCTGCAGCAACGATTTGCAATTCCACATCCTGACGGGCCTTGAGTGCTTCCAGAACCGACCGGACCCGCGCATAGCTGGGGCGGGCGGTGACAAAAACGCAAACCTTGCGCGGCTTCCTAGTCATCCAGATCGCCCCAATCCAACAGATCATCACACTTCAACGCGCGGGTCAGACGGCGGCCTACAAACTCTTCAATTCGTGCAGCAGGCACACCATCGCCGGGTTTTTTGGCAGCCAGATCACTGGCCTCAAGAACCGCACCCGCCTTCAGGTCCCGTGACGCCACGACGGATTTACCAAAAATGGCGCGCATCGGCTCCATGCGTGCGGCGTGGCTATCCTTATCGACCGGATTGCCACGCATTACCTCGATCATACGTACACCCTCGCACAGCATCTTCAACTCGTCCGGTGTCAGAGACGAGGACACATCAGGACCGAACATATTTCGTGCCAACGTGAGATGCACCTCGATCACCTGCGCGCCCAAAGTAACCGCAGCCAACCCCGGATAGATGGTTGCCGAATGATCCGACAGCCCCACAGCCGCCTGCGGATACCGCAAGGCAAAATCCTGCATGACATTCAGGCCGACCTCTTCGGGGGCGACAGGATAGGAGGTGGTGCATTGCAAAACCGCCAGAGGGCATCCGGCCTCTTGAATGCACTGTGCTGCACGATCTGTTTCGGCCAACGCGCTCATCCCCGAAGACAGGATGACCGGTTGCTTTGTATCTGTAATTGCCTTGATCAGCCGCGGCTCGTCCACCTCGCCCGATGCGATCTTCCAGCCCGGCACGCCCACGCGGCGCAACAAGGCGACCGCTTCGGGTGAAAAGGGGGAGGACAGGAAATGCAGCCCTGCCTCATGGGCGTGGGCGGCCAGACCGTGCCATTGTTCTTCGGTGAATTCCATCCGGCGCCAGTAGTCAAATCGCGTGTCATCCTGCCAGCCGAATTTCTTGCGCCACGGCTCGCGGATCGTGCTTTCTTTTGCCGCGATATGGGTCTGGAATTTAATCGCATCCGCACCGGCCGCCGCTGCAGCATCGATAAACGCATGGGCGGTTCCAAGGCTGCCGTCATGGGCCTGAGCGACTTCGGCAATGATCGTCGCGGCCGCACCGGGCGCTGGCGCATCCAGCCACGTAGGCGAAGCAGGCGTGAATTTTTGTGTCATGTTATTTGTCCCTTAAATGCGGGGGCCAGTTGATCCAGAATGTCATACCCGCCATGCTCCGCGAGAAGCTGCGCGATCAATAGGTCTTCGGGATCATCAATATTGGCGACATAGCCTTCGATTTTTACAGCTCCGCAATCGCTTTCACAGATCAGACCCTGATCAACAACATGCGCGCGGCGCGCGGCATAGCACAGCCCGTTACGGGTCCAGGTGGGTGCGGTGGTCTGGCGGTTGGAATGCTTGGCACCGTCTGCCGTGTAGAAATGCAAAACCCCGTTTTCATCCAGCGTCAGCGTCTTTTGCGGTGCATAGTGGCCCGGCACCTGACTGATCGTTGTGGCCGCTTGATGCTGCCCATTCAGTAAAGCGCTAACCGTATCATGGATATGGGTCGGCGTGCGGAACGGTGACGTAGGTTGCAGATAGACAGATAGGTCATACCGGACGCCATGGGTCTGCTCGGCCTCACGCCACGCGTGGGCCCAGACGTCTACACCTTTTGCCGTGTCATTGGCCAACTCGGCAGGGCGCAGCGCAGGCATATCAAGCCCCTCACCGCGCGCCTCGGCAGCGAACTCAAGATCATCTGTTGAAATCACAGCGCCGTCGATCCAGTCGCAGGCCCGCACCGCACGAGCAGTCCGCGCAATCAGACTGACATCCGCAATTCTGGCGATATTCTTGCGCGGCAACCCTTTGGAACCACCCCGCGCAGGTACAATGGCCAATACCCGCAAATCTGCGCCTGTATGTGGATCGCGGATCATCCGCCTAGAGCCGCCAGAGGGCGATATCATCTGGTTTGCTATCGCGGTCGAACATGTCCTGCACATCGGCCACGATAGGCGCATCGCCCCTTAACAAACCATCCAGAACGGACCAGCCTTTATCGCGGTAGCTCTCGTGGGCAACGGCCATGACCACCGCATCAGCCGGCTTCAACGCCTCAAAGGAGGTCAGCGTCAGACCGTATTCATGCGAGAATACTGCTGGGTCGGCCAACGGGTCGGTGATCTGTACATCAATACCGAAATTCGCCAGCTCGGCGGCGATATCGACAACGCGGGTGTTCCTGATATCCGGCACGTCCGGCTTGAACGTCGCACCCAGAATGGTGACGCGAGGCACACCATCCCAACCACGGCGCATCATGTTGCGCACAATCCGGTTGGCGACATATTTCCCCATCGAGTTATTCACCCGCCGCCCCGCCAACAAAACCTCCGGATGGTAGTCCACCTGCTCGGCACGATAAGCCATGTAATAGGGATCAACACCGATACAGTGCCCGCCCACCAAACCGGGTTTGAACGGCAAAAAGTTCCACTTTGTCTGCGCAGCCGCCAGCACATCGCGCGTATCCACATCGAGCCGGTCAAAAATCAGCGCCATTTCATTGATCAAGGCGATGTTGAGATCCCGCTGGGTGTTCTCCAACACCTTTGCCGCTTCGGCGACTTGCAGGTTTGCTGCGCGGTGTACGCCTGCGGTGACTACCCGTTCATAGGTTTGCGCGACAATCTCGGCGGTGCGTTCGTCGCTGCCCGACACGACTTTTACAATCGTCTCGAAACGATGGACAAGATCGCCGGGATTGATCCGCTCGGGCGAGTAACCGACAGTAAAATCCGAACCAAACTTCAGGCCAGATACTTCTTCCAGAACCGGCACGCAAACTTCTTCCGTGGCACCGGGATAAACAGTGCTTTCGTAGACAACGATGTCGCCCTTGCTCAGGTATTTGCCCAACATGCGCGAGGCCGAAACAAGCGGCGACAGGTCGGGGCGGTTGTTGGCGTCAATCGGGGTCGGAACAGTGACAATATGGAAATTGGCCTGTTTCAGATCCGCCGGATCATCAGACAGGTGAAGGTCAGACAGACCCAAATCAGAAGGATCAACTTCACGCGTGCGGTCGTGCCCCTCGCGCAGCTCGGTCACACGCGCGGTATCAATATCAAAGGCGATGACGCGCGTCTGCGCGCGGGCAAATGCGACAGCAACCGGCAGACCAACATAGCCCAGCCCGATGACCGAAATTGTGATGTCTTGCATAATAGGTCCCTTCCCCGCTGCTCCCGTCTATTGGCATGGATTGGGGTGGAGGTTCCACTGCGAATTGCGCGGATATCTGTGCAGCACCGCAGCAAATGAGCGGAAAACGGATCAGATTTGCGCAACAAGCCCCATTCCCGCCCTGTAAGTCATGCGCAAACGGGGATGCGGTTGGGCCACCCCCGGAGATGCGCAGCACGACCGGGAGTGGTTTTCATCGCTCAGTCCAAATCAGGCTGTGCGCTATCGATGGTCTTTTGATCTTCTTTCATCTCAAGCCACATCGCGTTCATAACGGCGAAAATAGCAGCAAGAGGCAAACCGAGGATCCATGCAAAATACCACATTGGATTTCCTTTCTTCAGTAGACTGAGCTGGAGTTATTGGTGACGTCGTCCTCGGTAACCTTGCCCCACAGCACTTTGTAAACCCAAGCGGTGTACATCATGATGATCGGCATAAAGATTGCCGTGGCCACCAGCATTATGAACAGTGTCAGGTGCGACGACGAACTGTTCCAGACGGTCAGGGATGATCGTGGATCACTCGACGATGGCATGATGAACGGGAACATGGTCAACCCGACCGAAGCAATCACGCCAAGGATCGACATCTTGGACACCAGCAGCGTAGAAACCTCGCGCCCTGCCCGTAGGCCAAGGAAAGTCAGCAGCCCGCCCACGATCCCCATCACAGGCGCAATCGCGATCCACGGCCGGTCCGCATAGGATGACAGCCAGCTTGCGGTGCGCACAACCTCGGTATGCAGCGGGTTGGACGGACCTTCGGTCAGAACCTCTCCGACAGTGGCGAAGCCCTGCACGCCGAATGCCAGCCACAAGCCCGCCAGAACATATGTCCCCACCGCAACCAGTGCAGCAACAGATCCAATCGCGCGGGCACGTGTCTGAACGATGCCTTCGGCTTTCAACGTAAGCCATGCAGCCCCGTGCATCACCAGCATGGACAACGACACGAAACCGGCCAGCAGCGAGAACGGATCAAGCAGGCCGATGAACTTCATATACCATGCGCCCTCATAGATCGGCCGCAAATCATCGGTAAAGTGGAACGGCACGCCCTGAATGACATTGCCAACGGCAACGCCGAACAACAGTGCCGGTACAGCGCCTGAACCGAATAGCGCCCAATCCCAAGACGCGCGCCACCGCGGGTCATCGCGTTTGGAGCGGTATTTGAACGCAACAGGCCGCACAATAAATGCCGTCAGAACCAGAAACATCGCAAGGTAGAACCCTGAAAAGCTCAGCGCATAGAGGGGTGGCCACGCGGCAAAGATTGCGCCGCCACCGAGGATAAACCAGACTTGGTTCCCCTCCCAAACAGGGCCGATGGTATTGATCGCCACGCGGCGCTCAAGGTCCGTCTTTGCCACAAACGGGAGCAACGCCCCCACGCCCATATCGAACCCGTCCGTCAGCGCGAAACCGATCAACAAGACCCCAAGCAGGCCCCACCAGACAAGGCGTAGAACTTCGTAACTTACTAAGTCATGCAGGATCATATCTATTACTCCGCAGGGGTTGCGTTGGGGCGAGTGATGGCATCGGCATTCCGGCGACCGGACAGCCGATCATTATGCCGTGTGGCCCACGCATCGGTTTCTGCAACATCTTCATAAGGACCTTTGCGAATGTACTTCAGCATCAGGCCCATCTCGATGATGAACAGGATCGTGTAAAAGATCACAAATCCGGCAAGGCTGAGGACAACTTCGGTCATAGACAGCGCACTGACGGACATTGCGGTTGGCAACACACCATCGACGGTCCATGGTTGGCGGCCATATTCAGCCACAAACCAGCCCAGCTCGGCCGCGATCCACGGTGCCGGCAACATCCAGACCGCAAGGTGTAACGCAGGGCGCGGGAAATCCATTCCCTTGAACGAGGCGCGGTAGAAGAAGTAGCCCATCGTCGCGATGAATGCGAAGCCAAGGACGACCATGATCCTGAACGCCCAGAAAAGCGGCCAGACTGTTGGCACTGTGTCATTGGAAGCTTTGACGATCTGTTCTTCGGTCGCATCACGCGGATCGTCCACATATTTCATCAGAAGATAGGCAAACCCTAGATCGGCCGAGTGCTCCTCAAATTGCGCCATGATGGCCGGGTCGGTCGCATCACGGGTTTCACGGATTTGAACCAATGCATCAAAGGCGATGATACCCGAGCGGATGCGCTGTTCGGCATCTGCAACCAGATCGTTGATGCCCGGAATTTCCGTATTCAAGGAGCGTGTCCCGATCAGCCCCATGGCCCAAGGAATTTCGATCGCATAATGCGTTTCGCGGGCTTCCTGGTCGGGGAAGCCGACAAGGTTGAAGGGCGCAGGTGCGTCATGGGTTTCCCACATTGCCTCGATCGCGGCAAGTTTCATGCGCTGGCTATGGGTGGCAGAATAACCCGATTCATCCCCCAGCAGGACCACCGAAAAGGCCGACGCCAGACCAAAGGCCGCGGCGACCGTCAACGACCGGCGGGCCATTTCCACATGGCGCGACCGCAGCAGATACCATGCCGACACCCCTATGACAAAGAAAGCACCTGTCACATAACCTGCTGACACGGTGTGAACGAATTTCGCCTGTGCCACTTCGTTGAACACAACTTCGAAAAAGTTGTTCATTTCCATACGCATGGTCATCGGGTTGAACTCTGCCCCGACTGGATTTTGCATCCAGCCATTGGCGATCAAAATCCAAAGCGCCGAGAAGTTGGAGCCAATCGCGACCAGCCATGTCACAGTCAAGTGGCCTACTTTGCTCAGCTTGTCCCAACCAAAGAAGAACAACCCGACAAAGGTGGCCTCAAGAAAGAAAGCCATCAGACCCTCAATCGCCAACGGTGCGCCGAAAATATCCCCGACGTAGTGGCTGTAGTAGCTCCAGTTCATCCCGAACTGGAATTCCATTGTGATCCCTGTTGCGACCCCAAGGGCAAAGTTGATGCCGAATAGCATCCCCCAAAATTTCGTCATTTGCCGCCAGATGGGGCGATTGGTCATCACATAGACCGTCTCCATAATCGCAACGAGGATCGACAGACCCAACGTCAGCGGTATGAAAAGGAAGTGATACATAACCGTCACCGCAAATTGCAGGCGTGAGAGCTCTACGATCCCGAATTCCATATCGTCATCTCCAATAACATCAGGGCGCAATACCCCGATGTTTGATTCCTAGTATTTGACGTTCTACAACTTCGAGCCGATCAAACTTTGATCCATGTCAAAAAGTAGGATTGGATATACGACTTAGCCGAGGGCGAGCGTACGGTCCGCAAATTCCACCTCTAGCGGGCGATGCGCGGCGATCAGAATGGCAGCGTCCGGCAGGAGATTGCGCAGCGCAAAAAGGGTTGCGCGCGCGGTTGCCTCGTCCAACCCTTCGGTCGGTTCATCCAATATCAGCAGCGCCGGACGGCGCAGCAACACACGGGCCAGCGCCAGCCGCCGCGCCTCACCACCTGATAAACCCTCGCCACCCGCGCCAATCATAGTGTCTAGCCCCTCGCGCTGTTCCAGCATCGGGACCAATTGCACGGCATCCAGCACGCGCCAAAGCGTTGCGTCATCGCTATCGGGCGCCGCAAGAAAAAGCGCCTCGCGCACCGTGCCGCGCATCAGTGCGCTGCGCTGTGGCAGCAACGCGATATGATTGCGAAGAGATGCTTCATCCATATCCGCAATCGACTGATCACCCAGTAAAATTTGCCCCCCGTGGACCGGATGCAACCCTGCCGCCGCCAATAGTAATGTCGACTTTCCAGCGCCGCTTTTCCCGGTCAGAGCAACGGTTTCACCCGGCTTTACCGTCAGGCTGAAGTTGCTGAAAACAGGCAGATCAGACAGTGGGCGGGTCGTGCATATGCTATTGACGTGCAGCGCCCCGACAGCGCCCGGGACCGTCGCCTTGGAGCCGGCCGGTGCTGCGATATCGCGGGCCACCCGACGCGCCGCTTCGATCATGCGGCCCAGATCACTGGCCGCTCGGCGCAAGGGACCAAGGGTTTCGGCCAGCGCCAATGCCGTAAAAAATCCCAGCGCCGCGAAAGGGGCCTCGATCATGCCAGCCTGCACCATAGCGATCCCAAGCCAAAGCGCGCCCCCCGCCACAACCGTACCCAGCATTTGAAAGGCAGCACCCGCGATACGTCCGATGCGGTCCTGATGCCTCTGAAGGACTAGCCGCCGTGCGTCAGCGTCCGTTACCGCATCGGCCTGCGCTATCAGGCGGCCATGAACCGTCAAATTCAAACGACCGCGGATCAGATCGATCAGACGGGTCCGAAAGGCTTGCGCGGCGGCCTCTGCGCGCCGTGACAAGCCGGCAGTCCGGCGCGTTGTTAATAGGAATATAATCACGCCCCCCGGAAGATAGCCTACCAAAATCCACAGCGCGATCGGCAAGCCGACCAGCCACCAGATCATCGCAAAAGCCACAATCTGGGTCGAAACGGCTGCGACTACGGGAAGGACTAGCCGCAAAGAAACCCCATCCAGCGCATCAATATCGGCAGTAAGACGGTTCAACGCCTGCGCCCCCCTGATGCGGATCATCCTTGGGTAGGGTGCTGTAATCAGCCCCGCCAACAGCCGCAGCCGCAGAACCTCCAAAGCGCGCAGCGTTGCATCATGGGTCAGAATACGCTCGCCATATCGCGCTGTCGCGCGACCCAGTGCAAGAAAGCGCACCATAGCCGAGGGGCGAAACACATCAAACACAGCGCCAGCACCCGCCAGCCCCGCAGCGGCCGCCGCCGTGATGAACCACCCCGACAGCCCCAGCAACGCTGCCCCCATTACCAGTACGACAAACCCCAATGCAGCCCCGCGCCAAAGTGCGGCAGGCTGTTCGCGCAGGATCAGGCGAAAGATACTCCAAAGGGCGCTCATGCTGTGCCTCCGATCTGGATTGTGCGATCCATCCGCGCTGCAAGAGCAGCATCATGTGTCGCAACGATCAACGTCACCCCACTGGCCGCCTGCGCCATAAGCCCATCCGTGACAACAGCAGCCGTCTGCGCATCCAGATCGGCGGTCGGCTCATCGGCTAATATGACGTCCCATGCGCCCAGAATGGCCCGCGCCAACGTGAGCCGCCGCGCCTCACCGCCAGACAGGCCGCCGCCCGTTTCCCCCAAACGGGTGTTCAACCCTTGCGGCAACCCTGCGACCACATCCATTACTGCCGCTTGCTGCAATGCTTGTGTCGGGGCGATATCTTCACCGAGCGTCAAATTCCGGCGCAGGCTGGCATTCAGGAAGTGGGGTGCCTGTGGCATCCACCCGATCCTAGCGCGCCAACTGTCTGCGGTTTGTGCCGTCAGGGGCACATCTGCGACCATAATTTGCCCGGTCTCGGGTTTGGCCAGCCCTGCAATCGCCCGCAGCACCGAGGTTTTGCCGCTACCGCTCGGCCCCATAAGCGCCACGGATTCGCCCGCCCGAATTTCAATATCGCCAAGGGCGATGCCTCCGTGCAGGCGGCAATTGTGCAGCGCGATATTGGCGGGGCCTGCCAACCGCACCGCCTTGCCGCCCTGCCCCATCAACATTTCTGTTTCCGCCTGTTCCCACGTCGAAAGCTCTTCCAACACGGCATCCGCTGATGCCTTATCGTGCCACGCAGCAGCAAGATCGCGCAGGGGTTGGTAGAATTCCGGCGCAAGCAAAAGCAGGAAAATCCCCGCCTGCGGCGTCAGGACATCTCCCCAGACGCCGAACTCCAAAACTCCGAGCAGGGAAAAGCCCACATAAACGGCCACCATAGCGACACCAATCGCCGCAAAAAGCTCTAGAACTGTCGAGGATAAAAAGGCCACGCGCAGAACCGCCATCGCGCGGCTACGTAGTCCCTGAGCCTGTGCCTCAAAACCGGACAGAACCGCATCGCCGCCCCCGAGCAACCGGATGTCGATCAACGCCGATAGCCGTTCAACCAATAGGTCGTTCAACGTGCCGACCTCGGCCATTTGGGCGCGGCTGGCCTCTTTTGCCGCCATCCCGACCAGCGCCATAAACACAGGGATCAAAGGGCCTGAAATAACAAAAATAACCGCCACAGCCCAAGATTGCCAAAGCGCAAGCCCGAGGATTACCAGCGGCACAACCATCACCCGCGCCCGCGCAGGGGCATAGCGCGTAATGAAAGGCGTCAGCAGGTCCAGCTTTTCGCCCGCCAGTGCAGCGATGCTACCCGCCCCTCCGAATGCGCAGTCTTTGGCGCGGCTGCTTTCGCGCGCCACGATCTGCGCGCGGGCCTTGTGCACAACATCAATTGCGGCGGCTTCACCTTGCTGTTCGGACGCAAACCCCAAAACAGCGCGCAGCCCGCCCAGCGCGATAAAGGCCAAGCCAACAAAGGCAGGCGACACTGTGCTCCCCGTTAAAAGGCCGCCCAACGCCGTGGCCACCAGCCAAGCCTGCATAGGCCAGATAAGGCTGGACAGAACAGAAAGGGCTGCAGATTTTTGTTGGTGTCCCCGCCCCGGGGCCAGCCAGTCTTGCGTCGTTTTTCGGGTATTCATCAATCTACCAGTGCTGTTCGGGAAGGTCAGCACCAGCCCATTTAACTCAATTCTAAAATGTCAGATATCGCAGTTTTGCGCCACACAATGTGATCTGGATCAAATACACCGACAAAACTGCATGGCAATCTGACTGCATCGGTGAACTTAGAAGGTCCAAATATGCGTCTGACGACCCGGACAAATATTGCTGCGCGTCTGTTGATGGCCTGCGCTGTCAATGACACTGCACTATTGCCTACGGCCATGATTGCAGAGCGCTGCAATGCGTCCAAAAATCATCTACTGCAGGTGGTGAATCTGTTGCAAGCGAACGGCTTTATAATTGCCACCCGCGGCCGCAATGGCGGGATACGCCTTGCCCGCCCGATGGAGCAGATCATCATCGGCGAACTATTTCGTGTATTCGAATCCCGCACCCCCTTTGCAGAGTGCTTTGACCCGCAAACCAACACCTGCCCGCTGATCACCGCCTGCCGCTTGCGCAGCTATATCGAGCGCGCAGTCGAAGCCTTTTTTCGTGAATTGGACAGTATCACGCTGGCCGATCTGGTGCAGGGAAATTGCGGGTTGCAAACGCTTTTGGCAATGGATCCGACAGCGCATGCCCTATGCCCAAAAGACTGACCCTGCTGGCCCTGCCTATGCCGTGAAATACGGCACATGACCGAAATAGGGTAATTGCAGGTTTCTGCTAGATGCCAACCTCACGTAGCATAAACCGCCAACAATCCCTGAATTGTTTTTCCAAACGTCGGCTGTCGCGCACAATGGAGTTTCTAGCCTGCGCATTTTTCTTATGTGCTTCTTCGGCAATCAGGCATCCCAGTGCGTCAATATTTGTGGCGTCTATCATCACCCCGCCATGGCGTGCATGATCGCTAAGCCCGTCTATGTCGTGACACACAACCTTGCGACCAGCGGCCAGCGCCTCGATTGCGACAAGGCCGTAAGCCTCCCAACGGGACGGCATCAGCACCACATCGACATCTGCCAGCGCTGCGACGGGATCGGCCTGAAACCCGCGAAAGACGATCCGCTTGTCGTCCTGCGCAAGCGACCTGAGCATCTCTTCCTGCGCCCCCTCACCGATAATATGCAGCCGGATGTCAGGATCGGTGCATTGGCGAAATGCTTTGATCAACGTGTCAAAGCCCTTTTGCTCATCCAGACGCCCGATCGCGCCAAAAACACGGGCCGGCCCCGAAGGGAGCGGCAAGGCACGAAAAGCTGACAGATCAACGCAGGATTGGATCGTGAACAATTTATCAGTGTGAACCAACCGGCTGTCCACCATCCAGTTTGCTTGCCCGTTGCTCACACAGACGATGCGGTTGAAAAGCGAATAGGCCAGCTTGAGCAGTGTTACAAACCGGCGATGATTAGGCACATTATGCATCATGAATGCTTGGGTATAGCTGTGCTCCACATGCACCAGCGGCGTGCGCGGATAGGTCATGCGCAGTGCCGCAAGCGCAGGCAGGCTACGCCAGGATACGGCCAGATGTGAGACAATGACATCCGCATCGCCAAGGTTGCCCATGAAGGCCCCACGGGTAACTGGCTGCACTTTATGTTCGGCATTCTGTGCAAGACCTTCGTCCAACCGGAGAAAGTCGAGCACCCGCATCACGCCGCCAGCTGTTGTATCATCCACGAGGTGAAGAACTTTGCGTACATGTTTCATGCCTTTGCCCCTGCACGGTTCATTACAACATCCAGCGCCAATGGGCCGCCAATGCGCAGGACCAAAGCAGCTGCAAAGGTCGTGACCGACTTGCGCGGCTCTTCCCACAGCGGGGCCCATGATTGCGCCAACGACTGCGCCAATAGATCACAAGCGCGGCCCGTGTCTTTGTCGCTGATCGCGCGCCGCGCGAGATAACGCAGCTGATACGCGCGGGCGGGCCTTGCATAGCGGTCAAAAAATGTGGGCGCGATCCGGGACAGATTGGCAACCATGCGCTCCCAAGCGGCGAGCTGCAAATCCGTTGCTGCGGACAGGCCGCCCGCATTGATCCGATAATGGGTTAGATTACCTTCGATGCCTTCGAACTGCCATTTGGTGGTCAGCGCGATGCGCAACCAGCATTCGATATCTTCGGACTGGCGGAAGGTTTCATCGAAATACCAATCACGTGTTTTCTCGGATGCGGGCCGATAGGCGATCGCCGTGAATACAGCCCGACGGATGACCGGAGCCGATCCGTTTCCGATCGGGTTGCGTTTAAAAATATGTGCAGCCGTAATATTGGTGAGCTGCGGCGTTTGGGACATGCCCAAAGGCGCACCATTATCATCTATCAACGCGGACCCCGAATAGCTGACCCCGATGTGCGGTGCCGATTGCAGGTGCGCCACATGCCGTCCCAGCTTTTCAGGCAACCACAGGTCATCGGCATCACAAAAGCCGATATACAGACCGCGCGCAGCGGCGATGCCGCTGTTACGGGCGCCCGCCAATCCGCGGTTACGCTGTGTGATGACGCGGATGCTGGCAATACCTTCATATTCTTGCAAAACCGTAGCCGTTGCATCGGTCGAGCCATCGTTGACGACGATGATCTCATAATCTGTGAAGGTCTGTCCAAGCAGTGCGTCCAGCGTTGCAGACAAGGTCTTGGCCACATTAAAGGCCGGTACGATGATCGAAGCGAGAGGCATAGAGATCTCCATATTAAAGATTAGCGAGAAAAGAGGAATCGAGAGACACACGCAGGAAGCACCGGCGCAACAAGCGCACCGACAAGCGTTGCCAAACCGCGTCGCGGGGTATCAAAGAAACCCGAAGGGCTACGCAGAACGCCCTGAAGGGCAAAGCCCAATGGCAGCGCGCGCCCTTGCCCCAGTCGCAGCGCGCGACGGCTGAGATAGCGCAAAAAGATCGCATCCGATCGGCCGCTGGGCGCATACCCGAGGTTTGCGGCAGTGCGGATGGCGCCTTCCCGGCCCAGTTTCATAGCCAACAGGTTCGCGGAAAGCCCATAAGCGCTGTTGCGATACCATGTCTGGCAGGCATCAATTCCGACAACCCGCGCACCGGTGCCGATCAGGCGGATCAACCACTCAAGGTCTTCGTTATGCACCATTGTTTCGTCAAACCCGCCTGACCGCATATATGCCACGCGGCGCAGGGCAAAGTTGGACATCGTGCAGACAGGGTTTTCGCCCAGCAACACCGGAATACTCAGCGGCGCGGAAGGTACTGTTGAAAAGGTGGACGCGAGGGCGGGGTCATCTTTGAAAAAAGCAACCTTGCCGTATGCCGCATCGACGCTTGGGTCGGCAAAACAGGCTTTGAGCTGACTTAGTTTTTCTGGTCCCCAGATGTCATCGGCATCGCAGAATGCAATGATATCCGCGGAGGCAAGAAACCTGACCCCGAAATCACGTGCACGGCTTGGGCCTTTGCCGGGGTTGCGGCAAACCTGAATGCGCGGATCTTGGGAGGCCCATTGGTGCAGCAACGTAATCGTCGCGTCGGATGATCCGTCATCGACACAAATGACTTCCCAATCACCACAGGTTTGCGCCTGTATGCTGGCCAATGTCTCATGGAGGGTTTCGACAGCGTTATAGCATGGAATAATGATTGAAAAATCCGTCATGATTGCACCTGTGGATGGGAAGAAAAGAGATCAGTGTGAAGGGTTGCAAAGGCTGCCAACATCATCAGCCCGCCCGTTACCGCCACATAGCCTACGGCCATGGCAAACAGGCCAAATGGCGCAAGCAAAAGCGTGCTGGCAAGGACCGCCACCGCAAGCGCGCAGGTCATCCAAAGTTCGATCTGTGGTTTACCCTGAACGCGCAACCACCCTGCAGCTGTGGCCCAAAGAGTGGTCGGGATCGCCACAAGGCACAGGATCGAGACAAGCGGAGCCACCTCATCCCAACCATCACCCAGCAAAAGCGGCACATAGAACGGGGCCAGCACAGATTGCACAAACACAACAGGTGCGATCAGGACCAGACCAACAATGACGCTTTGACGCATCGCACCCGCAGGGTCACCCGATTGACTGAGATGCGGAAACAGAACGGTGGAAAAGGCAGTGGCGAATGCATTCGACAGGCTCAGACCGGCATTGAAAGCCATAAAGTAGATGCCCAGCGCCTGCGGACCCATTGTCAGGCCCACAACGATCTTGTCCCCCTGCATCCGCAGCACTTTGACCACTTCGATGCCCAAAACCGCCCAGCCGTATTCGATAAAAGGGCGCAAAGGTGCCGGGGCGACATCCGCTTGGGGTTTCCAGGGATGCAAAGCACGTACAGCAAAAAGCCAGATCGGTGCCGACAAGACGCGGGGCAGGATCAATGCGATGGCTGATGGGTAAAACAGCACGAGGGCGATAGAGAAAAGATTTGCGCCAACCACTTGCGCGCCACCAATCGCTGCTGTCTGGCGCAGCCTGCCCGCCCGCATGGCCAAAGCGACCTGAACCAGACCCGCAGGCATGAAGAGATACTCAAGCCCCATCAGCAGGATCAAACCCGCCAACAAACCGCTGCCACCGACCGCAAACAAGGCACCCGCAATGAGCGCCTGAACAACAAACAAACCTATGCACCAAACCCAAAAGATACGGCGCGCTGCATTGCAGGTCGCCTCAAGCGCGTCCTCGCGCGCTGCGATGATGCGTTGACCTACGCCGTTCTCTGTAAGAGCCTTGAGGATATCGCCTGCCGCCATGGCAGATGCGGCAATACCGATTTGCGTAAGATCAAGCGTGCGAGCCACGGCGACAACAACCAAAAGCCGGGACGCTTTGGCGGCCACCTCGGAAGCACCGTAGGCAATGAGATTTGTAGCCAGTGATTTTGTCGCGACAGAGAGGGGCATGTATCAGGCTTTCGTTGATTTCAACAAACCCTACCGCAGCCTGACCTGCCCTGTCGCGGACGCCACAGGACAGGTGGTATGCTCAAATGGAACACACCCTATCCATCAGGATAGGCTTTTGACCGCATACACCGTAGCGCAACACACCTCATACGCGTAGAGTGAGCCTGACACGTTCCCGGAGACGATATGCCAAGCACACCTATTCTTAGCGGTACGATCGCAGCCTTGATGCTGACAACCGCCTGCGCCAATCTGGACACACCCGACAATCTTGAACCCGTAGCACAAGGGGACGGATATCAAGCGCAGTACCGCCAGGTTGATATCACGCGCGGACAGGCTGAACTGTTGCATTCGGCCAGAATAAACGAGCAGAAATGCCGGCCCTTCGGAGCCTCGGGGGGAAAAGGTTCAAGCACGGTGGCGGCAGCACTGCGCGGAGAGCGCCTTTCGCGCAATGACCTGCTAGATGTGCGTATCGCCGAAGATGACACATTCAACGGCAACTATGTCGTGTCGCGTGACGGCACATTGAAATTGCCCTTTCTATCCCCCATCCGCGCACAAGGGCGCAGCACCGACGAGATCGAGGCCGATATCGCAGACGCGTTGCTGGCCAATGATTTTTATCAGGACAAACCGCGCATATCTGTCCGAGCAACCGACTTTGCTTCGGTATCGGTTGGCGTGTCAGGTGCGGTGTTTGAACCCCACGCAATCGAGATCGGGGGCGTAAGAGGTGACAATCTGGACAGGCTCAGGCAGGGAGCTTCGGGTGCCTCGACCGAGGGGCGTAACTTGTCTGCTGCATTGCGTGCGGCTGGTGGCGTACGACCGGATGCCGATATTTCCTCAGTGGAGGTCCGGCGCGCGGGCAAAACTTACCGGTTGGACATGCGCGGCGTGTTCGAGGGGCGTAATTCAGTCGATATCATGCTATTGACCGGAGACGAAGTCAGCGTGCCCAGCCGGCAATGCTTTCAAGACGATCTGATGCGGCCCAGCCCCATCAGCCCGCCGGGGGTCAGCCTCTATCTTTCCAACCTTACACAGCCTGCGCAGAACAACGCTGGCGCAGCTGTGGGCCAAACCGTCCGCCAGGTTCCTTATGGTACGCGCTACATGCAGGCCGTGATCGATGCCAACTGTGTTGGCGGGCCGCGTGCCTCTAGTGGTGACAGGTCGGCAGTCCTGTTTTCGCGCAACCCGATAACCGGCGTGTCCGTTGTTATCGAGCGCGACATTGAAAACCTGCTGCGCCGTGCCGACCGCGATGATTTCGACCCCTATCTGCTCCCGGGGGATGCAATGGCATGTTATGACAGCACGATCACCAACATCACCGAAATTGCACGGGTCATTACGCCGGTTACAATTCTTCCTTAGAGGCGACTTCGGTTAGTGCTTTTTTGCTGCGCTTCCAGATATCAGGAAGCGTGGCTGCGACGGAGAGGACTTGCGCGTCCTCTCCCGCCTTTGCCAAGCGTTCAATGCTAAGCAACACATTGCGCAAACCCGTGGCCCCAAAGAGCGCCGCGCTGCCCCCGATTTTATGTGCCTGCGCCGAGACGTCATTGCGATCCAGATGCCCGTCACTCTGGAGCCAATCGATAAATTCCTCGACCTCGGCACTATAGCGAACCAAAAGTTTTATGTAATGCTCGGCTCCGATCGTATCCAGCGTTTCGGCCATATGCTCGCGATCAACCAATCCGGTTTCTTCCTTGGAGGGCTCGCTTCCGTTGTCGCTCAGAACCATTTGCAAATCCGATTTCTTGAGCGGCTTGGTCAGGACATCATTCATACCATGTGCCAGAAAATCATCGCGCTCGGATGGCATCACATTTGCTGTCAGGGCGACAATGCGCGCGCGGCATGACGCGCCATTACCACTCCGGATTTGGCGCGTCGCGCTGCGCCCGTCCAACACAGGCATACTGATATCCATCAAGATCAGGTCGAACTCTTCAGCCTCGGCCATTTCGACCCCTTGTTGGCCGTCATGCGCTTCTTTTACGTGATGACCCCCGGCTTGCAGCATCTCACGCACTACAAATCTGTTGATTTCATTGTCCTCGACAACCAGCACCCGCTGGGGGCCGATCACAGCCGTTGATTCATCCTGCGCAACCTTCCGGGCCGGCGCTATTGCCGCTCGGGCGGGCACAACCACGCGAAAAGTACTGCCGACGCCCAGCGCGCTTGCAACCATGATGTCACCGCCCAACATAGTGACAAATCGCTTGGCGATGCTTAGCCCCAGACCCGTACCGCCTACTTCGCGGTCATACGCAGTGTTCCCGGTGACAAAATCATTAAAAATAACGGTCTGGAGATCATCGGGGATACCTGCGCCCGTGTCTTCGATTTCGAAGGCAAGCGTGTCTTCGTGCCAATCTACTGTGACCGAAACACGTCCCCGTTTGGTGAATTTCACAGCATTACCAATAAGATTCATCAAGATATGCTGCAATCGATCCCTATCAGAGGTGACCCAATGCTGCGCCGGCCCTTCCCAGCCCCAATCAAGCGTGGTTTCCTGAGTGGAGGCCATCCCGCTTTGGCTGTCGATCAGGTCTTGCAACAGATCCGATACATTCATCGGTTCGAGGTTCGCACTTACTTTACCGGAATCGTAACGCGTGATGTCCAACACATCCGACACATGGCTCAACAGCAGGCGCCCCGATGTTTCCATGTTGCGCATATATGTGTCCTGCTTTCCATTCAGAACCGTGTCGCGCAGCAGGCTCAGGTTGCCGAGCAACCCGTTCAATGGTGTGCGGATTTCGTGGCTCATCGTCGCCAGAAATTCCGACCGGCTTTTCTCTCCTGCGATGGCTTTGTCGCGGGCGTCGATCAATTCGGCCTCATCCGCCTTTTGCTGGGTAATATCGCGCAAAAACGCGATAAAGATATCGCCGTCTTCGGTAACTGCCGACTGAATAGCCAGCTCTACCGGAAAGATAGAGCCATCTGCCCGCTTGGCCTCTAATTTCACACGACCCTTTCCGACAACCCGCCTTTCGCCGCCCTCTCGCATCCGCTTCATACCCGCGTCATGGCCTGCACGCATGTGATCGGGCACGATAATCGCGCCCAGCTCATGCCCGATGACATCTTCTGCACGGTGGCCAAAAATTTCCTCGGCTGCGGGGCTGAACTCGATGATGTGCCCTTGATCATCGCTGATGATCACACCGTCCAGCGACGTGTTGATCACGGTTTCCATTCGCGTTCCTGTCTGACGCTCGACACGCTCTTGGTGCCTGATCTGTCCATTCAGGCGCACCAGATACAGCACCGATAGCCCCAACGCGCCGATCAGCGAGGCCAAAGCCAGCGCCAGCTCGACCATTGTCGAGGCCACGGACGCCCGCCGCCGGTCCGCCTCTTGGGCGAATATTTTCAGGCCGGAGTTCGACAGCCTGCGCACTTCGGGACGGATTTCCTGCACAAGCACCGCAAGTCTCGGGATATGCCCTGTAAGCTCTGCGTCAGGGGTGTCGATATAATCAGCTGTTTGTGACAACCAGACCCGGATTCGCTCCAACGTATTATCAAACGCTTCGTCCTCACGTAGCCGTTCAAAAACCTGAGCTTCGGAGACTGTTTTGATGCGGCTATAGAAAATATCAAAGCGCCGTCTGAGACCGGCCAGATCAGCGCCTATTCTGACACGTCCGGAGAACTCCTGAAACTCGACCTCAGTTTGAGACAGCGCCCATTGCACGTTATCCGAATGTGCCGAGCTGAGCTCTTCGATTTCCCGCGACACGTTCCATGTCAGGAAAGCAATCGCCAGAACCACGACAATACCGGCCAGAGAAAGGAATACCCGGCCGGTTTTCGTAGGTGTATTTAGGATGCGTGCCACAGCGACTCCTGCAAGTTGGAAATCACCCCGAAAGGTTTATTCAACCACTTCTATCCGATCGAGCTGCCAAATGCTGCGCGAATAAATAACTTCTGTGCGGTAATCGGCATCTGCATCATAAGGATAGACGACCCAAACAGGCCCCTTATCGCGCACAGACATCTGTTCGCCGTTCATTTTCAATGCCAGAATCGGGCCGTTTTCGGTGGCATCTGACAATGGAATTTCGATTGTGTAATCATTGATCGCGGTTGCCAGAATCTTTCCATCCTGCGCGCCCAGCTCCTGCATCAAAACCGCCAGAGGGACACCTTCAAAGGTTTGCACGCCTTCTGTCCATATGGTTGTTGTCTCGATACTGGCAGTGCCCAGCGCTTCCAGTTCCGCGCGATCGAACGTTCGCGTCTGGCCATTGTGGGTCGCTGTTAGAATTGTGTCTGCCGCCTGCGCTGACGTACCAAGCCCCAAGGCCAACGCCAAAGCAAGAACGCAGCGGGTCATCCGGTTAAACATGTCTGAATCCTCAAATTATCTTGCCCCATTCATGCCACGGCCCTCACATCTGCGCATTGAGGTATCGGGATAGGGTCCTATCCTTTTGGATAGGTGATCCCCTTAAGCAGATGAATTCGTGGCATACTTTTTCAAACAAACAGAGGGACGCCGCCCCCTGCCTGTCTGGTTGCGCATCAATGCGCGCCCCGTCCCGTCACAACAGCACGAAAGGTCATGACAATAAGAATCAGATCAAGAAGCAGGTTACGGGACTTGGCATAGGCCAGATCCATCTCGACCATTTGATCAAAGCCGACATCGGCGCGGCCCGAAACCTGCCAGACCCCTGTGATACCCGGCTTTACAGACAAGCGCCCCAATGCGCGCTTGGGGTAAAGCGCAACCTCGGAGGGCAGCGCAGGGCGTGGACCTACAATCGACATCTCGCCGCGCAGTACATTGAATATCTGTGGCAGCTCATCAATAGAGGTCCGCCGGATAAAGCGACCCACACGGGTAATGCGCGGATCGGATTTCGACTTAAAGCAAATCCCCTCACGGTCTGATTGCGTCAGTATCCCCGCACGCATCGCTTCGGCACCTGTTACCATCGAGCGGAACTTGACCATTGTAAATGGACGGCCGTTTTTTCCGATGCGGGTCTGGGTGAACAAAGCGGGGCCCTTACTTTCGGATTTAATCAACAGCGCAGTCAGGAGCAGAACCGGCGACAACACGACCAGAGCAAACAGTGAAACCGTGATATCGAGCAGACGGCTTGCGGTCAGCTTGGTCATGGAATGACCTACGGTCTTTTTCGCGGCACGGGCCAAAAAGCTGAAATTGCCCTGGAGATATCGCTTGGCCAAACGGCGCGGCTCCATCGCGAGGCGCCAAACCCATTCGCTACGGGCCTTGCGCACCCAAACAGGCGCACGTGAAACATTACCTGCAAAGAAATCCAATGCGGCACCAACACCCAGCGTCAACTGAGCATCAAGATTGCGGGCATTGCGTTGCAACCACAGTTCTTGCATCGGGACACCAAGAGCGACCAGCACGATGTCAGCGCCGCTTGCATTGATATCGGCGATGATCTCTGCATCGTTTTGCGCCTCGTCGAAACCGTTGCGTGTGCCAACAATCCGCAATCCGGGAATCTTGTGGATCAGGTTGCGCGCCGCTGTATCTGCTGTCCCTGCTGTCCCCCCGAACAGGTAAACCGCCTTGCCCTGCTTCGCGGCCTCTTGCAGCAACGCAGGAATAAAATCTGTCCCGTTCAGGTTTTCCGTCAGCTTTTGACCGGTCATCTTGGCTGCAAGGGCCACACCGATACCGTCGGGCAGTAGATAGTCGGCAGTGGTAACCGCTTTGGCATACGCGCGATCAGCCGCCATTACGTTGAAGCAATGTGCGTTCATGAAATTCACCCGCCGTTTCCCAGGTGCCAAAACAGCAGAAATTGCGTCAGTGGTGGTCGCATCAACCAGCCACACGCCTAAACTGGGCAAATAGGTTTTCCGCAGTTTGTCTACAGCAGTAATAGGGGCGTTAAAGGTTGGAAGGTATGTCATGGCAGCGATCCTTGTTCATCCGATTTCATGGATTTAAAATCAGCGATGACAGGGGGTTGGCGCAACGGAGCGAGCGGACAGGTTTGAGGCGCGGTTGGTTAAGGCGCTACCCCTTTCGGCACGCCGATGACGCGCAAACAGGGCGCACCCTATCCGTTTGGGAGGGTACCTTAACCCTATTTTGCCAATATTTCCGTCTTTGAAAAAACACAGTTTAGAGGTAGCCTTTAATCGAATTTAAAGGACAGGCTATGAGAGTATTAATTGCCGACGACCATGATTTGCTGCGCGACACACTCATCCTTTTCCTTGAGGGTGAGGGAGGCATGGAAACCGCCAGCGCCGGCACGTTTCAAGAAGCATGTGCGCAGATCGAGAAAGACGAACATTTTGACCTGGTCCTGCTCGATTATAACATGCCCGGCATGAATGGCCTTGACGGTCTACGCAAAGCTATGGCGCTGAAAGATGGCCAACGGGTCGCACTCATATCAGGCGAGGCGACGCGCCAGATTGCCGAGACTGCCCTGGAGGCCGGAGCGGCGGGTTTTGTACCTAAATCGCTTCCGGCAAAATCATTGGTAAATGCGGTCAAATTCATGGCCATGGGAGAGCAGTACGCCCCCATCGACTTTATGACCGCCGTCGAAGATGAACCCACCAACGCATTGGCGCAAAAGCTGACCCCCCGCGAGCTACAGGTTCTCAAAGGCCTGACCGAGGGGAAATCGAACAAAGAGATTGCCCGCGATCTGGACATCACCGAGCCAACGATCAAACTTCACGTCAAAACGCTATATCGAAAAGTAGGGGCCGCCAACCGAACACAGGCGGCCATGATCGCACGCGAAGCAGGCCTTTTTTAACAAGACCTCTTTCCTAAGCTCGGATTTGGCTACCGTGGACCGTGCTATCCAAAGGGATAGGTAGACAGCCAAATGCGCCACCCGGGTCGCCCTCTGCCCAAATGATTTCTGCGGCCCCACTGGATACATCATCGGTAAAGGAGCCAACCGATGATGACACTGACATTCCCCTTCGCCCGTAAAAAGCACCCCCGAAAGGGCGGCTTGGCCCGCCGTGTTGTGATGGGCGGCAAACTGGGCGATGTCAGGCGTCTACCGCGGTATGTTACTGCCGTCATCTTGGGCGCGACGCTCATCTGGGCACCGCTATTGGGTTACCTCAAGACCGCACCGCTCAGCTATCGCTCTACCACATCTTTGATCATGCCCGGCTCTGGTGCTTCTGCTTCAATGAATGTGAACGGGATTGGTCAGGCGACTTCCTATGCAAACTCTGCCTTCGCCAGCAATGCGGTCAGCCCAACGGAAACTTACAAGCGCCTGCTGGGTGCGGACCGTATCATTGATGCCGCCGCCAGCGCGCTGAATATCAAACGCGCCGAACTGGGCCAGCCCCGCGTGCGTCTGGTTGACCAGACCAGTTTGATCCACTTTGAGACAACAGGCCGGACACCCGAAGCGGCACAGGCTCGAGGCGAAGCTATTCTGACTGCTTTTTTCACGGAACTGGATGCATTGCGCGCAGATGAGGTCGACACGCGTCAGGATAGCGGCCTTCAAGCCATCTCGGACTACCGTATTTCTGTCGCCGATACGCGGACGCAGATCGAAGCGTTGCAAAATTCAACCGGTCTGTTGTCCACCGATCAATACGATGTGTTACTGGAACGTCATTTGGCTCTGGGTCAGGAAATTCAGGCCCAGCAGGCAAGGCTGAGTGAACGCGTCGCAGCCACAACCGCGCTCGAGGCGCAACTGGGGCTGAACCCCGCGTTGGCGGCGGCGACGCTGAAATTATTTGCAAATGGTGCCTATATTGCGCTGCTCGATGAGGTTGCCCGCACCGAAGTCGGCCTGACCGATGCCTTAGCCCTTTATGGCGCGCGCCATCCCAAGGTCGAGGCCGCGCGCTCTGCACGTAACAATTCAGCATCCATGGCTATGAGCCATGCCCAATTGATTACCGGTCTGGATGCAGAAGCCCTGAATAATTTTGATCTTGCCCCGGATGGTGCCCGTGCCGACCTGCTGGCAGAGCTGGTGCGTATGCATGTCGAAGTCTCCGGCGCAAAAGAGCAACTGGCAACGCTGGAAAGCCAAAGGGTTGAGAGCCAAAAGGCACTGGATATCTTCGCCCCTGCAGCGGCAAAAATGAAAGATCTGGAGCGCGACTTTTCGGTTGCCGAAGCGCTTTTTGCATCGGCAATTGCCCGCGCGCAATCCAGCAAATCGGACATTTATGCCTCTTATCCGCTGGTACAGGTATTGGAAAACCCGTCCTTGCCGGCAAAACCATCCTCCCCCAATCGTAAACTGGCCATCATGGCAGGCATCGCCGCCACTCTGATGTTGCTGATCAGCCTCGCGATGGGTTGGATCAGGATCGCATTGATCTCACGGCTGATGACCAAGCCCGAGGTGGCAGCATGACAGATCAAAACCCGATCGAGCGGCTGATTTACCGCACGCTGGTTCTGACATGGCCGTTCTATGCGATAGGCGCATTGTATATTGTGGGGCCAGTCCTTGCATGGGTGCTGGCGGGATTGGTCGTACTGGTTCTGTATCTTGGCCCCGCCGTGCGCCCCGACATGCGGGCAACAGGTACTATCCCTCCCGTAATATGGGGGTGGCTGGCGGGTATGTCCGTGATGTTGGTTGCTCTTTGGGTCGGGCATATCGACTGGGGGCTGGGCACCGGCAAGACCATCAAATCCTCGATCGGTTGGGCCAAAGGCTGGGCTTTGCTGGCCCTCTTCCCGCTTGCCGGTGCCGTGCTGCCCATTCGGCGCGAGACACTTATTCGCGCGCAATGTGTCGTGGGTTTATGGACCCTGATCCTTGCCCCCGTCATGTTGGCGGCACCCTACATCGGCCTACCCGAACGTATCTTCACCTCGCCATTCAAAGCGGTTGGCGGCCCGGGGCCCGAATATTTCTCAGTCTATTTCTTTACATGGGATCCCGCCAGCTGGACACCGCGCTGGCAGTTTTACGCACCGTGGTCGCCCTTTGCCGCCCTGCTCGGAACGGTCATGATCCTATTTGCTTTGGAAGAAAAAGTTATCAAATGGCGCAATATCGGGGTCGCGGCGGGAATGGTGATGATTTTCGCCTCCAAGTCGCGGATGGGTTTGGTCGGGCTGGTCGCCTGCACCATCGGCCCCCGCTTGTTGCCGCTGATCCTGCGCGGGTGGGCATGGCAGGTCCTGGCCGCCTTCACGGCCTCAATGGCAGTACTGGGCACCACAATAGCCGCCGCCGCAATGGATGCTGTCGCAGCGTTCAAAGGCGCGCGTGCCGACAGCACCCGCGTGCGTGAAACGCTACAACGCATCGCAACAGAACGTTGGCAAGCAGATGCCTTCTGGTTCGGTCACGCCACTGTGCAACCCGGCAGCCATGCCGTTGAATACATGCCAATCGGCAGTCACCATACATGGTACGGATTATTATTTGTCAAAGGTTTGGTCGGGTTTCTGGCATTCCTTGTGCCTTTTGCATGGCAAACAGCATTGGCCCTGAAAGATGCCGCCATGGGACGCAGAGGCCGTTTGCCTCTGGGCATCATGATGACGTTGACCTTGCTGTCCTTTGGCGAAAACATCGAGATCGAGGCCTATCTTTTGTGGCCAGCGCTCGTATTGCTCGGAATCCATGCGCGCGAAACCAGCTAACCCCGCTGTGGCGTAGACGAGGACAGATTTGCGACCTCATTCACGCCGCGGCCTACTCTCCCGCAAGGGCCACGCAGTCCTGCCAAACTTTCGCACCCCCTTCCAACTTCAAGACCCAAGAAAGCGGCACGCCTGTTTCGGTCGCAACACCGTGGATGCGGGCCATAATCGCGCCGATCATGATTGATCGCCCGGCGCTGTCTCCTCCTGCAAGGATGTTGCGTTCGATGGCCTCCTGATACGAGGCGCTACGCGCTAAAATATGGAACATGACAGGACCTGCTGCGGGTAAATAGCAAGCACGCCCCATAAGCCCGTTTAAACCTGCAAACACGACTGAATCTTCTTCGGATGTGCTCAAGGCGTTCAGCAAATCGGCTTTTGCTATGTCATCCGCAGCATTCGCCGCAGCATGAAGCCCGGCCTGCAATGGCTCACCGTTCATGATGCGCGTTGTAAGGTCTGCAAAGACATCGCTAAAGGCGGCCGCCTCGGCGTTGATGTTTGTGACTTCCATTGCGGTTTTGACCATATCCGGCAGCTGATCTTGCCCGTGATACCCAACAAGAATTGCAGGAAGCCGCGATAATGCCGGTGTCTGGTTATCGTCTATCCCGGACGGGCTGACACCTGCTGCAATATTTGCCAATGCGCCTTTTGTGGGACGGTCCATAAACCCTTGGTAGCCACCCCCGGCACCAAAGAATGACGCGAACGCAGCCTCATAAGCAGGCACATCAAACTTCCCGCCTGTGGCATTCATTGACCGGATCGTCAGGTGCAGCACTTCACCAATCTGGGTGAACATCCCGTCGCGCCGATCTTTGTGGGCGAAGGTTTTGACCTTCTCAAAATTCTTGGGATCGACCGGTGTAAAGGCAGATGTGCCGTTCTGGCGTGCTACGATATCGGCTATGATCCCGACGTCATAGATCCAGTGCAAGCCTAAGCAAGCGGCGTCAGCAACAAGTGCCCCGAGAAGAAGTTCTGCGTTCTTGATCATATCAGACCTTTCATTGTTACGGCGCAATCAGTGCCGCATGCCCCTAGCCTACCTAAGTGCGTTCGATGAATCCGTTCCATTGTTAAAACACATCCAGCACTTTGACCTTATCAACTCTTAGAGAATGAAATGCCACCGCGCACACCCATAGTGCCCGCGGCGGCCTTGGTTCAGGTTTTAGGGAACAAGAACAAGTTCTGGATATCCACCAAACCCGCAGCAAGATACGATGGGTAGCGATCCAGAATTGCCGCCTTCAACTCTTCACCAGTGGCGGCTTTGGCATAAGCTGCTTGTGTGTGGTCAAGGTAGATAAGCGCATCATCAATGGCTTGACGTGATCCAGTCGTTGGCCCGTGCCCCGGCAAGACAAGGTCGAATGATGTATCTTTTTGCATCTCGACCAGCCCTGCTTTCCAGCCGTCGAAGTTACCGTGACCACAGAACAAGTGGCAATTGTTGTACAACATATCCTGCGCAATCAGAACTTTCTGATCAGGCAGATAAATCGTCATCATGTTGTCTGACTCTGCATCCGTCACATGGCGGAATTCCAAGGTCACGCCGTCGATGACCTCGGTCGCGCCGTGTTCGATCAGGTGGCTTGGCACAACTTTGGTCGGCGGGACGTGTTCGCCCAGCGATTCGATGCTGATTTCAATAAAGAAATCACCCAATTGGTCGATCTCGGCCTGTGTTTCACGGAAGGAATAGATCGGAACATCGCGGAACTGATACGCACCAAACCAATGGTCCGGATGTAGGTGCGAGACGATCATGCGATCAACCGGCTTTCCCGTCGCTTCGGCGTAATCGCGGATTTCCTGACCGTAGATAACAGAGCGCTGGCCATCCACAAACACAAGGCGTTCAGGTGTCTCGATGACATGTGTTGTCACACAACCGGTCAGGTCCGGGCTTTGGTAGCTGTGGATTTTTAAATCACCAAAATCAGCAACGGTCACAATGCCATGCTTGAGCGGCGTTACACCCTGACCAACCGGGCCACCACCAAGGATATTCGCGCGGACGATGCTCGGCGCTGCAAGTGTTGTTGCCGCACTACCGATCAACAACGAACGTCGGTTCAGTTTAGAAAATGTCATAGGCTCATTCCATCTATCAAGTACTAGGTAGGTAACTGCTAGAAGCTTGCATTGGCCATGTCAATGGTCTATCTAGCGATAGGTAGGTAAGGAGATTGTGATGCCGGCAGCAGCCCCCACAGGTAAGGCAATGGATATTCTGGAATCCGCGCGCACGCTGATGATGGATCGAGGCTTTAATGGATTTAGTTTCCGCGATGTCGCTGCAAACGTGGGCATCAAAAGCGCAAGCATCCACTATCACTACGCCACCAAGGCAGATTTGGCAGAGGCGACTGCACATGCATATCGCTGTGCCTTCAGTGACATGACGGCACAAATAAACACCAGTTCTGCGGCAGAGAAACTACGCGCTTATGGGGCCTTGTTTGTCAAAACCTTGCGCGAGCAGGGGCAGGTTTGTCTTGGCGGTATGTTGGCGACAGAAGTGGCGTCTTTACCGGATCAGGTTCGATCCGAAGTGTCTCAGTTCTTTGCAGAGCAAAACGATTGGGTTCAAAACGTTGTCTGTGACGGGCAAGCCAGCGGGCAGTTCCGCGCCGATTTGGATGCGGCAATGTTTGCCAAAATGTTTGTCTCGAGCCTTGAAGGCGCGATGATGATATCACGCGGGCTAGAGCGACCGCAGGACCTCGAAGACACCTTGGAAATGCTTGTGCAATTGGTGCAAGCTTGAACTCAACAGTTATCCTACTGCAGAAATCACACCGCGCGATAGCTATGCTTTGGTGCCGTCATCAATAAAGAGACAAACATGAGCAATCCAATCCGAGAAGAGTTTCTGATCAAGGATATCTGGGAGTTTCGCGCGCGTTACGGCGACACGACAGCCACGATTTATGAAAAATCGTCTTCGTTTCTAAGCGAGCCAATGAAGAAGTTTGTGAAGCTCTCGCCGTTTTGCGTGGTGTCATCTCAAGATGAAGCAGGGCATTCTGATATCACCCCGCGCGGCGATCCTGCGGGTTTTGTAGAAATCGTCACGCCAAAGTTGCTGCTGATACCGGACCGTCCGGGCAACCAACGCTTTGATACGTTTCGCAACATCCTAACCCAGCCTGCGGTGTCCGTCCTGTTCATGATTCCGGGTGTGTTTGACACGTTGCGCGTGAATGGCCGCGCACTCGCGACCCGTGATCCAGAGCTATTGGCGCGCTGTGCCATCAAAGAGCGCGTGCCGCCTGTAGGGCTTTTGATACAAGTGGATGAGGCATACGGCCATTGCTCAAAAGCAATCCGCCGCGCAGGGATTTGGGATGTAGACAACCACATTGACCGTCGCGCAGCCCCAAGCCTAGCCGAACTCATGTCCGCGCATAAAGACTATGAGCAGGATGTCCTTGATGACATGGACGACCGCATCGACCGTGATATCAAAAACAACATGTACTAGGGACCGGCAAAAGCCGGCCCATTGTTACGATCCATAACGCCTGCTTTGATGGATCACCCCGCCCCTCATTCCGCAGCTTCTTTTGGCAAATATTCTGGCAAAATATCTTTGTAAGGGTAGCGTTCGTCCATCGGAATAGACGTGCCATCATTCTGCATAATGCGTACATGTTTCCGCTTCAAAAGACGGGGACGGCCAACACCGCATGAGTGGGAGATTACCTCGACCTCATGAATCAAGTTTTGACAGAAGTTTGCAACTTTGACCGATTTATCTGCGGGGTTCAGCCCTTTTTGGAGACGCTTATTATGCGTAGTGATACCCGTCGGGCAGGTGTTCTTGTTGCACTTTAGCGCCTGAATACAACCAAGCGAAAACATGAACCCGCGCGCCGAGTTGATGAAATCAGCCCCTGTTGCAAGCGCCCAAGCAACCTCTGACGGCGTGACCAACTTACCCGATGCGATAACTTTGATACGGTCCCGCAATCCATGCTCGGTCAGGATATCTACAACCAGAGGCAGCGATTCACGAACCACCAAACCTACGTTATCCATCAAAGGCATAGGTGCCGCACCCGTACCGCCATCACCGCTGTCTACAGTGATAAAGTCGGGAGCGGTTTCTATACCGCGGCGCTGGATCTCCTTGGCCAGATCGGCCAGCCAGCCATAGCTGCCGACAACTGCCTTGAACCCTACCGGTTTCCCGGTGACCTCTCGGATATGGTTCAACATATCAAGCATCGAGCCTGCATCGTTCACTTCGGGATGGCGATTTGGTGAAATTGAATCCTGCCCCTCCGGAATGCCGCGAATGGCCGCGATTTCCGCGTTCACTTTCGCCCCCGGCAGAATACCACCCTTACCCGGTTTTGCTCCTTGGCTCATCTTGAGCTCGAACATTTTCACCTGATCATGCGCCGCAACCTCTTTGAGCTTCAAATCGGACAACTGCCCTTTTTCATCCCGCACACCGTATTTTGCAGTGCCGATCTGAAAGACAATATCCGCACCACCCTCGAGGTGATAAGGAGACAGACCACCTTCACCCGTGTTCATCCAGCAGCCAGCCATCTTGGCCCCTTTGGACAGGGCACGCACCGCAGGGGTGGATAGCGCACCATAGCTCATGGCGGAGATATTAAAAAACGATCCGGCGTTATATGGTGCATCACAATAGGGCCCGATCAAAAGCGGCTGCACCTCAGCGGCGTCTTCGTTCAACGTAGGGAACGGGCAGTTCACAAAAATAGCAGTTCCTGGTGCGGTCAACATCTTGGTGGACCCGAAGGCAACCGTGTTATCCTCGCCTTTCGCAGCGCGTCCGATCCATTCACGCTCTGCGCGGTTGAAAGGCATTTCTTCGCGATCCATCGCAAAGAAGTACTGTCTGAAAAACTCTCCCAATGTAGAGAAGATATGCCGGAACCGACCAACAACCGGATAGTTCCGGCGCACCGCATCACTGGTCTGCGTGACATCCATAACGAACAACGCGATGATCGCGAGCACGCCGAGGCCAATTAGAAATATAAAGGCAGAGGTGAAAAAGTATAGGTTCATCGGTTTTTGTCTCCGGCAGGGAAGGATTGGAAAATATATACTGGGCCATCTTGTTGCGAAACGATCAGCCCTCCCCTTATGGGGTCTTTTCGTGCGCTCAATTTTGATTCCGGATCTTTATAGGGAACAAATTGCATTCAGGCTTTCCCTTCATCTTGATCGTTAACTCGAGCGCACGGCGTGCCCTCTGCGTGCACCACGTCTTTGATGCCGCTCAAGAAGAACAGGTTACACTGAAATCTAGAAAAAATGCTGTGACAGCCATGGCAGAGCAAGAAAAACGGCCCCATCTCCCGCGCAAAACCCTGAATCATATCTGACCGTCGTAAAGCATGGGGGCAAGCAAGCTCTTTAATGCCGTTCGCGCTCTATGAAGGCGCACCTTCACATTAGCCTCTGAGATGCCAAGAAGGTCTGAAACTTGGGCGGTTGTCATTTCTTCAATATCTCTTAACTGCAAGACGACCCGATAAGTATCAGGCAGCTCCAATATCGTTTCCCGCACGATGGTCGTTGTTTGCTTAGAGCCCAAAGCAGTCTCGGATGTTTCGACTGTGACATGCGATGCTGGCACCCTGACTCCGCGTGAGTCAAAATTGGGCAGCAGATGATTAATAGATTGTTCGTTGGCACGGTTTTTTTTACGCAAGATCATCAGCGCTTCGTTTACCACAATTCTATGCATCCACGTCCTGGGTTCCGAACGCCCTTCGAACTGATCAATTTTCAAATGAATTTTCGAAAACGCCAATTGAACAGCGTCTTTTGCGAGCTCATGATCGCCCAAGACCCGCCCAGCAAGCCCAAGCATCCACCCGATATTGCCACGCACAAGCCCTTCAAAATCCGCGGCGACGCTCGCCTTGTCGCTCATTCCTGAATGCATTCGGACATTTGGTTAGGGTTACCTCTGGGAACAGAGGAATTTTTACGCCAAATGGGCCTAAAAGCAATCTTTATGAAGGTTACCGGCTAATGAAACACCCCTTGGGGACACTGTTTCACGATCACTTTCCAGTGCTTTCTATCCTAGATAGAAGGCACTGCTGAGTGCGGCATGGTAAAAAAATCACATATGCCTGTAACCTTTTGGAGCTTTCAATCATCAGAGAACCAATGAGAGAGAAGCATCGGTCTTGAACATGACCCTTCCAAGGTGTCCCTTTGGCCTAAGGTCTGCACACAGGATATTGTTGCCCCATTCGGCTGGGCGTTGCTTTAATGTCTTTGCACCAAAGAGGTCGCTTGTGTTTATTGACAAGCGGATCCCGCGAAACTGCCCCCGAAATCTTGGCAGTGCTTTTAAGAGGTAAATATCATGCTGAAACTTCGTAGCGAACTTCTCCGAAATTCCGTAGCGTTGTTCGCTTCGGCTACGCGATCCAGCTAAGGGTTTCACACCATGATCAATCTACGACTTATTTTCATTCTGGTGACCCTGATCGGGATTTCAGCATGTAGCCCCGTCCGCGTTTTGGCCCCGACCCCAAATGTGTTTACGAACGGCGCCTACCCGCAAAGTGACATTCCGTCAGCCTACCGTACGACACAGCCCTCGATCTTCTACATCACCGATCGCAACTCCGAAATGATTGACGGTGTTCAGACTTATGGAACAGACCGTTCAAGCTCGATGGCGTTTGGTGTATCAACTGTATCCTTTGGCAAAGGGCAGAATTGGCAGTCGCTGAGCGATGCCAGCGGCCAGACCGAACGTGATGAGAAAATCGTATTTAACATTGTAGAAAACCGCGAGATTTTGAGGTTCGATAAAACCCCGACCCCATTTGAAGTCGTAAACGGGAGGCCCGTTCAGACGCCCGATGCGCTTGCCTCCTACAATCGCAAACGCACGGTGTTCCAAAATCAAATACGAGAGAAAATGCGGATCGCAGGCAAGAACGAAGTTGTTATTTTCGTGCCCGGTTTTAACAACTCTTTCGAAGATGGCCTTTATTCGCTCGCAGACATCTGGCACTTTAGCGGGCGGCGCGGCGTTCCAATCGTATACTCTTGGCCATCAGGTGCCGGCGGGCTCTTCGGGTATTTTACAGACCGTGAATCAGGCGAATTTACAGTCTTCCATTTCAAAGAATTCTTGAAACAACTGTCCCAAATTCCGGAATTGGAAAAAATCCACATCGTGGCGCACAGCAGAGGCACTGATGTGACGACAACGACATTGCGCGAGATGATTATTGCGGTCCGCAACCAAGGCAAAAACCCAAAGACGACCCTTAAGATTGAAAACCTTGTCTTGGCGGCCCCTGATTTAGACTTCGCAATCGTCCGCCAACGCCTGATTGCTGAAGGTTTCGGTGCCGCAATTGGTCAGGTGACAGTCTATATGAACCGAGGTGATAGCGCGCTTGGGATATCCCAACGCCTTATGGCAGGCCAACGGTTTGGCCGGTTGACACAAGGGCGTCTTAAAGACGCAGACAGAGATATTTTTTCAGAGGTAAAGACCGTAAGCTTCATTAACGTTGAAGGCGTAAAGGGCCTGACCGGACATGCCTATTACCGTACCAATCCAAACGTCCTATCGGATATTGGTACAATCATCCAACAAAGTGCACGTCCCGGTTCGCCCTCCCGCCCACTCAAGCACGTTCAAGGGAATTTCTGGACCATGCCAAGTAAATATCCGTTTTAATGGGCATTTCATCTGAACAGCGGCGCTCTGAGGTCATGGGCCTGCTCATCTTTGCGTCCACTCATTGAGATTAGCTCTATTCAGGTTTTGGCCTTCCTTTTGACCGCTTTGCATATTCCAAATGGCGTCAGAGCAGCGAGTCAAGTACGGGCGTTTAAGGACCTAGAAGCACGAGATCTGACAACATTAAGGGAATGCTATCGAGGTCGCCCAGGCACCCTGATTGCCTGCGTCAGCTGCAGGAAATCAGGCGAACCGACATGCGCCGGAGCCAGCCCGAAAGCCATGTTTGCGGACGAAGCGCTCTTATGAATCAACAGCTTCAACATCTGGTTTGCCCGCAGCCCCTTAAACGTGTAGATTTACCTTCGGGTCCAAAAAGGAGGCAAAATGATGATAGTTGAATTCCTAATTGGATTCGTAATTGCACTTGTAATAATTATAGGTGCGTTCTTTTTCGCTTTGCGAACGCCCAAGCTTAAAGGCCCAAGCCGACATGGTATTAGGTGGAGTGGAGATTATACCCATAGCCACCACAGCTCCTTCGGGGGAAGTTACGGAGGCGGTGGTGGTTGCGGTGACTGAAATACTACTTCATGTAAGCCCCTGTTCATCTAAAGCCCAGCATCGGTTGAAGTGGGCTCATTACCCCCGTTCGCTGCGCGACGCATGAATTCACACAACGCGGGACAAAGTTAACTTTCGCTTAACGCGAACCTATGTCTGGTTCGAACCATCATCCTATTCGGATCGTGAAACATCTTCGCACATCTCTGTTCGTTCTTCGGATGTCATTTCCAAAATTCGGCTTTCTGCCTCAGCGAAGTAATGAGCATACGCCAACTCGAACTTCTGTTGATCAACGCGGTCAAAATCGTACCGTCCAGCTACACCATCGTAGCCCAGAAATACCGGCGTGAGACCGCAAGTTTGGCGTACCGGGATTATGTGTCCCAAAGACTCAGCATCCTTTTCCAAATGCTTCTTGAAATCAGCACTAGTGTAGCGATGAGAAGCGCGGCCAAGGATACGAAGAGGTTTTTCATGCTCAATTGGGTGCTGCTTTGTTGCCTTCGATCATCCTCAAAGCAGACGTTAGCTGCAATGCGGAAAGATGACAACGTGGGCTCGTTAGAGACCTTCGCTGCACAACACATGAACGCTCGCTTTGTCGGTTGGTATACATAAGCGCGACGATTTACTTCGACGACTACTGTCCATCTTCAACGATAACGGGTGATATATTTGATGTCGCTCAGCAGTCAGATCTAAGGCGCATATCTGTTTCAAGGGTGCGAAAGCCAATCATGCCGGCCTGAACTTCCACAGAGCGACTCTGCTGCCAACTCCGTCATTAGATGTTTTTGCTGATGTTTGGCCCATGATCACACGCTAGGTATCCCGCTGCTCTAACTCTGCCGGTCGGAATATTTTCCCTGAGACGTTTTAGGGGTTCACTGGAGTTTTCATCACACGGAGGCGAGGTCATGGCGTCATGGCTGCGTTCGGGTAGCGGTCATGCATGAGTGCTTTTTGCTTGGGAGT
>NZ_JBDWCI010000011.1:0-27230 GCF_039977885.1 Sulfitobacter sp.
TTGCCAAGACCAAGCAATACGCCATCTCGATGCGGCTCCGGAAGAAAGTGGAAATGCTCTTCGCCCACCTCAAACGCATCCTCGGGCTGGGACGATTGCGATTACGCGGCCCATTCGGCGCAAATGACGAATTTTTACTCGTAGCAACAGCCCAAAACCTCCGCAAATTAGCCAAGATCTTTCCTGCACCGCAGCAAATGCGAACGGCCTGATAGGAAAGGTGCTTGCGCCTACTTTTGGACGCTACTTTCTGCGCCAGCAACACGTCGTTTTTCCACAGAATTGGCGGGAAGCGGAAGTTCGCTGCGCCCACCAAGTCAACTGGCAACCCGAAGGAAGCGGACGTTGGGGGGGTGACAAGGTTTTTCTTTCGTTCAATTGCAGCGAAGGGCCGCAAAGAGCCTATAGAGAGGTATGCTCAGGGGGACAAAAGTATGGGCTCGCAAATGGTATGGTCGTAGTATTTTCTACGCAACTGTTGTTCGTGGACACGAACTCCAGAGTTAGTAAACTGCATAAATGACCAAATTAAACTGCCCGAATTGTGGATATGCTCTCGCGCGGCGCTTTGCGACGGCGAAAATGATGACCTGTGGCTCTTGCGCTACGACCTTGTTTCTCGAAACTGACCATTTGCGCAACGCAGGTGCAAGCGGCGAGATGCACGATACGCCGCTCCTGTTCAAGATCGGCCAGACCGTGCGCACTGGTGCAAGCAGCTTTGAGGTTATGGGGCACGCCCGGTTTGACTATGGCACAGGCTGGTGGGACGAGTTCTTTGCCGTCGCGCTTGACGGCGAAGAGGTATGGATATCCGTGGACGAAGGGGACATCATTGTGCAGCGCCCCTTGTCTGAGCAGTTCACCCCCGACATTACAACTGTTCCTAAACTGGGCACACTTTTTGACGTGCGCGGAACCCGCTACCGGGTCACGGAAAATGACACAGCAACATGTATCGCGGTGCGTGGTTCATTTGCCGAAGTGCTCACACTGGGTTCGAGCTATTCTTATGTAAATTGTCAGGGCGAAGGGGGCCGTATTCTGTCCGGAGAATTTTCAACGGGCGCACCGGGTTGGTATACCGGCAGCTGGCTTGATCCTTATGCATTCGAAACGGTGATCGAACATTGACCCGCAAACCAGAGATAAAATCAATCAACTGTACGTCATGCGGCGCAGGGCTTGATGTTTTGGGCGGTGGCCGGGTGCAGGTCATGGTGTGCGGATATTGCGGATCAGAGTTAGATGCGCAGGATAACTTTGCGGTGCTTCGCACATTCTCCGATCTCGAGCGGCCCGTGTCACCATTCTCTATCGGTATGACTGGCATGATCGAGGGTATCCCGTTCACCATCATCGGCACATTGGGCATGATGGAGCAGTGGAAAAAGCGGACTTGGACATGGGTCGACCACCAGCTGTACTCGCAGACACATGGCTATGCCTACCTGACGGTAGAAAACGGTCATCTAAGCTTTACGCGCCGGTATCGTGGCGTGACGCGCCCAGGATGGATTGGCACGCTGCTGGTAGAGACATCCGAGACCCCGCCCAAGGTGGAGGCAGCGGACGGCACTTACACCTACTTTGAGACATCATCGAGCACGATCACCTTTGTAGAAGGCGAGTTTAATTGGACGCCGCAGATTGGGGCGCAGGTTGTGAGCGTATCGATGCTGAACAATGCCGCCATGCTTGGTTTCCAAGAAGCCGCAACAGAGGAAGAGATTTGGCGGACGCACTACCTGCCCGCTGAGAAGGTCTATGCCTCTTTTGGCATAACAGATCCGCCCAAGCCAAAGGGTTTCAATGTCCTCAAGCCCTACGTCGCTGGCCGCCATCAGAAGTTTCTTGCAAGTGCCGCCGCGATATTTGCTCTGATCGCATTTGTGATGTCCTTCACTGCCGTCAGCCTCTCAGGGCGCGGGACCGTAGAGATTCACAAATTCGACCTTGACCAGCTCCCTCAAGAGATCGCCTTTGACGTGAGCCAAAAGGACCGCCTTGCACGGATCAGGCTGTGGGCAAATGTCGATAACAGCTGGGCCTTTATCGGGGTGGGTGTCACTGACCCCGACGATGTGCCGGTGTTCGAATCTGGTCGCACAGTTGAGCGTTATTCCGGCCGCGACAAGGACGGCGCGTGGAGCGAAGGACGCCGCACCTCGGAGCTGCGATTTATTCCACGTCAAACAGGCACCTACCTCGTCGAAGTCATCGTTGAGGAGGCCGAGACATGGCAACGCACCGGTTCGCCGCTCAGTCAAGTCCAAGTGGTGACGCAAGAGGGGGTGACAAATGGCAGATGGCTTCAATTTGTTGGGCTGGTTTTTGCGCTCTTTGGGCTGTATCACTTGCTGCGGCCACACCTGCACTGGAAACGCCGGATGAAGCATGGCGACTGGAGTGATGATTGATGCTGACGCGCGCAATATTTATCGTTCTTTCGGTCGCGGCACTGGGGGCTGGCTATTACCTGTCCGTCAATAGCGTCTGGCAAGAAAGCAAAGATTTGGACCGGTCCGTTCGGATCGGTGGCGTTGGCGGCGGCATTAATGGTCGCGTAAAATAGAAAGCGGGAAGTATGGACCTTTTTTCAGCAGTTTCAGGGGCCGAGATCGTCTCGACCTTAGTGTATTCCGTGATCGGGATTTTGATTTTTTGTCTGTGTTGGTGGGTTATTCGCACATTTTCGCCTTTCCCCATCATCAAGGAAATTGAAACCGATCAGAACGTGGCTCTTGCGATACTGATCGCGTCGGTATTTCTCTCCCTCTCGATCATTATCGCGGCAGTCATCCTGTCCTGATGTCCACGCAACCAGCGCAAAACAAGCATGCCATCTGGCTGCTGCTTGCGACGTGGCTTGTCGCGATTGCAAGCCTCATTTACGAGCTGATTGCAGCGACTTTGTCGAGCTATTTGCTGGGCGATTCAGTCCGCCAGTTCAGTTTTGTGATTGGCGTCTTTCTGGCAACGATGGGCATGGGCGCGTGGCTTTCACGCTTCACCGTGGACGCCCTGCAGGGGTTTGTCCGCGTACAGGTCGCTCTTGGCGTGGTGGGCGGCGCAATGGCCCCTGTTATCTATGCAGCCTTTGCCTACACTGGCGAAGTCCAGTTCTTGCTGTATCTGATGTTAGGATGTGTGGGCGTGCTATCGGGCATGGAGATCCCGCTCATTGCACGCGTTCTCAAAGAGATCGGCGCGACACGGTTTCGGTTCGAGAATGTTCTCAGTGTTGACTATCTTGGCGCATTGATCGCGTCACTTGCCTTTCCTTTGGTCATTGTACCGCATTTGGGATTGATGTCGGCCAGTCTGATGTTCGGCTGTCTCAATCTGGTCGTTGCTGGCATCTCGATTGCGATGTTCCACGACAAGATATCTCACACCCTCAAAGGGGTCTGCGCTGCCGCATTTCTTGTTATGGTCGCAGGCTTGGCGCAATCAGAACGCCTTGTCTCTGTTGCGGATGCCGCATTGTTTCAAGACGATTTGATCCTGTCAGAAACAACGCCGTATCAAAACATCGCTGTCACCCGTTTTCGCGACCGCACCCGCTTATTTCTGGACCATTCGATCCAGTTCGATACGGCTGACGAATACCGCTATCACGAGATGCTGGTCCACCCTGCACTTGCCCACGCGCCGCGCCGAACAAATGTAATGATCCTCGGAGGAGGCGATGGTATGGCTGTGCGCGAAGTACTCAAATATGAGGACGTCGTGCAGGTCACCCTGGTCGACCTTGATCCCCGCGTTACCGAGCTTTTTCGCGATCATGCTCAATTAAAATTGCTGAATGACCAATCCTTATCGGACCCCCGCGTGACTATCATGAACCAAGACGCATGGGCCTTCGCACAAGACAACAAGGATGTGTTCGATGTCATCGTGATTGATTTGCCTGACCCAAAAAACCTGTCTTTGTCCAAACTCTATTCCATCGAATTCTATGCCACTCTGATTGAGCGCCTCTCCCCGCGCGGCGTGCTGGTCACCCAAGCTGGCTCTCCCTTCTTTGCCCACAAAGCATTCTGGTCTGTTGCAGCCACGTGGGAAGGCACCCGCAATCCGTCAGCTCCTTCAGGCCAGTTGATTGTGCGCCCCTATCACACCTATGTGCCCAGTTTTGGCGAATGGGGATTTGTCATGGTGTCGCAATATGCGCTCGCCGAGCGGCCTTTGCTGCTGCCTCAGGGGCTTCGCTACGCCACGCCGGAGATTTGGGAACAAGCGCAAGTCTTCGCATCCGATACGCGCCGCGTCGCTGTCGAAGTAAACACTATCCAAACCCACCCACTTGTCCGATATTATCAAGACGGATGGGACGCTTGGTTTCAGTAGGCCTACCGTCAGCTTTACCCTGCAGGCGTATCACGGTTTTGCCCGCGGGTAACTTTAGTCACCTCAACCCGACCTGCCCGAAGGACCCGTCGCATCAGATCGATTGCCGGATCTGCCGACAACCCGCCGCATAGAAAAATATCAACAGCGGCAAAGCAGGATTCCGGCCACGTATGGATCGAGATGTGGGATTCTCGAAGCAACACAACGCCGGTCACGCCGGCCCCCCCGCCAAACACGTGGAATTTCTGATCGACCACATGGGCACCGACTTCATGCGCCGCATCGAGCATCACTTTGCGGATCGTCTCCACTTCGTTCAGATGATGTGCGTCGTGTAGATCCAGCAAAATATGAGTTCCAGGTGTGTAGTGCATGGTATGTCCCAACAGTAATCATAAGACTGTTAGTGCAGCTATGTCAGTCAATACAAGTGCCGTCGTTTAAGTATAAACTTATGATCAAAGACAGCTCAGATCGTATTGCAGGTCTCTGGGCCGTCGGGATGCTGCATAGATAACGTATGGCAGCTTAAGGGATGCCTCACTGCAGCGTCAGCACCGGTCCGATGTCTCCTTTGGGCCGGTTCCAGCCCCCTTTTTGAGGTCGCTTTCGGCAGAAACCTCTATACTTTGTGGCGACCCAAGCACGTTGAGGTATGGTATTCAGATGGCTGGTCCAAACTTACTGCATGAATTGTTCTTGAAGGCCAGTTACGGCTTGAGATCTGCTGAAACAGCACGTGGACTTTTTAACAGTCCTGGCGGCCTTTGGTATCACGCCATCGGTTTGTTCAATGCATTCTATTCTCTCAACGAAGAAATGCTGAAACGGACGAAAAATTCTGGCGATGCCAAGCTAACTGCTGCAATCGACGCGTGGCGTGCAAACAATTCAGATAAGATCAATAGCTTCTTTGGGCGTGCGCGCCAGATCGCGACCCATCGTGGCGGAATCCATACCGATGCCTTTCAGCATTGGGAAACAGACCACGCGAATGATACCGAGCACCCGTATATGCGAGCGTACGTGACAGTCGATGATACGGATATCAAGCAGATGGAGGGCAGTGAGTTTATCGAGCTATGCCTACGAGCAATGACATTCATGCGCGAGGGTATTGTAGAAATCGACGCTGACTATCGTGCTCGTGGCGGCGAGCAGCATGCCATTCAGCCAGATATCAGCGACGAAGAACTATTCTGACAATCGAGTTAGTCAAAACATCGAAATAGTTGCAGAACATTCTGCACGACTAATTGTGGGTCAAAGAAAATCTAGCCACTGACCGCAATTCTTCAACGCGACCTTCTGACAGTAGCCGTTCTGCACCACGTGTCGAAGGGCTGCTTATGGCATCGCCGCCACGCAGCGTTTTCGTCCGTTCGAACGTCGGCTTTGGGCCGTTCATGTTATTCGCATTTGGACCGACAGCCTATGATGCTGCGAAGCGGAGAACGGCAGGAACGAGCCCGTCGTTGCCGCGCACTCCGTGCGATTATCAGCAGCCTTCATTGGCACGCGGAGTCGATCCAACGGTTGGTAGAGAGGGTGCGGTTTCCCCCGATGCTTTGGAGTTGAACGGCGGCACCTCCGCCAGCCATGTCGAAACGGACATCAATTGTTGATATGACGCCGACACCAGAAGGAAGGTTGGTGATGCTGATATGTGGCTGACCAAGTTCCAGTCGCATAGAGAAAACGAGGGCCGTGAACTGCTCGAAGTCGCCTGCCAGCCTCTCAGAGACCGAGGCGACCAGCCCGTTGCAAATAAACAGGGAAAGGTTCGTGCCTTCGACAGTCCAGCTTCCAGGCAGATTTTTTGAAACCGGCTCAAGCGTCCAATCCTGCGAGCGCGCATGGTATTGCGCTTCTTGCAATGTGCTGCCCAACACGAAGCCCCCAAGGTCCGCCGGATCGGCAGCATGTGAGATAGAGGCGACAAGCAGGCCAAATGCGTTTGCCAAAATAAATGTGCCGGACGGTTTCATCATCATTTCCACTGTTGGATCGGATGATCTTCGCAGAACCCAGCGACAAAGCAATGACAGCTCCGTCCGCACATCAGACCTTGAGCTGTCAATTTCGCTGCGTCAGGTGTCGAACGGCAGCTTTGCGAAAGCTGCGACGCAGCGTGTGACCCGTCGGGCAACGGCAGCTATGGGCCGTGAGCGACTAACTAATGTGTGGTGCCTCAACGTGATGCTGCAAAGCGGAGAACGGCTGCTGTGAGCCCACACCGGCCCCATTGATTTTGTGCTGCGCGCGCTCGCAGCGTTGCTTATGCTGCAAACGCTAAAATTCTGTTGTCGCAACGCAGCGTGAAAACCAGTCATTCGGACAATTTGCAGCAAAGGAATGATAGCCAAGTATCAAAGTGCGGAATTAGCTGCCGTTTGCAGCATCTGCGCAGATAACCGGTTTCGCAAAATATTGTGCGGAATTTACCGCGCACGCCGTCTCTCTTACGTTCAAACAATGCTATTAGGACGCATCTCATCAGGCGGCATCTTGGAGAAAGCCTATGGTTTCAAAAGATCGAGAAAGTCCTGCAAGATCGCGGATTGATTTCGATCAGTGCGCCAAACGGCACAGATCGGAGTGGAATAGCCAAAAACATCAGGCAGAATTTCATAGAACTCATCACGAATTAAGTCTTGGCAATGAGACGGGAAGTAGCCCAAGTAAACACCGCTTCGCACAAGGGAAAGTACCGCTTCGGTCTGGTAGACCGTACTGCCAACCGGAAAGATTTGCTTTCTTTTGCGTAAACGCTCGCCTTCAAAATATCCACGATGAACCAGCTTGTGCTTACAAACGTCCCTGTCCGACAATTTAACTCCGTTAAGTAAATCGTCGACCAGTGGGTGATTCCCACCACAAAACAGCCCAACGCGTTCATCGTAAAGCGTCATATAATTAAGGCTTGGGTGGCGTTGGTAATCGGGGACGATCCCCACGTGTAATTTGCCGTCAATCACGCCGCGCTCTACCTCGTTCGGCGATCCCGTCATCATAGTGACCGACACATCTGGGGACATAGCTTGAAGGCTACGAATGGCGGATACGAGCGGATTCTTCACGTCGCTTATTGTAAAATCGATCATGCCGATTTCGATTTTTCCAACCAACTTGTTGCTGATACTGGCAATGCGCGATGTAAAGTCTTCGCTCTGTTTCAAAAAGTGGTCAATGAAATCATAAGCCTGCTGACCTTGCTGCGTCAGGTAGAACCCACTGCGCCCGCGATGACACAGACGCAGCCCAAGTCTAATCTCAAGATCCGAAATTTGCCGAGAAATCGTGGATCGACCAACGCCCAACTCGGTCTGCGCAGCGGATAAGCCACCACATTCAATCACGGTTTTAAATACACGCATCAAACGTAAATCCACGTCATTGATCGTGCCGGAAAAAGCTTTCTTGCGTCGAGGCATACGAGAAAATCCATGAGTAATTCAAGTTGTATAACTATGAAACAAAACTTCCAAATGTTCAAATTTAACTCACCACTCAGGCTGCGCTAGGCATGAGCGATCAATTAGGAGATTTGTATGGCTTGGTCGGCGGAAAAACTCGCCCGTTTGCAACGGAAATTCGAGGACACAACGGGCGGCGACTTGCACGATCCAAAGGCGCAAAGGATAGCCGCGAAAATCTTTTCTGAGGGTGGGCGTCGGCCTGCCCCATATGCCGGTATGCCGACATTGCTGGATGCGCCGCATATTCCCTTTAATTCGGGTGTTGAGATTTCCGCTTTGGATGTTGCGCTTTATGGGGTGCCGATGGACCTTGGCGTGACCAATCGCAACGGGTCGCGGTTTGGACCACGGGCTTTGCGAAGTATCGAGCGCGTTGGTCCCTACAACGACGCGCTTGAATGCGCTCCGGTTCACGAAATGTCTGTTGCAGACATTGGCGATGTGCCGATGCAGAGCCGGTTTGACCTCACGCAAAGCCATGCTGACATCGAAGAATTTGTCGCCAAAATCGTAGCGCATGATGTGATCCCATTAGGTGTTGGTGGCGATCATTCCATCAGTCACCCAATTCTAAAAGCTGCCGCAAAAGATGGCCCTGTCGGGATGATCCACATCGATGCCCATTGCGATACTGGTGGGTCTTATGAAGGCGAGAAGTTTCACCATGGCGGCCCTTTCCGCAATGCGGTGCTTGACGGGTTGCTTGACCCCGAGCGCACGATCCAGATCGGCATTCGAGGGGCCGCAAAATACATCTGGGAATTTTCCGAGATGTCAGGGATGACCGTGATCGAGGCCGCAAGCATCACCGATGCAAACCTGCCTGACATCATCGCGAAGGCACGCGAAGTTGTCGGAGATGGCCCTACTTACTTTTCCTTTGATATTGATAGCCTCGATCCAGCCTATGCGCCCGGAACTGGTACGCCAGAGGTCGGTGGGCTGACCACGCGCGAGGCTTTCAAACTAATCCGCGGCATGAAGGGCGTGAACCTTGTCGGCGGTGATGTTGTCGAAGTTGCGCCCGCTTATGACCCAACAACAAACACGGCCCAGAATGGCGCGCAAATGTTATTCGAAATCCTGAGTCTGATGCAATTCTCTCCCTCTAGAACACCAAAGTAAGGATACCTGCCAATGACGATCACACGCACCGAACTTGACACTCGCATGAGCCAATCTGTGGTACACGGTGATACAATCTACCTCGCAGGTCAAGTTGGCAGCGGGGCGGATGTCACCGCACAGACCAAAGACATGTTGTCCGAGGTCGACCGCTTGTTGGCGGATGCAGGAAGTAACAAATCCCAAATTCTGACCGCGACGGTTTGGCTTGCCGATATCGCGAACTTCGCGGATATGAACGCTGTTTGGGATGCATGGATTGATCCCAAAAATCCGCCTGCGCGCGCCTGTGTTGAGGCACGCTTGGCCACGCCAGATTATTTGGTTGAGGTCATGATTACGGCCGTAAAACGGTAATATGCTGCGGGTTTTTGACACGAATGAAACGCGGGCGGGGCTAGAGTGGCCCCGCTTGATCGACGGGCTGGACGCGATGTTTCGGTCAGGCTGCGTCATGCCATTGCGCCACCATCATGAGGTCGAGGTCCCAAACGAAGACAGCGGCACCTTGTTGTTGATGCCAGCGTGGACGCCGGGAAAATACATCGGCGTTAAAATGGTCAACGTCATACCCGGCAATTCAGCGCGATCGTTACCTGCAATTTCGGGCGCGTATCTTTTGTCGTCAGGTGAAACTGGCGCATTGTTTGCCGTGCTTGACGGCGCGGAATTAACCGCACGGCGCACGGCCGCAGCGTCAGCCCTTGCGGCGCAGTATTTAGCACGGCCGGATGCAAGCAATTTGTTAGTCGTCGGGGCCGGAAAGCTGGCGCTTAACGTGATCGAAGCACATACTGCGGTGCGCCCCCTTACATCGGTGACGATCTGGGCACGCCGCATCGAACAGGCCGAAAAGGTGGCAAAAGCTGCCCGTACTTTGGGGTATGACGCGCAGGCCACTGATGATCTGGAATGCGCAACCTTACAGGCAGACATCATCAGTTGCTGCACGCTATCTCGGGCCCCCCTGATCAAGGGGGCTTGGGTAAAACCAGGGACGCACATCGATCTTATCGGGGCGTTTAAGCCGGAAATGCGCGAAACTGACAGCGCGCTGATCGCGATGGCCTCAGTGTTTGCTGACACGCGCGGCGGTGTTTTGTCCGAAGGTGGCGATATCGTTCAAGCCATTCGCGAAGGTGCCTTCTACGTTTCAGATATTAAGGCGGATTTATTCGATCTGGCACGAGGGTATCATGCCGGACGCCGATATGATGATGAGATTACGGTCTTTAAATCCGTCGGTGCCGCATTGGAGGATTTGGCTGCGGCAATCCTTACGTATGAGGCCATCGCAACGACACATTAAGCGGCCTTAAACAGCGAAACCAACGCAGGGTCGAATGTCAGCGCCACTTTTGAGCCAACATCAAGGCCCTGCGCTTCTACGCTTGAGCGACGCACGCGCAGGTTCTTGCCATCAATTGCCACGACAAATTCGGTTGCCGCACCCAGATTACGCATGAAAGAAATCGCGCCGATGCCCGCATGGTCGTCATTGGCAACAGGGGTCAGGCCCACGTGTTCTGCCCGCACAGCGGCGAGCATTTTGTCGCCGTCCTGATGGGGTGCTGTGCTTTTGACGGGGGTGCCGAACAGATCGATCGCGCCCCCCTTCATTGCGCCTACCTCGATCAGGTTAGCCGCGCCAAGGAAATCCGCGACAAAGCTGTCTGCGGGATTGTTGTAGATTTGTGAAGGTGGTGCAGACTGGCGAATTGCACCGTCTTTGAGGACAACCAACTCATCCGCCAGCATCATCGCTTCGTGCTGGTCATGGGTCACCAAAACCGTTGTCACGCCGAATTTTTGTTGCAACTGGCGCAGCTCGATCTGCATGTTGTCGCGCAATTGGGCGTCCAGAGCGGAAAGCGGTTCGTCGAGCAGAAACAGAGGTGGCTGGATTGCCAAAGCACGCGCAATGGCCACCCGTTGGCGTTGCCCGCCTGACAAGGCCGAAACGGGGCGATCCGCAATGTGCGGTAGCTGGATCACGTCCAACAGCTCTTCTACACGGTCCCGTTGTGCCGCACCTTTGACGCCGCGCAACTTCAAACCATAGCCAATGTTGCGCGCGACACTCATGTGCGGAAACAACGCCAGCGATTGAAACACCATGCCAAAGCCGCGTTTGTGCGGTGGCTGATTTGAAATGTCTTGTCCATCGAGGATCAGGCGGCCTTTGGTTGCGGCCTCGAACCCTGCGATGATGCGCAGCAACGTGGTCTTGCCGCAGCCCGATGGCCCCAAAAGGCACACGAAAGATCCGCGTTCTATTTTGAGATCAACGTCGCGTAGCGCGTCGACGGTACCGAATTTTTTCGACACGTTTTCGATGTGAAGGTGAGTTTCAGATGCCATATCTTTGAACTTTCTAAAAGAGGCTCGCGCGACCGGCGATCAGCTTGTCCACAAGCACAATCAACACAACATCGGCGACAATAATGAACACGGACAGCGCCAGTGTTGATGGGTCCAACGAAGACACCGTGCGGCTGTACATCCAGATCGGCAGCGTGCTGACATCAACGGTGTACATGAAGAAGGTGATTGTGAATTCGTTGAAGCTGATGATCAGCGCAAAGATCAAGCCAGCAAGGATACCGGCCTTCATCATCGGAATGACAATATCCCATATTGCGCGTAGTGGAGACGCACCGAGCGATACGGCAGCTTCTTCAACTTCCAAGCTGATCCCGCTCATGGCGCTGAGGCAATTGCGCAGTACGAACGGCAGGACGAGCGCGACATGAGGGATTATGATACGCCATATGCCGATGTCGAGCCGCAGGCTTTCGGCAATCAGTAAAAACGCAATGCCAAGGATCACCAGCGGGAAGACCAAGGGCAATGTGAACAATAGTTCCATCCCGCTGCGAATGCGCCGATCACCCCGCGCCAAAACATAAGCCAGAGGAATGCACACACCGGTTGAAATCACCATAACGATGACCGCGACGACAAGGCTGGTGATCGTTGAGGACACCACCGATTGCGCGCTGTTGGCGTCTTCGGTTGTGAACATCGCGGTCACTTCCGAATACCAACGCAAAGACAACGCTTCGGGCGGAAAGCCTGTGTTGTCGGCCGCAGAGAAGGACATGATCGTTACCAAAATGACGGGCAGAGAGGAAATCAAGATGCCGCAGATCGCGAGCAGGATGATAACAAAACGATAGGTGCCGCCCCCTTCAGTTGGAAGAAGATCAACCCGCATATCAGCGCTCCACTTTTTCAGATGTGATCCGCGCCAACCATGCTGCAAACAGCATCGCAATCATGGTGACAAAGATCAGGATCATGCCAGCCGCCGCAGCGCCAGACCAATTAAACAATGGTGAAATCATATCTCGGATGGCGATGCCCATCATCTGGACGCGGCGACCACCCAACAGCAACGGAATGGCGAAGGCGCTAGCATTGAAAGCAAACACGATCGACGCTGCACCAAATAATCCGGGCCGAAGCAGCGGTACGGTCACGTCAAAGAAGATGCGCCAATGCGAGGCACCCAGCGAACTGGCCGCCTCCAGATGTTCGCGCGATATGCCGCGAACGGAACTAACAATCGGAAAGACCGCCAAGGGGAGAGAGGTTTGCACCAACCCCAGCAAGACTCCCGTCTCGTTGAACAGCAAAAAGATCGGTCGTTCAATGATGCCAAGGCTACGCAGGGTGGAATTCAAAACCCCACTGGGCCCGAGCAGCAATATCCAACCGTAGGCTTGCACGAGCAGGTTCAGAATGAGCGGCAGCAAGATCACAATGGTCAGGCTGCGGCGGGCAAAGGGACTGCGTAGGCTTGTCAGCAGGAAGGCAAGCGGAACCGCCATCAACATGGCAAGGATGGTCGCAATAAACGCAAGCCGCAGTGTTAACCAAACGGTACGACCAAAATACGGCGTCATCAAATCCACATAGGGCTGGGTCGAAAAGCCCTCGATGCGGGATTGTTCGCCTGAAATGGAAAACCGAAAGATGTAAAAACACGCCCCTAGAAAGGGGAGAATTGCGATGAGCGCTGGCAAAGAAAATGCCAGCGCTTTTGATTTGGTTAATTGAAGGCTCACTGAGGAACGTCCTGTCTTGGGCGGATCACGCCAAGGTTTGTGTGTAACGGGTGATCCAATCTTCACGCACATCGGCGATGAAGGATTTGTCATGCACCACAGCGGTGTCGCCCATTTGCTCGGGCTTGATGATGAACGGGCTTGCTTTGGCCTCATCAGACATCACCGCGTTTTGGTTGATCGGGCCGTTCAAGACGGCTTCGGCCATTCTCCCCTGCACATCTGCGTCCAGTGTGAAATCGATGAAGGCATGAACAACGTCATCGTCACCCGGCTTGGCCTTTGGAACGATTGTGTACATCAGATCCGCAAAGAAACCTTCGTCGATGTCATAGGTGGCACCCATGTTTGAATTCGCAGGGTCCTTCAATTCATCCGCATAGAATGCAGGCGCATAGACACCGCCGATGTCCAATGCGTCAGAGCGGAACAGCTCGGAGATTTGCGCAGGGTTTTCACCGAATGTAAGCAAGCTATCGCGAAGCTCTGCCAATTTGGCAAATGCCTCTTCAGCGTTGGTGCCATCGCCACCAAGCATCTTGCCTGTCGCAAAGATCGTGTCGAGTGCATCGGTCCACGTGGACGGCGGCAAGAACAGACGATTTTGGTGGGATGCGTCCCACATTTCCGCGTAGGATTTTGGTGGCTCTGCGAAGGTCTTCGTGTTGTAGATCAAACCGCCTGTCCACAGGAGGTAACCGATGCCGTGCCCGTCCGCACCCGTGCGGAACCTCGGATCAACCTGTTCGAGGTTTGGCAGCATGTTCAGATCCGGTTGTGCCAAAAGTCCATCTCCGGCCAACTCAACCGCGCCAACACCCGCAAGGGTAATCACGTCATATTGTGGGCGGTCGCCAGCAGCGCGTAATTTGGCAACCATTTCAGATGTGGATCCGGTACGGTCTGCAATGACACGCGCGCCCGTGGCTTCCTCGAACGGCTTTGCAATGTGGTCCAGAATGGCAAGACCTGTGTTGTCGGACCACGTCAAAAGGCGCAGCTCTTTGCCAGCCAGTGGCTGGTGACCTGCGGCACGAACGATTGTTGGCATTGCCAAGGCACCTGCTGTCGCCGCTGATGAGGCCAGAAGCCCGCGCCGCGAGATTTTGTATGTCATGATGTTCCCCTGTTGGAAGTCGGCTCTCATTTTTGAGCCGTTGCTTTGATTGGGGCATCATTGCAAACACCGCTTCAGTTTAAATACCGCTGAAACCAAGGATTGTTTCATCGAAATGCAACTTATGCCAACTTAATGAGCATCAAGTGCATCAAACTGGAAAATTTCTGGAAATTCTTTTTAACTTGATCCAAGGGCTGTTGGTGAAAATTGCAACGGCTGCGACAGGCGGGTTTGCCTCGCTTCACGGAACTTGGCGCATCTAATGGGACGTGAGCCCAGAGTGATAGACATTCCACACCTAGACCAGCCCGCTTGCCCTGAGGTGGCCCGAGGCCCCTAGACGCCTGCCTCGTTCATTTTCTGCTGTTTCATTTCATAGTCAACCGGTGACAGCATGCCGTTGTTCGTGTGCATGCGGTTTGGGTTGCCAAACATCTCGATGTAATCGAACACGTCCTGCCGTAGCGTCGCGTGTGAGGTACGTCTGTCGCCTGATGCGTTCGCGTTTCAATAGACGAAAGAAGCTCTCGGCGACGGCGTTGTCATGACAGTTCCCACGTCTGCTCATGCTGGCATCCAGATCGTGTTTGGTGAGAAACGATTGCCAATCATTTCTGAAAAACTGTGAATAGCCCCTAGCAACTGTATTAAATTTCCGGGTTCCACACAGTATTTTTGGTGAGCAAAGAGTTTACCAACACAATCAATTTTCTAGCAACTGCGATGAGAACGACCTTGTGTGGCTTGCCCTTTGCGCGCGATCGCTTTGCAAAGTCGCTTAGGACTGGATTGAACCGAGCAGCTGATAATGCAGCTTGGTACAGAAGCCGTCGCAAGCCGCTTCGCTCGCCTTTGATGCGACAACACCCTTTGTATTTGCCGCTTTCACAATTGATTGGTGCAAGACCCACGAGAGCCGCGACCTTTTTTTTCGTCAAGCGTTCCGAGCTCAGGCATTTGCCCAACCGCAGGGAAAATGCAGTTTGGAATTTACGTTATCAACCCACGTTGAATGGACGCTCTGACGACGTTGACTGTAACGCCGCTAAGAACATGCTGCGTCAGCATTAGCTGCATGAGCAAAAGGCCGGTTTGTCCGCACAGGCGACATTGAGATGTCAATTTGCTGCGTCAGGTGTCGACCGGCAGCTTTGCGAAAGCTGCGACGCAGCGTGTGCCCCTTCGGGCAACGGCGGGAATGGGCCGTTGGTTTTAAGATGTAGTGACTTCAACACCATAGGCTTTGAGCTTGGATTGAGCGGCTTGCACGGCTTCTAAAGGAAATCTTTCAGCAAATTCGACCACGACGTACTCCCCAGTAAATTTAACTGCACTGGCAGCCACCAAGGCCTCGAAACCAGGAGTTACTTTTGGATCCAGCGCCCAATCCGTCAAGGTTTGCAGAGCCCCCTTGGCCGCAATTTTTCGACGGGTGTAGCTGGCCAGTTGTTTGCGACCGTGCTTCTCTCTAAGAGTTTCCTCATAAGCGGTTACCGCCTGCCACAATCGTCGTTCGATAGGGTCATCGTAGTCACAGCCAGATAACTCATAGATGCGAATTCTACACGCATTTGCGATATCTTCTCGCTTCAAGCGAACTGCGTTCGTCAGTAGCCTGCGAACGGCTTCGACATCTCTCATTGCATTTGGATCTGGATCTTCAGCCACAGAGCGATCTCCTTTGAATACTTTCCACGATAAATAAATTTGACCTAAAATAAACCTTGGGTAAATGTTGATATCCGCTCGTTATCAGTTAAGGCCAAACAAACGGAAACTCCCGCCGCACCGCAGCATCGCAGGTGATGGCTGGATGTCTCCTTTGGGCCGAAATCTGACTTCGGGTTTGAGGTTAAAGGTAGACGTTATTTGGCAAGACAGTTTCCCGGGCGTTAAACAAAACCGGTGCTTGCCGTATCAAGAGTTCAAAGATTTGTAGACTGTGGCTCGGCCGATCCCAAGCTCTTTGGCGATCGCAGTCGCACCCATCCCTGATTGGCGCAGCTCTTTAACTTTGGCGTCATCGACAACTTTCGGACGCCCCTTGTAAAGCCCCTTTGCCTTCGCTTTAGCGATCCCCTCCGCCTGACGCTTTCGGATAATGTTTCTCTCAAATTCGGCGAAGGCTCCCATCATCTGCAATTGCAGAGTTGCAAAGGCATCATCCGACTTCGCGGAGAACGTCAGCCCTTCAGTTTTGAAAGTAATTGATGCCCCTTGGTCGTTCAGTCTCTGAATGATCGATTGCAAGTCGCGTAGGTCTCTGGCCAATCGATCGATGCTATGCACCACCACAGTGTCGCCCTCTCGCACCCAATCCAGCAGGGAGTTAAGCGCTGGGCGGTCATTGGCGTTTTTGCCGGATAGCTTTTCCTCGAAGAGCTTATCTACGTGACCCAAGTCTTGTCGGTCGAAATTTTGCTCTACCGTACTGACACGACGGTAACCAACAACTGACATGAAATTCTCCTATGGTACTAGACCTTTTTAGAGTACTGTCTATAAATACTCATTCAAGCCTAAATGAACACCTCTTGCGGAAATTCATGACGTCTCCGTAGGGTAGACCTTTGTGGAATCGCTTAAGAGATCGCCAGAAAGAAACCGGGCTGCGGTGACCTGCTGTCCTCCGCTTTGCGGCTCCATAGGTTAACACTCTCCAAAGAACGGCCCAAAGCCGCCATTCGGACACTTTTTGACGAGTAACGCTCTATCTCAAAGCTGCCACCTGCTAAGGGACGTAGCGCCGATGAAATCTTAATCAACAGCTACCGCGCCGTTGGTGTTTAAACCTGATTTTGAAGGCCGAGACGAAAGCAGTTTTTGAGAACGAGAACTTTGCGTGACGTGATCTGGCAAGAAATATTTGAGGTCGCGCGGTATGCCCCAATGCGTCGAGACCTAGATGCGACAAAGGCTCCAATCGGCAAATAGACCTGCACGCCTGACGAATGGCTGTGTATCATAGCCCGAGAATAGTCCATCCTGCGTGACCAGAACCGTGCGCCACCCCCGCGCTGCAGCCCCCAGAATATCCGTGTGAAGTGTGTCACCACACATCGCAATCCGGTTCATCGGGGTCGTCGGGAGTGAGGCCCCAATCAGATCATAGACTTCGGGAAACGGTTTGCCGAAAAAGCGCACATGGTCAGGGAAGGTGTCGGCGATGAGATGGCCAAAATGCCCTGGCTCGACCGAGAACCCGTCATCACAGGGCGCGGCCAGATCGGCGTTTGCGATTAACAGCGGACGCGGATTGCGCGGCATGGCGGCTTCCAACAACTCCTGCTGCGAAGCAGTCCAATCCGCCGCTGAAAGGAAAATAAACTGCTCCACTGTGTCATAGTCGGCGGCAGTGTCCGTTAAGCGTGTCACCGTGGAAGGTAGATCTTCGAGCTGGTCTGCATCGGCGGCAATCACGCCCCAGTGTCCTTCGCCCATCGCATCAAGGGCGGCTTGCCGGCTTGTGATGATCTCATCGTCTTCGACTCGCAGGCCCAGCTGTTTGAATTTGGCAATCGCACCGCTGCGGTCATAGCTGGCGGCGTTGGTCAGGATGCGGATGGCGCAACCACGTTCGCGGAGTTGATCAAGACGAACATCAGCGCCCGGGATCCGGGTTTCGCCAACGTTCAACACACCGAATGCATCGAAGACGAAGGCGTCGACTTGGTCGGCAATATCCAGCAGGGATTGGATGTTGACGGTGTTCGGCTGCGTCGTGACCTGCGGTAGCCGTGGGCGGACCTCTTCGTAGCGGTCGAATATCTGTTGCGTGGTCAGCGGAACATTAGGCTTCGTCACGTAATCTGTCCTTTAGAGGGGAGCAAAGTATCGGGGCAGCCGGATGTTCCAGCGGCCCCGATCATCATTACAGAAGCTTCTTGCGCAGCGCGGAAGAGATGACCTCACCTGCGATGACAAGAGCGAGGATCGTCAGCAGGACCATCGACACTTCTTGCCATTGGAACGTATCAATCGCGCCTTGCAGAATAATCCCGATGCCCCCTGCCCCGACAAGGCCAAGTACCGTGGATTCACGCAGGTTGATATCCCAACGCAGAATGCTGATCGCAAAGAACGCAGGCATCACCTGTGGGACAATACCATACAGCACCACCTTGAAGCGTGACGCGCCGCAGGCTTCCAGTGCTTCCACCGGAGCGGGGTCAATTTCCTCGATCGCTTCGCCCAGCAGTTTGCCAAGGAACCCGATAGAGCGGAACATGATCGCGATGATACCAGCGATGATGCCAGGCCCGAAGATCGCCACGAACAGCAGCGCCCAGATGATCGTGTTGACCGACCGCGACGATACTAGAATGAAGCGCCCGATCCACAAGCAAACCACATTCGGCGTCGTGTTCTGCGCCGAAATATAGGCGACGGGCAGCGACCACACGACGGCAATCATCGTGGCAATTGTGGCGATGTTGATAGTTTGCCACGTAGCCTCAAGGATCGACGGCAGATTGGTCGGGTCCGGCGGCACCATGCGGGCGAATAGGTCAACCAGCTGGATCGGCGCATCCCAGACCCATTCCCAGATCACATCGATGCTGCCCAAGGCCCAGACCACCACCAACGTGACAGCCAACAACGCGACATAGCGTTTCATCCGTTGCGCCGGTGTAAACCGCGCCCATTCGTGTGTGAGTGTCTGTGTCATGTCATCCGCTTTCTGATCATGCCGCTGACGGCTTCGGAAATCAGGATCGCCCCAACGATGACCATCGTGATCGCAAGCGCGAAGTCGTAATCATAACGCCCGAACGCATTGGCAAGGGTCGCCCCGATGCCGCCTGCGCCGACGATGCCAACCACAGCAGAGGCCCGCAGGTTACTATCCAGCTGATAGATCCCGAGCCCCACAAGGCGCGGCATGATCTGCGGCAAGATCGCGTAGATCATCGTACTAAAGAACGACGCCCCGACCGAGCGCATCGCCTCGACCTGACCGAAATCGATCTCTTCGATCCGCTCGGCCAACAGTTTGGCGACAAAGCCGACGGAATAGACTGTCAGCGTCAGCGCACCGGCCAAGGGGCCAAAGCCTACGGCCTTCACAAAGATGATCGCGACGATGACGGGGTGAAAGCTGCGTGCTAGAATGAACGTGCCGCGCCCGATCAGATACACAGGCTTGGGAGAGATATTGCGTGCTGCCATGAACGCCAGTGGGACCGACAAAATCATCCCCAGCGTGGTCGCAAGGATCGCGATTTTCAAGCTTTCCATGAAACCGGAAATCAGCAAGCCAGAGCGTTCAAAGCTGGGCGGAAACGCCCCGTTGAAGATACGCTGCGCGCGTGTCAGGCCTTCGGCTGTGCGTTCCCAATCGATGGGTAACGTGGCAATGGTCGCGATCACATAGACCGCGACAGTGATGTAAACCACCCAGCGCACAGCGGGCGATTTAATGAACGGCGGTTTACGCCAGACAGTTTGGGTGGTCATGCGACAGCACCCATTTCCTGACGGTCCTCGGACGGGGTACCCGCATAGATTTCATCCATCTGGACTGCGTCCAACGCGGCTGGTTTGTCATCAAAGATGATCCGCCCGTAACGCATCCCGACAATCCGGTCGCTGTATTCTTTCGCCTCGGTCACGTTGTGAATGTTAATAATGACAGGCAGATTCAATTCGCGTGCAAGGTCGCGCAGCAAAGACATGATCTGTTCGGATGTTTTCGGGTCTAGCGACGCCGTAGGTTCATCCGCCAGCAGAATTTCAGGACGCTGCATCAGGGCCCGCACCACGCCGACACGTTGGCGTTCGCCGCCCGACAGCTCATCGGCGCGTTTGTCGGCGTATTGGGCGATGCCCACACGTTCCATCAACTCAAACGCGCGTTCGATGTCTTCGGCAGGATAGCGGCGCGTAACCGCGGCCCACGTGGAAATATAGCCCAGACGGCCAGACTGCACGTTTTCCATAACGCTCAATCGGTCCACCAGATTGAAGCTTTGGAATACCATACCCACACGGCGACGCGCCTTGCGCAGCTCTTTCGCGCCCAGCGTCGTAAAGTCGGTGCCGTTCAGCCTGATGCTGCCTGAAGTGGGTTCAACCAAACGGTTCACACAGCGCAAAAGCGTGCTTTTTCCCGCGCCGGACGATCCGATGATGGACATCAGTTGTTCGCCTTCAACCGACAGGTTTAGGTCCTTCAGGACAGGCGCACCTTTCCCGTATCTTTTCACAAGATTCTTAATTTCTAGCATATTGCCTCTCAGATGCGCGTGCCACCCCGACCCGTGGGTCGGAGTGGCCGTGTGCAGTGGGGATTAATTGTTGGCGAGGCCCTGTGGCGTGTATTCGACGCCATTGGACGCCTGAATTTCACGGATCACAGCCCATTGATCCTTGTATGTGATCGGGACAAATTTGCTGACGCCTTCGAATTCGGCCCCCAATGCGGTACCTTCGAAACCAAACGAAAAGAACGCCTCTTTGATGGTGTTTGCCAGTTCTGGGTCCAGATCGTGTGCCAATGTAAAAGACGTCGTCGGAAACGGATCGCTTTCCCAGATTTTGCGCACATCGGCGGTGTCATAAAGACCGCGTTCCGCCATGCGGTCCACCACTTCAGAGGCTACGGGGGCCGCGTCGTAGTCGCCTGCGACAACCCCCAACATGGATTGGTCGTGAGAGCCGGAATAAACGACTTCGTAGTCTTCATCAGGGATCACACCAAGACTGGGGAACAGCGCGCGCGGCGCTTGGTTGCCGGAGTTTGATGTGGGCGAGGTGTGCGCCACACGGCGGCCTGCCAGATCGGGCACTTCTTGAATGTCACTGTCAGCCTGCGTGAACACCTGAAGGCGATAACCGAACTGGCCATCCTCTGCGCCCATGATTGCAAACGGCACAGCCCCTGCAAGGTTCACAGCAAAGGGTGTCGGACCGGTGGAGAAGCCTGCGATATGCAGACGGCCAGAGCGCATTGCCTCAACTTCGGCGGAGTTCGATTGCACCGCAAAAAACTGGACGTCTTTGCCTGTGGCATCTTCAAGGTGGGCGATGAATGGTGCCCAGATGTCAGCGTAAACAGCAGGGTCTTCGACGGGCGTATAAGCAAACACCAAAGTGTTTGGGTCGTTCAATTCAGCCGGATCTGTTGGTGCGTCGGCCACAAGATCACCGTTCGCATCGCAATACAGTGCGTCCAGTGCACCGCGTTCTGCGCACTCTTGGGCGGCGGCGGAAGTTGCACAGCCAAGCGCGAGCAGACTTGCAGCCATAGCTGCAGTGGTCACTTTAAAAGTCATGTAGATCTCTCCCTAGTTTTCTTTCGCATTGCGGCAGGGTCCTCCAACCTCTACCGCACGATTTGAGTAGCTTAAGAGCATCGCTTAGCATTAAGCGAGGGTACCTGTGTTAACACTAAGTTACAGCGATCGGTTTTTATGTTAACAATATTACAAGCGATATCTTCGCGCTGTCTTTTCCAATAAACTCCGCACAGTTTAGGCAAAACTTGCACAACACTGTATCGGGGGGATCAGGGTGACGTTCGAAAATCAAACCCAAAATCAAACGCCTCCCGTCGTCGCAATCGTCGATGACGATCAAGAGGTGCGCGAAACCCTTTGCGAGTTGCTGTCCACCAGCGGTTTCACCCCGATTGCCTGCGAGGGCAGCGCCGATTTTCACGCGCTTGGCGTACCGCCTGCCGTTGATCTTGCCATCATCGACCTGCGGCTGCGTGGCGAATCGGGGTTGGATTTGGCAGTGCAGATCGGCGCACGCTACGCCTTGCCGATTGTTATGCTCACAGGTGTCGGGGACGAAATCGACAAAATCATTGGCCTCGAAACAGGTGCCGATGATTACCTGATGAAGCCCTTCAACCCACGAGAGTTGGTTGCACGCATCCGCTCGGTCCTACGTCGGTACGGGCATGCCGTGAACCGTGCGCAATCCCTGCCCGAACACACCATCACCTTCGGGCACAAACAACTTGATCTACAAAGCCGCATTCTGCTTGATCACGCGGGCCATGAAATTCCCCTGACAAACGGAGAATACCGACTTTTAGAATATCTGGCACGTAACCCCTCGCGGGTAATTTCACGGCCAGAGCTTTTGTCAGAACTGGGCTCGGACATGGAGCGCTATGTGGACCGCACGATTGATGTGTTGATCCTGCGCCTGCGCCGCAAGATCGAGGACACACCATCAAAGCCTGTGCACCTGCAAACCCGCCGCTCGCAGGGCTATTTCTTCAAGCTGGAGGCCGAGTAGCGCCATGCGGCCCACGCTTCACACGCCCAGCGTCAAGGCGCGGCTTTCTGTTGCGATCCTGACCCTCTGTGGCGTAACCCTGATCATTTCCGCCATCAGCTTGCTGGTGCTGCGCAATGCGGAAAACTGGCTTGACACAATCCACCGCGAGACGTTGTCGGAGGTGTCGCAAGCCTTGGAGCTGTCACGCAGCGCCGCCGATCTCGCCACCGCTGCGCCGTTTCTTTTGACGGTGCAGGTGCCATACCAACGACAAGTGGACGCCGATGCGATTTTGCAAACCATCGAGCAATTGGAAACGCTATCTGATGGCACAGATAACCTCGACCTGCCTCTTGCACGAATCCGCGTCGCCATTTCCAACCTGCTGCTGGTGTCGTCACCACAACGTTTGCTGCAGGCCGACATCACACAAATCGACACCGATTTGGCGCACCTGCAAGACAGGTTCCTACAGCAAGCCAATTTAACAGAAGCTACCTTGGACGACCGTTTGGTCTGGGCCGCCCTGGGCCGCCTGGCCAGCGACGCCCGCCGCGTTACCCGTGCTCAGGAAATCATCGAAGTAGGAGAGATAAATCGTCGTTACAACAGCAGTCGTGCAGCGCTTCCTATAGTAGATATTGCTGCGCAGGGTTTGCATGAAATCGAGGCGATACTGTCGCGCCCGACAACTGATCTATTCCAGCTCAAGTACCAATCCCTCACCGCTGCCCTAGATGCGGAAAACGCGCTGTTTCGCATTCGCCAGCTGTCCAGCGATATCAACGTCTATGCGACGTCGCGTGTTCAAACGGCACAGGAACGGCTGCGGATTGCACGCATGCAAACCTCGCACGATCTAAAGCTCGCGCAAACGGTTGTTACCGTGCTTGCTGCGTTCAGTGCCTGCGTTGCGGTCATCTCGTCATTGTTTGTATCGCGCTATGTGACACGCAACCTACGCCTTATCGCAGACGGGATGCGCCAACTTGCGGCGGGCGATCACTCCGTCACCGTGCCGACCAAGAACGCGACGGATGACGAGATCGGCCAGTTGTTCAATGCCTTCGGCGTGTTCCGCTCAAACGCGCGCAAACTGGATCGACGGACGGCGCAAATCACCCGCCAGAACACGCTATTTTCTAGTGTCTTCAGCGGCATTAAAGACGGCGTCGCGATCCTGACGCCACAAGGCAAGATCGAGGCCGAGAACGACAAAGTACGCGCGCTTTTGAACATCCCCCACGACGCGCTCGCACAGACCATGCAAGACCTGTTTGCGCTGTCGGTATTCCGACTGCAAAGCGGGTCGGATGACCGCGGCGGGTATGATGAATACACCAACCCCATGGGGGACGTGATCGAGGTGCGGTCTTCGCTTCTGCCCGATGGTCGATCGGTCTGGCTGTTGTCCGAAGCCACTGAGCGCAAGCGCATCGAAGACCGTCTTGAGGAAATCCGCCGTGTTGAGGCGCTTGGCAAGGTCACGGGCGAAGTGGCCCATGATTTTGGCAACATCTTGTCCACGATTTCGGGCAACCTGCACCTGCTAGAAACATCCAACGCGACCGCCGCGCCCTTCCGCCTTGGGCGGATACGGACCGCCGTGGACTTAGGCGTGTCCCTGACGGAACGTCTGGTAGCGTTCGCCCGCAAACAACACCTTGAACCAGAGCGGGTCGATCTAGGGTCATTGGTCGAGGGAATGCAAGATCTGTTGGACATCGCCTTGCCCGAAAACTTGACACTCTATCTGGATCTTGGTGAAGACCCGTTGCATGTATCGCTCGACCCTGGTCAGCTTGAAAGCGCGTTGCTTAATGTGTGTATGAACGCCGCACAGGCCATGCCCGATGCAGGCAACATCTGGGTCACCTTGACGTCGCAGGACCGTCACGCTGTCCTGTCGATCAAGGATGACGGCATCGGCATGACAGAAGAAACCCGCCGTCATGCGTTTGAACCATTCTATACGGCCCGTCCCAACGGAGAAGGCACAGGGCTGGGTCTATCCATGGTTTACGGTTTTGTAACACAATCTGGCGGCAATATCGAAATTTTCTCAACCAGGGACCAAGGCACAACCATCGTAATTCGCGTCCCTATTATGGCCACGCCCCCCCTCCCCAAGCTCAAGCCCACCATACCTTTTGCAGGTACGGCAATCGTTGTTGATGACAATCGGGAAACAGCGGCTGCCTTAAAGGTCACCCTAACGACACTCGGGTTCGATACGTTGGTCGCCACAACCTATTCGGAGGCGCAAAAAATCATCGAACAGACACAAGAAATTACCCTTTTGGTTTCTGATCTAAATCTAGACCATGGGCATTCAGGGGTTCAATTAATCCACGCAACACTAGAACAACACCTTTCGGCAGTTGCCATTTTGATATCTTCGCGCCTGCCTGCCCAAGCTCCTGTGATTAAGAAACACCGCAACCGCTTTAATATGCTCCCGAAACCCGTCGATGAAACTGATCTGGTTCACGCTGTGACCGACGCGCGTAAAAAATAATGGAAGTTATTTAACACTCCAGTTCGACAGTACGAGAGACGACCGCCCTCCAGATTGCCCGCTTTTCCATTAGGAGGCTCATCATAAGCATCTGCAGCGAATGTCTGCTTCCCGCCCTTGGTGTCGATTGACGCGAACGGCCCTAACCGGCCATTGACTAAGGCTCCATTCGCCGCGATGCAGCTTTCACTTTGCTGACATTCATGCGCAGTGCAGCATTTTATCTGCTGGAACGTCGGTCTGCGGACTTTTCAGACCTTCGCTTCACACGCACCAGTGTCCGCTTCAGCGGACCGTTCAACAAACGGTCCTTTTTGGAAGGCTGAAAACGCTAAAGCGGACCTTGGGGGCGATGTGGGTCACCCGTTGCGAGAGATTCTGACCGGTCAAATGCCATTTGATGTTCCCGATGTCTGTGTTTCAACGAAAAAAGTACTGTCGCCGCAAGACATGCTGGGACAAACATTACTGCAATAGCAAAGGCCAAATGATGCTCTATCAGAACCCAGTTCCCCCAAAGTGAGACGACAGACCAGATAATGATAAAAATACAGCTCAGCCTCACCAATTTAATGGATTTCGATATCACCGATACCAAGTAAACTGAAATAATTATCAGAAGCGGGATGGCAAAAATCGGCGATGCGGTTGTAGCGCCAATTAATGACAGGGCTGTTATGGCTACTGCAAAAGCGTGTAAAACATAGACTATTAGTGATGTCATCCTATGACTGCCTCCAAGATTGCCGGCTCCGTCTCTTGGGAGATGCCAGTAAGGCGGTAACCGTCATGCATCGTGCAGCACCAGTCAAGATGGGCTCGTTCCCGCCATTCGTTGCGGGGCGCACCACCGACCGCTTTCGGGAAAAGCGCCCTCGCCCTTGGGTTCCAAAAACCCTCCTTTTTGGCACACGTCCAAACCACCATAATTTATGCAGCCACAAACCTTCAAAACCCAAGCGGTTGTTGAAGGTTTGTGGCTCTCTCGTGATAGCGGATATCCGTGAACCGCACAGCATCGGTCAAATTGGGCTCAAAGCCGACCTCGGATGCGGCGCAGCATCATATGGTATGATGTCTTGTCAACGTCGGGTTGTCGATGTGGGAGGGCGTGGTGGATCGGAGGATGCATCATGGGAACATCAAACTTACCGGCCATCCGCGCCTTACGCCCAGCCTGGAACAAAGGCCGGATCGTCGGCCAGAAAAGGCCGCTCAAGCCCAAACATGTCTGGGCGATCAGGGTGCGGCTGGAATTGGCCGAGAACCACCGTGATCTGGCCCTCTTCAATCTTGCCATCGACAGCAAGCTGCGCGGCTGCGATCTGGTGAAAATGAGGGTGGTCGATGTTATGGCATCCGGCCAAATCAAGGAACGCGCGTCGGTTCTTCAGAGCAAGACCCAGAAACCTGTGCGCTTCGAAATCTCCGAAGGCACCCGTGCATCGCTGGCAAGATGGATGCGGGAGCCGCTGATGGTCGGATCCGAATACCTCTGGCCTGGGCGTTTTCACGAACGGCTTCACATCTCTACCCGCCAGTACGCGCGCATTGTGCGTGACTGGGTGACATCCATTGGTCTGGAGGCAAGCGCCTATGGCACGCACTCGATGCGGCGAACGAAAGTCACGCAGATTTACAAGAAAACAGGCAACCTAAGGGCGGTCCAACTGCTGTTGAGTCACACCAAGATGGACAGCACTGTCAGGTACCTCGGCGTCGAGCTTGAAGATGCGCTGGTGATCGCCGAAGCTATCGAAATCTAAACCGCTGGGCCGTCGCCACAGACGGCCCAAACCTGCCGTTCACCTCGCGGTCCCAATGCTGCGGTCGCCCCCCGCATAGCGGACCTTAGTCGATTCCGCAGCATTTCAGCGGGGCCGATGACCGCAACGCGGACTTAGCCGACCTTCGCGTTTTCTGCGCAGAGGTCGGCTTCGGTTTTAACCAGATGGAAGGTTGACCATCCCAAGAGGCATCGTCATGTGACCACGTTAAATTCTGGCCCGTAGGGATAGCCGGTGATATTCTCACCCCCTTCATCCGTAATGACTATGATGTCATGCTCACGGTAGCCGCCAGAACCAGGTGTTCCTTCAGGAATAGTCAACATCGGCTCCATTGAGATGACCATGCCCGGCGTCAGCACGGTATCTATGTCCTCGCGCAGTTCCAGACCCGCCTCGCGGCCATAGTAGTGAGACAGCACGCCAAAGGAATGGCCATAGCCGAAAGTGCGATATTGCAGCAGATCACGTTCATCGAGGAATGTGTTGATCTGCTCCGTAACCTCGGCACAACTTACACCCGGCTTGAGCAGACTGATGCCC
>NZ_JBDWCI010000012.1:0-628257 GCF_039977885.1 Sulfitobacter sp.
AACCGCCCGCATTCCGCACTTGGCGGCAAACCACCCGCTGTGATCTATTGGCAGCGAATGGCAGAACCCAAACCCGATCAGCAGGTGCAAAGAGTAGCTTAATCTACGCCAGATACTGTCCAACAATTAGGGAGTAGCTCATTGAGCCTGAAGGCGTGAGGAAAAAACACTGGAAAGCAGCCGCCAAGCAGCGGGGCCACATGGCAGTTTTTAATAAGTAAAGATTGGGTCGCGGAGGCCGTTAACGCTCTTTGATCGCTGCGCATGTCTAGCAACGCAAAATAGCTTGGAGAAAAATTGCCACTGAATGACTGTATAATATACGATCCTAGTATAGTCTGAAGTTGGGCTATTTAGGTATGTATTTGTAAGCTGGGTCAGCACTCTTGGTCACATCAGGCTTTAACAAAGCTGAGGTTTGGCCATCGGACGGACCTTCTAGAGCGGAGGCTATCCGTTTTAGTGCGGCTACTACCGCCAAGATAGACCAAACTATGAATACTAAGGGTGCCAAATAAATGCTCAGTAAGATCAGCGCTGTAGTTTCATTTAACATAGGTAGTTCCAGTGAAAGTATATGTAAGGCGAGGTCGCCAAAACACGCTTTCGGCTTTGGGTTCAAGGTCTAACTTAGGGCCCACAGCCGTCGTTCGTGCAAATTGCGTCTAACGGCAGCTCCCATCGCCGAAGCGGCTATAAGCTGGAAACCAAATCATCAATGGTATTCACCAGTTCTTTTACAAATTCTGAAGCCGCCACAGCATCCTCCAATTTGCAATCCCTTAGCTTGTTCGAAGACATGTCATAATCTGCATTGTGAGCAATGGCATTTCTTCTGAAACAGATGCTGTTGAGCTTACCCTTAGCGGGTTTGAGCTGCATACCCATTCCTTCAGAAATTCGTTTCCATTTATGCTGCTCATCCCAAATGTAAGCCAAGCCACTCGCAACACCGTCCGCACTCTGAAAGGTCTGGAATTTCACTGAATTTGTAATGAGCTTTCGGAAAATCATTGTTGCTTCAATTGGATTTGATAATTGAAATTCCAACACCTTTTCCAAAGGAACACCTTCAGCTTGGAGTTTTTTGGGCAGAGATCCCTTATTCGAATAAATTTCGGTAGCTTTTTCAACTACTAGCTCTGAAATGTAATTGTCTAACGCAGATATAGCCGCAACCCATACAAATCGGAGGCCGAAATCTGCAGCGTAACCCTTGGTGACAAGAAAGTTATAAATTTTCGCGGCATCATCGCACTGACTAATATGAGACGAAAAGTTATTTTTTGCGGCACTTGGCATCTAACAAAACCTCAATTTTTGACGCAATAACGTCGTAGATTTCATCAAATGTTGTGATGTTCTTTAGTGGATTATTTGCTACAACACCCTGCACGCCATCATCTTTTAAGTTCTGCTCTGTGAGCTTGAAAATGGGCACACCAGCGACATTCGCAGTGTGAATAAGTCCTTGAAAATCGGGAATTCGGGCTAAAGCAAAAGCCCCAGTATTGTCCTCTGTTAGGGTGCCTTTGCCGAGTTCAAATGCTTTATCATAGCATTTCCGTTTTACGACCATACCTGCACTTTTAAGCGCTGGAAACAGAGCGCTATCAACCTGCTCATCGATTTGTCGCATACGACGATCAAATTTTGCGGCGGCTTTACTGGCGTGTTTATTGTACCTAGAATGAAGGGCACCAAGGAAGACAGGCGTAGTATCACGCAAAGGATAGTCAGCATCTTTGAACTTATCAAAGTTAGCGTTCTTCCACTCATTCCACCTGACCAGATGAGCGCCAAGCGTTCCAATTGCCATAAGAGAAAATGGATCAGGGTTTGTAGGTACGACAAATGCATCGCAAGCCATGAAAAAGTTTTGATTGATCGCCCCCAAACCTGGGTTTAGGTCGATTAGTGTATAATCGATCTCGTGGTGATCTTCGATTGCAGCAATTAGAGCCTGCAGCGCCCCAGGGAGATTCTTCAATACAGAAAGAGAGCCGCCCGTTTCCTGCGCTAAGCTCAATTGCCCTTCATACGTTGCAAGATCGGCATGACCTGGAAGGATAAACATGGTGTCATTGTTTATTGCATTCGGACAATCGAATGCTGCAATAGTTGCGGGTTTCCCTTCAAAAACCGGTGACACGGCATCTTTGATGTTTTTTGTTTTTGTCTCGTCGTTTTCATAGTAATCATCGAAGCGATCAAAGCCGAGTGCGAGCGCTGTTAAATTTACCTGTGAGTCGCCATCAACCAATAATACGCGACTGCCCTTTTCTGTCAGTTTCCACCCAATATTATATGTGGAAACGGTTTTTCCGGTTCCGCCTTTGTGGTTGAACACCGCAATTCTCTTTGACATATTTTCTCCATTTCGAGGTGGTTTTAGTCAACGCTACCCTCCAAATGGCTGATTGAAAAGATCATCCTCAATGGCAACGTCGTTTGGCCAAATCCCTTGATGGCTGAGCAATCTTTAATGCTACATTTCCAAGAGCTCTAAGCCAGTTATACAAAGTACACTAACTGCCAAAGCTGTCCTTGATGCATACTGCGGCAAACGTCCGGTTCCCGCCCAGTGTTGCTCTTAATTTCATGCCGGCTCCATGCGGTCTCTCTTTGCTTATGACATACACCTCCGCGGATTCGGCCGTAGGCGAGCAGAGAGGCGTTTAGATTTGCTTGGATGAGGCTGTTGGGTGTTCTGCCCTAGCGAGCGCTCATTGCCTGCTCTGGCGGGGGAATTTATGCGTTCATCATCCACAACGGCAAGCTGCTAACCGAATTGTTTAAACGCTGCCACAACATGAGCCTATCGCCCTCGGAGACGTAAGTATCGGAGGGGGCGATGGGCGGGGCTTACAACCACACTCCTTGGTAGTGGTTGCATTTAGTGACAGCTTTTTTCGCAAAGATTTACCAATGATACCTGCGATGGGTCAGTCGTGCGGATACAGGTGTCACAAATGATAAGTTCAGGATTTTGACTGGCTCGAATCTAAGATGGGCCCAATTTTTGGGTCAATAGAAAATGTGCCTAAAGCGAAGTTTTTCTTCATTCGTTTCAAATGCCCTACACTGGTGCTTAATGCACTTAGTGACAGTCGCGGCATTATTTAAGCTAAATCGACTTCCAGATTCTTGCTGTGCTGATGTCGCCCGACTAGATTCTTCAACAGAACTGTTTGCATGGGCGCTAGTCCATTCGTCCATCTGGACGCGCGAACTCAAAGGCACTGTTGGTGAAGATATGGCGGCTCAAAGCATAGAACAAAAAGCACTCGGATTGCTCAACGCATTCGAGAGCGCTGGAAAGTCGGTCAGCCGCGTAACGGTAGACGGTCGAAAAATTGAGATCGTGTTGGATCAGAGATTAATCGAAGATGAGTATGATGGGATAGATATGCGCCATGGCAAAACGTGAACTTCCAAAATATATATATCAGCAGAGAAATGGCTTGTATTTTCAAAGGCGGGGGTGGCCGTCCCAAAAGATTTTGCATGAATTTGGCTCGCCAGAATTCTGGAAAGAATATGCTGATATACTAGGTGGAAAAGCTCCACCTAAACGGATTTCTACTCGTAATTTCTCTTCCCTCATTGCCGATTATCGCAAATCTCCAAGGTATACGCGGCTTAAGCCGCGCACGGCGTTGGATTACGATAAGTTTCTAGACTTTTTCCAGTCCATCATGGGGGATGCCAGCCCAAGCAATATGAAACGTAAGGACGTCATTCGTCTACGTGATGCGAACGCGGAAAAGGCGTATTTCGCCAATTATTCCCTTCGTGTTCTGCGGGTGCTTATGGAGCACTGCGTTGATCTGGGGTGGCGAGAGGAAAACCCCGCTAGGGGTGTATCAGAGTTGAAGACCGAAAAGATCGCACGCGAGCCTTGGCCGCAAGAGCTTCTAGACGTATATCGCAGCACTTGCCCGCTTGGAACAAGAGAACGGCTTGTGATGGAGTTGTGCGTCTGCACGGGGCAGAGAATTGGCGACGTGCTTGAAATGCGCTGGTCTGACATTCAGGACGGGGCATTTGTCATAAGGCAAAACAAAACGAGCAAAGAGCTGTGGGTACCGATCTTGCCCGAGCTTCAATTGGCTCTTAACGCGGCAAGCCGCCATTCTGTGTTTATCCTCACAAATGAGAAGGGAACAAACCGCTGGTCCTATCGCGGGGCGTCTCAGTCCGTGCGGAACGTGCGCGAGCAAGTTGGGGCGTTAGACTATGATATTCATAGTTGGCGATACAACGCCGCTTGCGAGCTTCTTGAGGCGGGGTGCGATGATGATCTAATCGCTGCCGTTACTGGGCAAAGCCCCGCGATGGTTCTGCATTATACCAAGAAAGTTCGGCAGAAGCTGAGGGCCATTGAGGCACAGCAAAAAAGAACAGAACAAAAACGGAATGCTTAGACAATTGCTTAGAGTTTTCTGCACTGATTAGTGTGAAATTCTCTAAGTGCTTGATTTTATTGGAGGCGAGTACCGGAATCGAACCGGTGTACACGGATTTGCAATCCGGGAAATTTCGTTGATTTCAAAGGGAAAAATTGTAAACGAACTTGTTTCGTTCAGGGTCACTTTTCAATAGGTTACGAGGCCCAAGTAAACGGTTTTTCACAGGCTCTTGCTCTGACGAAAAGGCAAAGAAAAACCGCTGAGGGGGCGGCCACCCACCTCAACGGCATAGAAGAATACTTCCGTCCCAATACCTACGGCATTTCCGGTCTGACCTCAACCCAATTGGCGGTGAGATCATGAGCTGGCGCATCGCAAACGAATGCGCCGAGCGCCGCTTTGGCAGCGCCGCGCGCAAGCAGATCATCATGTTCTTGGCCGACAAGGCGAGCGATGATGGCTCGGGCATCTGGTGCTCCAAGGGGACGATCCAGCGCCACACAGAGCTCAGCGAGAGCACGGTCAAGCGCACCATCATCGATTTCCTGCGCGAAGGCATTTTGATCGAGACAGGGCGGCGGCAATGCAAGAACGGCTATACGGTCATTTACCGCATCGTTCTGGAGCGCGTGGCCGCGCTCGAACCCACGGCTGAGCCCGACATCGACACGGGGGTCACTGTGAACCCCGTCCAGCCTGAACCCGGTACGGGGTCCACGGTGAACGGGGTACGGGGTTCACGGTGGACCCCAAACCATCCTAAAACCATCCATAAACCACCTACGCGCAAGCGCGAGGCGGCGGAGGAGGTTGAAGATCTTGAAGTTGAGAAGATCTTGGCGGCCTATCCCGAAGACAGGATCCGAGACCGGCGAACCAGTCTGCGCCTGATCGCAGCGACGGTGAAGGCCGGGGTAGAGCCCGATGACCTGCTGCTGGCTGTCAAAGCCTATGCCAAGGAAAGCGAAGGCTACACGCGCAGCAAGGTCTGTTTCTCGGACAACTGGTTCAAGATGCGCCGGTGGGAGAAGGGACTGGCCCAGGTGCAGGCGGACCGCGAGAAGGCGCGAGAGGCCGAAGAGAAAGGCCGTGCGAGCCTCGCCGAGTGGATCCACGAGCGCCATCCCCTGTGCCGCCACATCACGAACCGGCAGATCGAGGACTTGATCGCATCAAAGATGGTGACGCCTGAGCAGGTGCGCGCTGCAGGGCTGCAGGCATGACTTTCGAAGGAAGGCCACGCAATCGTTTCGTTCGAGCAGGCGAGTTGTATGAGTGTGGTGAGGTGACCGGGTTGTGTTTCGTAATGGTAACCTTAATACACTCAATGTTTCCCTGAGATAACATAAGGTGTGACTAGAGTGGCAGCGTTGGGTTATGTAGCTAAGCGGTGAGAATTGACATTAATGTCCTCTCAGTGTAACATATATGATCTTAGTGTCGGTTTGAGGTATCATTATGGCTGTTCCGATCAAAATGCCCAGAGCTGCACGTAAAGAGCTCGTGACACTTGGGGATAACATTCGCGTTGCACGACTGCGTCGCAAATTGACCGCCGAAATTATTGCGCAGCGCGCTGGCACAACGCGGCAGACCATCGCCAAGATCGAAAGCGGGAACCCTGCAGTCAAGATCGGAACTTACGTGGCCGTACTGCAGGCGCTTGGCCTTCTGAAAGGCTGGGGGGATATCGACGATCCGGTTGGTGAGCAGATGGCCCTGGATGACCTCCCGCAGCGTGCGAGACTGAAAAATGGTTGAGGTCTGGATTGACTGGAAGGGGCTGAAACGTGTCGGCACGCTTCACCGCGCAGCTGGGCGCGGCCGAGAGCGGGTATCCTTTACCTATCATGACGATTGGCTTGCCGACGAAATTGCCTTTGGTCTTTCGCCAGACATGCCCCTAGTCAAAGGACAATTCGTGCCTGAGGCTGGGCAGGACATGCTTGCACCGCTAGGGGATTCTGCACCTGATACCTGGGGTAGAACGGTGATGCGGCGCTATGAGGGGCGCATTGCAGAGGCCGGAAGGCGACGTCCGAGAACGCTGCAAGAAACCGACTACCTGCTTGGCGTTAACGACGAGACCCGTTTGGGTGCGCTGCGTTTCAAGGTTGATGGCGAGTTTCAAGCGCGCGATGGCATCGGCGTGCCTGCGCTCGTGAGCCTCGGGGATTTGCTTCATGCCTCGCAACGCGTCCTGCGCGGGGAAGAGAACGCTGAGGATCTTCAAATGTTGTTTGCCCCGGGCAGTTCCCTAGGGGGTGCGCGGCCGAAGGCCAGTATCCTCGACCAACACGGCCGCCTGTCTGTCGCCAAGTTCCCGAAAGAGACCGACACCTATTGCGTGGAACGCTGGGAAGCCATCGCACTGGAGCTGGCAAGGCGCGCTGGAATTACGGTTTCTGATCACACGCTTGAGATGGCTGGCGACAAGCCTGTTTTCTTGTCCCATCGATTTGACCGAAACGAGGACGGCAGGATCCCGTTCATCTCAGCCATGGCGATGCTGGGCGGCAAAGATGGCGAAAGCTACAGCTATTTGGACCTGGCCGACGTTATCACCTCAGAAAGCGTCACGCCTGATCAAGACCGCGAGGAGCTCTACCGGCGGGTGGCCTTCTCCATTCTCGTGACGAACCTCGATGACCACATGCGCAATCACGGATTTCTGCGTGGGCGTGGCGGATGGCACCTCTCACCGGCCTACGACATCAATCCCGTGCCGAACCAACCACGCGTGCTCAAGAGCTACGTTGACGACGACAATCCGGATGCCAGTATCGCCCTGCACCGCGCGCAACATGAATCCTATCTTCTCGAACGCGGCGAGGCAGATCGTATCATTGCAGAGGTGGCTGAGGCGGCTATGGCTTGGCGTGACGTTGGTCGGGCTTTGGGGGCTCCGGAGAGGGAGATCAGAGAGATGGCGACAGCCTTCGAGCACGAGGAAGCGGATGGGGCGCGAGCGTGAACCGGGGTAGCTGTCGCCTCGCGTTGATTGAGCTCGAGGACAAAGCAACACATCAGTGTGAAATTTACGCTGAAGCGCAAATCTCGAAAAATTACGCTGCAGCGTAAGATGTCGAGAATAATGGCCGCTGCGGTCTTTGAAGTTCCTGCGCCCTTATGGAGCAGGTTGACGAGACCAGTTAAATTCTGAGTGCCAAATCAGTTCCTCAACTCCGTGTTTCCAATTGCTGAACATAAGCGAGCCGCCGTGTCCGACGCGGGGCAAGCCCCGCTTCAACAAGAAAATTCCCCTGCGCCAGCGCATTCCTCGCGAGGCAAGTTTCTCGCTGACAGCCTCTTGGTGCCAGCTTTGGTCATGTTCATCGAAACACTCAAAGTGAGGATCAAAAAATGGCTACTCAAACTCTGAAACTGAACGTCAAATCCGGCGAAAAAGACGGCAAGAACTTCTGGGACCGCTGCGGCGTCCTCTTCGTCAACACTGACGACAGCGGCAACATCACGTCGATCAACGTCAAACACAGCATGTTTCCCGAAGTCGAAATGGTCGCCTTCCCACGCCGCGATGAAGATCCGGTCACCGAGTGACCTCAGCGCCAGGGCGGGTTTCCCGCTCTGGCTTTCTCCAAGGCAGAGAAGCTTAGTTGGAAATTAATTTTCCATTTAAATTACAAGTAAATGTCGATTAAAGCTAAGGTGGCAGAGTGTGAAAAATTCTACATCAATTCGGGCGTGCGTTGAGATCTAGATTTATTAGTTAAGCTTTGGCTCAATGGCAAAAAGCGCTACACCGTTCTTGTGATTGAGGCCAATTCACTACGGTGCCTTTGGTGAGCCAAGACCCACACCAGAGATCAGGGGCGGTAGAGATGGCGCACCGTGGCCGTCGATGCAAACTCTTGTGCCAACTTCTGATCGAAGACTATCTGTTGAGCCAAGGCCAGACATGATCCCAACATAGTTCGGCAATATTCTTGCCGCGTGCCGAGACAACCTCCGAATTCCAAAATTCGACTTCGCGCAGCGGATCAAGAAGGGAAAGCCGGGTGCCTGCTTGTAGGAGTTTGGTCGTGTTCTGCGAGAAGCTAATCCCTGCCGCCTTTGCCTCTTCAATACGCCTATCCTGATCGGCCGCCGATGTTTCAGTCAGCGCAAGATAGAACTTCTTCTTCTTCTCCCAGCTGTCGCTACCGATAGCGGAGTTCTCTTTGGCCGGCAGTAGCACGAGGTTGCCGAGAGTGTGTCTTAGAATGCTATCTTTATAGAGCCCAGTATCCCACCCATGTTTCGGGACTGTTTCAGGTGCGATGTGCTCGACGGTGGCGTAGTGCTTGCCACGCCAGGTTGCATAGTTGCGGAAGTTGTTGGTATGGACGCTCGCCTTTACGCCGTCCGTATTCCAGATACCCGGTGTGGTCTCCGACGGCATGGCCTGATGCGCTGCCGTCAGAATCATGAACCTGACAAGTTCCCGAGATTGTTCATAAAGCGGGTTTGCCGCTGCCATCCCTACCCAGCTCTCCTTCGTGAGCGTTTTCAGCTTGTGCGTCAGAAGCGCCTTGAAGGCCTCTTTGAGCTTGTCCGGCGAAAGAAGTTCGTTCGTATGGTCGACGCCCGCACAGAGGCCAAATTTACGGCTTGATCCGCGGCCGACACTGGGGGCCATTATTGCCCTGAAATCACTATCGATCCCTGCCGTGCCGCCGGTCGCCGCGCGCCGCAGAACAAGGAATGCGGCTACAGCCTTGAGTACCTCAAGAAAGCGATCTTCGCCCTTATGTTTCAGATCATCCGTCCAGTACCGCGAGAGTATGGGAAGCGCGAGGCTGGTCTTCATATCGGCAATGAATGACGAAAGGAGCTGCACCTCGTCGACGTTCTCGTTCTTGTGAAACCTGCCGAGTTCCTCGACACCGTCGCGCTCCCAGTAGTAGCGTCGGAACTGCGTGGCGTCCGCAAGCGCCTGCACAAATTGGCGAGCGGAGTTTGCACCGTTTTTTGCAGCATTGTCGTAACTCTGACGCAAAAAGTTACGCTGTGCTGCCAGGTCCTTGGAGAGCTTTTTGCCTTCGAGATAAAGGGCGAAGGTGACGATCAGGTCCTTCGTCTCGGCTTGTTTCTTTGCCGTATCCGAAAACCGTTGATCCAGATTGTGATCGATCGTGGCAAAGGCACTTTCCGAAGGTGTCCCGGCATAGCCATGCTGCTTCTTTTCATAATTTATGACACGGGGCTTCAGAGTCTCGAGTGCCGTGAGAGGCTCGCCGGTCGTGTTGAGCGCGTCAAAAATATCAAAGGCCGCTGATTCGTCGTGCGTTGTTACGCGTGTAAGCACGACGCAATTACAAAAGTAGGATGCGAACAGGAGCGTCCGCATCAGGCAATGAAGTTCTTCATGCTTGATGATCGTATCGAGCGCCCGGTTTCGGTCGCTGTCATTCTTTATGAAGTCAAAAAATCTATCGAATAGAGTACGGCACTGCGCCCGCTGAATCCATGATATGTCGAACTGCTCACATTCGGTATCCTCGTACCAATCCGCATCGTTTAGATTGCCAATAAGGAGGCGGATGAGCTGGTAGTTGCCTGCAAGTTTCTCGGCATCGGTACCGCTTCCGAGCGACGGAGGAACATATTCAGTTTTTTCACTGTCAACATATTCGGCAAATCCGTCAAGAAACCGTGCTATGGCGGACTTATAATCCGACGTGGGCTTGCTTCGTCCGCGTGAATCCTCATGCCGGACTATTCGCGGAAACGGGAAGGTGTTCTTCGGCGAAATACGCTGCGATCCGACAGCACACTCATAGAGTGCATATAGACGTTCGCTCACTTCCTCTTCGAGCCATTTCTTTAGAGTTGCGTCAACGGAGGATGGAAAGTCTGTCAGTTCAAGTTGGCGGCGCAATGCTTCGCTGAGAGCGCAGGCAAATAATGACAAGGTCGTCAAGCGCTGCTGCCCGTCTACGACGGCAAAGGAAAGGCCGCCAAAATCTTCTTCCTTGTTTTCCTCCTTGACGAGGATCAGCGTGCCAAGAAACGTAAAGGCGTTGGCATCGCCGCTTTCCGACGTGCGGGCAAAGCCATTAAGCGCATCGTAGTAGAGTCTTACGATGTTGGCTTCGGCCCAATCATACTGACGCTGATACTCTGGGATCGCAAAACCGACACGCCCTTCCTCAAGCATTGCCATCTCAAGAGGGCTGGTTGCTAGTGCTTCAAACAGGTCTTTCGCTTTTTTCATGCTAACTTCGCAAATTCTTTTGGTTTTAATATCATGTGTTCGAGATCATAGGCCCGCAGTATTTGAGCAGCCGTGTCGTAGAGATGACACGCCGTGGCCGCCGGCGCAAACTCATACGTCTATTCTTGAAACTCTTGCGCGATAGAAGTCTTGAAGCGCACAAATCCGATCTCGGTCGAGCACCTCATCACTGACAATCTCTTGGAGCTGTTCTTGTACCGTTGCCTTGGTCGTCCATGGCGTGGAGGGCTCGTTGGTTAACCAGCGGTCTCGGATCGCAGCGTTTGCTGCTGATCGGTAGTTCATGGGTGCAAACTCTGGGGCGTGGGAGAAGATAAGCCGCATGCCCAGTTGCTTGAGCCGGATGTCGTGCAGTTGAGTGACAATTCGAGCGCGGTCATGCCAGTCGGCTGCGGTGAATTCTTCAAGGACCTGTTTGTCACCGGCGCTGTAGAATCCGTCATAGATCAACTGCTCGACGTGTTGAGCTGGCTCTTTGTCCGCATAGCGATCGGCCAATGCCTGCCCCACTCGTTTATGAAATTCAGGGTGCGCAGAAACTAGCTGAGCGAGCGAACTATGCGCAGCGCTTGGGTTGGCTACCGGAAAAACATTTGGGACTTTGTTTATCGCAATCGTCCGTATCAGCTTGGGTGATGCAGCAACCGCTTTAGCAAGATCGCAATCGTTGGCATCGATGATAGACGCATCGCAGAGGTCCAAATCGAGAAATCCTACTGCGTTACGGTGCTGCGGGTTTGTGCCTGCGTAAACACCGAAATAGGATCGCGGTGGTGCCGCACCAAATCGTTCGATCAGGCACACGGGACGCCCGCTTTGCAGCAACCGATAAACGTGGTGTTTGTCGCGGTTCAACAAGCATTGATCCCAAACGGCAGGGGCACGCTTGCGAATGAGTGACGCGACATGGATCGTTGCCTCTACGTCGCCGAGGGCATCGTGGGCGTCATGATTGGCAAAGCCGTTTGCCGGAGCGAGACGATCCAATTTGAAACTTTCGCGTCCAAGATCATCTATTGGCCATTCGAGGGCGTCTGGCTGGCGATTCCGGACTGCGTAGACCACCTTCATGAGATCTAGGCGGTCATTGTTGTCAAACTGGGTTTGATACAAGTTGGGATGAAGATTTTGATAGAATGACTGCCTGAGGAACTCTTCGTCAAAGTCAAGTGTGTTGTATCCGGCCCATGTCGCTGGAGCCCAGCGTTTGATTAGATCACTTATCTGGTGTGAAAACTCAAACCAGGATGGCAGGCTAGGGTCCATCAGCTGATCTGGTGAGATCCCCGTAACAGCGAGCGCCCATGGTGCTGGAAGTATGTGAGGCGCGAGCTTGCAGCGAATATCTACGCGCTCAACTTGGTTGAAGTCGTCATCCGTCAGGATCGCCGCAAACTGTAAGGGCTGGTCGAAAGCGGGTGATGTCCCCGTGGTTTCAAGGTCGTAAAATGCAAACATAAGTGACTACTACCTGCCTTATACCGCCAAAGTCCAATTCCTACCGGCCTTAGCGACGAAGCCTAAGGATGCTTAATCTAGCTGGGAATTCTCACGCCAGCCTTGAGGAGGGTCTGAGCAAACTCCCGAAAACTTGGTCCCTCATTGCTGAAATTGAGAGTATTCAAGTCTAAGACTTCCTGATCAAATGCTTTCTGCGCCGCTTGCCGAGGATCAGTTTCTTTCATGTAGCGGGATTTTAGATACAGAAGTCGGACGTCATTGTCTGCAGAATGGTCGATGATGGAAACGTCGAAGGTGTCGAACTCGACTTTCACTCGGGTCATCAAACGGGGCAAGAAGGACGTCTCAAATTCGGCATAGGTCAGCGCAGTCAGCTTTCGGCTGGTAATGTGAATTCTCAGCAGAGTTGTTTCGGACAGATCACCCGCTAGCCTTTCAGCGAGAGCTACGAACCCTCGAAGCCTGACGGGCAGTTCTTGGAGCCTATCAGTGGGAGATTGAAATCTGTCCTGTTCTAAATGACCTATTCCAGCAGCGGCTGCTGTTTCAGCATCTTCTAGGAGAAGGTCCTGGTTGCCGATCGAATAGAGGAGCGCTTGTCCAGATTCCTGCGCTCTTTTGTGGCTGCCAAAGAAAGCGCGAATATCGCGCCTTAGTTCAGGAGGAAATGAGCCATACGATTTTCTTTGAGAGAATGCATGCATTGCGAAGTGAAGGCTTAGATCTTCAGTTCTTGTGGCGACGATTCCTTCAAGTTCCTCGTGACCTATTTCTGCAATTGCCTGACTTGCCGCATACTGAAGGCCTTGCTTTGATCGCGAAAGCTTTGTCACAAGGCTTTTGGGGAGTTCTGAGATGTCGGGCTGACGGCCAAAGGCCCTGATCTCAACAGCAAGGTCTCGGATGGTTGTTTTGTTGAGCTTGTCGTTAGGGTTTTTTGGGGTGCCTTTTCTCGATGCACTTGGTTTTGGAACGGAGCGATACTCACGGCCTTTGAAGCCTATTTGACGCCTTAGTAGGTATCTTTGCTCTTCCAGCTCGTCCCGAAAGACCAAAAATATACCTTGGCCTACGGCCAAGGGTTCGACATTCAAAATGCTTACGATGAAGTCTTTGAGTTCTGCTTGGGTATAGTACTTTTGGAACGTCTGTCGGGACGTCAAGTATCCGTCGCGGTAGGGCCGCACGCCACTCAGGTCAGCCTTGCCGTACAACATGACGGATACGGCCAAGCAGAGCTCCGTTAGGCTGAAGGCGCGCCTAAGTGCCTCTGCCCGCTCTTCAGGATCTTCGATTACGTTGAGGACAAATCCAAGATTGGTGATTTGGCTCTTTTTTAGAGTACTGGGATTTGGTCGATAGTGGGGATCCCAACCTTCGACGGTATAGCCATCAGACAGTAGGGCTCCGATGTCATCACCTTGACCGCATCCATAGTCCAAAACGGTTCTATCGCGACGGATCAGACCACTTGTAAACAGCAGGTACATTGGCGCTGAGAGCGCAGCTCGCGTGATCGCCGTTTTGTGGCGCTCAACAGTGTTTTTCTCTGGGCCATTCCTGTCTTCGGCTGATTTCTTGGCGGACTCTTCTGAGATCAAATCGCTCTGCACGATGCGTGGACCTTCGACGGTCAATCCGGCTTCAGCCAATGTCTTCATCCAAATCCGCCGCGTTCCCTTGTTTGCCATGTTCTTAAAGAGCCCCTTGCTCTCTAAGAACTGCGTCAGCTTTGCAAAGTCATCTCTTAGCGGATGATCCGGGGCTAGCAGTAGCTCCTTTCTGTGGAGAATGGGTGGGTTTGCGTCAGAATATTTTCTCAGTTTTGCGCCTTCTTCCGAGAGGTTGACGAGTAGGCTTGCCCGCAGCTCTGGAAAAGCCACGGCGCTGAAGTCTTGATAGTCCAAAAACGAGAAGGTCTGGTCGTTTTGCCCCGAGATCTTCAACACTGACCATTGGAAATCTTCCGGAACATTTTGCAGTGCAAGGCTCAGCTTATCCTTTGCGCTCGACTGAAGGTGATCGACCGCGCTACGGTGCACGTAGATTGCCTGGCCTACCTTTTTTCCAACCGCATTTTTTTGAGATTTATTGTTTTGCAAGTTTCACCCCTCGGGTTGGATCTTTCTAAAGGCTCTTTTGAAACATCCTACCTGACCGAAGGGCGATCGATCTAGAGTACTGCTATAATGGCCTCTGCGGCTTCTAGAACTTCATCCGATGTATTGGTGTGCCCAAAACTAAAGCGTATGGAGGCTTGCGCTTCATCCGATGTGAGCCCAATTGCACGGAGGACGTAGCTTGGTTCCGACATTCCCGATGAGCAGGCCGAACCTGTAGAAGCTGACACGATGGGTTGTAGTCGTTGGAGCATTTCTCCCGCATCGCGTCCTTCGAACCTTAGATTCACATTGCCAGGATGACGGGAGCAAAGTTTATCTCCATTCAATCCAATATGGTCGCGGTTCGATTGCAGTTTGTCTACGAAGAGATCTCGCAGACCTGCGACCCGCGCTCTCAAAGCAGATCCGGCTTCAGAGAAATGGAACTCCGCCGCTGAGCCAAGACCAACACACAAAGGAAGGGGCAGTGTGCCGGACCGAAGCCCACCCTCTTGCCCACCTCCGTGAAACAGAGGTTCAATCCGGTCCTTCAGCTCTCGGCTCACATAGAGCGCCCCAACACCCATTGGCCCACCAAATTTATGCCCCGACAGACTAACCACGTCAGCCATATCTGCATATTCTTGGAGGTTTACTGCGCTTGGTGCCTGCGCGAAGTCGGAGTGGAGGATTGCTCCCATATCACGGCAAAGTGCTGATATTGAAGCAAGATCTTGGATGGTCCCGATTTCATTGTTGACCAATGCCACGCTTACCAAAAGAACATTCTCGCTTAGCATGTCTCTCAGTTTGTCGAGGTCGATGTGGCCTTTCCCGTTGACCGGAATCTCTCGAACCGCACATCCTTTTGTCTGAGCTACATAGGCGGCACTTTCCAAAACGCACTTATGCTCTGTCGCTGAAACAAGGATTGTCGTGCGCTGACTTTGCCGTTGCTCCGGAGTGCTCAGACCCTTGATGGCAAGATTGTTCGCCTCTGTAGCGCCGGATGTAAAAATGATCTCATCCGGATCGACTCCAAGGAGGTTGGCCACTTTGGTCCTCGAAGTCTCGGTAGCCTTATTCGCGGACCACCCTATGGAATGTTCGGAGGAGTGCGGGTTGCCATGGAATTCAGTCCAAAACGGCTGCATTGCGGCCCGAACTGTTGGCAGCATCGGAGTGCTTGCTTGATGATCAAGGTATATGGTCAAATGGTTTTCCTGCCAAATCGAAGGTTATCTGTAGACCAACCTTGATCCTGGGGTCAAGCACCAGGTCGTCGTTGACCATCCCCTCGGAAGATCGCTATAACAACCACTAAGCGGGGTAGCAGATTTATGAAAAAGCAAACAACATTTACACAGAATTACAAGCCGCAGTTCTCCGGCCACGAGACCTTTCCGTTGCGCTACGGATGGTTGGAAAAGGCATTCGAAGCTGTTGATTCTAGTGGCCTGAATAACAACAAGATTTTTTCAGAGGGCGAGGCGATTGCGCATTTTGGCGTGGGCAAGAACATGGTGGCGGCAATTCGATTTTGGGCACAGGTCGCAGGTATTCTCACAGCGGATGGGAAGGACGTAAGAACGACCGAATTTGGTCAGCAGTTACTTGGCCCCAATGGGCGCGATCCATACCTTGAAAGCGCTTCGTCTCTTTGGAAAATTCACTGGGATATTGCCTCCAATCCTAAGCATACAGCCACCTATTGGTTGTTCAATGTTTTCAATGAACCCAACTTTGACCGCGATACTGTTCTACGAAGGCTGATGGAATTTATTGGTCAGCGTGGTTGGAAATTGCCATCAGAGAAGACGTTATCAAACGATGTAAGCGTCTTATTGGCTAACTACGTGCCTAGCGTCCCGAAGCGAGGCCCTAGCGAAGAGGCGTTCAATTCGCCGCTGACCGAGCTGGGATTAATACGGCGACGCTCAAATGGAAAATTCAGTATGAACTTAGGGCAAAAGCCAGGCCTGTCTAACGGCGTGTTCCTCTATGCGGTGTGCGATTTTTGGGAGCGAACGTCTTCTGCAAACACACTTGGGGTCCAATCAATGCTACTAGAGCCCGGGTCTCCCGGAAGGGTTTTCGTGCTTGAAGAGTGGGAGTTGATTGATCGGTTGGCGGATGTCGCTGACGTGACCGACGGATTGATTTCCTGGTCTGAGACAGCCGGATTGAAGCAGCTACTTAGGCATGGGGAATTTCCCCCAGATTTTGCAGAAAACCTGTGGTCCTCCGACATTTCCGCCTTGAGGGGGTCATATGCCGCTTAACGAAATTGTCTCGGTGAATGGACGCTTCCTGCGATCTGTTCGAATTGATCAAGATGACCGCAATGAAGCCCTCGAGGGTTTTGTCTTTTCATCATCAGTACGGGAAATCCTTAAAAACTTTTCACATCAGCACTTTGAGGGCGGGCAAGGTGCCTTCACTTGGACTGGTCCGTATGGAAGCGGGAAGTCGAGCCTCGCACTCGCTCTATCCGCTTTGTTGAGTGGTAGTAAGCAAGAACGCGCGACGGCTGCGAGCAAGACTGACCCGGAGTTTGCAAAGGAACTATGGAAGTTACTCCCTCCGAAGAGAGATGGCTGGAAATGTGTGTCGGTCGTTGGGCGCAGCAAGGAACCCTTCCAGTTGATCGGTGATGGTATCAAGGATGCAGGACTTGCGGCTCGCCAAAGGAAGTTTGATACGCCAGAAAAAGTCATTGAATACTTGCAGTATTTGGCGGCTGACGACCGCGAACATTCTGGAGGTTTAGTTCTCTTTTTGGATGAAATGGGGAAGCTACTTGAGCACGCGGCATCCTCAACAGGAGATGCATATTTCTTCCAACTGCTTGGTGAAGCGGCGTCGAGGAGCGGTGGCCGCCTTATCGTTGTGGGTATCCTTCATCAATCCTTCCAAGAATATGCGAGCCGCTTGGCACGCGACATCAAAGATGAGTGGGGAAAGATCCAGGGTCGCTTCATCGACATTCCCGTCAATGTATCTGGCGATGAGCAGATTGAATTGGTGAGCAAGGCGATTATCGCTTCAGAGCAGCCGGATAGCGCTAGACGGAACGCAGAGGCAGCCACGGAGCTACTTGCCGATGTTCGACGTGGCGCGTCCGTAGTTTCGAAAGAGTTGCTTACTAGAGCTTGGCCACTCAACCCGCTTGTAACATTGGTGCTAGGGCCTGCATCGCGTCGGAGCTATGGGCAAAACCAGCGTAGCATCTTCAGTTTCCTGGGCTCTTCCGAGCTGTTCGGCTTTCAGGACTACCTTGAGAAGGCGAGCAAAGAAGATCCGAAGGGCTACGGATTGGCTGATTTTTGGGATTATCTAGATTTCAATCTGCAAGCTGCAATCGCCGTGTCTTTGGACAGCCATCACTTTGCAAATGCAAGGGATGCAATTGCGCGGTGGGAAGCGAAAGATGGCGGTGAGATCGGTGTGCAGCTGCTAAAGTCGCTAGCCATTTTGGAACTGACACAAAAGCAGACCGGAGTAGGTGCGACGCTGGGCGCACTTAGCCTGGCAATAAATCAAACAAGTGCTGCGGTAGAGGGGCTCTTGTCAGAACTTGAGGCGGCGTCGATTGTTGTTTTTCGAAAGTTCAGGGGCACTTACTCTCTCTTTGACGGGAGCGACTTTGACATTGAAGTGGCGTTGGATGAGGCATTGAGAGAAAGATTAGACTTCGATCTCAGCTCAATCTCAAACGCTTTATCTTCACCCAATATCGTCGCGAAGCGGCACTACCGTGAAACTGGTGCTCTGCGCTGGTGCGAACTCAAGGTACTGCTCGAAAGCCAAGTCGAGAACTATGTTACTAGCTTTACACCTACAAATGGATGCTTTGGCGCATTCATCATTTCACTGGACGATGCGACGCCAAGCATTGTTGAGGATTTTGGTGAGTATGGGGGGGGGGCTGACTTTGCGGTTGTGAGGTCTAAAAAATCGAAGAACCTTGTGGCGCTCGCACGAGAGCACTCCGCTTTGAAGGATATCTTGGCATCGAACCCCGAGATTCATCGAGACAAAATCGCGCGCAGAGAGCTTACCGATCGTATCGAGGCGATTGGGGGTAGGATTGAGCATGAAGTCTGGCAATTGATCGCAAGCGCAGAATGGGAAACTGGAATTGACGATCTCCCGATTTCCGCGCGCCGGAACCTCACAGTTTTGGCCTCAGAAATGGCAAACCGTCGGTTTTCGCAGTCGCCCAAACTAAACAACGAACTGCTGAACCGAACCAAGCCCTCGGCATCGGCCAATTCAGCGCTCAAGCTGTTACTGCATGCTGCCGTCCTTAAAGAAGGTATTCCGGGGCTTGGGTTTAAGAAGTTCCCAGCGGAAAAAGCTCTGTTCGTATCGCTCGTTGAGGCCAACGAGCTATACGTGCAGCAGGGCGACAGTTGGCAGTTTGTGCCGCCCTCAGGAGAGGACCCCGCAAATCTGTTGCCCATTTGGAAAGCAACGAAAGACTTCTTGAAGAAGCGGGGTAACCGCAACGTACAACTTACCGATGTTTATGACCTATGGCGGGCACCTCCCTTTGGGTTGAAGGACGGTTTGATGCCATTCCTTGCTGTTCTGTTCATGCTAGCTGAGCGCCGGAACCTGTCACACTATCGGGAAGGTATTTTCTTATCGACTATTTCGGATGTCGACGTGGACTATGTTCTGAGAGCGCCGCAAATGGTCCAGTTGCGCTGGATCGAAATGAACCGAACGACCAAGAGGCTGCTTACTGAGCTGGCAAACGCGGTCGGTGAAGTTGTGGACAAACCAATCTCAACTCTAAGTCCGCTAGAAGTTGGACGCGCGCTCATCGCAGCTTACGAAACTTCAGCACCTTGGGTTCAACGAACCGCACGCCTTCCTGAGCACGCAAAAAAAGTCAGAGCGCTCTTCAAGCGTTCCAATGACCCACAAAAGTTCGCATTTGATGACATTCCTGGGCTCTACGGACAGGACATCGACATTCTCACAGATCAAGGAATCTCTGAGATCGCTCAAAACATCAAAGAAGGGCTCATCGAAATCCGCGCAGCTTACCCGGCGATGCTCACAAGAATGCGCGAACACATTCTGAACGAGTTACAAGTTCACGGGCGCACTGAGAAAGCGTACCGAGAACTGAATGAGCGCGCGAAGAATATCCGAGATGTTGCAGGTGACTTGCGGCTTCGATCTTTCATCACCCAGCTCACAAGCTTCGGAGATGACCTGCAGTCGATGGAGGCACTCGCGGGGTTGGGCATCAATAAGCCACCCAAAGCTTGGATTGATAGCGACATAGACCGGGCAATTGTTCAACTCACATTGCTTGCGCAGCAGTTCAACCAACACGAGTCAGTCGCGCGAGTGGCGGGGCGGAAGGACAAGCGCTCCGCTATGGCGTTGATTGTCAGCGTTGATGATCGGCCCACGCCTGTGATGGAGGAATTCGATGTTTTGGATTCCGACGATGAGGAAGTGAATAACCTCAGTAGAAAGATTGAAGAGGTATTGCAGCAGGCTGCGGAAGGCACCGGTAGAAACGTGATCCTGGCTGCGTTGGCAAGAGTTGGTGCTGCGAGGATCAAACAATCAGGCGCAAGAGAGGAAGTAGATGGCTGACAAGGTAAAACATGTTCTAGGTTTGTCTGGGGGCAAAGATAGTTCTGCTCTCGCGATCTACATGAGCCAGGCTCACCCCGAACTCGATATTGAGTATTTCTTCACTGACACGGGCGAAGAGCTGGATGAGGTTTATGAGTACCTAGCGATGCTCGAGGGGTTCCTCGGAAAGAAGATCCGGTACTTGGATCCAGGGCGAGATTTTAAGTTCTACCTAGCCCAGTATAATCAATTCCTCCCGTCTGCTCAGACGCGTTGGTGTACGAAAGACCTAAAGATCAAGCCCTTTGAGAAGTGGGTGAAATCTGAATTCACCGAGCAGGGATATACAGTCTATAGTTATGTGGCGATCCGGGCTGACGAAGATTTTCGTCAAGGTTTGAACTCGAAAAATGGAAATTTGATTACCAAGCTGCCTTTCAAAGATGATGGGATCGACAAGGCCGGCGTTTTCGAAATTCTTGAGAACTCGGGTCTTGGCCTTCCATCATACTACGATTGGCGTTCCAGGAGTGGCTGCACGTTTTGTTTCTTTCAGCAAAAGATTGAGTGGGTTGGCCTAAAGGAGCGTCACCCTGAAGCCTTCGAGAGGGCTAAGCAAATGGAAAAAACCTCTCTTGACCACGGGTCGCCGTTTTCATGGAGTGAAGGGGAGACTCTGCTTGAATTGGAAAAGCCTGAACGCATCGCTCAAATCCGCGCGGATCATGAAAAGCGTGTCGAAAGAGCCAAGGCGAAGAGGAAGGTTGATCCTCTACGGCCGGAACAAGGCGCAGTTGATCTAGATGAGATTTATGGCCAGCAAAAGGTGTGTTTGGCCTGCCATAAATGATCTGATGTAGGGATCCTTTTTAGATGCAGCGTTGAAGGTCTTTGGAAGCGGGCTCACGGATACCCACCGTCAGATTGTTTCGTATGAATCCAAAATTGGGTTTTGTTTCCTCAACAGATCACCGAGCTAGCGTTTAGGGGCCGTCGATGAAAAAGCATTTCCCTTCAGGGGCTTTACCAAGCAGCGGAATCTGTCAAAGTATGCCGAAAGCGTACACCCTTGGGGCGAGCTGCTGGCGAATAGAAAATCGAGAGAGTGGAAAACAAGATGAGTTCGAACGCCGTAGTTGACGCCCTCGCAAGCATAGGTATTGCACGACTGGCGGCTTTTTGGGGTGAGAACCGGTTAGAAGGGCTTTCAGAGCTTGGGGTTAGTACTCGACCTCGCGCGGTAGCTGAAGCCATGCTGTCTGAGAGTGGGCTGGCTATCTTTAAGAAGCGAGACCTCAGAAACGCTGTACTAGAAGTGTTTTCGCCACAAGTTATCCGAGACAAACTCGGCTCAGGGCCAGATGGTTGCCCTTTAACTATTCCCCCGAATTTCACTTGGGGAAGAAATGAGGCAACGGCCAGTTTTCTAAAGCTGATGGAACTAAACATCGACGAAGCTTTCCCAAACGATTTGTTGTCTGGCCCAGAGCCACATTTGCAAACGGACATTGAAAAACCGCTCTTTGATTATCAAAACAGCATAAGGAAACAGCTTGTTAGTTTCTCCTTCTTGGAGGCTGGTGCCCACAGAGATGCTGAAAACAGCAGAATCGTTGCGCACATGCCGACAGGCTCGGGAAAAACAAGAACAGCTATGGAATTTATTTCAGATTTCCTTCGGTTTAGCTGTTCACGCGAAAATCCCGTTGTTGTTTGGCTTGCGCATAGCGAAGAGCTCTGCGATCAGGCTGTTCAAACGTTCCTTAGCATTTGGACAAAACTAGGAACTGAGAATGCAAATGTTTACTCAATGTGGGGGGGCAGGAAGCCAGATCACATCGACCTGAGCAAGCCCTGTTTCATAGTTACGAGCTTTCAGAGTTGCTACTCTAGCATTCACTCAAACAAAAACGCTGATTTTGATCGATTTGCAGAAATTAGGCGCGAATGTAGTCTGCTGATTGTCGATGAGGCGCACATGTCGATGGCGCCAACTTACAAGAAAGCAATAGAGTTTCTCTGTAACTCGAGCACTACTTTGATCGGCTTGACGGCTACGCCTGGTAGGCATCACGTTGGGGGTGATGTGGCTCAAACCAAGGCTCTATCGGATTTTTATGGCAATAGAAAACTCACGATCGACCAGCGATTGACCAGCGAGAGAAACTCAATTGAGTATCTTCAGGATCGTGGGATTTTGTCTTCTGTTGAACGAATGCGTCTCAATACCAGCGCTACTGTTAATCTTGACGCCGAGGCAGTCAGGCTAATTTCCGATCTTTTAGACATCTCACCCAAAGTGCTGGCGGAGTTAGGCAACAATGCCCAAAGGACTCTGGAAGTAGTCGCTGCGGTCGAAAAGCTTGCGCTTGTTGATAAGAAACAGACCATCGTCTTTTGCCCATCGAAGCAGAATGCATCTGATATGGCATTGGTCTTAAGGGAAAGAGGGTGCGCGGCAAGAGCAGTAACCGGCGAAACGCCTCCGAGCGATCGGCGCGAGGCAATTGAAGATTTCAAGAACGGAAGTGTCAGGGTTCTCACAAATTTTGGTGTTTTGACAACGGGATTTGACGCGCCAAAGACAGAGGCCGTTGTGATTGCGCGTCCCACAACGTCGGTTGTGCTTTATTCACAAATGGTAGGACGGGGCCTTAGAGGCAGTTCAGTTGGTGGGACGCCTAGCTGCACAGTTGTGGATGTGGTTGATAATATTGTGAATTTACCTAACGTGCCGCAGGCTTTTACGTATTTTGACGAACATTTTGGGAAAACATGATGAGTAAAAAAGACGAACAAGTGCAAATCGTTGACGCGTATTTGGCACTCAATGCGTTGCGGCAAGTTGGATATCGTAACACGGCAACAGCAGTTGCTGAGCTTGTAGATAACTCGATAGAGGCCGAGGCTAAGAAAATTACCGTGATAACGCTGTCTGACAGGGAACCTGTCGCGAAGCGCACCGTCTACCGCGTTCAAAAAATAGCGGTCCTGGATGATGGTAAGGGGATGTCGCCGGACGATTTGGGGCGTTGCTTATCACTTGGCTGGGGTACGAGACTTGATACCCGAGAAGGACTAGGCCGTTTTGGCTTTGGCCTCAAAGGCTCGTCTCTGTCGCAGGCCGAGCTAGTCGAAGTGTACTCTTGGCAAAAAGATGGTGAAATTTTTAAAACTTACCTTGATCTCCCAGAGATTAAGGAAGGCGGACAGCAATATCTCAAGAGCGTTGAAAAGGCGGAGCTTCCAAAGGAAGTAGTTGAAGCTGCAGGCGGAAAGATTGCAAGTAGTGGCACGCTGGTTGTTTGGTCTAAGCTAGATGGGGTGGACTTCAAACGCCCAGCAACGCTTTTTTCTAGAATGCAAGAAGAGCTCTGCCGCATTTATCGACACTTTCTTGATGACAACGATGACTATGGCAAAAGACGTGACGTCAAATTGGTCGATTTCAATCTAGGCAAGGCGGCGGTTGAGACGACCCATGAATTGAAGCCCAATGATCCTTTGTACCTTTTGGAGCCGTCGATTTGTCCAGACAGCGATGGAAAGGCAACCAATGTAGCGTTTGAAAAACCATATAAGATACCTGTCGAGTACGATACGGGGAAGAGCTCCAATATTGAAATTCGTTTGAGCATCGCCAAACCAGCAACTCAGGAAATGGGAGGAAACTCAAACCTCGGCAAACACTACGGACGGAATGCCGGAATATCGTTTGTTCGTGCCGGCCGCGAGATCGATTTTGGCAGCTTTGGTCACATTGCGCCATCTGAACCTAGGCATAGATGGTGGGGCATTGAGGTCCGCTTTGACCCGGTCTTGGATGAGTTGTTTGGCGTAACAAACAACAAGCAGCAAATTCGAGGCTTCAAGAAACTAGACCCGAAACACGACGAAGAGCAGATGGCGGAGTTAGAGGAAGCTGCGGCAGATCCTGAGAATTCTGGTCACTACAAATCTTCATTGTACCTTGAGCTGAATAAGAACCTTACGCTTAAGATAAAGGCGATGATGGATCTGATAAAAACGCGTAGAGAGGGCAGCTCTAGCGAACCTTCCAATTCTAAACCCGATCCAGTTTCCGAGAAGGTAAACAAGGATGTTGCAGAGGATCATACCGCAACTTCTTCAGACAAGGAGGCGGAAAAGAAATCGGAACAAGAAAAGCTCGCTGAGCGTACAAAGTATGTTTTGGATGTTCGGCCAGAGCTTTCAAAAGAGGACGCTGAGGCTTTTGCCAAGGCAACAGTTAACTACAAGGTGGATCTGAACAAGGGAAGCTGGCCTGGTACTATGTTCCTAGATCTACAATTCATAGCAAATGCGGCGGTTGGAGTGATCAATACACGTTCGCCGTATTACGAGAAATTGTGGCAGCATGTCGAAGACTCTGGCGATGACAGAGCTTTGAGTGCTCTTGAAGTTTACACGATGGCATATGTGCGTACTGAAGATGAGTTCAGGAAAACCCTAGACGGAGATACTTTTGAGAAGTTCCGTGACCGGTGGGGTTACTGGGTGTCAAAACTCTTAGAGAATATTGACGAGTAGAATGCTTCTCTTACAAACGGGTGCTTTTAGACGAGAACTAGCGGATGCTTTGTCTTCAGCGGAGCAAGAGGTAATAGTTCTTAGCGCATTTGTTAAGCTCGATGCGCTCAAGTGGCTTATTGAAACAAGTAGAACTAGCAACCTTAAGATCGTATCTCGCTGGCAGCCGTCAGATTTGGCGGCTGGAGCTTCAGACCTGGAGTGCTTCTACCTCTGTGAGGAGGCCAATATTCCATTCGGGATATCGCGGAATCTCCATGGAAAAGTCTACATCGTGGATTCCAAGATCTTCATTGGGAGCGCAAATCTAACATCAAAGGGAATGTCCCTTTCACATTTGGAGAACGATGAGTTTGGAACTGGATTCGAATACGGTCAGACTGAAAAGATCAAAGTCCGGGACTATCTCGCGTCCGTAAACTGGCTTGATGTCAAAACTGTCGAATTGATGGCTGACTTCTTGAGTAGCTTTGGCGGCAACACGGATGTACCGTCGAATGAATGGCCCCAAGAAATTTCTGAAAAACTGGGTTCTCAACCCCTTGGTGTCTGGTTTCACGATCTTCCAATGTGCAGCCCAAATCAGTTGCTAGCGCAGACGGCTGCAGCAACGGCAATAGAGCACGATCTAGATTGCTTTCGAAGCAAGAAAGGCGCTGCCGAAGACGAGCTGTTGAAAGGCTTCATGTCGTCGCAAATTTGCTTTTGGCTTGAAGTGCAATTGCAGGAATATGGTGAGCTATCGTTTGGGAAGGTCACCTCGCTGTTTCACGACCAGATTCTTGATGACCCTATGCCATATCGTAAAAACATCAAGGAAGGCGTAGCAAACCTGTTCGATTGGGCTAGCAGGTGCAACACAAAGTTTGAAGTGGCCAGGCCGCAGTACAGACAGGTAATCCGCGCGGTGTAGTAATGAGCCCGCGCTTTCGTGCGCGGGCGACGTTTCCCAGTAGACTGCACCGGAGCTCAACGGGCCGTTGGCCCGCTCACCCCGATCCAAGCATCATTCCGTTTTATTTAGTCCGCCCAACATCCCTGACCGTGGCGGTTAACCTTAGTCCATCCCCAAAATCAGCCACCAATTTCCCCTGTCTCGCAAGCGAGCCATTCCTCGCGCGGCAGATTGGCGTCTGATTTTGGCGCAGACATTTTCTTCGCAAATGTGGCCGATTGACAGCCCCGTTCAGGGCCGTGGGTCGGGCTTTGCCCTCTCCCACTCTGTTCCGCCGAATACATGCGTATTCGGTCAGATCAGGTGGCCGAGGCGCAGCCCATCGGCGGAAGGGGACGCAAAGCCTCACCCGCGTCACTTTGATCAAGGAGGCCACAAATGGCACCGAAGTTTGATGTCTATGCCCATGTCACCGAAACCATTATTGCAGAGATCGAGGCAGGCACGCCGCCATGGCGCAAGCCTTGGACGGGGAGCGCGTCCGGCATTGCCTTGCCGACCCGACACAACGGCGAGGAGTATCGCGGGATTAATGTCCTGATGCTCTGGATCATGGCGGCCAAGCATGGCCATGTGTCCAGCCGCTGGATGACCTACAAACAAGCGCAGGAGCTGGGCGGACAAGTCCGCAAAGGTGAAACGTCGTCCACTGTGGTGAAGTACGGCACGTTCACCCGAGAGAACGAGCTGGGCATTGAGGAAGAGCTGCCCTATGCGCGCGCCTATCGCGTGTTCAATGCAGATCAGATCGAAGGCTTGCCGGAGGATTACTACATTCGGCCCGAGGCCCCGCGCGACCTTGGCACGGCGGCAGATCCGGAGCTCGAGGCGTTTTTCAGCCAGACAGGGGCGGATATCCTCACCAGCGACGACCCGCGCGCCTATTACAGCCCGGCAAAAGATCACATCCACATGCCGCCGATTGCCACGTTTCACAATGCGGCAGGCTACTACGGGACCTTGGCCCATGAGGCGATTCATTGGACTGGCAGCGAAAAGCGGTTGGAGCGGATCAAGAAATTTGCGAACCGCGAAGCCTATGCCTTTGAGGAGCTGGTGGCAGAAATCGGTGCGTGTTTCCTTGGGGCTCAGATTGGCGTCGCGCCGGAGTTCGACCAAAGCGCCGCCTATGTTGAAGGCTGGTTGAAAGCTCTCAAAGAGGACACGAGGGCGATTTTTCGCGCGGCGTCTGAGGCGCAGAAGGCCGCCGACTTTGTTTTGCAAGCAGCAGGCCAGAGCAAGGAGGTCGCAGCATGATCCCCGACTATCACAGCGATGATTTTTCGACAGCACGTCTGGAAGATACCGTCAGCTTGCGAAGCGCGGCTCGTGAAGCGCGCGCCACGCTCTACGCGGTATTGAACCGGCTCGAACTGAACGATCTGGACGGCGAGGAGCAGCCCTATATTGATGATTGCCTTGGGGCGCTCGCAATCCTTGAGGAGGCGCTGCGATGACCTTGGAAGAGATCAAAACGGCAGTGGACGCGGGCAACCGCGTTCATTGGGTCAACAGCGGGTATGTGGTGATGCGTGATGACCTCGGGCAATACCTCATCACATTCACGCGGAACGGGTCAGCTATTGGCTTGACCAGTCGGGATGGCACCCTCCTGAACGGCGAGCCTGACGAATTTTTCATCGAGGAAAGCGCCGAGGATTGCCATGACGTATTCTGACATCAGGCAGGCGGGCCGAGAGGGCCGCGCCAGCGTGCATCTTCATGGGTTCTGCAATCTGCCCGATGGCGGGCAGGAGTATTGTGATGATCCAGAACTGATTGATGGCTGGGCTATCTATGTCCGAGTTGAGACCCCGGACGACCCGCAACAGCCCTTTGATCTGCACGAGCTGCCCGACCATCAAGCCTATTCCAGCGCCAAAGGCGCGGCCCGCGCAATAGCGCTGCAATTGCTAGGCGATGCTGAGGCGTGGAACCACGATTAGTGGTGCCCTGCCTTGCGCATGTGGCCGGGCTTTGCCCGGCGATCGCAGCCTATGGCTGCTCCAAACGGAATACAGGCAGTTGATGCAGTATTATAATATTGAATCAATTATGGCGAAGTGCCATAACAGGGTGCCTGTATGATGCTGGCAAGAAATAGGGGTGATTACTTCACATGGGCCGATCGCGCGTACCACGGCACAAGCGACTGACGCAAAACCAGCGTTTTGCCATCGTGCGCAAGCGTGCCGAGGGGGTGCCGATCGAGGATCTGGCCCGCGAATACGGCGTCACGCCCCGCAGCATATTCTACACGTTGAAGGCCGATCAAAGCCGCAAGTTGGATGCACGCGTGCGTTCAGAATTGGTGAATGCCCGGCTCACGCCAAAGGAGCTTGCGGGCTTCGATGCGGTGCTGACGCGGCATGATATTACCAGCCGGGCCGAGGGGTTGCGGAGGTTGATCCAAGCCTCAAACGATCTCTTTGTTCCCGACGACGAACTGGCCAATCAGATGCAAAGTCTGTCGGCCTCGCTCAATCGTACCGGCAACAACATCAACCAGATTGCGCAGCGCCTGAACGAGGCAAAGCGGCAGGGCAAGACGCCGCCTTATGGCAACTCCGCCCATAGCCAGGTACGCGCTTTGGCCGGGCTGATTTTCGATATCGCCGACCAGGTTCAGGACATGGCGCAGCGTCGTCGTAGTGCATTGTCCGGCGAGGTTGCCCGCGTACTGGGAGGCTTTACCGATGGCCCGCAATAGCGCCGTTGCCGCCGCGCAGGAGGCCTTCTTTGATCGCGACTGGAGCCGCATTCGCGGCAGCGTCCCGCGCGCCCGCGCGAAGCAGATGGCGCGCGCGGCCATGGGGCATTCCCCGGCGATCTTCAAAGCCATTCGCGACGGCGGCACGCACAACAAATCGCAGCTGCGCAACCAGCTGGAATACCTGACCACCAAGTCGAGCTTCATTATCGACAGCCGTGGCACCTATGACGGCCAAAGCGTTCTGTCAGCCAAAGAGATCGAGCAGGTCGCGCGCCGGTTTTCAGCGCAGTGGAATGAGGGGTTTCATCCAAGACTAGGGCACACCTCACATCTCTTGATGGCCTTTCCGATTGGCACGCGCGGTGAGGATGTCGCCGACATTTCGCGCGAGATTTGCGAGCGTTTCTTTCAGGGCGAAGGCAGCCACTTTGATTATATCGCGGCCGTGCATGAGGACCGTGATCATCCGCACGCGCATATCGTTCTGAACCGGCGCAGCAAGGACGGTGAATTCTTCTTTCTGAAAGAAGGGCACCACTTCAACTACGACAGTTTTCGCGAGGCGATGGTGGAGGTGTCGGACCGCTATGGGCTGCGCCTTGAGGCGACCCGTAAGCTTGAGCGTGGAATCACGACGAAGAGGCCAAGTGACGTAGAGCAGCGCCGTGCCGAAACCACCGGCCAGAAGCTGGCTGAGCGCGAGCGAGTAGGGCCAGAGCTTAACCGTGCCTTGGCTGAGGTGGCGCAGAACGCGCGGATTTATCGCGGATTGGCGGCCGAAGCCTCGCGCGAGAACCAGCATGACATTGCAGCAGCCTTGGGCAAGGCCGCGACTCTCTTGGCGCAGGGCAAACCGATTGAAGCAGATGGAAAGGTATATGGTATGGCCGAAGAACAGCATTCGTTTGATGAGGTCGTGGATGCCTTTCACGACAAGATCAACCAAGCTGAACGCATCGTCGCGGACGCCCCGGTGGAGCGGCGCGCAGCGCTCGAGCATGAGCTGAACGACATCTATCGTTCACTGTCACATCTGAGTCCAATGGGAACGCAGTCCCACACCTTGCTCGAAGACGCGTCCCAAAGTGGGATCTATTCCGCAGCGAATATACGGGCCGAAGCTCAAGAAGCGTTGCAGGACCCAGCTCTGGCAGAACGTCTTCAGCAGGCTTTGAAAGACACCGGCATTGACGCGCAAGAGGTGACACGTCGTGTCGAAATTGGCGCGGGCAATGCCGCGCTCGAGCGGCAATGGCTTGGACAGGATTTGAATGCGATTGCCGAGAAGCACGGCTTTGATCTGTCACGCGCCGATGAGCTTGAGAAAGCGATCGACCGCCTTGACCAGTTGCACAGTGATCTGGGCCGTATGTTGGCAGATGCTGAGGTTCTTAAAGACAGTGGGACGGTGGAGACCGACCGGCAGGAAACCATAGTCGACGGGTTGTCGCCGACCATGGCTGATATCCTGAGCCGTATGAGGGACGACCCAACCGCAGATCCTTTCCGCAGCGATCTGGAACGCGAGACCTTGCGCTCCGAGCTGGAGGAACTGGTCGGTGAAGAAAGCACCCCGGACTTGGCGATTGGCGATGAGACCACGCTGGAGGAACATATCGAAGACCGCCTGGACCGGCTCTATGCGGCCAAAGCCTACCTGCAGAGCGATGCTGCTCTGGCGAACAGCGTGGCGATGGAGCACGTCCTCGACGAGATCGCCAATGAAGAAATTGAGGTTCAGCGCGAGCGGCATGTTGATAGCGATGGCGAAAAGGGCATGACGCATGGGTAAGACGCGGATCGCACTCGGCGTCATAAGCTTTGCTCTTCTGGGCGCGGTCTTGGGGTATGTTCTGGCCTCAGCCTTTTTGACGTTTCGCTGGTTCGGGGGTGGGGCGGATATCGACTTTCTGATACTGGCGCGTGGCTATGGAGATCTTCGCACGACCCATCCGGCCGATATGCAGATCGTTCACTTGATCGTCGGGATATGCACTTGCGCGGGTGTTTTGCTTAGCGCTGTGTTGATGAACGACGCGCTGACCAAGTTTGGTAAAACCCATTGGCAGCATATGTCCGAGATGAAGCGGAATGGCTTTTTCGGCAAGCCTGGCCAGGGCTTTGTTCTTGGCAAAATGGGCAAGTCCAAGAGTCGCAAACCCTTCGTGATGTCAAAGGTGTTCCCCCATGCCCTGATCGTCGCCCCGACCGGACGCGGTAAGACGACGGGTTTTGTTATCCCAAACCTTCTGACCTATCAGGGCAGTGCCGTGGTGCTGGACGTGAAGGGCGAGAACTTCGAGGCGACGGCGCGCCACAGGGCCGCGCAGGGCGACAAGGTGTTCCGGTTCGCGCCCACAGATTGGAAGGACGGCCGCTCGCATCGTTACAGTCCTTTGCTGCGCATATCGGCGCTGGACAACGTCGATCGCCAGCAGATGGAGCTGCAGCTTCTAGCATCGCTGTTCTTGCAAGCTGATAGCGACCGGGTCCAAGGGCTTCTCGATGGTGGTATCGATCTGTTCGTGGCGGCAGGACTTTTGGCGTTCGAGCGAAAGCGGCCCACCTTGGGCGAAATCTACCGGATCACGGCTTCAGGCGGAGACAAGCAGAAGGAATATCGCCGCCGCGCCGATGAAGTGGTCAATCCAGCCGCCAAGCTGATCTTCATGCGCATGGCCTCGACCAACAACGACACGCTGACATCCTACCTGTCGCTCTTGATGACATCTGGCCTCAAGCAGTGGTCAAACCCGGCCATCGACCGTGCGACCGCAACGTCGGACTTCGATTTTCGCGATATCCGAAAATCGCCGTTTTCGGTTTATCTCGTGGTCGAACCGCTGATGGTAAAACCGCTCGCGCCGTTGATCCGCCTGTTTTTCTCGGACCTGCTTGCATCACTTCAGGACCATGAACCTGGTAAGGACGAGCCTTGGCCGGTCATGATTATGCTCGATGAGTTCAACCGCCTGGGCCAAATGCCAATCGTTCTCGACAGCATCGAAACTCTGCGGTCCTACCGTGCCAATCTCGCCATCGTCACCCAGACAATCCCGGCGCTGGACGAAATCTACGGCGAAAATGCCCGCCGCGCTTTGCAGGGTAACGCGGGCATCAAGCTCTATCTAACCCCCTCAGATGAAAAGACCATCGAAGAGCTCAGCAAAGCCGTCGGTAAAACAACCAAGCGTGTTGTGACCCGCTCGCGATCAGTCGGACGTAACCCCTTCGCCGGTCGCAGCATGTCTGAACGGACTGAAGAAACCGCGTTGCTGCCAGAGGATGAGGCGCGGCGCATGGATCTTGATGACATCGTCTTGGTCGTCGACGCGCAAATGCCTGTCCGCGCCAAGCGGATCAAATACTATGAGGATCGGTTTTTTAGGCAGATCTTCGACAAGCAGAGCGGCGATCTGCCGTATCCATCCGCCGAAGACCAAATGAGCGGGCTGCAAGGGCAGATCAAAGCGCTGGAAGCGAAGGTCGGGGCGATGGAAATGTCGAAGAAGGTTGCAAATGAATCTGGAAGTGTCGGCGAGAAACGGCGCAAGGAGATCGAAGAAATGGCAGTTGAAGAGCAAAATTCGCAGACCGAAAACACCGCGAGTTTAGGTGACTATCAGGCCGGTGCAGCAAGGGTGGAGCGGTTTATGGAAGAAGCAACTCGAGGATAAAGGTGGGGTCATCATTATCGCTAAGGTGTCCGGTGAACTAAATCCGAAGTTTCACCTCAAGTCATTGCTCTAAATGCCCGAAGATCATTCAATCCTCGGTTCTGTGCAGAGTTTTGTTGATGGCTTTCTCAAGAGTGTGGGGAAGTATACACGGGCGTCATGTGCTTTGGTCCCGGATCACCGTCAAACTGATCTAGCGTCGGTTTTTGTTCAGGAAGTGCTGGATGCGCTCCGCCGATAGCCACCGCAAGCTGAGGATAAAATTGTTCAATCTCAGGATAAGCATCCCTCAACTGGTCTGGCATAGCATTGCTGAGTTCAAGCTTCACGCGCTGCCCATCGTTTGAAATTGGTTTGGAAGTCAATTCATTGACCAAAGGTAAGCCTGCGCCCCCGCCTGTTGGAACAAGGTAGACCTTTGCGTCGCCTTCCTTAATCGCGATTGCTGCTTTGGCAACCATATCCCTAATAGAATCGAAGATCTTTTCGATCATGGGGTCATCGCGGAAGTCTTCAAGCTTAACTTCAACAAGTTCGTCGGTAACAAGTTCAACGAGTGCTTCGCCAGTGGAAAAAAGGGCCTCTTTCTCTGCACGGATTGTTCGGCGCAGCGCTCTTTCGGCTTGCGAGTACTCGGTTGTTCCTTTCGCAAGCGAGCTACGCTCCAAAATGAATTTCTGAAGCGCATTGTCTATAGCATTCCCCGCTAAATTCTTAGCGCCCCGTGCGCTTTGGATCTCCCATACCTTTGCCCGCTGGGATTTTCCCTTTACACAGATGCATCCCGCGACGTCGGTCGTGCCTGCGCCAATATCAAGGATGACAAAATGTTGTCGACCTGTGGGCTGAGCTTCCATCAAGGCACCGGCACCTGCTGCGGTAGCCTCTAAGACTGGTTCGTTCAGAAGGTTGAGTGGCAAATCCTCGTCGGAAGCCTGTCTCGCGGCAAGTAGGAGTTTGGATGCCCGACGTACATTCACTTCCTCAACGAAATCTGAAGGGTGACTCCGCGCCAAGGCAATCGCCTCTGCAACTATCCGGCGCATCGCAATTGAGTTGTGACCCGCAACTTCCCTTTTCCAGGCTGGATGCGTGTAGCGCATTGAAATATCTTGCGAAAGCCCGGCTGAAACGAGGGAATGGTCGACCATTCTTACCAAGTGAGAGAGATAAAGAACGAGGGCATCTCTTTCAGAAAAGGTGCGATCAGGATCCTTGGATTCTGGTAGCATCCGTTTCTCTAGGTTGGAAACATCCTTGCTCAAGGTCATATATTGTTTTGGGTTATCGATGAGCTGGTCCTGTTCCGCGGCAATGTCGTCAAAGATCTTCCGCGCTGATCGCCCAAAGTGAATTTCGCCCTGATGAATAAAAAGCTCAGAGGGCATTAGAAACCGTGCGGACCCTTCGGCACTCTCCGAAAGTGCAATATCGATCAGATCGGGGACTTCGTCAGGATCGTCGCCTTCGCTCGCATGAGCCTTTGAAAAAGAGGTCCCGAAATCAATACAGACAAGCGTTTCGGCATCCGGAGTGTTTTCGGGCAGCCACTTTACTACCGGCTGGAAATCATCGGGTTGAGAAACCGCCTCAATCTCGAGTTTGTCATCACTGGGCAATTCTAATTGTAAGTCAATCAAGCATTGAATGGCCTTCAACTCGGCTTCAGATAAATAGGTTTTCTTTCTGTCTTCTAAGGCCCTCTCCACGAGACCTTGAAGAATTAGTTTTGCAAACTCCTCGTTCATGAATGCTTTACCTTCGGCTTGAGTAATATGTACGGCGAACGACTTGGCTCGGTTTTTCGGGTTCCCGGTCTGACAACTAATACAGTTGCAGCGATAGGACCCTCGTTGACCGCTTCATGTTGAGCTGGATCAAACTGAACCACCTCGCCAATATCGAGAAAGAGATTGATATGACGTCTCTTGGCCAGAGACTGTACTACTTGGGAAACCTGCTTCGCTCTTCCGGAAGTGCGCGAGATTATCTGCCCTTCGTCTGGCATGAGTTCACTCACATCTTGGGCAATTCTCTCGATTGCGGCTCCATCAAATTCCGCAGAACTTACATAAATTAGCAACCGCGATATGTCAGTATCAAGCCGCTCGCCGGAAAGAGCTGTTACAGCAGCACTTGATTGGCGCTTCCGAGGTTCTTCCCCGGTGCAGAACCAGGCAGACATCTCCTCTGGTAGGCTCGAATCTCGGTTGACGATCGTCCGCGTGATCCCCGCTAGGAGATCGCTTCCGCCGACCGCTTTCAGACTATTTCGCAAAGCTTCGTTGCGAAGGCCTTGGCGTGAGAAAACATGCAGTGCTTCAGCGCCATGACGAATTAGTCTGCGTGATAACCCCTCGAATTCCTGCGGCGGCGATGCTGGCTGCCACCAGTTTCTTAAATCTTGTGCAATAAGGTATGATTTCGGGTCCGAAGAAGCAGAAAGCGATAGCCGGACGATATCTATGAGGGATCCTATCACTTCGATGGCCGCTTCTTCCCGCAGGCGCCTGTCTTCTGGTCCTTCTTTAGGGAGGTGGCCAGTGAAAAATAACCTTAGCTGATGACTGAATTCTGAACCTGACGGCAAGTCCGAAGTTATCAATCTGTCATCGATAGCTGAGTTTATCCTTCTGATACGGCGGGTCAGTAAATCAGATCGAACACCTTCCGAACTAAGTAGGCTATCGATATTTCTGTTTATCTTATTAAGGAATTCCTCTCGGGTCTCAGCCGCCGAAAGGCCGATTTCAACCCATACACGCCTTGCCTTTTCACCTAAGTCATCTCTAACAATTTCAGAAAAAGCAATTTCGACGACCTCTGGTGTCGTTTTCCTTTGCATGGCTTTCGCAAGGTACCAACGGTCCTCACCATCCTGGAGAGCTTCAAAGGAAGGGAGTCCGGATGCAATGCGTTCCTCCACAATTGTGAGGAAAACGGCTTCCATAGGTTTAGAAACAGAGGCTGCTCGTCCCGCTATTGAGAGACAACTCCAAACTTCATATGGTGACCCGTCAAGTATGGTTTTACGCAGCGATACAAGAATTTCCTCAAATTCGTCTGTTTCCAGGAATTCTTTCGTGAGGCGGCGATTCTGAATCACTTTACGCAAAGCACCCGCTACTTCGGGCTCTTTGGCGAAATCACTTTGTTTATGCGATTCTTCACTTTGGCACATGCTCAACCTCGTCTTGACTATACGCTCAGTCAGAGCCAGCCCGAAACTCAGTTATGCCTTAACACATCTGCTGCGTCGACACCCTTTGGCCGATTTTGCTAGGCCTGCGAGTCGCTGCAGTGTGCGTTAAAGCTACCTTGGGCCTGCCGATATTCTTGCAATTGTTACAGAGGACCGATTTTGGCCGAATCCCTATTCCAAACGCTTCGCCCTCTCCGCCACGCGCTGAACCATCGAAACAGTCGCAGTGCTAGCCTGCCGCATCACAGCCCCTGCGATCTCAGCATTAGACCTACTTCCAAGCCGCGCCCTTGCTCGCGAACCTTTTGTTCCAATCAAGCCCTTTGCGAAGCCGCCGGGTCCAGGAATGCTCGGCGGCCCTGCCATCATGAAGTTGCCGGAGATAGAGCGTACGATCAGCGGGGTGGCGATGATCATGCCGCCTGCGAGGAACATCATCATGAAGAAGGGCACCAGCGCGCCAATGTTGCTTGCTCCGGTGGGGTCTCCGAGTTCGGTCATGAGTGAGCGCGACATACCGACAACGGTGGAAAACACCCCTGCAATCACGAGTGGGTAGAGCGCATAGGATACGGTGCTGGACAGCCATCGGTGGAAATAGTCCTTGCTGACATCAAATAGCGACAGCGCGATCATAATTGGGGCGATGCCGATCATGAACGCCAGCATGATCTTCGCGAAAATCAGAACAAGCCCGCAGAGCGCGCCGATGACGCCGAGGAGGAACGCACCAATCGCGCCGATCAGGGCTCCGGCCATCCAATGCATGTTGTCTCCTGCCGCGTTCAGGTAGTCGCCAAATTCCTCGATAAGATCGTCGAAGGCTTCGGCAAAGTAAGATGCACCTGCACCGCCGCCGCCAAGCCCGGCCACCATGCCGCCCGCGAGTTGGTCGAGCCCATCGATCAGGGCGCTGGCCACACCGTTGAATTGGACCCAGTTCATAGCAAACAGAGAGATCAGCATGAGCTTTAGGGCGAACCAAAAGGCGGTTCGCCCATCCATGGATTTGTACTGAAACACCATGTTGAGGAAGACGCCGATCACCGCGAGCGTCGAGGCCACGGCGATGACGCCGCCGAGCTGACCCGCGACGTTTCCAAAGGTGGTTTGGGCCGCGTCGTCCAGAAAGTTGTCGGTTGTCTCTACCATCCAGGTGACGACGCCCATCGGATCCTCCTCGGTTTGGCTCTAGACGCTCGCGCCTGTTCGACGCTTCAAGAAGGCTTTCAGGATGTGCTCGCCATCGAAATCCGGCACGACGGAGACCAGTTCCCAGCCATCCTGGCCAAGGGCGGTCAGCTGCGCTTCGATCTTCGGTGGCTTGGTTTTGGCGGTGTTGATCTGTTCAATCTTGTATTCAAACATGGGCTGTTTCCTTTGGATGGGCCGGATCAATCGGCAGATAGAATTCGGTGATGCCGCGCGCGCCTTCATGGCGACCGGCCTGGATGATCACATCTATTGAGCGGGTGATGTAGTCGTTCATGTCCTGGTAGGTCATGGGTACGTCGGTTTTCAGGGCGGCGATGGCCAGGCGCTGGACCGCCAGCTGAGGCGTTTCAGCGTGCAGCGTGGTGAGTGAGCCACCATGCCCGGTATTGATGGCCTCAAGGAAGGTCATGGCCTCCTTGCCGCGCACTTCGCCTAAGACAATCCGGTCTGGCCGCATGCGGAGGGTAGAGGTCAGCAGGACATCCGCGCTGCGCGTGGCTTCGTCCCGGTCAGACATCAGCGTGACGACATTGGGTTGCTTCGGTCGCAGTTCAGCAGCCTCTTCAATGGTGATGATACGCTCGTCGTCGGGCACGAAGGAGAGGATCTTGCGGGCCGTGACGGTCTTGCCGGTCGAGGTGCCGCCGGACACGATCATGTTGAGCTTGTGCGTGACGCAGAACTTGATCGCGGCGTCGATGTCGCCTGTAGCCACGACATCGCGCAACTCGGCATTGCGCTTGTGTCTTGCAGCCTCGTTGCTGCGCTCTTTTCCGAACAGGTAGGACAGTTTGATCTGTTCCAATGGAAGGTCGGCGAAGAACCGCAGAGAAATCGCATACCTGCCATCAACGGCGGGAGGCTGGATGACTTGCGCGCGGATGGGGCGGTCGCGGAAGGTAATGCTGACCGAGACGATGGGTTTCGTTCGGCTGAGCGTGGTGTTCGCGGCGGAAGCAATCTGATTGCCAAGGTCTTTGATTTCATTGGGCGAGAGCCGACGATTGACGGACCGCATAAAATGATCCCCCTGAAACTCGGCCCAAAGTGTACCGTCAGGGTTGATGCAAAGCTCGATCAATTTTGGATCACGCGCCTCGGGGATCTTGTCCATCGAGCTTTGCAGGTAGCTGGCCGCCATGATCAGAAGATCTCCAGATCGCGGTCGACCATCACTGTGACGCGGGCTCCTTGGTCGACATAGATCACAGGCGAGACGGAGAGATATTCGCTGATCACGCTGTGCGCGCTGTCTTGCAGGTCTTCGCCAATGCCTTCCAGAACATCAGAGGTGATCTCATCTTCGGTGTTCTGGGCTGCCACAGCTGGCAAAGCTCTGATCAGTGAAATCAGGGCGGCCGACCCAAACCGGGTGCCGAAACGACTGTCGACGAAACCGGTTGTGCCGGAGCGGCCCAGTTCATCGCCACCAAAGGCGCTGATTTCGACGGTCTGGTTGCTGGGAAGAATGATCCGATCCCAGGCGATGATCACGCGCTGTTGCGCGATATCGAGGCCAGATTGATAGCGTCCGATCAGGCGTGCGCCGCGCGGGATCAAAATCCGTGAGCCGTCATAGGCGTGGACATCTTCAGACACCATGGCGCGGACCTGACCGGCGAGTGAGCTGTCGATCGCTGTCTCCAATACGGCCTGGATCATCGTGCTCTGAACAACCGTGTTTGACGGGTTCACGATCACTTGTGCCTGTGTCACCTCGGCAGGTTCAGCGCCATTGCGGACAAAGTCTGTATCGCCATCAAGTCGCCGCTGCTGCGCGGCGGTTTCAGTGTTGCCGCTTCCAGTACTGCCAAAGGCGATGATAGGACTGGCTATACGTGCTTGTAGTTCCTCTAGTTCGGCTTGCCGTCGTCGCTCGAGTTCCTGAAGGCGCAGCTCTTCGGCCGTGGGGCCGGTCGGTGCGGGCGTGCGCGGGGTTTCCAGGCGTGCAAGTTCCAGATCGTTCTGCAGTCTCTGGATTTGCCGGCCACGCTCTTCCAACTCTTCGCGCAAGGCGGCTTGGGTGGAGGCGGCCTCGCTGCACAGGACATCGATCTCTGCGCTCAAGCTGTTGAGCGCTTCAGTGTTGACGGCTGGGGTTTCAGGTGCTGGCGCGTTGCGCAGGGCTTCAAGTTCTTCCCGCATGGCGTCCATTTGCGCGCGCAGCTCTTCTGTGTCGCTGGCCGGTTCCGGCTCCGGCGGCGGGGCTGTGTCAATCGGTGCAGGCGTGGGCTCGAGCGTACCAAAGCCCGGTCCGGCCGCTTGGAACTCATCAGGGGATGCGGTTTCCAGACTTTCGGGGGCAGAGCCGCCAGAGAACAACCACATGAGCCCCCCAAGGGCTGCGATTGCCACAATGCCCAAGGCAATCGTGACAACAGACGGGCGCGCCTTCGCGTTTTGTGGTTTGCCTTCAAGCGCTTCTAAGCGTTTCTTAAGCTCAGCTGTTTCACTCATCGTGGTTTGCCTCGCTCATCTCTTGTACGCAGATCTCATCCTCGCCGAGCCGGAGAACCCATCGATCACTGATACCTGACACACGGATCACGCCGTCTGGCCGCGCGAGCGTATTCACGCTGCGCTCATTGCCAGCCGACCAGCGAAAGATCGCGGGTAGCGGCGCGTTTGCGGCAAAGCGAAAATAGGTGAAGGTGCCGTCATCCCAAATCTCGCGCGGGGTGATTTCGGTCCGCGCGCTGACGCCATAGGCGTGGTTTGAAGGCTGGCTTGCGGCCACTCGGGATTGCTGCGGAGCGGACTCAGGATAGGTGAAGCGGATGACATAGAAGGTCGGCGAACTCGCCTCAGTGACGTTGAAATAATAGCTGCGCCGGTTGGTGTAGACGGTGATGTTGGTATGCGCACCGCGCGTGACAGGCTTGATGGCAAAGGCCTGGCCACCAGGCACGCCGTCCAAAAGGAACCCTTCAGTGTCGCCCGCAATGATCGAGCGGATGGTCTCGCCCTGGCCAAACTCAATGCTGGTCACATGGGTCAGGCTGGTGCGGATACGGTAGACCTGCCCATCCTGATAGGTGGCCAGCCGGACGCGGGCATCAAAGGGGCCTTGGCGCGGCTGCGTTTCGGCATAGGCGGTGCCAGCAAGCGGAACAATTAAAGCGAGGATCAGGAATATGCGGCGCATTGGTTACTCCAGACGATCTGAGCGGATCGCGTATTCGGTGACAGTGAAGCCGAAAGGGTTCTGCCAGACATCATCGATCGACCGGCTATTCTCGGGCCGAAACTCAAACATCAGCGTTGCGGTGAAGAGCCCGTTTTGAGTGCCGCGCGGCGAGTTCAAGCGCTTGCGCAGACGCACCTGGGCACGGTTGGCGCTGATATGGGTGATCGACAGAACCTCGACATCGAGCCGCGCATCTGTGCCGTAGCTGTCGGGCGGATAGGCTTCGTGGCCGCTGGTCCATAATGCGCGCAGCCCTGCAGCTGCCGCGCCGTCCGACTGGTCCAGGACCCGCCGCACACGCACATCATTGTCGAGCTGATTGTATGTCTCTCGATCGATGACATAGCGGTAGACCTGTGCCTCGATGATAGCGGGGCGTTCCGTGAGTGAGACCGCTTCAACCACGGCATTGGGGAGGGCCATGCCGGTTTCGCTATCAAAGGGCACGATCATGGGCGGCGGGTCCGCGTCGAACAGAGCGACAAGAGCAGCGGCGAGACAACCTGCCATGCCAAACGCCATGCCTGTCAGCCCCAGTTTCTGCCACATGAGCTCGCGTCGTCGTGCGCCGTAAACGAGCTCTTCTTCGATGGTTTCTGCCTCACTGTTCATAGGATCAGTCCGCGCGCAGGTCTGGCAGGGTAAAGTCCATGTAGCGGCGCTCTTCGGCCAGGGTGGCGGCATCCACCACGCCGGATTGGCCCGCGCCGACGGTTTGAATGGCTTCGAGCTCCCACATGCGCGTCATGGCGATGGCCAGCTCGGCCGTGACGCGGGTGTTATGATCGACTGCTGCCTTGAGCGTTTCCATGTCGGGGATTAGCGAGACCAGCTGCTCGACCCGTTCAAGGGATTGCGCGGCTTCGTCATAGCTGTTCTCAGCGGCCGCCGACATCACCGCCCCGGTGCCCACCTGGCTAGCTATGCGCTCAGCCCCCGGATTGCCGCTGCTGGCCATGTCGGAGAGGGTATCTTGGTCAAATCCTGCATCCTCAAGCGCTTGTGTCATGCGGCCTTCCATCTGGGGTGCGGCGTTGCCGATCAGGCCGCTGAAATCGCCGCTTTGGATTTGCCGGATGGTGCCAAGGAGATCGCCAAATTCTTGGTCTAGGAGGCCGTCAAGGTCGCCGCCCATGGCCATGTCGATGATGTCCGTCGCGCCGGTCAGGGCTGCGTAGGTCTCGTTGAGCTTGTCGAGTTGCTGCTGCACTAGATCGAGCTGTTCGAGAAGCGTGTCGAGCTGGTCGGTCTGGATCCCGAAATCCTCCAGCATCTGCTGCAGTTGGCGAATTTCTTGGGCGATGTTGCGTGTGTCGACGGTGGGAACGCCTTGGGCGTAAAGGGGGGAAGCAACCAGCAACGCGCAAGTGGCAACGGTAGAAAGAAAGCGGATCATCGGAGGGCCTCCAGATCGAATTGCATGAAGTCTTGTTCACGGGCCTGCGCGGCCGCCATGGCCAGCTCTGCCGCGCTAAGCGGGCGGGTATGGGCGGCCTTGAGGCGCGTGCGGATTGCGATCAGCCGGGCGAGTTCTGCCCGCGCGTAGGTGTTGAGCGACATGGCCGCGTGAATGTCATCTGTCTCGCCAATACGTGTAATGATGTCCCGCACCCGAAGCGCGGCGGCTTGCACCGACACCAAGGAGTAATCGCCGTAGAGCCCTGCGCCGAAAGAGGTCAGGCTCATCGTGGAGTTGGCGAGCAAAACTGGATCAATGGTGCCAAGCGCGTCGACGCCGCCCACGCGTGCAAGGTAGAGATTGTAACGCTGAGGGATCACCTGAACGTAGTGCTGGGTCTCAGCAAAAGGAGGCACGCCGCTGTAGCGCTGCACGTTGCCGGGACCGGCATTGTAGGCCGCCAATCCGTGAATGATGTTGCCGTCAAACATGGTCAACATTTGCGCGAGATAGCGCGCGCCGCCGGTGACTTGGATGTAGGGGTTTTCATAATAGGCGGGATAAATCCCGAGATCCTGCGCCGTACCGGGCATGATCTGGGTCAGGCCGAATGCGCCAACAGGGGAACGCGCGCCGATGGTGAAGCGGCTTTCTTGCCAGATCAGCGCCTGCAACAGACAGCGCCATTGCTTGGGCGACAGACCGGCAGCGCGCACGCCGGACATGTGGTGCGTTTCTTGCGCGGCACGAATGATCAGCTCTTCAATCGATCCCGAGGCATCGCCGAACATCTGGGCTGCGCCTGGGTTCGGGTCGACCGAACCATAGAGCGTGTCTGCGGCGCTTTCAGGTGATGAACCAGCTTCTAGGCTTGCGACCATTGCGCCGGATTTCCCGCTGGCCAACGTCGTGGCATCGAGGATGTCTTCCAGTGCCTGGAGTTGTTCTTGTTCGAGCTCTTCAAGCTCTTCTTCTTTGGTCAGCCGATCCCGCTGCAGCGCCAGATCTAGTTCTCCCTGCTGCAACACGCGCTCGCGCTGGAAGAACATGCCCGCATCAAATGTGGGCACGCCCTGGGCAAAGGCCACTGGCGCGGCGAGCGACACCAGACCCGCAAGGATATGCAGGCGGTGCTTATTCACGGAGGCCACCAATCGGCCCGAGCAGCTCGAAATTACAGTTGCTGCGGCTGACCTCGGCAAAGGAGTTAAAGCAGTCAGCTTCCGACGGCCGGTACTCCGCGCAGGCTGTCAGGGTAAGAAGGGTGAGGGTCAGAACGCAAAGTCTACGCATCAATCTGTCTCCAAAAATCCGGGTTCTGGCGGTAATCCGCGCCCACGAGCGCTTCGCCTTTTTCCATGCCGCCAAGGATCGTGAGGTAGGGGCCAAGGGCGCTTAGATCGGCATCGATCACGACCGAGCCTTGATCGTCACGCACCAACGCCAGGCGAGAATTGCTGCCCGTGCCGAGTAAGACGCTGAGCTCTTTTTCGGTAAGGCCCAGCATGGTGTAATCGCTGGCCGAGGCGCGGATGTTGGGAAGCAAGAGCTGCGTCGGCACAGCCTCGACAATCGTTTTGCCAGTGCGGGTCTTCTCAAGCTGGCTCGCATATTGGGTCATCATCACGACAACCGCGTTTTGTTTGCGTGCCGTGACCAGCCAGTTGCTGAGCCGATCCGCGAAATACGGATTGTCGAGCGCCTTCCAGGCCTCATCGATGATGATCAACGTCGGCTGGCGGTCCTCGATCACACGCTCCACCCGCCGAAACAGGTAGGACAGGACCGCCATGCGCTCTTTCTCGCTTTCGCTGTCGAGAATGCCGGTCAGGTCGAACCCGACGAAATTACCATCGAGCGAGAAGGTATCTTCAGAACTTTGCCCAAAAATCCAACCGTAGCGGCCTTCAGCGGTCCACTCCTGAATCCGTTCGAACAGATCCCCTTCGTCTGCCCCCGCCACAAAGAGCGAGGCCAGATCCTGCCAGTTGCGCAGGGCGGCATCGCTGGCTCCGGCGTTCTGGCGCACCACTTCTTGAATGCGGTTGATCTGGACCGGGCTCAGGGGCTTGTCGGCACGATGTAGCAGCGTGGCCAACCAATCGGATAGCCAGGCTTGGCCGCGCCCGTCGATTTCGGTGCGCAGTGGGTTCAGGCCGGTTGCTTCACCTGCCTTGATGGCGCTGTAACACCCGCCATTGGCCCGGACCGCCATTTCCATGCCCGCGCGATAGTCGAACACGAACACACGCGCGTCGCAGCGACGGGCCTGGGTCATGAGGAAAGCTGATAACACCGACTTGCCAGAGCCAGGGCGGCCGAGGATCAAGGTGTGCCCGCCCGTCGGCTCTTTGTCTGGCTGACCCGCCTCATGGTAGTTGAACAGAAAGCCCGAACGCTCCGGCGTTGGAAACAGGGTGATCGGCTTGCCCCAAGGCACTTTGCGTCCGGGTTTGCCCAGTTGACCGCGATGCAGCGCTGCTAGGTCGGCAAAGTTGGTGTTTGTGATGGCGGCCTTGCGGCTGCGCATTTGCCCGTTGCCCGGATGCTGCGCAAAATAATGGGTTCGCGCCGCAAAGCTCTCGTTTACAAGATTAACACCTTCACTGGCCGCGATGTTGCGCACCTCGGCGGCGATTGCTTCCAGCTTTTCCTCGGTCTCCGCGAAAAGCGTGACCGTCATGTGATGATCGCCAAAGCTGAGCCGCTTGGATTCCAGATCATCCAGCGCGTCGATCAGTTCTTCGGCGAGGGAAATCGCACCATCATCGCTGGCCTTCATCAGACGCTGTTGGCGCTTGATCCGACTGGCCATGATGTTGCTGTTGATAGGCGTGAAGGAATGCGTGACCACCATGTCGACAGGCAGGTTCAGCTCATCGAACATGGTGCAACTGGTTTTGGCCGGATAGGTCTTGATCGCAAAACTAGTGCCAAACCGCTTGCCCGCCGTCCCATCGTCGAGCGTAAAGCCTCGCCCCTGAAACGTGACGCGCGTGTTTGCTACATCCTCGGCAATGACGCCAAAGCGGGATTTTGCGAAGAGCGGACGCTCCTGTCCGATATTGAGCGCCCCGAGGAACCCGAGTAGTTCGCCACTTTCAGCGCCGAGTAGGCGCGGGTTCATCTCGGCAAACGACGACAGGAGAAACCCGACGACCTCCTTGAGCTTGCGCAGCTGTTTGGCTGTTTGGTCTTTTATCTGTGCAATTGAGCCTGAGCGCTTCAGGCGCAGCCGCGCGCCGAGGGGAGGACGTTTCAGCACCGTGAGTGTGAGCGTCTTGTCCCGAAGGCCCGCCTGCGCTATGGCCGCTTGCCAGCGGTTGTCTAGCGTCTGGGCAAACCCCTCGTTGGGCACTGGTGGCAAGGCGGTCTCGATCGCTTTTGAAACCTTGTGGACGTAGAAACTGTACTCTGGACCAATCTGCGCGATGATCGCCGCGAAGAGCGCGCGGATCTTCTCCAAATGTGTGTCATCGCTGGTCATGCTGTTGACGCCATCAAGGCGGATGCACTGGAGCAGCGCATTGCCGCGTGTGCGGATCGTCACGTCATTCACAAGGCTGACATAAGGCAGCATGCTGGCTATCGGGCGCTCTTTGCGCGCCCAGTCTGGCAGCGTTGCAAGATCATCCGAGGGGTCATGGAGCATAGCTGTCCCCCGAATGGATCTTGCGATTTGGCGTCGGGGGCGTTTCCTGTAGGGCGGTGACCATCACCTCAAGAAACGCCGGATCCCAATCTGCCGCTTTCCACAGCGCGGGATAGGCCAGAGCGGCGATGATGATCACCGGCCAGCTTTGAACCCACAGAAAGAGCAACACAAACCCGAAGAGCCACACCATGGCATACATGATCGGCAAGCCGATGAGCTTTGGCGGCCGGATCAGACCGAGGAAGAGGCGGGTTTGTGTTGCCATGTCGGAGTTACGCGCCCCAGATGGCTGTCACGATGGTCGGCGCAGCTGCGATGCCTGCAATGGCAACCAGCACCCAAAGGGCTTGGCGGAAATCCAGAATGCCAAACAGCCAGGAGAGGAACACACCGATCAGGGCCAAGGTGCCGATCACAATGCCCAAGGGGCCGGTGATCGTGTCGACGATGCCCTGCAAAAGGTTCTGCACCGGCGAGAGGTCGATGCTTTGCGCGAGTGCGGGATTGGCAATCATCAAACTGGCCAGAGCCAGCGACAGGATCGTGCGGAATTGAATGTGCATCAGGAGGCTCCAGTCAGTCGGTCACGCACAGCCATGACCCGGCGCACGTGATTTTGGGTTTCTCGGTAGGGAGGAATGCCGCCATAGCGCGCGACCGCGTCTGGCCCCGCGTTATAGGCAGCGAGCGCGAGTTCGGGCGTGCCGAACTGCGCCAGCATCATCAGAAGGTAGCGGGCGGACCCGTCAAGGTTGGCCTGCCAATCGTGCGGATCGACGCCGAGCTGCGCGGCCGTTGCGGGCATCAACTGCCCAAGGCCGATCGCGCCTGCCGAGCTACGCGCGTTCGGGCGATAAGCGCTTTCAATCTCGATATTGGCTTGGAAGAGGGCCTGCCATTCCGTCACCGACAGACCTGCGCGACGCAACGCCGGGTGCCCGCCATATCGATGTGCGGTGCTTTCAAGTGCTGCGCGGATTTCGGGGCGGGGAACTGCGCGGGCGGGTGCAGGAGGCGATGTCTCCGGCTCAGGCGCTGCGAAAACGATCAGCTCTGGCGGGTTTGCGCCAATCCCGTCGACATAGCTTTGCGCAAAACCTGATTGGGGTGATTTGGTTTCCAGCTGGCCATCAGCCCGCATGGAAAGAACAAAGCCTTCAGAATAGGCGGGTGCAGCAAAGAATGCTGCGAGGACGGCAAGTGGCTTAGCCAGCCTCGTCCAACTTGTGAGAGGCGACCTTGCCCTCGAGCATCGGGATCGAGACGATCGAAACACCAAGGCCCGCAAGGAAGCTGGATAAGCCGTTGATCGTCTTGAACTCTCGGGCAACCATATTGTTGCGCGCGGTAACGAGCAGGCGACGCGTCTCGCCATCTGGCGAGACGCAATGCACGGTCCAAACTCCGGACCACTGAGCACCTGTACGTTTGGGCGTAACCCGGCACACAACATCCGCCGAATGACCCTCGGCAAGCAGCGTGCGCAGCCCGTCTTCACTGACAACATTAGGGGCGTCTTGCATCAAATTCATAGGGTCGAGCCTTGCAGAATTGTGCATTGGCCCGGCAGTCCCTCATGGACTACCGAACCGATACAATATTATAATCTTGCAATCAATGGGTGCAATTTGCTTTGTTGCAACCTTTATGCGTTGAAACGAATTTACTGCAACGGAGTGGCTGAGCCAAGATAATATGGCGCTTTTGAAACAAACATTGGCGGTTATGGTCGTGGTGAGCTGGGGATCTGCCGCGATTGCGGGCTCTTGCCTGCCGCCTGCGCCGCCCTGGATGCCTACTGATCCCGATGACGTACGGGCTTATGCTTACTTGCTGAGGCGCGATGCGAAGACGTATTTTACCGATGTCGAGCGGTACTTCCGTTGCCTAGATCGGCAGAGGCGAGAGGTCTTCGAGCAAGCGCGCGTGGTCAGTGGAGACTACGCGCGCGTTCTGGAAATACAGGGCGGTATGAAGGAATGAAACCCGCTTTCAATGAGCATAAAAGGACCTTTCACCAAGGCGGCATCAAATATCTCACGCGCCAAAACGGATTGGCATTCAGTGCCATAGCAAACAATGACGGCTGTCAGCCCATTGCAGTCGCCACCCTCAGCTTGGGAAAACCAGCTGCTTCCTTATGGAATTGGCCATAAGGTCTCAGCGCTCGCTCCAGGTTTCTTGAAATCGGCTAGCGTGAATTTCCCAACCCCCATTAAGCAAGCGCTGTAAGCACTCTCCTTCTTTTTGCGCCCCCAGAGATCCACCCTGGCGTGAAAAGCACTTTTCCCTTCGGCATGACCTTCGTGGAAAACGACTTTGTTGCCATTCTTGTTCAATTTTTCCCTGAAGCTGAAAATAGTATCAGAGCGCTTCTTCTTCGCGTCGCAGTAGTGAAAGTGGTATCCCCAATCCCCGTGGTTTTCCCTTATGACAACATGTCTTTTATCAACTCTCTGAAGGAATTGTGCTGTAACTACTGAGACGCTCGAGATGATGGGGCGATGCTGAACTAACCGCAAACTTCCTCGAACTATGGGGAATTCTTCGCGCTCTAGAAAGATCTCGCCGAGAACTAGGCTGCTGCTATCTCGCCGTTCGAGCGAGCTGACGCCTTCCGCGTACGAAAGCTGCTGGTTTAAACTTTGCGCGACAATTTCGATTTCACGCAGTAGCCCCGAAGCATGTTCGTAGAAGCGCTTGGGTATTATGAGTGGAGGTCTGTGCTCTCCTGTTCGGAGGTCTTCTGCGTCTCCCAATCCTTTGCTAGCTAAAAATTCAATCTTCTCGTGGCTGGAGAAGCTGCGCAGTTCCGCTAAGAGATTATCGAGTCTTAAAACTTTCCCATTGTCGTTTTCCAGTCTCATACCCCCCTTTCTTGATTGAATTCACCCTATGAAGCGCATCTTCGACCTTCAAGACTTGAAGTGCTCTGATCAGTTCCAAGGCGGCAATCCAACGCCGATATTTTCATCCTGTGAATTACACCTCAAAATCGAATCCTAAGGTGCTTATCAAGCATGTCGTCAGACTGCTGGATCCGTTTCCTGTGGATTGCAGCTACTTGTGAAAGTCACAGCATCAGCGAGTTCAGGGATTTTGGGCTACTCTCTGGGTTCTAAGAAAGTGTCTGTTTCAGTGGAATGATCTGAGCAAAGTGGTATTTCAGGAGGGCCGCCATCGTATAACGCTGCCTGCGTCTCGCCGTTATCCCACTGATACAGCAGACCGATTTCTTCGCCAGTCTTGATACACGTAATGCGACCGATGGCTTCGGCCGTGGTGCGAACACTCTCAAGTTCGGGCAAAACTAGCCCCTCTCGTTAAACAATTCCTTCGGGGCAACATCGAGGGCAAGCGCAATCTGCTCCAGAATATCGATTGATGCTGAATTCTTGGCGAGTTCGATCTCGCTGATGTAACTGCGGTCCACGTCCGCAGCCAAAGCTAGTTGTTCTTGGCTCATACCTTTGGAATTTCTTAGATTCCGGATGTTTAGCCCTACTTGTTCCCTCAATTTCATGGCCTGTATTCGGCCAGATCACCAGAACCACTCTACGGAATATATTCCACAAAACGCGCGAGAGCCTCACAAAGGGCATGCTCGCATATGGTGTAAAGATTGAGGTTAAGAGTAGCATATCAATAGTGCAGTAATGTAAACATAAGGCATTTATTGATATGTGGTGCAGACTTATCAGAAATTGGATCGCCGGAGCTGTCGTGGCTCTTCTTTCAACCGTGGCTCCACAAGCGGCAAAAGCCTATCAAGTTGATTGCGCTATTCTGCTTTGCCTGGCTGGTGGGTGGCCAGCTTCAGCAGAATGTGCCCATGCCCGTGCCGTGTTTATCCGCCGGATCACGCCCTGGCCAATTGAGCCGCCGTTGCAAATCTGGCGTTGTCCGATGGGTGTTTCTCAGCGCGCGCCTTTGCAAAGTAGGGCCCCAACAATTTGGGACGCCAGCAACCAATCAGGTCAGCAGCTCGCCCAAGTCATTCTGGCACAGTTGGTCGAAAACGGTGCCGATATCGACATCAGTGGTCTGGAATTCGATTTTGTGCGCTCGATCCGTGTTTGGGATGTTCGGCGCTACAGCCATCGCGAACGTGGCCGCGACGATGATTGTTCTGAGAGTTACAACATGCGCCTCGGAACCTACGGCACGCAGGGCGAATTCGGCTGGCACCGCACGACACCAGCCGCCGCCCCACAATGGGTTCTGCCGACGCGACGCTGTTCGTCTTCAAGCTGGCGTCGCGGGGTCGGTGTCGAATGGGAAGATCACGAAGGCAACCATGGATATGAGTGGGTGGCCTACTAAGGCTATTCGCCGATGTCCTTCATACGTTCCGCGATATCGCCCGCAATGCGTTCATAAAGGGCGGCTTGTTTATCCCTTGGCGTCCCTGGCTTTGGGTTTCTCCTGCGGATGCGCTTGGCAAGCCAGAACAGCATCCGGGCCGCTGGATCGGATGTCGCATCCGGTTCTGCAGCCGGGTACTTCTCCTCAAGAGCGACGACGATTTCCTGAGACAGGCTGCGCCGGTTCAGTGTGGCATGCGTTTCCAGACGCTTCTTGAGCGCGGCGGGAAGCAAGAGTTTGAATTGGACCAAGGCTTCTTCTTTCATGATTCCATGATGGACAATATTTGTCCCCAATGATATGGACATTTTATGTCCTTTTGTTGAGGTGTAAATATGAAGACAACCCAGTTCAAACTTAACCTTCCAGCGGACGTGAAAGCTTGGCTCGAAGAGGAGGCTGTGCGGAACTTGCGCTCACAAGGCGCTCAGGTGGTGTCTTGTTTGCGGGCAGCCATGTCGCGGCAAGAAGCCGTGGGTGAGAGTGCGGAAAAATGAGCCCAAGCCATATTCAGCTGATTCCGACCCCAGAGCTTGCGCTTCTCTTCGGCTACAGTGAGCCGAGCGCGTCCTTCTATGACTTCTGCCGTAGGACGGGTATCGCTCCGGTGCCAGGGCGGCGCGGGTGGTATGACCCGAAACTCATTCGCGCGCGATTGGATGCTGTTCAGGGCATCAGCGCGGCAGAACGCGAGGCCACTTCGCAACCGAGCCTCGTTGCACAGCGGAGAGCGCGTCGTGCCCAGAAATAACCTCCCCAAGGGCGTCCACCGTGTCCGGCGCAAGGTCGTGTCCGGTGTTCGCTACCATTTCTATGCTTGGCGGGGTGGCCCTAAATTTTGGGAAGGGACGGACCCAAACCCAAAGGAACCCGAATTTTTCTATGCGTTTTCGCAGTGCGGTGCGCCCGTGAGCCCGGCCGAATATCTGACGACTCACTTGGTCGACGATTTTCTGTCCAGTGCGTCACTGCCCAAGGCTGAGCGTTCAAAGGCGGATATCCGCAAATGGCTGGAGTTGTTCCGTGAGGAGTTTGGTGCAGATCCTGTCGCGATGTTCGAAGAACGCGCCTCGCGGGGCGAGGTTAACAATTGGCGCAAGAAGTGGCTTCATTCGCCCAAGCAGCACGATATGGCGGGCACCCATGCGACGCGCGTCCTCAATTGGGCGGTGGAAGAGGGGAAGCTGAAAGAGCATCACTGCCACAAGCTCAAAAAGCTCTACCAATCGAACCGCACAGAAATCATTTGGACTAGCGGCGACATCTCTCAGTTCAACAAACATGCACCCAAGTGGGTCCAGAGGATACTGATCGCCGGATGCGAAACCGGCTTGCGAGCGGCCGATTTGGTTCAGGTCAAAATGGACCAATTCGAAGACACGCCGCACGGCAAGCGCCTTCGTTTCAGGACCAGTAAGCGCGGCCAGATCGCATATATCCCCGCCACTTCAGCCCTTGAGCAACTGATTGCAGAGACGCCGGAGGGCCAAGATGTGCTGCTGGTATCAGAGCTTGGCAGGCCTTTGACGGCCCGTTGGGCATCGAACCAGATTACCAAGTGGCGGCGCGAAGCTCAGATTCCCCCTTGGATCGACGGCAGAGAGAAGACTCTGTCTGACACGCGCGGGACGGCGGCGACAAGATTGCTGAATGCCGATCTGTCTTTGCGCCAAATCGCAGTTCTGATGGGTTGGTCGGTTCGCTACGCGGCGCAGGTAATCGAGCATTATGCGCAGGTTAGCCCGGACGAAAGCGATGCGGTTCTGCGCAAGCTCAATCGAGCAAAATCACTGTCTCAAGACACAAAAATGTAAACGCCCCTGTAAACGCGGGGCCACAAACACGGCAAGGAGTGATGTAAGTGATTGTTTTTAAATGGAGGCGAGTACCGGAATCGAACCGGTGTACACGGATTTGCAATCCGCTGCGTAACCACTCCGCCAACTCGCCGCCGTGTGTTGCTATAAACAGGTGAGGGCGGGGCTGCAAGTGGCAAGATGGGGGATATTTGCGCTGTATTCACACAAGTGTAGATGGGCCGGATGTGGCGTTGCTGATGGGGCGGGGTTGTGGCACATTGCGGCGTAACCGGATTCTGTATGATAGAGCGTTCTCCTATGACCGATTTTTCCAAACGACGTACCATGATGGTGGATACGCAAGTGCGCCCCTCTGATGTGACCAAGTTTCCCATCATTGATGCAATGCTTCATGTGGCGCGCGAAGATTTTGTGCCGTCGACGCAACGCGAGGCCGCCTATGTTGGTGAAAACCTTGATCTGGGCCAGGGGCGGGTGCTGCTCGAGCCGCGTACCCTTGCAAAGATGCTGGATTTCCTGGCGATCGGGAATGATGAGCTGGTGCTCGATCTGGGGTGTGCATATGGCTACTCAACAGCCGTAACAGCGCGAATGGCGCAGGCTGTTGTAGCTGTCGAGCAGGACGAGGATATGGCGCGAGAGGCTGTTGATGCCTTGATGGCGGCAGGCGCGGATAATGCAGTTGTGCATTCCGGAAAATTGGCCGAGGGCGCGCCGCAGCATGGTCCTTATGATGTGATCCTGGTGCAGGGCGGAGTTGCGCAAGTGCCCGAGGCGCTGACTGATCAGCTCAAAGAAGGAGGGCGGATTGCTGCGCTCTTTATGGACGGTCCCCTTGGTGAGGTTCGGCTGGGGCGCAAGCGTGCGGGTAAGGTAAACTGGCGTTTGGGCTTTAATGCGTCGGCACCCATTTTGCCTGGCTTCCAAAAAGACACAGTGTTCTCCTTTTAAGTGCAGGGTATTTGCGCTGGCACCTGAATTATGATTCTGTGATAGCAAGGAACCATCCATGCGGCTAAGGGGATTTGAAATGCTGTTTGATAAGATCAAGCGGGCAGGGCGCGTTGCCGTGGTGTTGACCGTCGTGTTGGCCCCGGGGGCGCATGCTGAAACATTGGCTGATGCATTGGTCAGCGCTTATAAAAGCTCAGGATTACTTGCCCAAAACCAGGCGCTTTTGCGGGCTGCGGACGAAGATGTGGCCGCGGCTAGGGCTGCTTTAAAGCCTGTCGTGCGCTGGACTGCAGATATTACCCAGACCCTTGGGCAGGGGCGTAGCTCTTCCACGTCTTTTGACAGCGACAGCCTTGATGTCACAGGCAGCTTGATCGCAGAGCTGCTTTTGTATGATTTCGGAGCATCCTCACTGAATATTGAAGCGACCAAGGAGACGGTTCTAGCCACGCGGCAGGCATTGATCAGCGTCGAGCAGCAGATCCTGTTGCGCGCGGTGGAGGCCTATAACGGGGTTATCGAAGCCAAAGAATTCGTATCGCTGCGCCAGAACAATGTGCGTTTGCTTCAACAGGAATTACGTGCCGCGCAGAATCGCTTTGAAGTAGGTGAAGTGACGCGTACCGATGTTGCATTGGCCGAGGCACAGCTTGCCGAGGCCCGCAGCGGATTGGCGACATCACAAGGTGACCTTGTTGCGGCGGTTGAGGAATTCCGCAATGCGACGGGGCGTGCGCCCGGCAACCTTGAAGCGACGCGTAGTTTGCCGAAGATCGAGGCGAATGTAGACACGGCCAAGGCATTCGCTTTGCGCCGCCACCCTGATTTGCGGGCCGTTCAGCATCAGGTCTCAGCCGCTGAACTTTCTATTCGGACAGCACAGGCGCAGCAGCGCCCGACAATAAGCGCGCAAGGTTCCGCGACGCTCAGCAGTGACCTCGAAAGCAGCGACTACACCAGCTCTGCGTCGATTGGCATTGTCGCTGGCGGGCCTATCTATTCGGGTGGTTTGTTGTCTTCGGCTGTACGCAGTGCGCAAGCGCAACGCGATGCGACGCGGGGCAACCTGCATACCGTGTTGCGTAATGTCGAGCAGAGCGTGGGCAATGCCTATGCGCAGCTGCGTGCGGCCCGCGCATCCCTTGCGGCCTCCGAAGAGCAGGTCCGTTCCGCGCGCATTGCCTTTGAAGGTATCCGCGAGGAAGCGAAACTGGGCGCACGGACAACATTGGATGTTCTTGATGCCGAGCAATCCTTGCTGGATGCGGGCGCAAGCCAGATCGCGGCGCAAACACTTTTGCATAATGCCGCCTATGCAGTGTTGTCGTCGACGGGGCAGTTGACTGCACGTGATTTGCGTTTGCCGGTGCAGCTGTATGATGTGACCGAGTATTATAACCTCGTCAAAGACAGCCCGACAGCGCGCTCCAAACAAGGTGCGCAGCTTGATCGGGTGCTGAAGCGGCTCCAGAAAAACTGAGTTTTGTCATGATCTAATGAGAATTTGGGCTGCCCGGCGGGTGGCCCTTTTTTATATGCGAAAAATTTCCCCAATCGGGAAGCGTGAGACGAATTTTATACTCTTCAATGATTTGCGCCCCATTGTGAGAATCTAATTCGCGGGCTATCGTTGTCCCCGAGCAGAGAGTGGTGAGAAATGTCAAAAGCCGTCACAAATGAAGAGGTCGAAGATGTTTTGTCTTCGATCCGCCGATTGGTATCAGAGGATAAACGTCCGCTAGCGGGGCTGCGCACAGCCTCCGCAAAGCAAGACACAGCGCCGAAGGTCGAAGGCTCCGATGAGATCGTATTCAAAGACCTTAAAGCGGCAGCGCCAAAAGGCGATGCCCCTGCTGAAGCGTCCGACCGTCTGGTTTTGACCTCTGCTTTACGCGTTCAGGATACGCCGACGGAGGCACCTGAAAATACTGAAGACTCCGCCCCTCTCGATCTGGGCGCTGTTGCGCGGCAGACTTGGATGGAGGACGAATCCGATTTGCCTGACGGACCTGAGGCAGAGGCGGATGAGGCACCTTTGATGCTGTTCCCGCAGGCAGCGGAAGCCGATTGCGCGCGTGACGATGAAGAAAGTGCCGCAATGGATGCAGTGAATGCATTGGTGCAGGACACGCTGGAAAACGAAGCAGCGCAAGGCGCTGAAAGCGATTATTCCGACGAAAGCTATTGGAACGACGAAGACCTGGCCGATTCCCCCGCCGGTTTTGATATCGAGGCGCAAGAACGTATGCGCGCAGAGGAAGAAGCCTCGATTCCCGAAGACAACGCCCCTGAGACAGACGAAGACGATACGCAGGTAGAGGCGGCGACGCCGACATTCGTACCGGCGCGCGAGCTTTACGGTGACACGGGCAATATCTCGGTTCTGCCACTGACAGCCAAGATCGCCGCACTAGAGGCCGCGGTGAGTGGTACCCAGCAAGAGTGGGAGCCCGATGGCAGCGAGGAAGAAGACCTTGTGCCAGCGGATGCTGTAGCCATGGCCTGGGAAGATGACGTTGATCTGGATGCGCTTGGTGCGCCTGTTCTGGATGATGTCGAAGCTGTTGAGGACATTGCGGATACGCCCCCCGAAACCGAAGAACAAAGCACGGCACCTTCCGCTGCTTTTGGCGCTGAGGATCAGCTTCTTGATGAAGAAGCCCTGCGCGATTTGGTCAGCGAAATCGTACGCGCTGAACTACAAGGCGCTTTAGGAGAGCGGATCACGCGGAATGTACGCAAACTGGTGCGCCGTGAAATTCACCGCGCCCTGACGGCTCAAGAGCTGGAGTAAGGCTCAGCCGCCGACCTCGGTTGCGGCAAAGAGTAGGGTATCGAGGTCGAAATAGGCCTCGATATGCGCGGCAAGCGCGTCGAGTGTCTCTTCCACGCGGTCTTCGAAGGCGACCGACGACGTCGCGCCCAATCCGGCCAAATAGGCCGCGCGGAAGCTGTCTGATGCAAAAATCCCGTGCAGATAAGACCCCAGCACGCGGCCATTTTGGCTGCTTGCGCCTTCATCCGTAATGCCCAAACGCAGCCATGGCGCGCCGCAGTCAGGGCCTAGGGTCTCACCCATGTGAATTTCATAACCGTTGAGCTCTGCGCCACTGTCCAGATGCACACCTTCGCGCAGTGACAGGTTTTTGACAGGGGCCAACACTGTATCGACATCCAGATGCCCCAAACCTTGCACGCGGCCTGCGGGGCCTTCGATCCCATTGGGGTCATCAATGCTACGGCCCAGCATTTGATACCCGCCGCATAGACCCATCACATGGCCGCCACGCCGGATATGCGCGGCTATATCAATGTCCCAACCGGCAGCGCGCAGGGCAGCAAGATCAGCAATGGTAGATTTGCTGCCGACCAATAGCACCAGATCCGCATCAGAGGGCAGGGGCGTGCCGGGGGCAATCATGCGCAGATCGACTGAGGGCTCGGCGGCCAGCGGATCGAGGTCGTCAAAATTTGCGATACGCGGCAATTGCGGAACGACGACAACCAATCCGTCCCCACCAGATCGCGCCCGCGCGGGCAGGTCCATCACGTCTTCGGCGGGCAGGCGGGCGGCATGGTCAAACCAGGGCAGCACCCCAAGGGAGGGCCACCCCGTGCGCGCGGCAATATCATCGCGGCCCGCGTCAAACAGGCTGCGGTCGCCGCGGAATTTGTTCACGCAAAACCCTTTGATCATCGCGTTATCGGCCTCTGACAGGACCGCCTGCGTGCCGACGATCTGGGCAATCACACCGCCACGGTCAATGTCGCCCATCAGGATCACCGGGACGCCTGCCGCGCGGGCAAAGCCCATATTGGCAATGTCGCCCGCCCTCAGGTTCGTTTCCGCAGGGGAGCCGGCCCCCTCGACCACGATCAGATCACATTCACGTGCCAACCTGTGAAAACTATCCAACACAGCAGGCATCAGAGTTTGCTTGTTTCGGCCAAAGTCACGGGCTTCTTGATGGCCTGCAACCTGACCTTGGACAATGACCTGCGCACCTGTGGCGGTTTGCGGTTTCAGCAGGATCGGGTTCATGTCCGTATGGGGCGCAACGCCACAAGCCCTTGCCTGTAGGGCCTGAGCGCGCCCGATCTCGCCGCCGTCGCTGGTCACGGCGGCATTGTTGGACATGTTTTGCGGCTTGAACGGGCGCACGGTCAGGCCACGTGCGCGCGCCGCTCGCAGGATGCCTGCGACGATCATGGATTTGCCGACATTGCTGCCGGTGCCCTGTAACATGATTGCGTTTGCCATGGTTTGCCTTCCCCGAATTTCAGGGGCAAGGTGGCGCAAACATCGCCAGAGGAAAAGCCATTTCATGAATACACCTGCGCATCTTTTGATTGGCGCTGCCGCCTTTGGCAAAAAGGGCCGGCGCGGGGTGATCTGGGCTGCTTTGGCGGGGGCGCTTGTGCCTGATATGTCGCTTTATCTGCTGGCAGGCGGTGCGATGTATCTATTTGGTATTTCGCCCGATGTGGTGTTTCGCGAACTTTACTATTCGGACAGCTGGCAGGCAATTTTTGCGATCGATAACTCGTTCTTTGTCTGGGGGGCTATCCTGGCGCTGGCATTGTGGCGGCATAGCGCTGCGAGTGTGGCATTCGCGGGTGCCGCGTTGCTGCATCTTAGTCTGGATTTTCCACTGCACCACAACGACGGGCGGGCACATTTCTGGCCGATCTCGAATTGGGTGTTCGACAGTCCGTTCAGCTATTGGAACCGGAATTACGGAGCCGATTGGATTGGCCCGATCGAGGCGGCGCTTACCGCTGCGGCTGCTGTCCGGCTATGGCTTTTACGGCCGGGGTGGGTTCTTGGGATTGTGGCCGGGCTTTTGCTGGTTGCAGAGTTTTCGGTCACATCTGTTTGGGTGTTTGTCTTTGGTAGATGAAAAAAAACGCAGCCCGTAGGCTGCGTCTTTTTTATTGGTCTTAGGCTGGGGCGGGTTTAAGCCGCTTCGGCCTGCTGTGCAGCATTGCGGCGTTCTGATTCTTCACGCGACAGGGCAACGGATGTCCGTACGCCTTTGCCAACAAAGTCCATCAGGCCGGTTACAACGCGTTCGTTCGGGTCGATGCCGGCGCAGCTGAGTACTTCGCGGCCATCGCGTGAACGTGCCCAGCGGGCGATTTGCTCAGGACCGTTGCCGTATTTTTTGTCGTCTGCGATTGCATCATCAAGTGCCGCAAGTACTACGGCAGCAAAGAGTTTGCGGGCGCGGTTACCTTGTTCATTATTAAAGGCCGTGCCATCAACGAAATCTTTCAACTCGTCGTCCTTCCATTATTCTTGCTCTTGTCATTTCGGCGTTCGCCCCTTCTGACAGAAAAGCTTTGATTCGGATACCCTGTTTATGCATGGCATCTATGCTTTATGTGCATAGCTTAGGGGGCATGCCTATGCCAGATAGGGCTCCTTGCGCGTGGTTACCTCACAAGATATAGGAGCGGCTAACAAATCATCAACCTTTTGCTAGAGTTTTGACACATGCCAAAAATCAATGGAAACGAGATACGCCCCGGAAACGTGCTTGAACACAACGGCGGTTTGTGGGCGGCTGTCAAAGTCGATCATGTTAAACCGGGAAAGGGCGGTGCCTTTGCTCAGGTCGAGATGAAGAACTTGCGCAACGGTTCCAAGCTCAACGAACGTTTCCGCAGCGCGGATAAGGTCGAACGCGTGCGTTTGGAGCAAAAAGATCAGCAGTTCCTGTATGAAGACGCGGGCATGTTGGTTCTGATGGATACCGATACCTATGATCAGGTACAGCTGCCTGCCGATCTGCTGGGCGAGCGTCGCCCGTTTTTGCAAGATGGTATGATGATTGTGGTCGAATATTACGAAGAAGAGGCCATCAACGCCGCCTTGCCGCAGAAAGTGACCTGCAAGATTGCCGAGACCGAGCCAGTGGTGAAAGGCCAGACCGCGGCCAATTCATTCAAGCCTGCGATCCTTGATAACGGTGTCAAAGTATCCGTGCCGCCCTTCGTAGGGCAGGACGAGGATATCATCGTGAACACAGAAACGATGGAATACGTAGAGCGCGCCTAAGCGCGGCTTTGCCGGAATTTAAAAGCGGTCCCGATTTGCGGGGCTGCTTTTTTTATGCGTGGTGCGTCCTTATGCGTCGTCAATACGCCTGAGCGTGGCAGCATCTGCCTGCATCTCGCCTGTGGCACGCTCGTAGCGCAAATAGGCAAGTGCCTCATCCCCCGCGCGGCTGAGCAATGTGCCGGCGGCTTTGCCGTCTGACACGATTGCTGTGCCAAAGGCGGCATCGCCTGTGATCGCCACTTTGGCCAGCCCTTTGCGCAGCTCGGTCTTGTGCTTCATACGCGCAGTCACTTCCTGCCCCACATAACAACCCTTGCGGAAATCCACGCCGCAAATCCGCTCGAACCCCATTTCAAGGATAAAACTGTCCGGGGTCAGTTCTGCGCCGCTGCGCGGGATCATGTGGCTGACATAAAGCGCGTCCCAGTCGGTTGTTTCGTCGCTTTGCGGAGTGTCGCGCAGGGCGCGCCAGCCAAGGGCAGGGTGGCGGGGATCGGCTAGACCGTCCTCTGGCGCGGGGCCAGTGCCGCGGTGCAGGTAGAGCTGGGTCGGCGTGATGGTCACATCGGCGCGCAATTTATACATCGACAACCGCTGCACCAACATCTCCGCCTGTGCCGCATCCGCATCCAGCAGGATGTCGTCCCCATCGGCCTGCAAGAAGAAATCGGCTATATACTTCCCCTGCGGTGTGAGCAAAGCAGCATAGACAAGGCCCTTTTGAGTGAGTGCGATGTCGTTGGTGATCAATCCTTGCAGAAAATCTCGGGTATCTGCACCGGAAAGACGCAAGATTTGACGGGTAGATTGGGTCATCGGGGTATCCTTTTGGCGACACTATTAATATAACAGTTAACGTCCCGCTTTACAGGGGCATGTAGTAGATGAGGTGCCATGCGGGCTCGGATATCAGTGATCGTTCCCACGTTGGACGCCGAACCGGCGCTCAAAGGGTGTTTTAATGCGTTGTTGGAAGGACTTGACCAAGGGCTCATCCGCGAGTTGATCGTGAGTGATGGCGGATCATCCGATGCAACAGGGGCAGTGGCGCAGGCCTGGGGCGCAGAGGTGATTGACGGTGCGGCGTCGCGGGGCGGGCAATTGCGGCGCGGCGTTGCAGCAGCACAGGGTGAGTGGTTTTTGATCCTGCATGCCGACACGGTTCTGGAAAAAGGCTGGGCCGAAGCTGTCGCCGCGCATTTGGAAAGTTCGACAGATGCAGGATGGTTCCGCCTTGCTTTTGATGCAAAGGGGCTGGCACCGATGCTGGTTGCCGGCTGGGCCAATCTACGCAGCCATTTCGGATTGCCCTACGGGGATCAGGGATTGCTGGTGCCGCGCGATCTTTATCTGGAAGTGGGCGGTTATTCGGATCAGCCATTGATGGAGGACGTCGACCTTGCACGTCGCTTGCGCGGGCGTTTGCAGGCCTTGGACGCAAAGGCCGTGACCTCGGCCTCTAAATACCGTCGCGACGGATGGCTGCGGCGCGGTGCGCGTAATCTTTGGACTTTGCTGCGCTATGCTGCGGGCACTCCGGCAGAGCGGCTTGTGCAAAGTTATAACCGCCAAACCTGAGGCCTAGCTGCCAAAAAGCCGCTGGCCGATGCGTTGCAGCAGGCCAGGCGGGCGGGGCGCGGTTGTGGCACGACGCCAGATCACCCGTTTTCGTGGTTCTTCCAGAACGGTTTTACCGTCTTTGAATTGCAGCCGGTACAGATCGGCATAGATGCCCCCGCGCGACAGCAGTTCATTGTGGGTGCCTTCGTCAACTGCGCGACCGCGTTCCATCACGATGATCTTGTCGGCATTGCGAATGGTGCTGAGCCGATGCGCAATGACAATTGTTGTGCGGCCTTGGGACAGATGCTCAAGCGCATCCTGAACCACCTGTTCGGATTGGGCGTCGAGCGCGCTGGTCGCCTCATCCAGCAGCAAAAGTGGTGTGTCGCGCAGCAGTGCGCGTGCGATAACAACGCGTTGCCGTTGCCCGCCCGACAGGGCCGAGCCGCGCGGACCGACAGGTGTGTCCAGTCCCTGCTCCAGTTGAGGTAGGAAATCACTGATATGGGCGGCATCCAGCACTTGTTTGAGGGCTGCATCTGTGACGTCCGTGCGGCCCAATACGATATTTTCGCGCAGGGTTTCATCAAACAGCAGGGCTTCTTGGCTCACGACGGAAAACAGTTTGCGCAGCTCGGGGATGGCCATGTCCGAGGTCGCGACCCCGCCAATGCGGACTTCGCCGCTTGAAGGGTCCAATAAACGGGTAAGCAGGTTGAAAACGGTCGATTTGCCGGCGCCCGACGCGCCCACAAGCGCGGTTGTCTGCCCGGCCTTCGCATGCAGCGACAGCCCGTTCAGCACCTGGCTTTCGCCAAATGACAGGCTCACCTCGTTGAGCATGATATCGGGGTTTGTGGTGGGGGCAGGGAGAGGGGCCTGTGGTGAGACAAGGCGCAAAGGCGCATCCATCAGCTCTTTGATCCGCTCCAGCGCGGCGGCCGCGACCTGCCATTGCCCGCTGATCCCTCCCAGCCGGCGCAGCGGATTAAAAGTGAAACCCATTGCGGTGAAAAAGGTCATAAATTGGCCAATGGTTTTGTCGCCGCTCAGGATCTCTGAGCCGCCATAAAGGATGACGGCCATAAACCCTATGCCGGAAATAATATCGACCATTGCGGGGATGGCCGAGTTGCCAAAGGCGCTGCGCACTTCGGTCGAGACAAACTGTTGGGTGATGTCGCGGTATTGCCTGGATTGATAGTCTTCCATGGCATTAAGCTTGATCTGGACGATCCCGTGAAACACCTCGTCAAGGCGGGTAGACAGGCGTGCCCCCAGATCGCGGGCCTCGCGGGCGCGGCGGCGGACAAACCGCTGGGCAAAAGCTGCGGGGAGCACCATCATAGGGATGCCGATACAGGCCAATAGCGCCCAAACCGGATCAATCGAAATCGCGACCCCTAGCAGCACCATAAGCCCGATAAAGTCACGGCCAGCGCCGGTGATGATCGCGCGCCAGACATCGCCCACGGCGCTCACGTCCGATTGAACGCGTTGCACCAGAAAGCCGGGCGGGTGGTTTTGATGAAAGGCCCCGTCCTGTTGCATCATCCGGTCCAGCAGATCGATCCGCATATTCGCAGCCGAACGTTGCGCAATGCGTGTCAGCAGCACCTTTTGCCCCACGCCCGCAATTGCGCGCACCAGAAAAATGGCCACCAGTACAAGGCCGACAATCCATAGCAAATTTTCCTGCCCGCCGACAAAGACACGGTCAAACATCGGCTGCATCAGCTTGGCCAACGCGCCAAGGCTGGCCCCTTCAAGGGTCATCAGCAAAACCGCGACGGCCAATGTGCTGGTGTGGCGCTTAAGGTAGCCCCGCCAAAGCCAGCGCATGAGCGGGGCGGAGGAATAGGTTTGTCCGCTGCTCATAGGAAGGGGCCTTGTTTTTGGGCGTTTGCGCGTGATTGCAATCTTACTGTGCTCAGGCAACAGGAGCAAGCGCGGGGCCGATTGACGACACCTGCGAAAAACCTATTGTCCGGCCTAATACTTGCTGCGGGCAAGGCTTTGATTGGAACAGGAATATTAATCATGACACAACGGCCCAACCTGTCACACGGACGTGGATATCTTGCTATTCCGGGACCATCGGTAATGCCTGATGCCGTGTTGCAGGCCATGCATCGGCCAGCGCCTAACATCTATGCCGGGGAGTTGCCCGATATGATGCCGGGGATCGTGGCCGATTTGAAACGTGTGGCGCGTACAAAGCATCACGTGGCGCTATATATCGGGAATGGCCATGCCGCATGGGAGGCCGCGCTAGCCAACGTCATCGCCGAAGGCGACCGCGTTTTGGTACCTGCAACCGGCCGGTTCGGTCATGGCTGGGCCGAGATGGCAGCAGGCATTGGCGCGGATGTTCAAGTAATGGATTTCGGTAAATCAAGCGCAATGGATTTGGACGAAATCGCCCGGACACTTGCCGCGGATACCGATCACCGGATCAAGGCAGTGCTTGCCGTTCATGTGGATACTTCCAGCTCTATTCTGAATGACATCAAAGGGCTTCGTGATGTGCTGGACGCATCAGGCCACCCTGCTTTGTTGATGGTGGATTGCATCGCCTCATTGGGCTGTGACCGTTTTGAGATGGACGACTGGGGTGTGGATGTCATGGTCACCGGCTGTCAAAAAGGGCTGATGGTGCCGCCGGGATGCAGCTTTGTTTTCTTCAATGATCGCGCCGCGGCTGCGCGGGACGCCATGCCAAGGGTCAGCCGATATTGGGACTGGAAGCCGCGCAGTGCGCCGACAGAGTTCTACCAATACTGGAACGGTACGGCTCCGACGCACCATGTTTACGGCCTACGTGCGGCGCTGGATATGATCCATGCCGAGGGCATTGAACAGGTATGGGCCCGCCATTCGGTACTGGCACGCGCTGTCTGGGCTGCTTGTGATGCATGGTCAGCGCAGGGCGATTTGCGCCTGAATGTGGCCGATCCTATCCATCGCAGCACGGCCGTGACCGCCTTGCGTTTGGGAGCCGAAGACGGCACGCGCCTGCGCAATTGGGTAGAGCAGGAATTAGGTCTGACATTGGGAATTGGCCTGGGTATGGCTGAACCTGATGATCCGGCCTATCACGCCTATTTCCGCTTGGGGCATATGGGCCATGTCAGTGGCCAGATGGTTATGGGGCTGTTGGGGGGTATTCAGGCAGGCATGAAAGCACTGGGTATTGCGCATGGTCAGGGCGCGCTGGATGCGGCGGCCGAGGTGATTGGCGGGAGTTAATCCCGTCTACCCTCGATCCATGTGAACAGGCGGTTGATGCCCCAGCCCGTTGCGGCGGCGGCAATCAGCCCCCAAAACGCCCAAAGCGCGATAAGGATCCAGGCGATGTTCACGCCGAATATCACGATACAGGCTTTGGTGAAATTCGGCGCACTGCCGGGGCTGTTGTTCATCTGCGGCCTCTTTTTCCTGACGTGATCAAAAAGTAGCGCAAGATTCCCCGGCGTCAGCTTTTTTCTGCATCGGCCAAAGCCGCGGGCAGGGTTCGGCCTAGCAGGGCCAGCATCTGAGGCGTCCCACAGCTTATGCGGATGCAGCGGTTCTGCGGCGCGACAAAAGGCATGCGCACAAAGATACCGCGGTCGATCAACCCGTCCACAACAGCCTTGGCAAAAGCCGCGTCACGGCCACAATCGATGGTCACGAAATTGGTCGCCGACGGCAACGGAACCAACCCGTTTTCGCGGGCAATCGCTGCAATCGTATCACGGGCCTGTGCGATTTGTTGTTGGACATGGGCAAGGTAGTCGTGATCCTCAAGCGCGGCCAAAGCGCCTGCCTGTGCGGCGCGGTTCATGCCGAAGTGATTGCGAACCTTATGAAACGCATTGATCAGATCAGCAGCCCCCAAAGCATAGCCGACACGCGCCCCCGCCAGCCCGTAAGCCTTTGAGAAGGTGCGCATTCGAATTACGCGTGGATCGTCAAAAGGCAGTGGCAGCGCCGTGCCTTCGGGGGCACATTCGACATAGGCTTCATCAAGGACCAGCAGGGTGCGGGGTGGCAGTGACCTCATGGCATTGGCAATATCCGCCCCACTATAATGGCTGCCCATAGGGTTATCGGGATTGGCAAGATAAACCAGCTTGGCATCGACTTCTGCCGCCTTGGCAAACAACGCGTCAGGGTCTTCGAAATCGCCCTTGTAAGGCACAGTGTGCAAGGTGCCGCCAAAACCGGCGACATGATAGTTAAAGGTAGGGTAAGCGCCGGCCGATGTGACAACCGCATCGCCGGGCTCTACCATCAGGCGCACCAGATACCCCAGCAGACCGTCGATGCCTTCGCCGACCATAATATTTTCCGCGGCACAGCCGTGATGGGCAGCCAGTGCCGCCCGCAGCTCGGCGCTTTCGGGATCGCCGTACATCCACTGCTCGGCCTGCGCCATAGCCTCAATCGCGCGGGGCGAAGGGCCAAAGACGTTCTCATTTGCCCCCAGACGTGCATCAAAGACGGCACCGCGTGCGCGCTCTTGGGTTTCGGGGCCGACAAAGGGGACCGTGGCAGGCAGGGATCGGGCAAGCGGGGTAAGGCGAATATCTGTCATTAGGCCAGTTAATGCGCGCCGCGCATCAAGGGCAAGCCTTGTTCTGGGGCGTTATGTGCTTACATGAGAATGGATCGCATAAACGGGAGGACAGACCATGGCCAAGCTCACAAGACGTGGATTTATCGGAACGACCGCCGCCGCAGTCAGCCTGCGTGGCGCGGGTGTATCCATTGCGCGGGGCAAAATGCGGCCGGTGCTGACGCTGGTGTATGACAAAAGCCTTGGCATGATGCGCGCTGTGGAAAAGCTGGTGCCGCGTTGACTGCCGCCACGTTTATCTAGCCGCGCGGCAAGGCATCTGGTTGGATGGGGCAACCCTGTCCTGAAAGGAAAACCTATGGCCCGCGTCTCTGTTACCTATGAAAACCACATCGCCCATGTGCGCCTGACCCGCGCTGATAAAATGAATGCGGTGGATCAGGAAATGATCACCGCGATTATTGAGGCAGGGCAAGAGGTTGCATCCTCTGACGCGCGCGTTGTGATTATATCGGGCGAGGGAAAAGCATTCTGTGCGGGCATCGATATTTCCGGCCTGTCGGCCATGATCGGTAAAGACCCCGCCGATCTGTTGATGCCGCGCACGCATGGCGAGGGCACGACGAACCAATGGCAAGAAGTGGCGATGGTCTGGGCGCGGATGGATATTCCGGTGATCGCGGCGGTGCAGGGGGTGTGTTTTGGCGCAGGCATGCAATTGGCGCTGGGTGCGGATATCCGGATCGCCGCCCCTGAGGCGCAATTCGCGGTGATGGAAATGAAATGGGGCATTGTGCCGGATATGGGCGGGATGGTCCTGCTGCCCCGCCTTGTGCGCTCGGATGTGCTGCGGCGCTTGACCTATACGGCAGAGCTGATCGGTGCAGAACAGGCGGAGCGGTGGGGGCTGGTGACAGAGATTGCCGAGGACCCGTTGGCCGCAGCGCAAGTGTTGGCAGAGAAAATCGCGAGCAAAAGTCCCTCGGCCATTCGTGCCGCCAAACGTCTGATAAGTATCGCTGAATCTGAGGATGAGACAGCCGTTCTACATGCGGAGTCGCAGGCGCAGGCTGATCTGATCGGCAAGCCGCATCAGATGGAAGTCATCGCAGCGACCTTTGGTAAGCGCGATCCGGTCTTTAAGTAGCAGATAAGGCGCAGGCCGTGTGGCCTGCGCCTGTGATCTTTAGCCGATTTCGGCCAAGCGGGTGAGGGCGGCTTGCAATTGCTCGGCCTCTTCATTGCGTGCGGCAAGGTTGGCTTGGGCCTCTTCCACCACTTCCGGCGGGGCGGAGGCGGCGAATTTGGGGTTGTTCAAACGGCCCTTGAGACCGCCGATTTCCTTGGTCAACTTGTCCAGCGATTTCTGCAAACGCGCCTTCTCTTCGTCGATGTCGATCAGCCCCTCTAGCGGCAGACCAAAGGTGGCACCCGCAGCCCCGATGGCCACGGTCCCTTTCGGGAATACATCCGCTTTATCAAGGGTTTCCACGCGGGCAAGGCGTTTGATCATCACCTCGTTATTATCCCAAGCGGCCTGTGCGCTGGCGTCCATTTCGGTGACGATCATAGGGACCTTCAGGCCGGCGGGGACGTGCATTTGGGCGCGGGCGGAGCGGATGCTTTCGATCAGGGTGATGACCCAGTTCATCTCGCGGTCGGCGGCATCGTCCAGCAGGTCAGCGGTGGTGTAGGTTGGCCAATCGGCGTGCACGATCATCTTGTCGCGTTTCGCGGTTTCCCCCCAAAGCTCTTCTGTGATGAAAGGCATGATAGGATGCAGCAGGATCAAGCATTGATCCAGCACCCAAGCCATTGTTTCGCGGGTCTCTTTTGCCACATCACCCTTGCCGTCATCATCTTGCAGCAAGGGTTTGGAAAGCTCAACATACCAGTCACAGACCTTGCCCCAGACAAAGGCATAAAGCGCATTTGCGGCGTCGTTGAAACGGTAGGTTTCCAGTGCCGCGTCGACTTCTTCGCGCACGCGGGCGGTTTCGCCGATGATCCATTTATTGAGGGTCGCAGCGGGTGTCACAGGCGGTACACCGTCTGTGCACCGCGTGTACACACGATCTGGATCGAAGACGCCGTTCATTTCGGCGAATTTATGAGCGTTCCAGACTTTGGTGCCAAAGTTGCGATAGCCCGCGATGCGCTGTTCTTCCATCTTGAGCGCCCCACCAAGCGAGGCCATGGCCGCATTGGTGAACCGCAGCGCATCGGCACCGTATTGGTCGATGATCTCCAGTGGGTCGATGACGTTGCCTACGGATTTCGACATCTTCTTGCCCTTGGCATCGCGCACGAGGCCGTGGAGATAGACGGTGCTGAAGGGGATCTGTTTCACGGTGTCGAGCTGCATCATCATCATACGCGCAACCCAGAAGAACAGGATGTCTTGGCCTGTGATCAGATCGGAGGTGGGGAAGTATTTGCCCAGCTCTGCGGTTTGCTCGGGCCAGCCGAGCGTGCCGATGGGCCAGAGGCCGGAGGAGAACCATGTGTCTAGGACATCGGGGTCGCGGGTGAGGGTCTTATCCCCTGCGAGGGCCTGTGCGGCTTCTAGGGTTTCGGCGCAATATTCATTGCCGTCTTCGTCAAACCAAACTGGAATCTGGTGCCCCCACCACAACTGGCGCGAGATGCACCATGGCTCGATGTTGTCGAGCCAGTTGTAATATACTTTCTCGCCGCTCTCGGGCATGATTTTCACATCGCCGTTGCGCACGGCGTCGAGGGCGGGGCCTACGATCTGGTCTGTGTCTACGAACCATTGGTCGGTCAGCATCGGCTCAATCACCACTTTTGAGCGGTCGCCGAAGGGCTGCATGATCGGTTTGGATTCGACGTAAGCGACGGTCTCGGTTTGCTCAACCTTATTGCCGTCTTCGTCTTTGACCGTGCGGGTGACGTCGTGCATCACGGCGAGGCCTTCGGCGGTGATGTCGGCGATGATTTTCTCGCGGGCGGCAAAGCGGTCGAGGCCGCGGTAGTCTTCGGGCACCATGTTCATGGCGGCGATCATGGCTTCGTCGAATTCGCGCTCGCCATTGGCGATGGCTTGGGCCACGGCGGCCTCTTCGGCGTAGGGTTTGCCATCGGCGCGCATGGCGGCCTTGGTGTCCATGAGGTTATACATGGGGATGTTGTTGCGCTTGGCGACTTGGTAGTCGTTAAAGTCATGCGCGCCGGTGATTTTCACCGCGCCGGAACCAAAGTCTTTGTCGGGGTATTCATCGGTGATGATGGGGATCAGGCGGCGCAGCGCTTTGGGGCCGACAGGGATTTCGCACAGCTTGCCCACGATAGGCGCGTAGCGTTCATCAGAGGGGTGCACGGCAACCGCGCCATCGCCCAGCATGGTTTCAGGGCGTGTGGTCGCGATCGAGATATAATCGCGGGTCTCGCGCAGGGTGACGTTGCCGTCTTCGTCTTTCTCGACGTATTCATAGGTGGCACCACCTGCGAGCGGGTATTTGAAGTGCCACATGTGACCGGGGACTTCGATGTTTTCGACCTCGAGATCGGAAATCGCGGTCTCGAACCGTGGGTCCCAGTTCACAAGGCGTTTGCCGCGGTAGATTTTGCCTTCGTTGTACATTTGCACAAAGACTTTGATCACGGCGTCGTGGAAATTGGGCGAGTTTTCATGGCCTGTGCGCGTGTCACCCGGCGCGCCGGACATGGTGAAAGCGTTGCGCGACCAATCACAGCTTGAGCCGAGGCGCTTGAGCTGGCCTACGATGGTGTCGGCGGTGGCTTCTTTGTATTTCCACGCATGGGCGAGGAATTCATCGCGGGTGAGGTCGGTGCGTTTGATGCCTTCCTCGCCCAGCTTGTTTTCCACGGCCAATTGCAGGGCGATGCCTGCGTGGTCCTGACCGGGTTGCCACAGGGTGTCGAACCCGCGCATGCGGTGCCAGCGGGTCAGGATGTCTTGCAGCGTGTTGTTGAATGCGTGGCCCACGTGCAGCGACCCGTTGACGTTGGGCGGCGGGATCATGACGCTATAGGTCTCGTCTCGCGAAGCGTTTGCGCCTGCCTTGAAGGCGCCGGATTGCTCCCATTTTGCGTAGAGACGGGCTTCGGCCTCTTGGGCCTCGAATTTCTTGTCCAGTGCCATGATCATAGCCTTTATTGCAACGGTTTTGCGGTGATGTAGCGCAGGCGCGCGGCTGAGGGAAGGGCGTGCGGCGCTCCTGTCGGCCCTGCGGGCGCCAGATTGCCCCGCCCGCCGTCCCGTATTGGTACAATTTAGCGGGTGCGTGTGGCTGGACACTGCGCGAGGGGCAGTTAAGTCTTGGGGGCACGGGCTGCGTGTCTTTTGGAGTATCATCATGGAAAAATTCGGCAAAAGCCAACCGATTACGCGGGTGGAAGACGCCCGCTTTCTGACCGGTGCGGGGCGGTATGTGGATGATATTGCGCCTGAGGGGGCATTGAGCACGTTTATTTTCCGCTCACCTGTGGCGCATGGGGTAATCACCGAGCTGGATGTGAGTGAGGCCGCACAGGCCGAAGGTGTGCGGCTGGTGGTGACCTGTGCCGATCTGGAAGCGGCGGGGGTGAACATTGCCATCGGCGGTGCAACGGCCAAGAACCGTGATGGCAGCACGGGGGCCGCGCCGCTGCGGCCGATGCTGGCGCGTGATCGGGTGCGTTTTGTGGGGGAGCCTGTGGTAATGGTGGTGGCCGAAACCTATGCGCAGGCGCGCGATGCGGCAGAGTTGATTATGTTTGACGTGGATGAATTGCCCGCAAAGATTACGGTCGCGCGGGGCGGTGAGACGCTGCACGCCGAGGCGCCGGATAATTGCGCCTTTGACTGGGGTTTAGGAGATGAGGCGGCGACCGATGCGGCGTTCAAGGCGGCGGAAAAGGTGGTATCCTTGCAGGTGGATGACAACCGGATCATCGTAAATTCGATCGAGCCGCGTGGTTGCTTTGCGGAATGGGACGGCACGCGGTTGCATCTGGCCAATAACGGGCAGGGGGTCTGGGTGCCCAAGAACAATCTGGTCAAGGCATTTGGTCTGGATGAGGGCCATGTGCGGGTGACCAATCCCGACACGGGCGGTGCCTTTGGGATGAAGGCGATGGTGTACCCCGAGTATCTGCTTGTGTGTCATGCTGCGCGCATGTTGGGCGTGCCGGTGCATTGGATGTCCGAACGCACCGAAGCGATGCTAAGCGATAATGGCGGGCGTGATCTGACCTCATTGGCGGAGCTGGCGTTTGATGCGGATCACAAGATCACCGCCTACCGTGTCCGCACGCGCTGTAATCTGGGAGCATATAACAGCCAATATGGTCAGGCGATCCAGACGCAGTTGTTCAGCCGTGTGTTGATGGGGGTGTATGACGTGCAGGCCACTTGGTTGCAGGTCGAGGGGTATTACACCAACACCGTGCAGGTAGATGCCTACCGCGGGGCGGGGCGGCCGGAGGCGATTTATGTGTTGGAACGTGTCATGGACCGTGCGGCGCGTGAGTTGGGCGTGGACCCGTTGGAGCTTCGGCGGATCAATTTTATCAAGCCGGACCAGTTTCCCTATGCCACGGCTACGGATGAAACCTATGACGTGGGCGATTTTGACAAGGTGATGAGCCGTGGCGCGGTAGAGGCGGATATGGCGGGATTTGCCGCGCGCCGTGCGTCGGATGCGGCGCGCGGTTTTTTGCGTGGTGTAGGGGTTTGTTATTACATCGAAAGTATCCTTGGCGATCCAAGTGAGGGGGCAAAGGTGAATTTCTGCGATGATGGCACGGTCGAGATTCTGGTGGGTACGCAATCGGGCGGGCAGGGCCATGAGACAGTCTATGCCAAATTCCTGAGCGATCAGACAGGCATACCGGCAGAGGCGATCCGCGTTGTTCAGGGCGATAGTGACCTGATCAAAAAGGGTGGCGGCACGGGCGGGTCGCGTTCGGTCACGGTGCAGAACACCGCGACTTTGGCCACAGTTGCCAAGATTACCGAGGCGTTCACGGCATTTTTGTCTGAAGAAATAGGCGTGCCTGCAGCACAAATCACCTTTGATGATGAGCGTTTCCGCGTAGAGGGCAGCAACCTGACGCCCAGCATGTTGGAAGTGGCGCAAATGGCGCGCGACAAGGGGCGCGACGATTTGCTGACCCAACAGGCGCGGGTCAAGCTTGAGGCGCGCAGCTTTCCTAACGGGGTGCATTTCTGCGAGGTCGTGATTGACCCTGAAACCGGTGTCGTGCGCGTCGACCGCTATACGGTTGTTGATGATTTTGGAAACCTGATCAATCCGCTGCTGGCCGAGGGGCAGGTGCATGGCGGTGTGGTGCAAGGGATCGGACAGGCGTTGCAGGAACATGTGGTCTATGACGAGGACGGGCAATTGCTGACGGCCAGCTTTATGGATTATGCGGTCCCGCGCGCCATCGACATGCCGTCGATTTCCTTCACGAGCGAGCCGGTGCCCTCTACGGCCAATGTCATGGGCATGAAGGGCTGTGGCGAGGCGGGTACTGTGGGTGCGCTTGCGGCTGTGTCCAACGCGGTGCAAGATGCACTGTGGGAACAGGGCGTGCGACAGGCAGATATGCCATTCACGCCGCATAAGGTTTGGGAGCTGCTACAGGGTGGAGACAACGCCGCATAAGGACGGCCGGTTTGCCAGGCTGAGGCATCTGTTCGGGCGTGCGTGGGCGCGGCCCGACCCGTCGCCTCCGGTGCGCGATCCGCTGATCCATCTGATCATTCTCGACGGCACGATGTCCTCGCTTGAACCGGGGGAGGAAACCAACGCGGGGCTGACGTACCGGCTTGCCCAGCAGATGGGGGAGGGCGTTCTGGTCTATTACGAACCGGGGTTGCAGTGGACGGATTGGCGATCCATCCCCGATGTGGCGTCGGGGCGGGGGCTGAACGGACAGATCAAGCGGGCCTATGGGCATCTTGCTTCGCGCTACCGGCCCGGTGACCGGATTTTCCTGATGGGCTATTCTCGTGGGGCTTTTGCAGTGCGTTCATTGGCGGGGATCATTGAACGGATGGGCCTTTTGGAGCGTGGCAAGGCAAACGAACAAAATATCCGCAGGATCTATCATCTGTATGAATGCGACGCGCTGGGCGAGGCGGCGCAAAGTTTTCGCCAAGAGAACTGCTATGACGAGGTGCCGATCGAGATGATTGGCGTCTGGGATACTGTGAAATCCTTGGGGGTCAATGCGCCGGTGCTATGGCGGTTGAGCGTTGCGCGCTATGCGTTTCACAATCTGGAGCTAAGCCCGTTGGTCAAATATGGCCGTCACGCATTGGCGATGGATGAGACCCGTGTGGTTTACCGCCCCGTATTATGGGAGGCAGACCCTGATGATCCGAACCGGATCATACAGATGTGGTTTCGCGGCAGTCACGGGGATGTGGGTGGCCAGCTGAGCGGGCGTCACTATGCGCGGCATTTGTCCAATATCCCGCTGGTCTGGATGTTGGAGCAGGCCGAGGAGGCGGGGCTGCCGCTGCCTGAGGGTTGGGCAAGGCAATTCCCCCAGAACGTCAATGCCCCTTCGGTGGGGACTTGGGTCGGGTGGAGCAAGATATTTGTGACGCGGCGCAAGCGGCCTGTAGGGCTTGATCCGTCCGAGCAAGTGCATGAAAGCGTGGATGCGCGCGCGGCAGACTGGTCGCAGGTGATTGATGCGACAGGCACCTAGCGCGGGTTTGTGATACGGGGATCAGGCGATTTTCATCACAATGCAGGTGGTCGAGCCGGTGGCATACAGCCTGCCGTCCTGCACGCCTTTGATCTCGCCGTGGGCCACGCCGGTGGAACGGCCCACATGATCGGCCACGCCGATACATTCGATTTCCATGCCCAAAGGGATCGAGCGCAGGATGTTTATCTTGTATTCCAATGTCGTATAGACAGAACCGCGGGGCACTTTTGTCATTACGGCACAGGCCATCGCGGAATCCAGCAGTGTGCCGTACCAGCCGCCATGCACGGTTCCGATGGGATTGGTGGCGTTGAATTCCGGCGTGCCGCGAAAGACGCATTGGCCTTCCTCGACGCTGTGGAGTGTATAACCCATTGTTTCGGCGATGGGCGGGCCGGGGTTGGTGCCATCGGCGATCGCCTGCATGAACTCGAGACCGGACAGTTCGAGCGCTTCGGACTGGCTTAGTAGATCAGCGGGCGAGGTGGCGATGCGTGGCATGGGCAGGCTCCGGTCAATGTATGACCGCAGCCTAAGCCCACGAGGTCATCTGTCACAAGCGTTTACGCCACGTTGGACAGGGTGTTTTTCGGTGTCACGCCCAAGGCGCGGCAGACATCGCGTGTCAGTTCGGGCCGGTTCAGCGTGTAGAAATGCAGTGCATCCACGCCTTCGTCGATCAAGGTGCTGCACAATTCGGTGCACAGTGAGGTCGACAACAGGTCCGTCCGGCCGTCACGTTCCGCTGCGCGGTAGGCTTCGTCCAGCCATGCAGGCACGCGGGTGCCGCAGCGTTCGGCGAATTTGCGCGCCGAGGTCCAGTTGGTCACTGGCAGGATGCCCGGCACGATGGGTTTGTCGATGCCGGCGGCGGCGCATTGATCACGGAAGCGCAGAAAATCCTCGGCCTCGAAGAAGAACTGGGTGATAGCCTCATCCGCGCCTGCGTCGAATTTGCGCTTGAGATACTGGATGTTGGCGTGTTGGCTTACCGCGTCGGGGTGGCTTTCGGGATAGGCTCCGACGCGCAGGTTGAACGTACCTTTGAGCGCGAGCGCTTCGATCAGCTCAACAGAGTTGGCAAAGCCGTCTGGATGCGGGGTAAAACGCGAGGCACCATCGGCGGGATCACCGCGCAAGGCAAGGATATCGGTCACACCGGCGTCATGGAATTTATCGGCAATTTCCATTGTCTCGGCGACACTTGCGCCGACGCAGGTCAGATGCGCGCAGACAGGCAGGCCCGAGGTGCGGTGCAGCACATGGGCCGCATCATGGGTCAGATCACGGGTGCTGCCGCCTGCGCCATAGGTGACAGAGAAAAAGCGTGGTTCAAGCGGTGCCAATGCCTGTGCGGTGTCCCAGAGCTTGAATGCGGCATTCACCGATTTAGGTGGGAAGACTTCGAACGAGACTGCAGGCGGGGTCATGATGCTGATCCTTATTAATTTGTTCTCTTGTCGCATAGATACAGATATGAGACAAATTCATAACTCTCATCATAAACATGAGTTCCGCCTCACAAGGGTTTTCTATGCATATCGAGTTCCGCCATCTGCGCACCATTCAGGCCATCCACGAAGCAGGGGGGCTGGCCCGCGCTGCCGAAATGATGAATATCACCCAAAGCGCGCTGAGCCATCAGGTGAAGGGCCTTGAGGATCAGGCGGGTGTGGAGCTGTTTGTGCGCCGTTCCAAGCCCCTTAAACTGTCGCCTGCGGGGCAGCGGTTGTTAAAGCTGGCGCAGCAGGTGTTGCCGCAGGTGGCTGCCTTGCAAGACGAATTCAGCGGTCTGCGGAACGGCAGCACAGGACGGATGCATATAGCGATAGAATGCCACGCCTGTTTTGAATGGTTGTTTCCGGTGCTCGAACAGTTCCGCCGCACCTTTGGCGAGGTGGATGTGGATATCCGCCCTGGTCTGGCATTTGATGCCTTGCCTGCGCTGTTGCGCGAAGAGGTTGATCTGGTTGTCTCCTCCGATCCGGAAGAGATTGCAGGGGTCGAATTTATCGAATTGTTCGATTACCGCGCTGTTTTCGTCGCAGCAAGCACGCATCCTCTGGCCAAGAAGGCTTTCGTCGAGGCAGAGGATTTTCGCAACGAAACCCTGATCACTTACCCTGTTGAGCGGACGCGGCTGGATGTGTTCAGCCAGCTGTTGATCCCTGCCAAGGTCGAACCGGCAAGCATCCGGCAGGTGGAGCTGACGGCGGTGATTTTGCTGTTGGTCGCCTCAAATCGGGGGGTGTCAGTGTTGCCCGATTGGGTGGTGCGGGAGGTGAAATATTCCTCTGACTATGTGACGCGGCCTTTGACGGAGAAGGGGATCACGCGCAGTCTTTATGCTGCGATCCGCACCGAGGATCGCGGAAAGCCGTTCATGGAAGAATTGCTCAAGCTTGCGGAGGCCGAGGCGCGCAAACTGCAAGCGGTGTAACGGCGGTCTCCGCATGAGGTCTGTGCCTCATGCGGCTTGACCTGTGCGCGGGCGTGGCACCCGTCTGGTCGCAAGATAGATAGGTAACCCGCGCCGCATGTTAGAGCGGCGCGGGCGTGGTTCAGATGACTTTGACCATGGCCTTGCCGGTATTGCCGCCGCTCAGAAGGTCGATGAAGGCTTTTGGCGCATTCTCGAGCTCCTCTGTGATGTCCTCTTGCACTCTGATGCTGCCATCCGAAATCAAAGGGCCGATTTCTTTGTGGAAGTCGGGCATGCGGTCAAAGTGGTTGGCGATAATGAAACCATTCACGCTGAGGAAATTGACCAGAATTGTGCGCCATAGCTTTGGAGCGGTGAGGGTCTTTTCGATCGCATCCGCACCAACGCCGCCCTCGTTGTACCATGCGATCATGCCGCAGATCGGAATGCGACCGTGGGCGTTCATCAAGGGCAGTACAGCATCAAGCACTTTGCCGGCGACATTCTCAAAGTAAATATCAACCCCATCGGGGCATTCTTTTTCCAACGCGGCGCGCAGGTCGGCAGCGGTGTCATAGGCGCGGTGATCAAGGCAGACGTCAAAGCCGAAATGTTCGACCGCAAGTTTGCATTTCTCGGGCCCGCCAGCGATGCCCACGGTGCGCAAACCCTTGGCTTTCGCAATCTGCCCCACCATTGACCCAACGGGGCCGGTTGCGGCAGCTACAACAAGTGTCTCGCCTTTTTTCGGTTTGCCAAGTTCGGTTAGCCCGTACCAGCCGGTAAGGCCGGGCATGCCCAAAGCCCCCAGCGCATAGGTGATCGGCGTGGTGTCGGGATCAATTTTGGCAAGGCCTTGGGTGCCCGACACGGCATGTGTGGCCCAGCCGAATCCGCCCATGACAAACTCGCCCACGGCAAAGCCTTCGGCGTTGGAGGCGATGATCTCACCGACTGATCCGCCTTCCATCTTGCCGTCTACCGGGATGCAGGCAGCATAGGATTTTGCATCGTCCATCCGGCCGCGCATGTAAGGGTCGAGGGACATGTAATGCACCCGCACCAGTACTTCGCCCTCACCCGGTGTGGGCAGGGGGAGCTCTTCGAGGCGGAAGTTTTCGGGTGTTGGTGCGCCCTTGGGGCGGCTGGCCAGAACGATTTGTTTCATCGTATCAGACATGGGTATCTCCTTTTTGTTACAGCACAACGTAGGCTTGCATCTTGTATGAACAAGGGGCACGCTGCGTAACGGGCTATTGGCTTTCTGCGGGGGACCGCCTAAGAGGGCGATGATCCATTCAGAAAAGGCCGTCGAACCATGGTAGGCAGTGCAAATCTTAACATCATGATCAAGGCCGCGCGCAGAGCGGGCCGTGCGTTGGTCAAGGACTTTCGCGAAGTTGAACAATTGCAGGTGTCGATGAAGGGCGCTGGCGATTTTGTCAGCCGCGCAGATATCAACGCTGAAAAAATCCTGAAAGAAGAGCTGCGCGGTGCGCGCCCGACTTATGGCTGGATTGCCGAAGAGGGCGGCGCGGAAGATGGCGATGATCCTACACGCCGTTGGATTGTTGATCCGCTGGACGGCACGACAAACTTTCTACACGGTTTGCCGCATTGGGCTGTTTCTATCGCGTTGGAGCATAAAGGTCAGATTGTGGCGGGTGTTATCTTTGACGCCGCCAAAGACGAGATGTTCTATGCTGAAAAAGGTACTGGGTGTTGGTTGAATGAAAGCCGCCTGCGCGTATCGGGACGCAATAGAATGATCGAGTCGATCTTTGCCACGGGTATCCCGTTTGCGGGCCGCTCTGATCTGCCTGCAACATTGCAAGACCTCGCGCGTTTGGCACCTGTATGCGCGGGTGTTCGCCGTTGGGGGTCGGCAGCGCTGGATTTGGCATATGTGGCGGCAGGCCGTTATGACGGTTATTGGGAACGCCGCCTCAATTCATGGGATTTGGCTGCGGGCATCATCATCGTGAAAGAGGCCGGTGGTCTGGTCGAGCCGATCAATCCTCAGGGCGATGTGCTGCAAGACGGCGAAATTATCGCATCAAACGAGCCGCTGTTCACCGGTTTCTCGAAGATCGTGCGGGGTTAAAGCTATTGCGCATCGGACGGGTGGTTGATGCCATCCGTCCATGCAACGGGTTCATGTTCCCACGGGTTCACGCCCTCGATACAGCCCAGATTGACGCCGCATTGCGCGGTGTTTGACCGGCGCTGGTGGTAGAGATAGATGCCGCAAGTCTTGCAGAAATAATGTTTCGCTGTGTGGGTGTTCCAGCTGTATTGGCTAAGGTGATCCGCGCCTTTGGTGACCTGCAGGCTGGCTGTGGTTGCCGTGACAGCAGCGGCTTGTCTGCGGCGGCAGAACGAACAGGTGCAGCGGCCCACATCCGACAGCCCGTTCGGTAAGGTGGCGCGTATGGCGCAGGCGCCGCAATGGCAGGTGGCTGTGATGGTCATACTCATTTGCGTTTTACCTTTGGCATGCCATAGCGGGCAGGCGGATGGGGTGGATGGCCACGGGTTTTGCGCCAGAACTGCTTGCCGCCCAGTTTGACCCAAAGCGGTAGAGCAAGCAAAAATCCCGCAACAAAGCCGCCCGTATGGGCCCAATAGGCAATGCCGCCCTGACCGGGTCGGGTGAGGATACTGCCGGTGAATTGCATGACAAACCACAGCACGAGCATGATCCATGCGGGGATGGTGATGATCTTGATGATGAATAAAACGTCGATCCGCGCCTTGGGAAACAGCAACAGATAACCGCCCATCACCCCCGCAATCGCGCCGGAGGCTCCGACCATGGGGACAAATGAGGCAGGATCAGAGATCACATGGGCATAGCCAGACAGCGTCCCTGCCAGCAGGTAGAACCCCAGATAGGGCAGGTGGCCCATCTCGTCTTCGACGTTGTCGCCAAATATCCATAGAAACAGCATATTGCCGGCAATATGCATCCATCCCGCATGCAGGAATTGCGACGTAAGAAGGGCCGCATAGCCGTCGCCACCCATCACACGGCGGGGCAACAAGGCCCAGTTGTAATATAGCTGGGCCAATGCGCGCTCATCTTCGAAAATGGGCAGCATGCTAAGGAAGATGCCGATGTTCGCGGCCATCAGCGCATAGGTCACGTATGGCACGCGGCCCGAGGGGTTATGATCGCGGATGGGGAACATAGTGCGGCCCACGTTGGGTGAAGGACGCGGGCGGGTCAAGGGTGGTTCTGAAGGGATGCGCGCAGCCGGTCATAGGGCTGCGCGCTATAGCTCAGGCCGAGGCACCTAGCAGGGCTGCATTGCCGCCTGAAGCAGTGGTGTCGACGCAGACGTGGCGTTCCTGACGCACGCGGGCGGTGTCGGGCAGGCCGCGCAGCAGAGGGATGACCGGGCCCATGCGCTGAGCCAGGGCTTGCTCCAGCTGTCGTGCGGTATCTTCATCCCCCCACCACAGGACGCCGCCGTAGGCCGGACCGTTGGTCAGGTCATCGGGGCTGATTGCCCCGATGGCGACCACGGCTTCGCCGCCCAAGGCTTCAACGCTGCGCTGTTGGGTTGCTGCGATTTCGGCTGTGGGACCTGCACAGAGCAAAGGCGCGCGGGGCAGGGTCGAGAGCCGGTTGCTTTCGCCTGTGGGGCCGGGCAGCGAAAGGGTGTCGATGATCCGCGGTGTGTGCTGCGGCAGCGCAGGCAGCGGAGCGGTGGTTGACCATGCGGGGGCAGGATCGGCCATATCAGGGGCCGAAAAGCGCGGCAGGTAGTTGGGCCCGCCCGCCTTGGGGCCGGTGCCCGACAGGCCTTCGCCGCCGAATGGTTGGCTGCCCACGATGGCACCGATCTGGTTGCGGTTGATGTAAATATTGCCTGCCTCTATCCGTTCTGAGACGTGCTGTACCCGGTCGTCGATACGGGTGTGCAAGCCGAACGTCAGCCCGTAACCCGTGGCGTTGATGGCGTCGATGACTGTGTCCAACTGGTCTGCCTTGAAGGTGGCGATGTGCAAGACTGGGCCAAAGATTTCACGTTCAAGATCGGCAATGCCGTCGATTTTGATGACCGTGGGCGCGATATAGGTGCCTTTGTCCGGTGTCGGTAGCTCGGCCACGACGCGACCCTGCTTGCGGGCGGTTTCGATATGTGCGGCGATGCCAGCGCGGGCGGTTTCGTCAATGACGGGGCCGACATCTGTGCTCAGGTCCCACGGGTTGCCCAGCTCGAGCGCGTTCATAGCCCCGATGAGCATTTTCTGGAACGAAGCGGCGATGTCTTCCTGAACGTAAAGACAGCGTAGCGCCGAACAGCGTTGGCCAGCAGACTGGAACGCGCTTTCGACAACTGCTTGCACGGCCTGTTCGGGCAAGGCAGTGCTGTCGACGATCATGGCGTTCAGCCCGCCAGTTTCTGCGATCAACGAGGTCCCCGGGGCGCAGTGATCGGCCATGGCCGCGCGGATGCGCAGGGCTGTCGCGGTCGAGCCGGTAAATGCCACACCGCCGATACGTGCATCCGAGGTCAGCGCCGCACCTACTTCGCCACCACCGGGCAGCAGTTGCAAAGCCGTTGCAGGCACGCCTGCTTCATGCAGGACCTGCACTGCCAGATGGGCGATCAGGGGAGTCTGTTCGGCCGGTTTGGCCAATACAGCATTGCCTGCGGCCAGTGCCGCGCTGATCTGGCCAAGGAAGATCGCAAAGGGGAAGTTCCACGGCGAGATGCAGGTGAAAATCCCTGCGGCTGGTGTATTGGTGGCCTGAGCCGCATAGTAACGCAGGAAATCCACTCCTTCGCGCAGCTCGGCCACGCAATCGGGCAGGCCTTTGCCTGCCTCACGGGCCAGCAGGGCAAAGATTTCGCCATAGCGTTCTTCATAGATATCGGCAGCCCGCAGCAGGGCTGCGCGGCGCGCATCAAGCGGGGCGTCCCATGGGGTCGCTTCCGCTAGTGCCTGTGCTACATCTGCGGGCGTTGCGTTCTGGACCGTACCGGGAGAGGCGAGGCCGGCGGGGTTCTGCACCTCTTGCGGGGTCGCACCCTGTGCGCCGCCTGCTATCACGGGTGCCGCCTGCCAGCTGTGGTTGGCAAAGGGCGCGCGGGCTGCGTCGATCATGGTCAGCGTCGGGGTGTGGGTCAGGTCAAACCCGCGGGCATTGGCGCGGGCAGGCTGGAACAGTTCGGGACCGGTGGGGATGGTCGGGACGGTTTCGGCCAGTTTGGGAAAAGGATCGGCAGCGACCTCTTCGGGCGCGACTTCCTCATCCACGATCTGGTTCACAAAGCTAGAGTTCGCGCCGTTTTCCAACAGGCGACGCACCAGATAGGCAAGCAAGTCCTTATGGGCACCAACAGGCGCATAAATGCGGCAGCGGCTAGCGTGTTTTTGCAAGACGATATCGTGTAGTGTCTCGCCCATGCCGTGCAGGCGCTGGAATTCAAAGGCCTCTTTATCTTGCGCCATATGCAGGACAGCGGCGACAGTATGGGCGTTATGAGTGGCGAATTGCGGATAGATACGGTCTGTCATGCCCAGTAGTTTGCGGGCGTTCGAAATGTAGCTGACATCGGTCGCCGCCTTGCGGGTGAAGACGGGAAAGCCTTCCATGCCTTCGACCTGAGCGCGCTTGATCTCGGTGTCCCAATAGGCACCTTTCACAAGACGCACCATGATGCGGCGGTCGTGCTGTGCGGCCATGGCATAAAGTGCATCAATGGTAGGGGCGGCGCGGGGGCCGTAGGCCTGAACCACGATGCCAAAACCATCCCAGCCCGCCAGCGCGGGCTCACCCATTACGGCATTGATCACGTCAAGCGACAGACCCAGACGGTCGGCCTCTTCGGCGTCGACATTCAGGCCCATGCCCGCTGATTTGGCGAGCAGGCACAGCGCGCGCAGGCGGGGTACAAGGTCACGCATGACGGCGGCTTCCTGCGCTACCTCATAGCGCGGGTGCAGGGCCGACAGTTTGACCGAAATACCGGGATTCTTGCGGATATCATCATGGGTACAGCCGCGCGCAATAGAAGAGATCGCGTCGGAATAGCTTAGGTGGTAGCGGCGGGCGTCTTCTTCGGTGCGGGCCGCTTCCCCCAGCATATCGTAGCTGTAGGTAAAGCCCTTTTTCTCCATCCCTGCGGCGCGTTTCATCGCCGATGTGATATCTTCGCCAAGAACGAATTGACGGCCCATTTCCTTCATCGCGCGGGCCACGGCAGTGCGGATCACCGGCTCGCCCATGCGTTTGATCGCGGCGCGTAGATGGCGGATAGGACCGGGTTGCTCGTCATCCAGCACGCGGCCTGTCAGCATCAACGCCCAAGTGGAGGCATTGACCATGGTCGAGGTCGAATGGCCAAGGTGGCGCCCCCAATCGGAGGGTGCGATTTTATCTTCGATCAGCGCGTCCATGGTTTCGGCATCAGGCACCCGCAGCAGCGCCTCGGCCAGACACATCAGCGCCACGCCTTCATCGGTGGAAAGGCCATATTCAGCGAGGAAAACCTCCATCATGCCCGGGGCGGTGGCACCGCGAATGTCGCGTACCAGCCCTGCGGCGGCACTGACGATAGCGGCGCGATCAGCCTCGGTAAGGTCTGCCGTCTGGATCAACGTGGCCAGAACGGCGTCGGGGCCTGCATAAGTGCCGGTGTCGATCTGCGAACGAAAGGAAAGCTTGGTATCAGAGGCCATGGGACCGCTCCATCATTGAATTTCGATTAGATTATACTGGATTTTAAAGGGCTGTTGGCTTAAGAATTGGGTAATGGTAGTGAAAAGTATTAAATTTGGGTGTATTTGCAGTGGAAAAGACTTCCGAGTTGGATAAATTCGATCAGGCGATTCTGGCGCGACTGGCCGAGGATGGCCGTATCAGCATAACCGAACTTGCAAAGCGCATTGGCCTGTCCAAATCACCGACACAGGCAAGGCTCCGGCGGCTGGAAGAAAGCGGTGTGATTTTGGGCTACCGTGCCATGTTGAACCCGATCCGTCTGGGGCTTGTTCACGTGGCGTTTGTCGAGGTGCGGCTGACGGATACCCGCGAAGGGGCGCTGCGGGCGTTCAACGCCGCGGTGGCCCGCGTGCCGCAGATCGAACAGGCGCATATGATTGCGGGGAATTTCGACTATCTCCTCAAGGTGCGCACCCGCGACATGGCCAGCTATCGCGCATTTCTGGGCGATACGATATCCGGATTGCCGCATGTGGCCTCCACATCGACTTATGTGGCGATGGAAGCGGTGAAGGAAGTCATGCTGTCAGAAGGGGCGTAAGAACCGAAACGGGGCATTTGGCGTATTTACACCGTGCGCCTGCGCGGTATGTTGCACGCGTTGCGGGCGTGGTGGAATGGTAGACACACCAGACTTAAAATCTGTTGGGCGTATGCCCGTGGGGGTTCGAGTCCCCCCGCCCGCACCATTTCATCGGACAATGCGCAGCCCGAGCCGCTGTGGTGATGATACCCGAAACGGGGCGCTCTATGCGTGAGAGCAATTTAGCATAGGTTGTGTAGATGCAGCGAATGGCCGTTATGAGCCCATATTGACCAATGCTGCAGCTTGCTTGAATGGCTGTTTCTGATTTATACGCTCGTTAGCAACATACTCGTTTCGCTGTCCTGAATATTATCTATCTGCCGCACCTCTCGGAGTATCCGGTCAAACTCCGCAAGTGACTCGACACGGACCTCGGCGACTAAGTCCCATTTTCCACTGGTCGTATGAACTTTTCTCAGTTCTGGCAGTCGGCGCAGGTTTGTAATGACCTGCGTGGTACTCTTGCCTGATATTTTGATCATCATAATCGCGTTAATCTGACCACCTTCATAGTCTTCCCGCACACGCGCCGTAAACCCAAGCAGAGCGCCCGATTCCAACATGCGGTCAAGCCGACTTTGCACGGTGCTGCGTGACACATCCAAAATATCCGCCAGCTTGGCAATCGGTGCTCGTCCATCCCGTAGGAGAAGCGCAACCAGACGGCGATCAAAGTCATCAAACTGATGTTTATTAGGGGTATTTTCAGGCATATCATCACAAATGTTAGGAAAGGTCCTAGCAATATGTATGAAATAACAGCAATTTTAAAGATTCTTGAGCGTTGTTATTGCATTATGTTAAGCGGAAACTGGCCTCCGATTTGACAGGAGTAGTTTCGTGACCGTTTCCAAAAGCCTTCAAGCACCCTCATCTGTTGTGATGGTGCGGCCCCACCATTTTGCGGTAAATCCAGAGACAACTGATAATGCCTTCCAAGCTGCAAACCCGAGCTCGGGGAAGGATGCGACCAAAGCATATCAAGAACTGACCGACGCGGCGGCGACGCTACGATCCCATGGCGTCGATGTTCATCTATTTGAGGGGGATGACCCCAGAACACCTGACTGTGTCTTTCCAAACAATTGGTTTTCCACGCATGCAGGGGGGCATATCGCGGTCTATCCGATGATGGCCCCTAACCGCAGACTGGAGCGCCGCTCTGATGTATTGGACATGCTGAAGGCCAATTTTCGCGTGCAAGACATTCTGGATTATTCTGGCCTAGAACACGATGGTCTCTACCTCGAAGGCACAGGCGCAATGGTTCTGGACCATGTCGACCGGATCGCTTACGCGGTTGAATCTGACCGCACAAGCCAGATCGCTTTGGAGCGCTTCTGCACCCATTTCAATTATGAGCCTATGGCGTTTCGCGCAGCGGACGCACAAGGTAGGGCCGTATATCATACCAACGTGCTGATGTGTATCGCGACTGATTTCGCAATGATTGGTAGCTGCATGATTGAAGACCCTGCGCGCCGTAATGACGTGCTAAATCGACTTGGCCAATCCGGCCGTATCATTATCGACCTCAGCGAAGGCCAAGTTGGAAAGTTTGCAGGCAACGCCATAGAATTACAAGGGAGCGGAGGACGCATTCTTGCCCTGTCTGAGACAGCGTTGAACGCGTTGACCCAAGATCAAAAGGCAAGGATTTCTGACAGCGCCACCTTGGTTGCCTTGAAGATACCAACTATCGAGCTTTCCGGAGGGTCGGTACGTTGTACTATCGCGGGAATACACCTGACGTCACGTGGATAGCAGCCATTGGGGCAACCGCAGCGAAAGCACACTTCGTCCCGCACAGCGGACACTGCTAGCTGCTTTGATGCTCGTTTTTCTGGCGCAGATGCGCTCGGCCTGATGAAACGTCACATGCCCCGCTCAAAACCGGATGCTGATTTTGGACATCGCTATTGGACGCTGCAAGGGCCGAGCGCTGAAAAACTTCCTGCTTTGCGGGCCGCTCAGTCGCGTTTGCCCGCAAAGCGTTCTGCCCATTCCTCGCGCTGATCATCGGTGATCTTGGCAAAGAGCACTTCGGGGACCTCGAACACATGGCCTGCGGGCAATTGTGCCAAGGCGGAGGGTACATCATCGGGCCAGCCTGCATCCTCGATCTTCATGCCTGCCAGCATCTTTGCGGCCGCATCGGGGATGAAAGGCGCAGCCAGTGTGGCGTAGAGCGGGATGAGGTTGAGCGCGAGCCGCACTTGGGCTGCGGCGCGGTCGGGGTCGGTCTTGAAGGTGGTCCATGGTGCTTGGGCTTGTAGGTATTCGTTGCCAGCGGCCCAGATTGCGCGCAGTTCGGCTGCGGATTTGCGGACTTCCATCTTGTCCATTGCCTCAGCGTAACGGGCGACGCGGGCAGTCAGATCGTCGATGAGTGCCGTTTCGGCCTCTCCGTATTCCCCTGCCTCTGGCACAGCTTCGCCAAATTTGGAGCGGCAGAATTTGGTGATGCGGCTGACGAAGTTGCCGAGAACATCTGCGAGGTCTTTGTTCACATCGGTTTGGAAGGCGTCCCATGTGAATTCGGCATCTGACGTTTCGGGCGCGTGGGACAGCAGCCACCAGCGCCAGTAGTCCGCAGGCAGGATATCCAGCGCCTGATCCATAAAGACACCGCGCCCGCGCGAGGTGGAGAATTGGCCGCCGTCATAGTTCAGGTAGTTGAAGGATTTGATGTAATCCACCAGCTTCCAAGGCTCGTTTGAGCCCATGATCGTGGCGGGAAAGCCCAGCGTGTGGAAGGGCACGTTATCCTTGCCCATGAATTGCGTATAGCGCACGTCATCGGCACCTTTATCGGTGCGCCACCAGCGCTGCCAGTCGCTGCCTTTGCCCGCATCCACCCATTCTTGCGAACAGGCGATATATTCGATGGGCGCGTCGAACCAGACATAGAAAACCTTGCCCTCCATACCCGGCCAATCGGCATCGCCGCGTTTGACGGGTACGCCCCATGACAGATCGCGGGTGATGCCGCGGTCTTGCAACCCGTCCCCGTCATTGAGCCATTTCTTGGCAATCGAGGTGGTCAGTACGGGCCAATCGGCCTTGCTGTCGATCCACTCGTTGAGGCGGTCCTTCATCTTGGATTGGCGCAAGAACAGGTGTTTGGTTGCGCGCATTTCCAGATCAGTGGCACCCGATACGGTAGAGCGCGGGTTGATCAGGTCTTCGGGGTCAAGCTGTTTGGTGCAATTGTCGCATTGGTCGCCGCGCGCATCCTCGAAGCCGCAGTTGGGGCAGGTGCCCTCAACATAGCGGTCTGGCAGGAAGCGGCCATCGGTTTCGGAATAGATCTGGCTTTGCTCGACTTCCTCGATCAGGCCTTCATCTGCGAGGGCACCGGCGAAATGTTGGGTCAGGCGTTTGTTCTGCTCTGAGGAGGAGCGGCCAAAGTGGTCAAAGCTCAGGCCGAATTTCTGGGCGATATCTGCCTGCACGGCATACATCTCGGCGCAGTATTCCTCGACGGGTTTGCCTGCTTTGGCGGCGGCCAGCTCGGCTGGGGTGCCGTGTTCATCCGTGGCACAAAGGAACAAAACCTCATTGCCGCGTGCGCGCAGGTAGCGGGCGTAAAGGTCGGCGGGCAATTGGCTGCCCACCAGATTGCCGAGGTGTTTGATGCCATTGATATACGGAATGGCGGAGGTGATCAGATGACGAGTCATAATGCGGCCCTTGCTATGCTTACGTGCTGCTTTAGCAGGGGTTGGAGCCGCGTGCCAGTGGGGTCACTTGCGTGCGGGTTTTTCGCGGCTGCGACCCGTCAGCCGCCCTGTCAAAAAGCTGGTGCGCAGTGATGTGATATAACGGGTGCGGCTGTGCACGGCGCGGCCCGAGCGCATGCGCAACACGCTGAACACAATCAGCACGCTGTGACCCGCAGCCAGCATGTAAAACAGTGCCTTCGGCCCGAATTGTTCAATCAGCCAAGCCGAGCCATAGGGCGCAGCGATGGCCCCCAGCGCAAACCAGAACATCAGCGCAGCCGAAAGTTCGACACGTTCTTCGGAGGTCGCAAAATCATGGGCGTGCGCTGCTGCGACCGAGAAAATAGGAAAGGTGGTCAGGCCGAACAGAGCCGAAGAGAGGAACATGGCCGTGATACCCCATTGGGCAGTGAACACTGTGACGCCGCAGCTTGCGATGGCGGCGACCGACATCCAGACCAGCACTTTGCGGCGGTCGTATTTATCTGCGATCAGCCCCACAGGGATTTGTGCCAACGCGCCCCCGACAACAAAAGCAGCCAGAAACCATGCGATCTGGCTGGGGCTCAGGTTCATTTCCTGTCCGTAGATCGGGCCGACCATGCGAAACGACGCGCTGGACAGGGCGGCGACGATCACGCCTGCCACCGCCAAGGGTGAGCGTGCATAGGCCAGCCCCGGGCGCAATCGGGGCGATGCGGGGGTGTCGGGTTGGGTCGCTTTGGTCAGGGTGATGGGCAGAAGGGCCGCGCAACACAGGATCGTCAATATGTTATAGGAAATATAATCTGCAGGGGCGAGAATGCCGATGATCCCTTGGGCGCACAGGCTGCCCATCATGTCTACCATGCGGTAGCTGCCCATGGCGCGGCCACGAGTTTCATTGGTAACTTTTGCCTGTAGCCATGCCTCGACGACCGTATAGCAGCCCGCAATACACAGGCCCGATGCCACCCGCATCAGAGCCCATGCGTAGGGGTTTATAATCATCATATGTGCAATCAACCCGATGCTGCCTGCTGCGGTAAACGCGGCAAAGGCGCGGGAGTGCCCGACCGATCCCAACAAGCGCGGCGCGAACCAGCAACCGATAAAGAACCCCACAAAATGCGCGGAGCCCAGCATCCCGATTTCCTGTCGGCTAAAGCCCAATTGAGTGCCCGACAGCACATCCAGAGGACCCACACCGCCAGAAGACAGCTGCAACAGTACCAGCGAGAAAAACAGGGCTGCAAAGGAGATCATCATGCGCATACGGTTTTCATGCGCCTCCTGACGGCAAAAATATAGCCCGTTCCGACAAAGACGGGTCAGTTTGCGTCTGTTTGTCGTAAAACCGGTTGCGGCGACGCTGCGGGCGATTAGGGTGCGCTCAAACAGGCGAAAAGGAGTGCGCAATGCAGATGACCAAATTGGGGCGGACCGGCATCGAGGTCTCCAAATTCTGTCTAGGGTCGATGACCTGGGGCACGCAGAACACCATCGCCGAAGGCCATGCGCAGATTGACTGCGCGCTGGATGCGGGGATCAACTTTGTCGACACTGCCGAGATGTATCCCGTCAATCCGCTTAGCGCCGAAACCCAAGGGGCCACCGAAAGCGTGATCGGCGACTGGTTTGCCGCAGGTGGTGCGCGGGACCGCATGGTGCTGGCCACCAAACACTCGGGCAACGGGATCCGCTGGGTGCGCGACGGGCGCGATATCACGCCGGATTCAATTCCCGAGGCGATTGATGGCTCGCTTGCGCGGCTCAAGACGGATTACATCGACCTGTATCAATTCCACTGGCCCAATCGCGGCAGCTATATGTTTCGCAAGAACTGGACCTATGATCCGACGAGTCAGGACCGTGCCGCGACATTGCAGGACATGGAAGACTGTTTGGGTGCCTTGCAAAGGGAGGTCGATCGCGGCCGTATTCGCGCCTTTGGCATGAGCAATGAAGGCGCTTGGGGTCTGACACAATGGGTGAATGCCGCCGAACGTGTGGGCGGCCCGCGTGTGGCCACGGTGCAAAACGAATATTCGCTGATGTTCCGGCTGAACGACACTGACGTGGCTGAAACGCTCCATAACGAAGACATCGGCATGTTGTCCTTCTCGCCACTGGCTACGGGGTTGTTGACGGGCAAATATCAAAACGGCGCGGTGCCCGAAGGGTCGCGCCTTTCGCTGTCGCCAGAGCTGGGCGGGCGCAAAACGCCGCGCGCGTTTGCAGCGGTTGATGCCTATCTTGACGTTGCGAAAAAGCACGGGATTGATCCGGTGCATATGGCGATGGCCTTTGTGCGCGACCGTCCGTTCATAGCCTCGGCCATCTTCGGAGCGACGAGCATCGCGCAACTGGAGCATATCATTGCGGGTGCCGACGTGGTGCTAGGCGATGAGGTGATGGCCGATATCGACACAGCGCACCGCGCCCATCCGATGCCCTATTAAGGCGTAAAGACACCTGAAGATGCCGTTTTGAGGGTAGTAAAATGCTGCCCGTCGCAGACTATCACCCTATATTTCCAAGGAGAGCTTCTATGCCACTTGCCATGAGCCGTGAGGTGTTCATCACCTGCGCCGTCACCGGATCCGGTGCCACCCAAGACCGCAGCCACCATGTGCCGCGCAGCCCCGAACAGATCGCCGATAGCGCCATTGCCGCCGCCAAAGCGGGCGCTGCCGTGGTGCATTGCCACGTGCGCGACCCCGAGACCGGCGCGCCAAGCCGTGATGTGGGCATGTTCCGTGAAGTGACCGACCGTATCCGCGACAGCGATACGGATGTTGTGTTGAATCTCACTGCGGGCATGGGCGGCGACATCGTGTTTGGCGATGTGGAAAACCCCATGGACCTCAACGAAGCGGGCACCGACATGGCCGGCGCCACCGAGCGGATGGCCCATATCACCGAATGCCTGCCCGAGATTTGCACCCTTGATTGCGGCACGATGAACTTTGCCGAGGCAGACTATGTGATGACCAACACGCCGGGCATGTTGGTGGCGATGGGGCAGATGATGACCGATCTGGGCGTAAAGCCCGAGATTGAGGCCTTTGACACGGGCCATCTTTGGTACGCCAAAGAGCTGGTGAAAATGGGCGTGCTGGACAGCCCTGCCTTGGTTCAGCTGTGCATGGGCGTCAAATGGGGGGCGCCTGATGATCTTAATACCTTTATGGCGATGGCCAATAATGTGCCGGATGACTGGACGTTCTCGGCCTTTGGTCTGGGACGCAACCAGATGGCCTATGTTGCGGCATCGGTTCTGGCTGGGGGCCATGTGCGCGTCGGGCTTGAGGACAACCTGTGGCTCGATAAAGGCGTGCTGGCCGAAAACCACCAGCTGGTGACCCGCGCGCGCGGCATCATCGAGGGCATGGGGGCCACTTTGATGAGCCCCGCGCAGGTGCGTGAAAAGCTGGGCCTGCAAAAACGGATGCCAAAATGAGGTTTAGCTGGGCCTTGGCGGCAGCGTTGACGTTGGGGGCCTGTGCCGCCACAGCGCCTGAACCTGTCGTGCTTGGGCCCAGCTACCGCGACCCCAACGCGCTCATTGGTGTGACGTCGCGCTATGACGATGCAAAGTTCGCGGGCGTCTGGTACGTGCGCGCAGGGTTTGACCCTGCGATGGGGCGGACGGGATTTAACCTGCTGGACGGTCCGAAAGGGCGCGTGATGCGGTTGGGCGTTTTCGTTTGCGAAAGTGAAGGCGTCTGTGGCGACTATTCCGAAGACCTGCCTGTAAGCCCTTTTGGCAACGGGCAGTTTCGCGTGACGCTGCCAGATGGCACGCCACGCGATTTTTGGGTGCTTTGGGTGGATGAAGGTTTTCGAACGGCGGTACTGGGCAATAAGACGGGCGAATTCGGCTGGATCATCGACCGCAGCACCAAAGGTGGTGCGGACCGGATCAAGGCCGCGCGCGAGATATTAGATTTTAATGGCTACGATGTGAGCAAACTCAGGGTGATAAAATGAAAACAGCAGCGATTATCGGCGGTGGCGTGATTGGCGGCGGCTGGGCTGCGCGGTTCTTGCTGAATGGCTGGGACGTGCAGGTGTTCGACCCTGATCCTCAGGCCGAGCGGAAGATCGGCGAAGTGATGGAGAACGCGCGCCGCTCGCTGCCGGGGCTCACTGATGTGGCGCTGCCCGCTGAGGGTACGATGCGGTTTTGCGACACGATTGCCGAGGCGGTCGCTGGGGTGGATTGGGTTCAGGAAAGCGTGCCGGAGCGGATCGAGATCAAACATGCGACATTCGCCGAAATTCAGGCTGCTTGCCGCGCGGATGCGGTGATCGGCTCTTCGACTTCGGGCTTTAAACCCTCTGAGCTGCAGGTCGGGGCTATGCGTCCGAGCCAGATCATGGTCGCGCATCCGTTTAACCCCGTCTACCTGCTGCCATTGATCGAATTGGTCACGACCAATGGCGATGCGGCGCTGATCGAGACGGCGAAAACCACTCTTGAATCTTTGGGCATGCACCCGCTGCACCTGAAAAAAGAGATCGACGCCCATGTTGCTGACCGCTTTCTTGAGGCGGTCTGGCGTGAGGCTTTGTGGCTGGTCAAAGACGGTATCGCCACCACCGAGGAAATCGATGATGCGATCCGCTATGGCTTTGGCATCCGCTGGGCGCAGATGGGCCTGTTCGAGACCTACCGCGTGGCGGGGGGCGAGGCAGGCATGAAGCATTTCATGGCGCAATTTGGTCCCTGTTTGAAATCGCCATGGACCAAGCTGATGGATGTGCCCGAGTTCACCGAAGAGCTGGTGGACCTGATCGCAGGGCAGTCAGACGCGCAATCAGGCATGCATTCGATCCGCGAACTAGAGCGTATCCGCGACAATAATCTGGTGACTATGATCCGTGGGCTGAAGGCGCAGAATTGGGGGGCAGGCGCGTTGCTGAACCGCCAAGAAGCCGAGATGCGCAAAGGCACCGTTCAGGGCGCTGTGGCGGCTGATCTGGAGGCCGCTGCACTGGTTGAGACGGCGCATCGCACTGTGCCGCTGGATTGGACCGACTATAACGGGCACATGACGGAATCGCGCTATTTGCAGGCTTTTGCCGATGCTACAGACCGCTTTATGACGATCATTGGCTGCGATGCGGAATACATCAAATCAGGCGGCAGCTATTTCACCGCTGAGACCCATATCCGCCATATAGATGAGGTCCACGCGGGTGCGTTGATTACCATACGCACCCGTGTGGTGATGGGCGAAGGCAAGAAGATGCATCTGTTCCATGAGATGTTTGAAGGCGAGCGCCTGCTGGCCACAGGTGAGCATTTCTTGCTGCACGTGAGCCTTGAGACCCGCAAGCCCACGCCACCTGCGCCCCATATCGAAGCGGCTTTGGTGCGCTTTGCCCAAGGTCATGCCACATTGCCTGCGCCCGACGGGCTGGGCCGTGCAATCGGTGCACCAAGGTGACAAATTGCAGCCCAGAGGGCGGTGGTTTCCTGAATGAGTAACCTGCCTGATCTGTGGGTTGTCGTAACGCTGATCGCGGCGGCCTTCCAAACTGTGCGCTTTATGCTGCAAAAGGTGCTGGCCACCGCCACGCTTAGTCCGGCGGGGGCTACTTTTGCGCGGTTCATCTATGCTGCGCCTTTCCTTGCCGTGTTGTTGCTCTTTTATATGGGCCAGACGGGGGCGAGCCTGCCTGCGCTGGATGCGCGGTTCTGGGGGTTCGGGCTGCTTGGAGGTGTTACACAGATCCTTGCCACGATCTGTGTGGTTGCAGTTTTTAAGGAGCGCAATTTTTCGGTCGGTATCACCTTCAAGAAAACCGAAGTCATCCAGACTGTGCTGGTGGGTATTGTTTTGCTGGGCGAAACGGTCAGCTGGCGGGGTTTTGGTGCGATTGTGTTGGGGCTGGTGGGGGTTTTGCTGCTGTCAGCGCCTAAAGATGCAAAAGGCTTCAAGCTGCGCGATATGAAGAACCGTGCGGTTGGGCTTGGGCTGCTGTCGGGCGTCTTGTTCGGCTTTTCCGGAGTGAGCTATCGCGGGGCGAGTTTGGCGCTGGCGGTAGAGGACCCGTTGTTGCGGGCGGGGGTGACATTGATGGCGGTGATTGCGATGCAGATCGTAATCATGGCGGTCTGGTTGCACCTGCGCGAGCGCGGAGAGCTGGGCCGTGTCTGGCGCGCGCGCCGCGTTGCGGTGTGGATCGGGCTGACCTCAATGGCGGGATCAATATGCTGGTTCACCGCCTTCACCTTGCAAAATGCAGCTTATGTGAATGCGCTGGGTCAGGTTGAGCTGATCTTTAGCGTCTTTGCCACAACTTTGTTTTTTCGCGAAAAGATCAGCCTGCGTGAAGCGATTGGCATGGGTGTCCTGACGGTTTCGATCTTGTTGTTGATCCTCTTCGTCTAATCTGTGGCGGCCTCCGGCAGGGTGCCGCGCAGACGTAAGAACAAGCTTTCTTCGTCATTGTTTTTGAAAAACGGGACTGAGGCGGGCGGATGCGGGTCGCGGATGCGTGCGGTGATCTCGGCCAGAACCACCTCGGTGATGAAGGGCACATCGAAACGGCGTGCTTGGCTTAGCGGGACCCATTGCAGATGTGATAGCTCGTCGCAGGCGGCGTCAAAGTTGTCCAGATCGCTGGCGATTTCATCCGCGTCCAGCAAAAAGAACCGCGCGTCAAACCGGCGAGGGCGGCCTGGCGGAGTGAGGGCGCGGAACACAAATTGCAAGGGGGCTGCATGGGGCAGGTGGCCCGTGGCGGCAAAGCTTTGCCAATCGGCGGGCGTATCTCCCTGCCATGTGCCTTTCGTCCCAAGGATGAGGCCGGTTTCCTCCCAGAGCTCGCGAATGGCGGCGGCGGGGATCGCATGAGCCAGTGCAGGAGCCGCGTCTTCGCCTATGCGCGCGGCGCATTGCGGATTGAGAGGGCTGGCAAGTGGGACCTGAGCATCCCCCTCATCCACGGCCCCACCGGGAAAGACGAATTTATTGGGCATGAAAGCCGCTGTCGCGCCACGTTGGCCCATCAGGATCGCAGGCGCGGTCATGCGGTCGCGGATTACAATAACAGTGGCCGCATTCCGGATCGCCGCCTTGTCAATCTCCGCCATATGCCCTCGATGTGCTTGCGGGCGTCAGGGGTTGCGTCCGAAGCCGCCCATTTCCTTGGCCCATTGGAAACCGATCAGGGCTCCCTTCAATCTGGGTAGAAGGTAGAGGGACAAGCCAACCGTGCCAACTGCAAAGATAGTAAACAGGACAATCGGTTCGGGACGGAAGTGCACAAATGCGATGTGCAGGCTGGGAGCCATCAAATGCCCGACCAAAAGGATGGTCAGATAGGCAGGACCATCATCCGCACGGTGGTGGTGGAATTCCTGTTCGCAGACCGCGCAATGGTCGTGAACCTTCAGATAACCGAACAGCAATGGCCCCGCGCCGCATTTGGGGCATTTGCCCCGCCACCCGCGCAGCATAGCCGGCCAGCGCGCGCGCTCGCCTGTATCTGTGTCACGGCTTGTATCGGTCGCGGGGGGGCCGGAAGTCGTCATGTCTGTATCCTATGCTCAAGCCCGTAATTGATGATGGAATTGACGGGCAAAGGGAAGGTGGCGATTTGTCTCAATATTCGGGGGCGTGAAATTAATTCACATTTATTGCGACGGAACCGTTTGGCAGGGGCGTATGACATCCAACTGCGCAAGAAAGACACTGTGCAGTCCATAAAAACGGAGAACACCATGTTTAAAGAAACTATGACAGCATTCGCCATCGTTGCAGGCTTTGTAGCTACAGGAGCGCAAGCACAAGAAGGCGGCGAGAAGATGGAAGCCCGCTTTACTCAAATGGACGTAAACGGCGACGGTGAAGTGACTGCAGCCGAATTGGAAACGGGGGCGCTGGCCCGCTTTACCGAGACAGACACCAATGGCGATGGCGTTTTGTCCAAAGACGAAGTGCTGGCTTCGGCCCAGAAGCGTGAAGCCGAACGTATGGCCAAGCGCGTGGATAAGCAATTCGAGCGTATGGATGCCGATAAAGACGGCAATCTGACACAGGAAGAATCCCAAGGTCGTCGTGATCCGGCGAAGATGATTGCAAAGCTGGATACTGACAAAAGCGGCGGCGTCAGCTTGGATGAGTTTTCAAAGGCGCGCGAACATGGCAAAGGTAAGCCCCATGGTAAAGACAAGCCCGGCCACAAAAAAGCCGACTAATCTTTGACGTGAAGACATCGGGCGGCCCGTAGGGGCCGCCCGGAACTGGAAGGGGCGCTGTGAAAGATTTGCCAGAGCATATGGATGCCCGTGCCGAAGATGCGCAGTTGATGGCGCGTTATGCGGCGGGGGATATGGCGGCAGCGCGTGTGCTGTCTGCCCGTTTGTCGCCGCGCGCCTATGCCCATGCGTATCGCGTGTTGGGCGACAGCGCCGAGGCCGAGGACGTGGCACAAGAAGCCTTGTTGCGCCTGTGGAAACAGGCCGCAAAATGGGACGCGGGTCGCGCACAGGCAAGCACATGGGTATACCGTGTGGTGGCCAATCTGTGTACCGACCGGCTGCGCAAGCGCCGCGAAAGCGGGCTGGACGAGATTGATGTGCCGGCTGATCCGTCGGCAGGGGTTGAGGCACGGATGCAGGATGCGGCACGCTATGACGCGTTACAGGCGGCTTTGTTGCGCCTGCCGGAACGACAGCGTCAGGCGGTTATCTTGAGGCATATCGAAGGGTTGGCGAACCCTGAAATCGCCGAAATACTGGACGTGGGCGTCGAGGCCGTAGAGAGCCTGACAGCACGGGGTAAAAGGGCGCTTACAGCGGATTTGGCCGCGCAGCGCGATGCATTGGGATATGATGATGACACAGTCTGATAACGCCTTTGATCTTGAAGCGGCCTTTGATGCCGCGCGCAACACGCCACCGCAGATGCCGATTGGGCTGAGCGCACGAATTTTGGCAGATGCCGAAGCCAACCTGCCGCCTGCGCCGTTATTGCAGCGGCTGATGGCTGCGATTGGCGGAACTGCCAGCCTTGGCGGGCTGGTCACGGCGACAATGGTCGGCCTGTGGATCGGGGTAGCACCGCCAAACGGCGTGGGCGATCCGCTTGAGCTGGTCGGGCTGCGGGGAACTGCGCAGGGTGTAGAAACAGATACCGATGTGGATGAGGCCTTTCTGAACCTCAGCGCAATCGGATGGGACAGCGAAGAGGGATAGCACGATGGAGAATATGAAACCGAAACGGCGCTGGATGCCGGTTGTGCTGACGGTCTCGCTGGCGCTGAACTGTGCGGTGATTGCGGCCATTGGCGGCGCGGTCTGGCGGAACCATGGCGGCCCCAATGGCGGAATGCCCCGTGACGGTGGTGCTCAAAAGGGGGCCGCATTCGTAAAGGCATTGCCCCCGGAGGCACGGGCCGCGGTACGCGACGAGCTGCGCAACCAACCGCGTTTGCGCATGGATAATAGCGCGCTGTTGGCGGCGTTGCGGAAAGACCCCTTTGATACGGAAACGGCTGCGCTTGTTCTGGATGCGCAACGCAACCACGGGCTTGCGCGCAATGATATCGCCCGCGCGGCATGGTTTGTTCAGGTCGAGGCGATGACGGCGCAGGAACGGGCGCAATATGCGGATCGGCTTGAAGAAATGATTGCCCAGAAAAAAGACAAGCCGCGCAAAGACCGCGACGAATAAAGATCACCGCCGCCAACGATCTGCGCCTTTTAGGCGCATACAGTTGGCGACGTTTGCTTTCATGCGACAATAATGCCGGTGGCTAGAGATGTGAGATCCGGCAACAAGGACGGCCCTGGGGCAATGCCCCTGTTGCAGGCTTTCAGGCTGCGGGTCGTGAATGTGGCCGGCTTAGGGTGACGCGGTTTCGACCTTGGGTCTTGGCGCGGTAGAGTGCTTTGTCTGCGCGGTCCATCACCGTATCTACGGTTTCAAGCTGCTTGCTATCAGCAGCGGTTCCCCCCATGGCAAGGCCAAGGCTGACCGTAATGTTGACGGGCCGTTTTGCGCCCGGCACGTCAAAAGGTCGATCACTGATACATTGGCAAAGCCGATCGGCAATGCGGCGCGCTGTGGCCATATCCGTGGCGGGCATGGCAATGACAAATTCCTCCCCCCCTATTCGTGCGACCATATCAGCCTCGCGCACAGCGTTGCGCAAGCGTGAGGCAGTCTCGATTAGAACGGCATCTCCCGAAGCATGGCCATATTGGTCATTGATGCGCTTGAAGTGATCCATATCTGCGAGGATCAGCGCGAAGGGCGCCTTTGACGTCACGCTGCGGTCAATCAGACGGGCAATGAAGGGCACGGCGTACCGGCGGTTATATAATTGCGTGAGCGGATCATGCACCACCTCGCGCAGACCGGTCCGGACCGAATGCAGCATCTTTGCGACCTGGCGCTTGCGGCGCAGCAAGACCTGCAAACGCCACGCGAGTTCCTGTGCGTCAAAGCCGGCAGTCATGACATCATCTGCCCCCATATCCAGCGCCAATGTCGCGCGGGTAGGGTCGGGGGTGTTCTGGATGACAAGCAAGGCGATGTCACGGGTGATCGCGCTGGCCCGCATGGCCGAGATCAGCCGCAAGCAATCATCGGTCGCAGCGGGTGTATCGGGCAGGGCCAGAACAACAGCATCGGTAAGCCGCCCTTTGTGCAGACCTGCCAAAGCATCACGAAGCAAAGTAACACTGAACTGGCCGCGCATTTGCCCCTGAAGCCTGCGGACCCAGCCTTGTAGCGGTGAGGCATCCGGCCCGATGAGCGAAATCGCATCCGGTGCCAGAAATTCTGTTGGTGCTTCGGCAAGGCCCAGCGCGCAGCTGGTATCGTCGCGAATTTCCCATTCGGCGAATTTGTGATGAGCGCGGATCATACTGCGTACACGCCCCAGCAAAAGCGCCTCGTTTACCGGTTTTTCCATTACGTCAAACGCACCCGCACGCAATGTCTCGATACGTGCCTCGCGGTCGTTATCATTGGCAATCGCCAAAACGGGCAGGGTGATCTTGATATTGTGGGCGTAGATCTGTCTGCACAGTTGCGCGGCTGTCCCATCGGGCAGACTCATCGCTGTCAGGACGATATCGGGTGGGTCTTCCTCGATAATATCCATCGCTTCTTTGAGAGTAGAGGCTTGTACGACTTGGTAAAGGGCTGCTGAAAGTTTAACCTTCAGCACAATACGGTTCGTGGAGATTCCATCAATGATGAGGATTTTGCCCTGCATATGCATTCCTTCCACGTTTAAGTGTTAACTTAGCTTCTGTTTTCTGACCAATTGGTTAACAAAGCCTTTAGATTGCTACCAAAAAGGAACCCCCATGAGTCTTACGCGTGAATCCGCCGAAACCATTGCGTTACAGGCTTTGGGGTGGCTGGTGGGCAATGAGGAATTGCTGCCGGTCTTTCTGGGGGCGACGGGTGTATCCGAGGGCGATTTGCGCGCGGCAGCGGCTGATCCGGGGTTTCTGGGATCGGTGCTGGATTTCATTTTGATGGATGACGCATGGATAATCGGCTGCTGTGATGCCCAGACGATCCCCTATGAGCGCTTGATGGAGGCGCGGCAATGTCTGCCGGGCGGAGAAACAATACATTGGACATGAATATGCGGCCCCAGAAAATAAAAGCGCTGTGTTTTGACAAAGACGGCACCCTGTTCGATTTTGCAGCCACCTGGGAGGCATGGGCGGCGTCATTGTTGTTGCGCCTGGCCGAAGGCGATATGGCCCTTGCGACCGGCGCAGGGGCGGTGATCGGCTTTGATATGGCGCTGCGTAAATATAGCTCTGATAGTATCGTCATCGCGGGTACAGCAGGTGAGATTTCAGCAGCCCTCGCTCCGCTGTTTGCGCCGCGGTCGGTCGACGAATGTCTGGCCTTGATCAATGAAGAGGCCAGCAATGCACCGCAATTCCCTGCAGTGCCGCTGCATCCTTTGCTGACGGGATTGCGGGACAAAGGGCTAAAACTGGGGGTGGCTACCAATGATGCCGAGGGTCCGGCGCGAGCCCATCTGGATCAGGCAGGGGTGACCGGATTGTTCGATTTTATTGCAGGTTACGATAGCGGGTATGGTGGAAAACCGGCCGCAGGGCAGTTGTTGGCCTTTGCGCAGGCGGTCGGGGTGTCGCCTGATCAAATCGCGATGGTAGGGGATAGCACACATGACCTTCATGCGGGCCGCACGGCAGGCATGCGCACAATCGCAGTTCTGACAGGAGCCGCCAAAGCGCCGGCGTTGGCTCCTCTTGCGGATGTCGTTTTAAATGACATCGGAGAAATCCCCGTATGGCTCGCCGCGCAAAGAGCGTTCTAAAATAGAGAGCATTTAAAACCGATTGCGCCTATAGAAATTCGGACCACTCTTTGTTGGCACGGTGCCTTTAGCCTGATGTTAACTTCCATACGCCCAAAGTGAGGGGGTAGGAGTGAGTAAAACCATGCATGGGCTGATAAATCGAAGTATTCAGAACTACATGACCGACAGCTACGGCCTCGGGGCGTGGCACGCTGTGGCTGCGCGGGTCGGGCTTTCGCCGCCTGAATTCGAGGCGATGCTGACCTACCCTGACGAGGTTACGCCGGCTGTTCTGGATGCCTGCGCTGCGGTTTTGCGCAGGGCGCGTGCGGATGTGATGGAGGATATCGGCGCCTTTCTTGTCTCCCATCCCAATACCGAAGCCGTCCGGCGCCTGTTGCGTTTCGGCGGAATGAATTTTGAGGATTTTCTGCATTCGCTGGATGATTTGCCCGATCGGGCGCGCATGGCGGTTTCTGATCTGCACCTGCCTGCGATTGAGCTGCACGAACACGCGGCAGGCTGCTTTAGCCTGATCTGTGTCAGTGGTCTGGCGGGTTTCGGAAACCTGATGATGGGGGTGCTGCGGGTAATGGCTGATGATTACGGTGCACTTGCCCTGTTGGATCTCGAGGATTGCGAAGACGGGCGTGAAACGGTGCGTATACAGTTGATCAAGACGGATTTTACCGATGGTCGCCGATTCGAGCTTGGTGCAGGTGCGCAATGACGGGTCCCATAAAAGCGAGCATTCTGGATGTTCTGTGCCCGATGCATCTGACGTTGGATGGCGATGGGATAATCACCAATGCAGGGCCTACCACACAAAAACTGCGCCCTGATACACCGCTTGTCGGTACTTCGTTCCTTGAGGCGTTTCGCGTCATGCGACCGCGCGGGATCGTTACGATGTCTCAGGTGTGGAAGTCGCTGAACGTCAAGCTGCATCTTGAAATGCAAGGCGCACCACCGGCGCGGTTAAAGGGGGTTGTGGTCTGTGATACGACGGGCGGGGCGATTGTTAACCTGTCCTTCGGGATCTCCATTCTCGACGGTGTGCGGGATTATGCCCTGACCAACGCGGATTTCGCAGCGACCGATCTCGCGATCGAGATGCTCTATTTGGTTGAGGCGAAAACCGCAGCGATGGAGGCGTCGCGCAAGCTCAATCTGCGCTTGCAAGGGGCCAAGGCCGCAGCCGAAGAGCAAGCCTTTACCGATACATTGACCGGGCTGAAAAATCGCCGTGCGATGGATCAGGTGTTAGAGATGATGCTGGCGGCGAAAATGCAGTTTGCAGTGATGCATATTGATCTGGATTATTTCAAAGCGGTCAATGATACTTTGGGGCATGCGGCGGGCGATCATGTTTTACAAGTGGTCGCTGCAGCAATGCTTGAGGAAACGCGCGCGTCGGACACGGTCGCGCGTGTGGGCGGTGATGAGTTCACAGTCATCTTACCGCAGGTGGCGGATCTGGACGTGCTTACGCGCATTGGCCGCCGCATCATTGACCGGATCGAAGTGCCGATCCCCTTTAACGACAGCTTGTGCAATATATCAGCCAGCATTGGCACTGTCTGGATCCAGAGCAATAAGGCTGCGACCCGCGAAAGGGTATTGGCCGATGCGGACCTTGCCCTTTATGCGTCAAAAAACAAAGGCCGCGCGTGCCAGACATTCTATACACCGCAGCTGCGCGCCAGTGCCAATTGCGCCAAGCCCCCTGTGGGGCGCGGATCGGGTGCAAACTGACGCCAGAGGCGTTTGCGCCAAGCGACACAAATGCCTGATTGCTGAACAAAGGCCCCCGCGCCGGGCTGGAGAGTAGACCGGCGGGTGGCCTTGGCGTAAAGACGTAGTATGACCCGAACCCGCTCGCTTTTGACCCGCATCCGCACCCGATTAAACGAGGTTGCCCGCCGCCGCCGGTTTTCCCGCGCTGTCGAGCATCTGCACGGGACGATCTCTGTGCCTGAGGGCGAGATGCTGGCCATCGTGCTGGTGAGGGACGGTGCGTATTATATGGATGCGTTTTTCGATTACTACCGCAGTCTGGGTATCCGGTATTTTGCCTTTATCGATAATGGATCGACCGACGGAACAGTGGCACGTCTGCGCAACGAAGCTGGCTGCGTGGTGGACCGTGCGGTGCTGCCGTTGGCACAATACGAGGATTTATTGCGGGCCTATCCGGCGCAAACCTACGGGCGGGATCGTTGGTGTCTTTATGTGGATATGGACGAGCAATTCGATTTTACAGGGCGTGAAACAGCCGGATTGCCTGCGTTGCTGCGTTATCTCGAACGGAATGGCCACACGGCGTTGATGGCGCAAATGCTTGAGATGTTCCCTCGCGCCCCGTTGTCAGAGGTGTGTGATCTGTCCTTTGCCCAATCGTTGGAAGCGTTCCGCTTTTACGACATCAGTACTGTCGAAAGCTTTGACTATCATGCGCGCGCTATTAGCTTCGAAGCGCTGCTGCGGGATAACCGGCTAAGCACGGATGAACTCAAATTCAAATTCGGTGGGGTGCGCGGCAAAGTGTTTGGCGAGGCCTGCTGCCTGACCAAACACCCGCTTATCTTTAACGGAGCGGGTGTGGTGCCTGCGCCGCATCCGCATTTGTCCCGAAATGTGACTGTATCGGATATGTCGGCTGTGATCCGGCATTATAAATTCGCAGGCAATGTAGCTGCACGGGATGCCGCCTCTGCCGAAAGCGGCGATTTGGCCCATGGCGAGGATCAGGCCCGCCTTGCGGTTTTACAGGCCCAAGAAGCGCTGTCGCTATATTCACCGGATGCGCGGGAATGGGCAGGGATTGCGCCGCTGCAGGAGGCTGGTTTTATAGTTAAATCAGAAGCTTACGAAGCCACGGTGCAGGCATGAGTCTGGCCGCCATTGTGATCGGGCGTAATGAGGGCGCACGGCTGATCGCCTGTCTTGATGCACTGGGCGGGGTCGCTCCCGTGATCTATGTGGATAGCGGTTCGACCGATGGATCGGTTGCGGCGGCACAGGCACGTGGCGCGCAGGTGGTGGCGTTGGATATGACGCAGCCCTTTACGGCGGCACGTGCGCGCAATGCGGGCTTGGCCGCTTTGCCCAAAGAGGCGGAGCTGGTGCAATTTCTGGATGGCGACTGTGTGGTGCAGGAGGGCTGGATTGCGGCGGCGGTCGGCTTTCTGGAGGCGCAGCCGGATGTGGCCATTGTGTGTGGCCGGCGCCGCGAGATCAACCCCGAAGCGTCGGTCTATAATCGCCTGATCGACGATGAATGGAACACGCCAGTGGGCGAGGCATTGTACTGTGGCGGCGATGCGTTGATGCGCGTGGCGGCGCTGCGCGCTGTGGGCGGATACCGTGCGGATCTGATCGCGGGCGAAGAGCCGGAGATGTGCGTGCGCCTGCGTCAGGCGGGTTGGCGGATCTGGCGGTTGGAGGCCGAGATGACAGCCCATGATGCCCAGATCACCCGCTTTGCGCAGTGGTGGCAGCGCAGCAAACGCGCAGGCCATGCATTTGCCGAAGGGGCCGCACTGCATGGCACCATGCCTGAACGCCATTGGGTTGCCGAGGCGCGCCGTGCATTGCTTTGGGGGATGGCGGGACCGTTGGCGATTGTGCTGCTTGTCGTGGCAATTGGTCCTGTCGGGCTGTTGGGTGCTTTGGTCTATCCGTTACAGGTGCTGCGGCTTTCGCGCAGGGGCGGGGGTATTTGGGCATTGTTTAGCGTGCTGGGAAAATTCGCCGAGGCGCAGGGCGCGCTGGGCTATTACCGGAGTCGCCTGATGGGGCGCAAAAAGCGGCTCATCGAATATAAGTGAGTTAGCGCTGGCGCAAAGCGTCACATATGAGGCCGGGTAAGATGGCGAAACATTTAGCATAGCGCGGGATCATCCGCTTGGGGCTTTGCAGCGCGCGCCATAGCCATTCCAGCGCCAATGCACGCATGAATTTCGGCGCGCGTACCTGTTGGCCTGCCAGAAAATCCAAACCCGCCCCGACAGAGGCAAAACCCACGGTCGGGGCTTTGTTCCGTGCAAAGGCGGCGAACAGCTCCTGCTTTGGCGCACCAAGAGCGACAAAGCACAATCGCGCACCGGATGTATTGAGCATTTCGCAAATTTCCGTAGCCATATCACCTGCGGGGTCAAACCCGTAGGGCGGCGCATAGGTGAGTACGATGTTCAGTGCCGGGATCTGCTCTTGGAGGGCGATTTTGGCACCGGCAAGGGCTGTGTCGGTGCTGCCCACCAAGGCGACCGGCATCTGCATCTTCGCGGCAAGCTCGCACAGCGGGATAACCAAATCCGATCCGGGGATCAGCTCTAAGGGTTTGCCTGCCAGCCGCGCCAGCCAGACCACGGGCCGCCCGTCGGCCACCACAAGCTCCTGCGCGCGGTAGGCAGCGGCAAAGGCCGGATCGGCGGGGAGTTTTGTCAGGTGATCAAGGTTGAGCGTGGCCAATGCGAATCCTTTGGACTTCTCAAACCTTGTCTGCACGGCATGAAACAATGCGGTGCGGGTCGGGATATTGACCTCGACTGCGTTACTGTCTTTGCCAAATTTCACAACACACCTGCGCAGCAGTGCCATAGGGTGGTGGCAGTTTTATCGGTGGCGATTTTCAAAATATATAGCCAATTCAATTGCGTAGTTGTGTTTTTATGCGCCCGTTCCGGTGCTGCTGGGCAAACTACCGTGATGACACAGCTTGGCCAAGGGTGTATTTAGGGGATCTATTCCCAACCCTGCGGTGCCAAAAGCCTCATGCCCAACCCGATTGCATATCTGATGCTGCTGATCTGGCCTGCGGCGTGCCTTGTGCTGTTTCGTACGCAATCGGTCGAACGGGCGGTGGTCTGGTCGATCCTTGGCGGGTATCTTTTGTTGCCCCCGCTGACCGAATTCAACCTGCCGCTGGTGCCCGCAATGGACAAGGTATCGGTGCCGAACCTATGTGTTTTGCTGATCTTGATGTTCGGCACAACGCATAAGCTGCAGCTGTTGCCCGAAGGGCGATTGGCACGGGGGCTGGTCGGGCTTTTGGTGTTCTCGGCCATCCCGACAGTGCTGACCAATCGCGAACCCATCCTATTCGAGGTGTTGCGCGATGCGGACCCGATCCTGTTCTTGATTGATGCGCTGCCCGGCCAATCGGTCCGCGACATCGGTTCGGTGTTGATCGGGCAGGTCCTGACGGTGGTGCCTTTCCTGATTGCGCGGCAATTTCTGAGCTCTGAAAGCGGTTTGCGCGAGATTTTGCGGGCGCTGATGGTGGGGGCGTTGTTCTATTCAGTGCCCTCGTTCATTGAAATCGCGGTCTCACCGCAGATGAATGTCTGGGTCTACGGGTTTTTCCAGCATAGTTTCGAGCAGACAATTCGGGCAGGGGGCTACCGTCCTATCGTGTTCCTGCCGCATGGTCTTTGGCTGGCGCTGTTTGTATGCACCGCTGCGATGGCCGCGGCTGCTTTGGCTCGGATCACGCCACGCCTTGAGCGCTGGAAGGCGGTGCTTTGGACGCTGTACCTTGTTGTGTTTCTAATTGCCTGCAAAAGTGCCGCCTCGATGGCATATGGTCTTTTGCTGGTGCCTTTCGTCTATTTCGCGCCGCGCCGTTGGATGATCCTGTTGGCGACCGTCTTTGCGTTGGTCGCGGTGACCTATCCTGCGCTGCGTAATATCGGGGCGATCCCGACGGATGCGATTGTGTCCAGAATTGCTGATGTGAACCCCTTGCGGGCACAATCGCTCGAATACCGTTTCAATAATGAGGCGCAGCTGCTGGACCGCGCGGCGCAAAAGCCTGCCTTCGGATGGAGCGGTTGGGGACGCAGTCTGGTGCGCGACCCCGAGGATGGGGAGATTTTGACCATCCCTGACGGGCGCTGGATCATCGTTTTCGGCAGCTTCGGCTGGCTGGGGTATATCGCGGAATTTGGCCTGCTGGCGCTGCCGCTGCTGTTGTTGGGTGTGCATGTGTTGCGACACAAAAAGGCAGAGCTGTCGCCCTACATCGGGGCGGTGGCGCTGATCCTCGGGATTACGTTGATTGATATGTTGCTCAACGCCACTTTGACCCCGTTCACCTGGCTGACGGCAGGGGCGGTTTTAGGCTATGCCGAGCGATTGAGCCCGCGCCGTGCCCGCAAACCGCGTTATGCGCTCAAACATGCTCCGGTCATGGGGGCGCAACGAGGCAATCGGCAGCAGACCGTTCTATAAGTGGGCGTGACGGATGACCGCGACTTTGTAGGGGGGGGCTGCATGAGGCATATGCAATCGGTCTGTGGTGTTGGTAACTGTTGGGGGCAAGGTGAATTTAGGTGTAATATGAGGGGCAATCATGTGGTATTCTCCCCTTATTTTCATGTTGAAAATTGCGCCTATTGCCATTGAATCGACAAGATAGGGCAATAATGTGTTCTCGGTAGGACAATCGTGCCTGAGTAAATGGTCTGCATTTAATACAAGTTCGTTGGAGAAGGGGACCGCCAAGGCCGGCGGCCCGAAGGGTGAGTTTTATGACTGAGCAGGATCGCAAGGCATCTGGCGCAGGGGATGATATTGCCATTGTCGGCATGGCCGTGAATGTGCCCGGTGCGCAGACGGTTGCGGCCTTCTGGGATAACCTGCGCGATGGTGTTTCATCCATCCGCAAGCTCACCGAAGAAGAACTGCTGGCCGCTGGCGAGACATCCGAGAATATCGCCCGCAAAAATTACGTGCGCGCAGCAGCCGATCTCAAAGGGTTCGAGACATTTGATGCAGATTTCTTCGGATTTTCGCCAAAAGATGCGGCCATCCTTGACCCGCAGCACCGCAAATTCCTCGAAGTGGCATGGGAGGCAATGGAACAGGCTGGCCATGTGCCGGAAAATGTGTCGGGCCCTATTGGCGTTTATGCCGGTTGTGGCATGGGCAGCTATTTCTATTTCAACATCTGTTCGAACCGCGATCTGGTGGATGAAACCGGCATGTTCCTGTTGCGTCACACAGGCAACGACAAGGATTTCCTGTCGACCCGTGTGAGCCATGTATTTGATCTCAAGGGCCCGTCAATCAATCTGCAAACAGCCTGTTCGACGTCGCTGGTTGCAATCCACTATGCGGCTGCCGCACTGCGTTCAGGTGAGGTGGATATGGCGCTGGCGGGGGGCGTTACGATCGAACTGCCGCAGGGGCGGGGCTATGTCTTTAAGGAAAACGAGATTCTGTCGCCGGACGGTGAATGCCATGCGTTTGATCACCGCGCTCAGGGCACGGTGTTCGGCTCTGGTGCGGGCTGTGTCGCGCTCAAGCGTTTATCGGACGCGCAGGCGGATGGCGACCACATCTGGGCCGTAATCAAGGGCTCGGCGCTCAACAATGATGGTGCGGCCAAGGCGGGATATCTTGCCCCTTCCGTCGAGGGGCAGGCCGAGGCCATTGGTAAGGCGCTGGCGGTATCGGGCGTGCCGGCGGACCAGATCGAAATGGTCGAATGTCACGGCACGGGCACCTATCTTGGCGACCCGATCGAGGTGGCCGCATTAACCGAGGCATACCGCTCGCAGACTGACAAAGTGGATTATGCGCGGCTGGGTTCTGTCAAAACAAATATCGGGCATCTGGATACCGCTGCGGGGGTGGCCGGTCTGGTCAAGGCGACGCTGGCGCTTCACCACGGCGCAATGCCGCCGTCGCTGGGCTATGAAGCGCCCAATCCCGCCATCGGGTTCGAGGGCAGCCCGTTTTCTGTGAACGCTGCACTCACGGCTTGGCCGCGGAGGGATACGCCCCGCTATGCGGCTATTAACGCGCTGGGCGTGGGCGGCACGAATGCCCATATGATCCTTGGCGAAGCGCCTGCACGTGCAGCTTCGGAAGAAGGTGATTTTCCGTTTCACCCGCTGTGCCTTTCGGGTCAAAGCAAAGCGGCATTAGACGCGAACACGGCGGCCTTGGCTGCGCATCTGCGGGCCAATCCCGATCTTGATCTGGCTGATGTGGCCTTTACGCTGAAAAACGGGCGGCGCGGATTTGATCGCCGCCGTGTGGTGGTCGCGGAAACCGCTAGCGAAGCGGCCGATCTGCTCGAAGGCATGGACACCCGCCGCGTGTTTACCCATGAGCTGTTGGGTGATGCGCCACAGGTTGTATTCATGTTCCCCGGTGGCGGGGCGCAATATCCGGCTATGGCGCGTGATCTTTACGAAACCGAACCGGCCTTTGCCGAAGCTATGGACCGCGGGCTTGCCCATCTTGCGCCGCAGTTGGAGTATGACATCCGCGCGCTTTGGTTGCCGGACGGCGATATGGCGCAGGCAGCTGAGGAGTTCAAGAAACCTTCGGTGCAGCTGCCACTGATTGCGATTGTGGAATATGCGCTGGCGCAGCTGTGGATCAGCTGGGGTGTAAGGCCTGCGGCAATGGTTGGCCATTCGATGGGTGAAAACGTCGCGGCCTGCCTTGCGGGTGTGATGAGCTTTGAGAACCTGATTGATCTGGTGCTGTTGCGCGGGCGTTTGTTCGATACCGTGCCCGCGGGCGGAATGCTGAGCGTGCCTCTGTCTCTGGAAGCGGTCACACCTTATCTCGACGGTGATCTTGATATCGCTTCGGTGAACGGGCCTGAGCTTATAGCGGTTTCTGGCCCTGACGGGGCGCTTTTGGCGCTGGCCGAGCGGCTGGCCAAGGATGACGTCGAAAGCCAGCGCATCGCCATTGATATCGCGGCGCACAGCCGCATGTTGGAGCCGATCCTGAGCGATTACCGCGCCTTTTTGGCATCGCTGGACCTGCGCGCGCCTGAAATGCCTGTTATGTCGAACACCAGCGGTCAGCAAATGACAGCAGCACAGGCCACCGATCCCGATTATTGGGTTGGGCAGCTGCGTAATACCGTGCATTTTGCCGATTGCATCGCGACACTGGCGGCAGGTGACAAGCGCGTATTCCTTGAGGTTGGCCCCGGCAAGGCGCTGTCTTCGTTAGCTCAGATGTGCTCGGATGTGGCTCCGGCTCAGGTGTTGAGCTCTTTGCGCCATCCCGATCAGGAAATTGCGGATGATGTGTATTTCATGGGTATCATCGGGCGGTTGTGGGCTTGCGGGGTCGAGGCCGACTGGGATCAGATCTGGGGCGATGCGCGGCGCAACCGCGTTGTGTTGCCTACCTATCAATTCCAGCGCAGCCCCTATTTCATCGAGCCGGGAACACAAGCCATAGAAGCGGCCCCAAAAGCGGCTGCACGGTTGGAGAACATGGCCGATTGGGGCAGCGTGCCAAGCTGGCGTGCTGCCTATGCCGATGTGGACGCCGATCCCGAGGCCGCGCTTGCGCAGGGGGCAGCCCGGACATGGCTGGTCTTTGCTGACAGCGATGCTGTTGCGGCGCCGGTTATTGCCCGTCTGCGCGCCGCAGGTGCTGTGGTGAGTGTTGTAACCGCCGGCGACAGTTTTGCCGATTTGGGTGAGGGGCGTTATAGGCTTGCACCGGAGCAGGGGCGCGAAGGCTATGACGCGCTTATGGCCGCGTTGGAAAATGCAGGGCACAGTCCCGACCGTATTGCGCATCTCTGGGGCGTCACCGATGCCGAAACCTACCGCCCGGGCAGCAGTTTTTATGACCGGATGCTCGAGCAGGGCTTTTACAGCCTGTTGTGGCTGGGTCAGGCATTGGCCGAGCGGAAGGATCCGGCCCCGACACATCTGACTGTTTTCACCAATGGCGCGGCGCAGGTCTCAGATGAGCTTTTGCAATATCCGGCCAAGGCAATGATTAGCGGCCCTGCCGGTGTGATCCCGCATGAGATTGCCGGTGTAACTGTCTCTACGGTTGATGTGGTGCTGCCCGAGGCCACGAAATCTACAGGGCTGTTCAAACGTCCGGTAGAGGCGGCAACCGGTGAGATCACGGATGTTCTGCTGGAGGAAATTCTGGCCACGCCTTCGAATGCGGTTTGTGCGCTGCGCGGGGAGCGCCGGTATGAGCAGGGGCTGCGCCCGCAGCGATTGGCCCAAGCGGATGCACCAGCGATCAAACGCGACGGCACCTATCTGATTACGGGCGGTTTCGGCGGCATCGGCCAGACCATCGCGGCAGACCTGCTGTCCTCTCATAACGCCCATGTTGTTTTGTTGAGCCGGACGCCGCTTCCCGCGCGCGAGACATGGCCCCATGTGCTTGAGACCACCCATGCGGGGGACGCCACTGCGCGCCGCATCCGCGCGGTGCAACGGCTCGAGGCGCTGGGCGGCAGGGTTGAGGTCGCCGCGGCGGATGTGATGAATGTCGCGCAAATGCGCAAGGTCATCGACGGGTTGCAAACACGTGGCGCAATTGATGGCGTGATCCATGCCGCTGGCACCTTAGATGATGCGCCGTTGCTGGGTAAGACACAGGCGCAGGTTGATGCAGTTCTGGCCCCCAAGGTGCAAGGTTTGCGTGTGTTGGACCAGCTGTTGCCAGATGGCAGTATCGATTTGATGGTGCTCTTTGCTTCGACTTCTACGGCGACCCGCGCCGCAGGGCAGGTAGACTATGTCGCCGCCAATGAGTATCTCAATGCCTTTGCCAAATCGCGCAAGCAGGGCAAAACCCGCGTGGTCGCGATAAACTGGGGCGTCTGGGCAGATGTCGGCATGGCAGCCGAAGCCGTTGGCCATGCACCGGTCGAGACATTACCGCCGCGCGATCTGGACGTACCGCTGTTGGATAGCGTCGAGGTGCTCGAGAACGAGACCCGCTTTGCCGGATCGTTTGACGCGGGTCGGGATTGGGTTCTGGACCAGCACCGCATGGCTGATGGCACTTCGGTGATGCCCGGCACGGGCATGATCGAGGCATTGGCGCAAGCGGGGCGTGCTGCGGGGTTGCGCACAACTTTCACGTTGCGCGATCTGTACTTTTTACGCGCTTTCAACGCTCCTGAAGGTCAAAACCGTCAGATGCGAGTGAGCCTGAAGCCTGAAGCGGGCAACGGTTTTCGCGCGGTGTTGATGAGCGATTGCACCCTTGAAGGCCGCTCTGGCTGGCAAGCCCATAGCGAGGCGCGTATCGTCGGCTCCACTGCGGCGCAGGTGAGGATCGACCTTAAAGGAATCTCGAACCGTCTTGGCGATATCCAAGAGCAGGCTGGCGCACATATGCCCACGCCGCAGGAGGCGCATTTGCGCTTTGGGCCGCAGTGGCAAGTGCTTCGCGCACGGCAACTGGGCAGGGGTGAGGGGCTTGCACGGCTCACATTGGATAGCGCGCTGGATGAAGGGCAAATTCTACACCCCGGCTTGATGGATTTGGCCACAGGTTGGGCGATTGAATTGGCTGGTGGGTATGACGGGACAGATCTTTGGGTGCCGATGTCATATGGCGAGATTACTGTGCAGGCACCGCTGCCCAAAGACATCTACAGCTGGGTGCGCCTTGTAAGTGCTGGCGCTGATGACGCCCGCTTTGACGTCACGATTTGCGATACGGACGGTGTCGTGCTGGTTGAGGTGTATGATTTTGCAATGACCCGCCTCAAGGGGGGATTTGCGGCCCAAACGACAGTGTTGAAAGCGAATGAAGTGATCTTTGACACGGACACGGCCAAGCAGGACCGAGCGCCCAGCGAGGCCGAAGAGCGTCTGGCCTATCTGGTGGCACAGGGGATCACAGCGACCGAAGGTCCGGACGCGTTTTCGAGGGCGCTCGCACTGGATGTGCCGCAGGTCTATGTCTCGTCTATGCCGTTGCAGGCGCTGGTTGCCCAAGCGGATGTGCCGCCGCGCGAGATGCCTAAGGGGCAGAGCTTTGAGCGGACCGATCTGGAAGGTTTCATTGCCCCCCAAGGCCGCGTGCAAGAGGCGCTTGCAGACATGTGGTCCACTTTGCTGGGGGTCTCGCCTGTTGGGGCCGAAGACAGCTTTTTTGATCTTGGCGGGCATTCGTTGATCGCCGTACGCCTGTTTGCAGCAGTCAAACGTGAATTCGGCGTAGAATTCCCGATTTCGATTCTGTTCGAGGCACCGACAATTGCGGAAATCTCGGCGCGGATCATTGAGCAGACCGGTGCGTCGGACACGGCTGTGGCCGTTTCTGATGTGGCAGCGGCACAGCCCCGGTTCATCCATCTGGTACCACTTAACGGGGTGAAACCTGCGCAGGCGGCCCCGTTGTTTGTGGTGGCTGGCATGTTCGGCAATGTGTTGAACCTGCGCCATCTGGCGTTGCAGTTCAGCGATACGCGGGCTGTATTCGGTTTGCAGGCGCGCGGGCTGATCGGTGACAGCGCACCCCATGAAACGGTCGAAGAGGCCGCCGCCGATTATATTGCAGAGCTGCGTCAGGTACAGGCTGAGGGGCCTTATCTGCTGTCGGGTTTCTCGGGGGGCGGAATCACCGCCTATGAAATGGCACGCCAGTTGCGTGCAGCAGGCCAAGAGGTGGCGGTTCTGGCGTTGCTGGATACGCCGCTCCCCGTGCGCCCCGGTTTAAGCAAGCCTGACAAGGCATTGATCAAACTGGCAGAGCTGCGTGCAAAAGGTCCGCGTTACCTGCTGGAATGGGGGCAAAACCGCATTGCCTGGGAAAGGGCAAAGCGGGCGGATAGGCCGGTTGCCGTGTCAGAAGAGGCGCAGTTCAACAATACCAAAATCGAAGCCGCCTTTTTGCGCGCTGTAGCCCGTTATGACACGCCGCGGTGGGACGGGCCGATGACGCTGTTGCGTCCCGTGCTGGACCGCAGGTTTAAGGTGACGGGCGGAAATTGGGTGAGTGAGGCGCGCGAATATGTTTTTGCCGACAATGACTGGACGCAATATGCACCCCACGTGCAGGTGATCGAAGTGCCGGGGGATCACGACAGTATGGTGCTTTCTCCGAATGTGGTGGTCATGGCGGCCGAGTTACGCGAAGTGATTGACGCCGCACTATCCGCGGCCAGCCCCCAACAAGCGACCGCAGCGGAGTAACCGGATGCCTGTGCCTTCTGTCCTGTGCATCTTGCTCAATTTCCGCACACCCGAGATGACCCTGCGCGCAGCAGAGGCGGCCTTGGCTGATCTACATGGCTTGGGCGGGGAATTGGTGATTGTCGATAACGCCTCTGGTGACGGCTCATTCGAGATGATCCGCGAAGTTGTGGCCGCGCGCGGCTGGGGTGAGGGCGGACTGGTGCGGGTTGTGGCATCGCCGGTCAATGGCGGCTTTGGCGCGGGCAATAACATCGGCCTGCGCATGGCGATGAGCGATGGGCGGCTGCCGGACTATTACTATATCCTGAACTCTGATGCCTTCCCTGATGCGGGCTGTACTTCGGCGGTGGTCCAGCATCTAGAGGCGAACCCAACTGCGGGCATCGCCTGTAGCCACATTCGCGGCGAAGATAATGTGGTACACACCACGGCGTTTCGCTTTCCAACCATTGCGGGTGAATTTGTCGGGGCCGCGCGTCTTGGTCTGTTCGAGCGGCTGCTGCCTGAGGCCCCTGTGCCCATGCCACAGCCCACAGTAACGCAGCAGGTCGATTGGAGCGCAGGCGCAAGCATGATGCTGCGCCGGACGATGCTTGAGGAAATCGGCACCTTTGATGAGGTCTTTTTCCTGTATTTTGAGGAAACCGATCTGTGCCTGCGCGCAGCACGGGCAGGGTGGAGCTGTTGGTATGTGCCTGACAGCCGGGTTGTGCATATCGGCTCTGTCTCTACGGGGATGAAGACCAAACGGCGCATGCCATCCTATTGGTACGACTCGCGCCGCCATTATTTTATCAAAAATCACGGGCGCTTTTATGCCGCCCTCGCCCTGTGGGCGCATCTGTCTGGCGGGGTTTTGCACCGCTTGCGTACAGGGCTTGTTGGCCGCAAACCGCAGGACCCAAGCTGGTTCTTACGTGACCTTGCAGCCCATGCCACGACCCCCTACCGTCTGTCTCCGGAGGACCGATCATGACCGCGCCATTCAATCCATCCGCATTTTCCTGTGTATTGCTGGGCGACGAGTCGCTGACCATTGCTTGCGCCGATATGATCGTGGCAGGCGGGCACCGCGTTCTGGCGGTTGTCACGCGGGATACAGATGTGCGCAGCTGGGCCGAGGCGCAAGGCATTGCTGTTTACAACGCGCCTGCCGATCTTGCCCGTGTTGATTTGCCCAGTTTCGACTGGTTGCTGAGCATTGCCAATCTGCGCATCATCCCCGAAGCCGCATTGGCGCTGCCCACAAAAGGGGCGGTGAATTTCCATGATGGCCCTTTGCCGCGCTATGCAGGGCTGAACACGCCAGCATGGGCGATCATCAACGGCGAAACGCAGCACGGCGTCAGCTGGCACATGATCGAGGGGGGCGTGGACGAGGGCGATCTGTTGGCCCAACAGATGGTGGATATCGCCGAGGATGAAACGGCCTTTAGTCTCAATTCCAAATGCTATGCGGCAGGGATGGAGAGCTTTGCCAGCGTGATTGCACAGCTGGAGAGTGGCGCGCCAGAGCGTCGCGCCCAAGACCTCAGTCAGCGCAGCTATTTCGCGCGGGACCAGCGGCCTGCAGTGCTGGGGTTGATTGATTTTACGCAAAGCACCAGCCAGATTGCAGCCCTGCTGCGGGGGATGGATTTTGCGGGCTATTGGAACCCATTGGGCGTGGCCAAGATTGCTTGCAACGGGGACATCCTTACGGTTTCGGGCGGTGAGGCTGCAGCCGGTGAAGGCCCAAGCGGCACAGTACTACAAAGCGCGGCGGGCCGGTTGGTCGTTGCGACCTCTGATGCTGCCATTGCGCTGAATGGGGTGACGGGCGATTTGCCTGCTGTTGGTACAATGCTCGATGCGCCAACAGATGCGATGGCCGCAGTTCAGGACCGTTTGGTGGCAGATGAAGCCTATTGGCGCGGTAAGCTTGCTGCCATGGAGGCACTGCCCCTGCCTTTAGCCACGGGGAAGGCATCCGGCACATGGGTTGAGCGGCGGGTAGAGGGCGACATCAAGGTTGTGATGGCGGCGCTGACCTTGGGCGCGGGGCAGGTTGCTGGCGATATTGGCGTTGCCGTGACGCCTGCGCTGGCAGGATTTGCCGCGGATTGGGTGCCACTGCGCTGTGATGCGCCGTTGGACGCACAGATGGCGCGGATCGAAAAGACGGCCGGTTTCTCAAGCGATTTGGGCCTGCGTGACCCCGCGATCACCTTGGAGCGCCCTGCGATTATGCTGGCGGATGCGCCTGTGGCGGGCAGTGCGCTGACCATTACGGTCGCGGGTGACCAGATCACCCTGCATGGTGACAGTGGGTTGCTGTCAGATGCCGCAATGGATCTGATCGCGGCCCGCATTACGGATACCGCTGGCCTGCCCGAGGCCGAACGTGCCCTGTTGCTTGAGGCATGGAACGCCACGCAAACCGATTATACGGCCGAGCCGATCCACAAGAGTTTTGAGGCACAGGTTGCACGGACGCCAGATGCCACAGCGCTGGTTTTTGAAGATCAAAGCCTCAGCTATACCGCGCTAAACGCGGCCGCCAACAGGTTGGCGCATCGTTTGATTGCGACTGGGGTGAAGACCGGCACGCCCGTGGGCCTTGCCACGTCGCGCGGGCCTGATTTGTTGATCGGTGCGTTGGGAATTTTGAAGGCCGGCGGGGCCTATGTGCCGCTTGACCCTGCCTATCCTGCGGACCGGATCAAACATTATATCGCGGACAGCGGCGCACCGGTGATCGTGACGCAATCCGCGCTGGCAGATAGCTTGCCACGCGGGGAGGCGTCGCTTTTGGTGCTCGACACGGATGCAGAGCTTGCCACCGCAGCCGAAAGCAATCCCGACGCAGGCGCTGACGCTGAGACGCTGGCCTATCTCATCTACACCTCTGGCTCCACGGGGACGCCCAAAGGGGTGATGGTGGGCCACGGAAATGTCGCCAATTTCTTTGCGGGCATGGATCAACGGATCGCCTATGAGGCAGGGGATGCTTGGCTCGCAGTGACGAGCCTGTCCTTCGATATTTCTGTGCTAGAGCTGTTCTGGACACTATCGCGCGGGTTCAAACTGGTGCTTGCTGGGGATGATAGCCGGACCGAGCTGTCGCGTGGCCCGATTGCTGTGTCGGATCGCAAGATCGACTTTAACCTGTTCTACTGGGGCAATGACGATGGCGTGGGCCCTGCAAAATACCAGCTGTTGCTGGAGGGGGCGAAATTTGCCGATGCCCATGGGTTCAACGCCGTTTGGACGCCCGAGCGGCACTTCCACGCCTTTGGTGGCCCCTATCCGAACCCCTCGGTGACGGGGGCTGCGGTGGCGGCGGTGACCTCAAATCTGGACGTGCGCGCAGGGTCTTGCGTCGCACCTTTGCACCATCCCGCCCGCATTGCCGAGGAATGGGCGGTGATCGACAACCTGACCAACGGGCGTGTGGGGCTTGCCATCGCCAGCGGCTGGCAGCCCGATGATTTTGTGTTGCGTCCCGAGAACACGCCGCCCCATAATAAGCCGGCCATGTATGCGGCCATTGATCAGCTGCGCGCGCTGTGGCGCGGCGATGCGGTTGAGTTCCCGACCAAAGACGGCACGCCGTTTGCTGTGGTGACCCAGCCCCGTCCTGTGTCCAAAGAGCTGCCGGTCTGGGTGACCACTGCGGGCAACCCCGAGACGTGGAAAGAAGCGGGGCAGATCGGGGCGAATGTGCTTACGCACCTGCTGGGCCAATCGGTGGCCGAAGTGGCCGATAAGATCAAAATCTACCACGCGGCACTTCGCGAGGCGGGGCATGATCCGGTTGATTTCAAGGTGACAGTCATGCTGCACACCTATCTGGATGAAACGCGTGAACGCGCTGAGGAAATCGCACGCGAGCCGATGAAGGATTACCTGCGCTCGGCGGCGGGTCTGATCAAACAATACGCTTGGGCCTTTCCGGCCTTCAAGAAACCCGAAGGCGCGACAAGCCCGTTTCAGGTGGATCTTGAGGGGCTGGATGCTGAGGAGATGGAAGCGATCCTTGAGTTCGCCTTTCAGCGCTATTTCAATGACAGCGGGCTGTTTGGCACGATCGAAGATGGCGTGGCCCGCGCAGAAGAGCTCAAACGCATCGGCGTGGATGAGATTGCCTGTTTGATCGACTATGGCATTGCTGTGGATAGGGTCATGGCAGGGCTTAAACCATTGGCCGAGGTTCTGGCGCGCAGCAATGCGGGCGCGGCTTTGGCGGATGATGATTTCTCGCTTGCCGCGCAGCTGATGCGGCACAAAGTGAGCCATATGCAATGCACGCCCTCTATGGCGCAGATGTTGGTGATGAACGATGAGACGCGCCACGCACTTGCGGGGCTGAAGGAGCTGATGGTAGGCGGCGAAGCCTTGCCTGGTGCACTGGCGGCGGATCTGATGGCGGCTTGTGGGGGGCGGGTGCAGAATATGTACGGGCCGACCGAAACGACGATCTGGTCCACAACGCAGATGGTGACGCAGGCGGAGACAACAGCCGCCATTGGCACGCCGATTGCCAATACGCAGGTCTATGTGTTGGACGGAGCACTTGAGCCGCGCCCCGTAGGCGTGGCTGGAGAGCTTTATATCGCGGGAGATGGCGTCACACATGGATATCACGCGCGCCCTGAGATGACGGCGGAGCGTTTTGTCGATAACCCCTTTGGCGCAGGGCGCATGTACCGCACAGGCGATCTGGCGGCATGGCGCGCAGATGGCAGCCTTGGCTTTATGGGCCGTGCGGATGATCAGGTGAAAATCCGTGGTCACCGGATCGAGCTGGGCGAGATCGAGAGCGCGCTTGCCGCACAGGCAGGCATCACCCAAGCCGTTGTTGTGGCGCGCGACGCGGCCGGTGGTGCGCAGCTGGTTGGCTATGTGACGGGCGGCACCATTGATGAAGACGCCTTGCGTGCAGCACTGGCTGAGCGTTTGCCAGATATTATGGTGCCTGCGCGCATTGTAGAAGTGGCGCGTATGCCTTTGACGCCGAACAAAAAGATCGACCGCAAGGCCCTGCCTGCGCCGCAGGCCAAAGCGGTGGCTGAGGCACCTGCCATGCAGGCCGCACCGCAAAGCGACACGCAGGCGGCAATTGCACAGGTCTGGACGGCGATCCTTGGGGTGGCAGTGATCCGGCCATCGGATAACTTCTTTGCGCTGGGGGGGCATTCGTTGCTGGCCGTACAGGCGCACCGCGATATCAAAGCAGCGCTGGGCGCGGATAAACTGGGGATCACGGATATCTTCCGCTTCCCGACCCTTGAAGGGTTGGCGGCGCATTTGGACAAGGGCAGCACCAAAGCTGCGGAACCTGTCGTGGAGCATGATGCGCCAAGCAAGGCCGCGACCATCTCGAAACGCCGTGCCATGCGAGCAGGCCGGACCAAGGCGAATACGTGACTTGCACGCCCGCCCTTGTTCAGGCGTTAACAGCGTCGGTTTTGCCGCAAGGTTTGGCCGTCGTGGCGCGCGATCCGAGGGATGTGCCTGGCGCGGTTGATCCCGTAGAGCAGAGGGCGGTGCAAAACGCAGTGCCACGGCGTGTGGCCGAGTTTCACGCAGGCCGCTCTGCTGCCCGTGCCGGGATGGTCGAGCTGGCCTTACCGCCCCGTCCTGTGCCCATGGGCCCTGACCGTGCGCCTGTTTGGCCGGCGGGAGTGACTGGCAGTATCTCTCATACGGATAAGGCCTGTGTCGCAGTTTTAGGCTACAGTCGTGACTGGGCGGGGATTGGTGTCGACCTCGAAGATGCTGAACCACTGGACCCGCTTTTGGTGGGGCAGGTATGCTCGGTCTCTGAACAGGCATGGCTGGGCGTCCAGCCTACCCGCGATCGGGGCCTCATGGCCAAGCTGATTTTTTCGATCAAGGAAGCCGCCTATAAGGCGCAATATCCGTTGACCCAACAGCTATTTGGTTATGACGGGATGCGGGTCGATATCGATAGAGCCAACAGTCAGTTTACGGCGACCTTTGTGATGCCGCAGGGCGAGATTGCTGCCGGTGCCACGCTTGCGGGGAATTATGCTCATGCAGCGGGGTTGCTGGTCACTGCGGTGGCATTGGGCCATGGGGATGTGGCACAACTGATGCAGGACAGAGGAGACAAAACCGGATGATTTCTCGGCGCGGGGTGTTGCGAACGGGCTCGGCGGCGCTGGTTGCGGTCGGCGGCGCACTTGCGCTGCGCGCGGGCTGGCAAATGGCGCAACTGCGGCAGGCGCGTGGTCTGTATGCGGGCGGGTTGCCAGCACCTGATGGGCCGATGAATGTATATCATCTGGGGCACTCGCTGGTGGGGCGCGATATGCCTGCCATGTTGGCACAGCTTGCAGGAGCGGGCCACGACTATGCCAGCCAGCTTGGCTGGGGTGCGAATTTGCGCAGCCATTTTGAACCGGATGTGCCGGTAAACGGCTTTGAGGAAGAAAACGCACATTCCAGATTTCTGCCTGCCCAAGAGGCGTTGGCGGCCGGGGATTTTGATGCGCTGGTCATGACTGAAATGGTCGAGCTGCGTGATGCAATCAAATATCATGATAGCGCGAAATATCTTGCCAATTGGGCAAGGTTGGCACGCGACGCGAGGCCGGATGTACGGCTTTATCTTTATGAGACATGGCACAATACCGATGATCGGGCGGGATGGTATGACCGGATCGACGCCGATTTTGACGAGCTGTGGCTTGACCGCGTGGTGCTGCCTGCGGCCTTGGACATCGGTGCGCCGATCTACATCATTCCGGGCGGGCAGGTCATGGCATCGGTGGGGCGTGCGTTGGAGGATGCAGGGGGAATTGGCAACCTTGCTAGCCGCGACGCATTGATGGCGCGCACGCCAGAGGGTGCGCTGGATACTATTCATCTTGGTGATATCGGGAACTATCTGATTGCGCTGACCCATTACGCCACGCTTTACCAACGTGACCCGACAGGGCTACCGCTGGCGTTGACGCGCGCGGACGGCACAGCGGCCGTGGCACCGGACGCCAATGCGGGGGCGCTGTTACAGAAAATTGTCTGGGAAGTGGTGCGCGCCACACCCTTTAGCGGAGTAAGCGCATGAGCGATCTGGCCAGCACGATCTTTGCCGTTGTTATGGTGGGGCACAGCCTGTTTGGCACCACCGGGCCGGATATGCTGGACGCAGCATTGGGTGCGACCAGCAACAAGGTGAGCGTGCAGGAACAAATCATCAATGGTGCGCCCCTAAAATACAATTGGGAACATTCGAGCGAGGCACAAGGCGTTGATGCGCGTACGCTGCTTCCCCAAGGTACGACAACTGATCTGATCCTGACCGAAGCGATCCCGCTGGCCAATCACCTGAAATGGAGCGAGACCGAAGTTTACGCCCAAGCCTTTGCCGGATTGGCGCTGAGCGGGCAGGTGGATGCACGGGTGTTCATTCAAGAAACATGGCACAGCCTGAACAGCGGGACAGGCGTAGCTGTAGAATTTGATGCGCAGGCCGATACGCCGTGGCGTGAGCGTCTGGAGAACGATCTGCCGCTATGGGAGGGGATCGCAGATGCTTTGCGCGCCGGTGTGCCAGAGGCAGAAGAGCGGATCGGGCTGATCCCCGCCGGACAGGCGTTGGCACGTTTGGATGATGCAGTGCAGGCGGGGCAGGTGCCCGGGCTGGATGACATTGCGCAGGTGTTTGACGATGACATCCACCTTAATGCAAAGGGTCATTACTTTGTGTCTATGGTGCAATATGCGGTGATCACAGGGGCCAGCCCCGAGGGATTGCCGCATAATGTCAAAGACCGCTTTGGCCAGGGTTTTGACGGGCCGGATGCCGCTATGGCTGCTGCGATGCAGCGGGTGGCGCGTGAAGCGGTCGAGGCCTATCAGCGTGGCGAGATTGCGCCCGCCCCTGTCGGGCAAACCACGACCGCTCCCGTAGGTAGCCGTGCGCCGCCTCCTGCGCCGCAGGGGGGGGACGTTGACGTAACAGCTGCGCCGCAAGCTGCCGCTGCCAAGCCACGGGCCACCCCGAAAGGGGCAATTGCAGTAGGCTTGGCTCCGATTACGGATTGGGCTGCGCAACAGCCCTTTCTTGACGTGATGAAAACCGCGCGCCCTTGGATCGGGCATTTGCCCGGCAGGTTTGGCGGGATCGAGTATGATCAGCTGGTGGCGGATGGCCATATTGATGCGCAGGGATGGCTGCGTAGCCTGCCGCGATCCGCAGGCTCTGTTGGCACGCTGATCCTGACCGATTTACCAGAGGCAGCGGCCCCGTCGCTGGAGGGGCGCTATGTGCTGCGCTTTGACGGTGCAGGCGTGGTGGAGCCGCTGGGCCGTGCGACAAACATCCGCTATGGGCGAGGGGAGGTGCGGTTTGATTACACCCCGGGCCCGGGCAGTGTGGAGCTGCGCATTCAGCGGACAAATACGGCCAATCCTGTGCGCAATATCACGGTCGTGCGAGAGGACAGGCTTGCGCTGTATGAGGCGGGAGAGCTGTTCAACCCCGACTGGATCGCGCGGCTTGAAGCCTTCGACACCTTGCGGATGATGGACTGGATGGAGACCAACAACTCGGAACAATCGCAATGGGATGCACGACCAAAGGTCAGCGATGCGAGCTGGACCAATCATGGTGTGCCGCTGGAGGTGATGCTGACGCTGGCCAATGAGACGGGCAAAAATATCTGGGTGAACATGCCGCATCTGGCTGATGATGCCTATGTGCGTGCCTTCGCACTGGCCGTGCAAAAGGGGCTTGATCCTTCATTGACCGCCTATGTGGAATATTCGAACGAGATGTGGAATTTCCAGTTTGCCCAGACCCGGTGGGCTGATGCGCAGGCACAAGAGCGGTGGAAGCAAGCTGATGTAGGCACGCAATACTACGCTCTGCGCGCCGCAGAAGTGGCGCGTATCTGGGCGGATGCTTTTGAGGGCAGCGAAGGAAGATTGGTCAATGTTATCTCGAGCCAGACCGGGTGGCTTGGGTTGGAGGAAAATATCCTTAACGCGCCGCTGGTCATTGCAGAGGGCGCGCCAGCGCCCAAAGAGGCGTTCGATGCCTATGCGGTCACCGGTTATTTTGGCGGTATCCTCGGGCTTGAAGCGCGGCGCGATCAGATGCACGAATGGCTGGATGAGAGCCTCGCACGCGCCAATGATGCCGTGACAGAGCAAGGCCTGACCGGCGCTAAGCGACAGCAGGCATTGGAAGCTACGCAATATGACTACGCCAGCGCGCTGGTGGGCCAAGAACTGCGTGATGGGTCAGTGACGGGGCTGGATGCGGACACAGTAGAGGATCTGGGTAATCGTGTCTGGCCTTATCATGCTCAGGTGGCGAAAGACGCGGGGCTTGAGCTGATTATGTATGAAGGCGGGAGCCATATTGTGGGGATTGGCGCGCAGGTCGATGACGAACAGCTGACGGCCTTCTTCCAACATTTCAACTACACGCCTGAGATGGGCGCGCTTTATACTGCCTTGCTCGAGGCTTGGTCAGCGGCGGGTGGCACGCTTTTCAACGCTTATGCGGATATCTATGTGCCGACGAAATGGGGTAGCTGGGGCGCTTTGCGTTATTTGAATGACAGCAATCCGCGATGGGATGCGCTGGTGGCAGGCCGATGAGCATTCCATGCAGCATTTTGATCCCCGCCCATAACGAGGTCGGCTATATCGAGCCCTGCCTCGAGGCGCTGTTGTCGAGTGATCCTACGGGAGCAGACGTCGAGGTGATCGTGATGGCCAATGGCTGTACCGATGCCACGGTACAGGTCGCACGCAGTTTTACGGACAGGTTTGCCACCAAGGGCTGGCCGCTAAAGGTGCTGGATATCGCGCAGGGCGGCAAAATGGGCGCGCTAAATGCCGGTGATTACGCGGCCGTTCATGGCGGGCGCATATATGTGGATGCGGATGTTGTAGTGACGCCACCGCTAATGTCACAACTGGCAGCGGTACTGGATGCACAGGGGCCGCGCTATGCCAGTGGCGGGCCGGTGGTTGTGGCCACGGGCAGTACGTTTACACGGGTTTATACGCGTTTTTGGGCGTCATTGCCGTTTTGCACCCACGGTGTGCCGGGGTTCGGCGTGTTTGCGGTGAACCGCGAGGGGCGTGAACGCTGGGGTGAATTCCCCGATATCATTTCGGATGATACGTTTGTACGGCTCAGCTTTACCCCGTCCGAGCGCCACCGCGTGCCTGCGACCTACCGCTGGCCCATGATCGAAGGGGCTGCGGCGTTGATACGGGTGCGGCGCCGTCAGGATATCGGCGTGGCCGAAGTACAAGAACGCTATCCCGCGCTTTGGAAAAACCACGATCCCTATCCTGTCGATGCGCCGCCCCTTTGGCGGCGCGCGCTGGGCGATCCTATGGGCTTTGCTGCATTTGCATGGGTCGCGATTGCGGTCCGTTTGCCCCATAAACCACAGGGCCGCTGGGCGCGGGGGCGTTAAGCCGCGATATGCGCTGCGATTTTAGCGGCTTCGACCTGCGCGTCATGACGCGCCAACACGCGGGCGCGGGCGGTTTGTGCCATTCGCGTACGGGTTTCTGGCGCGGTGGTTGCCAATGCGCGCATTGCATCTGCAAGGGCTGTGGCATCGCCCGCCGGAACCATCCAGCCGGTTTGCTCAGGCACAACCAGCTCTGGCGTGCCGGCGATATAGGTGGCGATGACAAGACGCCCTGCGGCCATGGCCTCCATGATTACCATTGGCAGACCTTCGGCAAAACTGGGCATCAACAGTGCATGGGCGGCTTGCAGTTCTGACAGAATGCGTGCCTCATCTACCCAACCGGTGAGGGTGATGTTGTTTGTCAGATCATGCTCGACGATGCGGTTCTCGATCGCGTTGCGCAATTCGCCGTCACCGATCAGGGTCAGATGGGCTTGGGGCTCGGAGCGGACCAGATCAGCCATGGCGTCGATGGCAAGCAATTGACCTTTTTGTTCAACAAACCGGCCAATGGCGACAAAGCGGGGCGGGCCGTCCGGCATCGGCAGCGGTTCGGGAAAGCGGGCAGGGTCAATGCCGCAATGCACCACCTTGATCTTATCCCAGTGGTCGGGGCCGGCCCAGCGGCTGAGCTGGCTGCGGCCAAAGCTGGTGATGGCCACGGTGAATTTGGAACGCGCGACTTTTTCGCCAAGCGACAGGGCGCGGGGGGCATCATATTCTTCGGGGCCGTGCACGGTAAAGCTGTAGGCGGGTCCGCCCAAGGCCGCGCTGAGCATTGCAACCGTTGCGGCGTTGGTGCCGAAATGGGCATGGGCATGGGTGGCGTGTGCCGCGGTGCAATATTGCGTAACATATGCGGCCTCTACCAGATAGATCAGGTGTTTGATTAACCCGACCTCCGAACGCCGCCCACAGGATACAGCAAGGCGCAGAGCGCTAAGAAAACGGGCAGGCTCCGCGAGGAACGATCTGACTACGGCCATTAGCAAGGTCAGCGCACCCGCGCGCAGCACGTAAGTTGTGGCAGCAGCTTCCTCGACGTCTTGGGTATCAACCAGCGGGGCATCGCCTGCGCGCATGGCCAGCCGCGTCACCGTGTGGCCCTGCGCTTCGAGTGCGCGGATTTCGCGGCGGATAAAGCTGTGGCTGGGCTGGGGGTAGCTGTTGAGGATATAGGCGACGTGCATTGGTGCGTCCTTCGTGTCTCACTTTTGCCAGCGCAGGTGCAGGCTACTGGCGCATGCAGCAGGGGAACGTTAGCAATATTGTAGCAGTAAAACGAGGGATGAATACGGCAAATGGGTGGTCTTTTGCAACAGTTGCGCGGTGGGCGCCTGATGGCGCGGGTGATGCGCAGCACCTCGTGGATTTTGCTGGGGTATGGCGGGTCTCAGGCATTGCGGTTGGGATCGAACCTGATTTTGACGCGACTGCTTTTCCCTGAGGCCTTCGGCCTGATGGCGTTGGTCGGCTTGGTGACGCTGGGGCTGATGTTGTTTTCGGATGTGGGGATTTCCCCCTCCATCGCACAAAGCAAACGGGGCGATGATCCCGATTTTCTGAACACCGCATGGAGCATTCAGGTGCTGCGTGGTTTTTGCCTGTTTGTCATAGCCTGCGCATTGGCCTTGCCGTTGGCGGGCTTCTATGACGCGCCCGAGCTGGCAACCTATCTTCCGATTGCGGCGCTTGCGTTGGTGATTACAGGGTTTAACCCCACGCGGATCGAAACGGCACAGCGGCATTTGTTGATGGGGCGGCTGACGGTACTGGATCTCGCAGCACAGGTGATCGGGATTGTGGTGATGATCTTGCTGGCGTGGTGGCTCCAATCGGTACTGGCGCTGGTGGTTGGCGGGGTGGTGACGCCACTGGCCAAGCTGGTGCTTACCAGTGTGTTCCTGCCTGGCCCATCAAACCGTTTCCGGTGGGAGCCCGCAGCCGTGCGCGAGCTGGTCGGTTTTGGAAAGTGGATATTTCTAAGCACAGCCTTCTGGTTCTTTGCCTCACAAGGGGATCGGGCTGTATTGGGTAAATTCCTGAGCCTCGACAGCCTTGGTATTTATAATATCGCCTTTTTCCTCGGCGCGTTTGCCCTGCAATTGGGGAGCAGTGTGACCGGAAAGGTCATGATACCCGTCTACCGCGATGCAAAACATGAAACGCGAAAGATTGCGAAGCTACGCTTTGGCCTGAGCGGGGTGACATTGATATTGTTGATCGTGATGGCGTTCGCGGGGCCGTGGCTGGTGGGGGTGCTATATGATCCGCGCTATGCCCAAGGAGGCGCGATTGTCACGCTGTTGTCAGTGGCCCTGATCCCGCAAGTGATCGGAATGAGCTATGATCAGGCCGCCTTGGCCGCCGGAGATTCGCGGCGCTTCTTTGTGGTGTCGGCCACGCGCGCAGTCTTGCAAATATTGCTGCTTGTCGTAGGGGTAAGCCTGTATGGCGTCATCGGCGCGGTTGTTGGCATCGGTCTTGCACAGACATTGACGCATCCGGTGATCATCTGGCTAGCGCGCGCGCACGACGCATGGGATCTGCGTCATGATGTGATTTTTACCATTGGCGCAGGGGCGTTCGGCGCGCTGGCAATCTGGGTGCACCGCGATGCGATTGCGGCGTTGGTCACACTGACCTAAGTGCTGCGCGCCAGTCGTGCGGCACGGCCTGCCTTGCCTGCCGCACGGCGTTTTTCACGCGCTGCACGCCATTTCGAGCTTTGATATTTGGGTTCCAGTTCGGGGATCGAGATCACAGGGGTAACACCGGTTTCCCGTTCCATCTGGCGGGCCGAGCGGATAACGGGGCGGCGTAGTTCCAGCAAAAATGCTATGAGAAAGGCAAGGATCGTAGCAGCAAAGCCGCCCATGATGGCGCGCTTTTTCTTGCTCATGGTGATCGGGTAGTCGGGAATTTGCGCTTCCTCGATCGTGGTCAGCCGCTCGCCCTGTGCGCCGACTTCGAGATTGAAGCCCACTTCGGCATCGTTACGACGGGTCGCGATGATTTCAAGCTGTGTTTGCAGTTGGTCCATGCGGCGGTCAAAGTCGGTCAAAGCACGCTCGGTTTCGGGAGAGCTTTGGATGGTGGATTGCAAGGCCGTGCGGCGCTGGTCCAACAGCGTGCGCTGTTCGGTCAGGGTTTGCAGTTGCGCATCCAGTTCGCGTTCTTCGCGTGCAACAGTTGTCGCGCGGGAGGAACGGTCGATCTGGGTGCGGGCCAGTTGGGTTGTGATGATTTCACGGTCGATGTTGAGGATCGCCTCATTAAGCTGGGCCACTTCGGACAGGCGGAACTCGACCCCGCCTTCGACGGTCAGATCATTGTCGATGCGGTAGGTTTCACGCTCGGCCTCGAGGGCGGTGATATTGTCGAGAACGGCCTGCTCCTGCCGTTGGAAAAAGGCCAATGTCGTTTCGGTTTGCTCACGCCGTTGGGCTGCCATCAGGTTGCGGGTCTGTTCGGCAAATTCATGGGCGACATCGCGGGCCAGCTGCGCCTCTTCCATCTGGGCGGTAATGGTCAGCACCGAAATCGTACCATCATCAGCAAAGCCTTCGCGCGCAGCGGCAACGCCGTTGATCGTGACCGCCTGACGCAGCAGTTGTACTTTTTCGCTCGGTTTCAGTGCGGTAAGATTGTTGTAGAGGTCATATTTGTCGATGATGGATTGCAGGCTGGCACGTGCCATCAACTGTTGCTGGATCAATTGCAACCGGCGCGCAGAAGAGCCCTCGACGGTGGAGCGAGCCAGATCATCGTTGATCTTGGGTTGCTCGACCTGAATGACTTCGGAGGATTGGTACAGATGCACATATGTCGTCGCCCAATAAAGCGAAGCGATGCAGCCAAGTACGATCACAAACGAAATCACACCCAGCCGCCGCCAAATCATGTCCAGGAAATCCTGCCATGTATAGATCGGACCCATATCTGTCTCACTTGAACCTGTCTAAAGGCTCCGAAAGCCGGAGCCGCCGCCCATTACGGCAACCTTTTGAATGTCGTTATTGCTAAATTCAGGCGATTATATGACGTGGCGCTCACATGTGCAAAGCAGCTTGTTTCTGCTGGCTTAGAATCGCTCAATGCTAGAGGCGCGGGCACGGTTGAGGATAACGCCCAACAGGGGCACTTGACCGTCCAGTATGCGTTCACATTCCGCGATATGTTTCGCCATCGTCTGGGTGCCGTCCGATACCAATAGCACGCCGTCAAGCTGCGGCAGGAAGGCCGAGGTATCATCATGGCTTAGCAGGGGCGGCATGTCATAAAGCACAATATCGGGCCGCAGGGCCGCACGCATTTCTGCAAGGCTTGCCGCGGTGGCGGGATCTTGCATGATTTCGGCAGCGTTTGTTTGGGGGGTCGCCCCCAGTCCAAGTGCAAGCGTATCGGTCGCACGCACAAGATAGTCGCTGATGGCGACATCACCAGCAAGAAAGTCGCGCAGATCGCCGGACTGGCGCGGGTCCATATCGAGCATTTTTGCCAGACCGGGATTACGCATGTTGAAATCCATCACCACTGTGCGCGAGGAGGGCACGCGCGATAGGCTTGCCGCGAGGTTGGCGGTTGTAAAGGTAGTGCCGCAGCCCGTTGTCGGTGAGGCTACGCCGATGTTGACCCAGCCATGTTGTTTGACGGTCTGGCGCAGGCGTGTGCGCAAGATGTCGAATGCGCGGGACACATCCGTTGCGCGGAATTCTTCTTCGGCGGCACTGCCCGCCATGATGTGTTGGTCCTTGCCCGGTGCCTGTTCATGCAACACCCCCCACAGATCGCGGGGGGAGCGCGAAGTTTCATCTACGCGGGATTCGATCACTTCCGGGGGCATGTGATCGAGGTTTGCATCGCCTTCAAACCCGTCCGTAACAGAGGCAAAACGGCGCGGACGGGTAAAGCTGCCTTGTGCAGGCAGCATGCGGTCACTGCGGCTTGCAACTATCCGGGCAGTCGAGGATGCATATGTGTCCTTCATCGGGTCAGGCTTTCGGGTTTTGAACATGCACAGATCATAGCGCAGGTTAGGTGGTGATCAAAGTTCGCAGCAGATCAATGGCCTGTCCGGCGCAGCATTACGCCAACAGTTTTAAACATGATGATAATGTCACTAAAAAGCGAAAGGCTTCTGTTATATTTCGCATCTACTTCGTTGCGGAAAGAAAAGCGGTTTTCGTTGCGCGCAGAGACCTGCCACAGGCCGGTAATGCCTGGTCGTATGGCAAAGTAGTGTCCGGCATTGCCATACATCGGAAGCTGCTCAGGCATCATCGGGCGCGGGCCGATCAGGCTCATGTCGCCGGTCAGCACATTCCACAGCTGCGGAAGCTCGTCCAGCGAGGTCGCGCGCAAGATTGCGCCCACACGCGTTACACGCGGATCGTTGATCAGTTTTTGCTTTTCGTCCCATTCACGGCGCAGCTCGGGGTTTGACCGCAGGTAAGAATTCAACACCTTGTCTGCATCCCGCACCATTGTGCGCAGTTTGAGAATCGAGAAACGTTGACCATCCTTGCCCAGTCGAACCTGACGGTAGAAAGGGTTACCCCCCTCAATCCACAGCGCAATTGCACAAAGCGCTACAACGGGAAGAAAGAAAGGCAGGCTAAGCAGGATGAAGACAGTTTCCATCAAACGTTTGCCGCCATTGCGGTAGAGCGTCGGCTTTGTTGCGGCTGCTTCTGCATCAAAAGACAGGTTAGCTGCGCGCGCCAGCTTTTGGTGCACGTCAACGACCGGCGCCGCCGGCACCGTTGCCGAAAGCCGGGACAGGCCGTAACCCAGCTGATCAGCGTTAAACTTTTTCATAGTCCGACCCCCCCCAGGGTTGTCTCATCGTATGTGCAACTACAGCGATCCGTTCGGTGCAGCCTGTCGTTTGACCTTAGTGTTGGCGCTGTCTGTTCCCGCAGTGGCAGCAGCAGGGCCGACATCGTCTTGTGGTCGTCGTCTTTTGTTATGCAGAGAGCCTGTAAGCATCCGCAGTAATCCTATTCGGAAGGCAAACAAATACCCCGCCCAACCGATGCCGTTTAGATAACAGATTTTAGACACATTTCAGGGGGAATTTTAGAAACAAACTGTTTCATGTGATGTGCGCCTGCGCAAAGGGAGCTCAAGGGCTCGATTTTCAAATAACATATTGATTTGGGGAGGTAAGAAGGTGGCAGCCCGTAGGGGAGTCGAACCCCTCTTTTCAGGTTGAAAACCTGACGTCCTAACCGATAGACGAACGGGCCACACTTCTTGAGCGCTTCTTTAGGCAATCGCCGATGGGGGCGCAAGTCGAAATGTGCAGATTGAGATGCTTTTTTTTAAGTTAAGCGCGAGAAGCGTCTTCCAGACGCAATTGCACGCTTTGACGGCCCTGCCATGTGTTGATGTCAAGGCGTCCGGCAAGGTGAAAACGCGCGCCGCCGTGGTTTTCGAGGGCGGGGCCCAGTTGGGAATCAAACGCACCAAAACAGATTGCGTCGAGGCGCGGGCCCAATCCGTCGCCAAAGCTCACTTTGAGGTGAGTTTCGCCCACGCGGCGGGCAGAAAAAATTCGCATGTCGGCAAATGCATAGCGGGGCGCAGCAGCACCGGCACCGAAAGGGCCTGCTGATTCTAGTGTTTCGGCTAGATCTATCGTAGCAGCGCCCGGCATCAGCATCCCGTCGAGGCGCAGATCCGAGGGGCCAAGCAGATGCGCGCCCTGTTTTTCAAGCTGCGCGGTAAGCGCGGCCATGGCTTCTTCCAGCTGTTCTTCCTGAACGGTAAGACCCGCGGCCATTTTGTGACCACCGCCTTTAATCAATACGCCCTGCATCGCCAGTTTTTGAATGCTTGCACCCAGATCTATGCCGCTGACAGAGCGCCCCGACCCTTTGCCAATGCCACCTTCGAGCCCGATCACCACGGCCGGCCGGCCGGTGGCTTCTTTCAGGCGGGCGGCGACGATACCGACAACACCGGGGTGCCATCCCTGACCGGCGGCCCAGACCAGTGCGCCATCGGTGCCGCGTTCTTCGGCCTGGGCGAGGGCTTGTGCCCGTACGGCGTTCTCGACATCGCGACGTTCCGTGTTGAGCGCATCAAGCCGTTCGGACAAGGCGGCGGCTTCGTGAGGGTCATCGGTTGCCAACAGGCGCGCCCCCAGATCGGCCTTGCCAACGCGCCCGCCTGCGTTGATCCGCGGACCAAGCATGAAGCCAAGGTGATAGGCGGCCGGTGCAGTATCCATGCGGGCCACATCCGACAGGGCAGAAAGCCCTACGCGGTCGCGCCGCCCCATGACCTTGAGCCCCTGACGCACAAAAGCGCGGTTCACCCCCACCAGCGGCGCCACATCGGCAACAGTGGCCAAGGCAACCAGATCAAGCATGGCCATCAGGTCGGGGCCTTTGGCACCGGCTTCGCGCATTTGTCTGCCTGCTTCGACCAGCATTAAAAAGACAACGCCGGCGGCGCAAAGATGGGCGAGTGCGCCGTCTTCATCCTGCCGGTTGGGGTTCACCACAGCCAGACATTCGGGCAGGGTTTCTCCGCCAAGGTGGTGATCCAGCACCACGACATCCGCGCCTTTTGCCGCCGCGATGGGGCCATGCGAAAGCGTACCGCAGTCAACGCAGATGATCAGGTCATGATTTGCAGCAAGCGCGGACATGGCCTCGTCATTGGGGCCGTATCCTTCGTCAATGCGGTCGGGCACATATAGCGTGGCTTGTTGCCCCATCTCGCGCAGCCAGACCAGCAACAGCGCGGCAGAGCTGCCGCCATCCACGTCATAATCTGCAAAAATGGCGATGCGCTGGCGGGATTTAACGGCTTGAAGAAAGCGCGCGGCGGCTGTTTCCATATCACGCAAGGAGCGCGGATCAGGCAGAAGATCGCGCAGGGCAGGTGCCAGAAATGCCTCCGCTTCAGTTGGCTCTACGCCGCGGCGCGCGAGAACCTGGCACACCGCCATCGGCAGGCCGGTTTGTTGGTGCAGCGCCTCGGAAGCGCGCACAACGTCAATGCCCGGCCCAACCCAGCGCCGCCCGCTCAGCGAGCGTTCAACGCCCAGAAAGGCTGCGGGCTGGTTCACACTTCCTCGATTCTCAGCGCGACGGGATCGCCGGAGACGACGGACGTCCCTGCGAAGGCTGCAAGCGCGCAATCAATGTCGGCGCGGGTTGTTTTATGGGTAACGATAAGCACCGGCGCACTGCCTGCTTCATGTCCGTATTGACGCATCCGATTGACGCTGACGCCCGCTTCGCCAAGGACGGCGGCGACTTTTGCCAAGGCACCCGGTTTATCCTTGAGCGACATGCGCAAATAATAGGCGGCGGGGCGCTGGCTGAGTGCGGAGGGCGCTTTGGTCAGGGTGGCGGCAGGCTGGCCAAAGACCGGACTGCGGTAGCCGCGCGCAATGTCACAGATGTCTGATAAAACGGCACTGGCTGTGGGGCCTGCACCTGCACCTGCACCGCGTAGCACGATCTGGCCTACGGCATCGCCCTCAAGCACGATCATATTGGTGCCACCTTGCAACTGGCCCAGTGGTGAGGTGTCGGGCACGAGGCATGGCTGCATGCGTTGCTCCAACCCGCGACCCGTCATCTGGGCCACACCCAGCAGTTTGATCTTATAGCCCATGTCGGCCGCGGCGCGGATATCCTCGATCGAGACGCGCTCGATGCCTTCCAGCTCGATCCCGTCAAAGTTGACTTGGCAGCCGAAGGCCAGTGAGGAAAGGATCGCAAGTTTATGCGCCGCATCAATCCCCCCAACGTCAAGCTGCGGGTCCGCTTCGAGATAGCCAAGCCCGTCCGCTTCGGCAAAAACATCCGCATAAGGCAGGCCGGCGTCTTCCATTCGCGTCAGGATATAGTTGCACGATCCGTTCATAACCCCCATGACGCGGGTGATTTCATTCCCGGCAAGGCCTTCGCCCAAGGATTTGACGACGGGAATGCCGCCCGCGACTGCCGCTTCGTATTTAATGACGCATCCCTGCGCCTCTGCCGCTTCGGCCAGGGCCTGACCGTGCATGGCCAACATGGCCTTATTGGCGGTGATTACATCTTTGCCAAGGGCAAGGGCTGCTTCGGTTGCGGCCTTGGCGGGGCCGTCTTCACCGCCCATTAGTTCGACAAAGACATCCACATCATCCCGCTTGGCCAAGGCAACCGGATCATCTTCCCACGCGTAGGAAGACAGGTTCACGCCGCGATCTTTGCCTTTGCTGCGCGCAGAAACGGCTGTGATGACCAGTTTGCGGCCCGTGCGGCGTTCCAGCAATTCGGCCTGTTTGCGTAAGATTTGCACCACACCGGCGCCAACCGTGCCCAAGCCTGCAATACCGAGGCGAAGAGGTTCTGACATGGGGGCGTTCCTTTGACTAATTGCGCTTGGCGCCGATGTAGCGTGATCGGGTGGGTCGTGCAACGCAGCAAAGCTGTGTTATCTTAACCCTTGTTCAAGACGCAGGCGTTCGGCTCCGCTCAGAACGGATGCGCGCAGGGCTGCCGCCCGTGCGCGCAGGGCGGCGATGCGGCCATCAATTTGTGCATTTTCTTGCGCTGGTTCGACACGCTGTTCCTGTGCTGCGGCTAAAACTGGCGCGAGAGGGATCAGTTTGGGATATTGCGCTGCCTCAAGTTCGGGGGTGATCCGCGCGTCAAGCTCGGGGAACTGCGTGCAGGCTCCCGTGAGGGCGAAGCTGGTCAAAAGGACCACTGGGGAAAGCGAGCGTGTCATGGCACCAAGCTTTGCACTATGGAATGGTGTCTGTGCAAGAAGATTGCAGCGGCATCGGCGGGGTTTACTTTTTGAACGTGCGTTCAGATAATCCTGTTATGGCGCGTACGACAGGATCACATTCGGATATCACAGGCCCAAAGGTGCGCGAGGCTGCGCTGCGGTTGTTTGCCAAGGGAGGCTATGCGGCGGTCTCGATGCGTGCGATTGCGGCCGAAGTCGGGGTGCAGGCGGGTGCGCTTTATACCTATACGCCTGACAAGCAATCGCTGCTGTTTGACCTGATGGAAGGCCATATGACAGACCTTCTGGCGGCTTTTTGTGATGAGGCAGGCCTGCCCGCACAGGAGCGTTTGCAAAGGTTTGTTGCCTTTCACATCCATTTTCACCACGCGCGGCCTGATGCCGTATTCATCGCCTATATGGAGCTGCGCAATCTGACGCCCGAGAATTTTGCGCGCATCGAAATGCTTCGCCGCGAATATGAAGACAGGTTGCAGGCGATCCTGCACGACGGAGCGGTCGCGGGTGTGTTCAATGTGGCGGATACGAAAATCGCAACGCTTGCCATCATTGCGATGCTGACAGGGGTGAATACGTGGTTTCGCGAAGGCGGCCGGCTGTCGCTTGACGAAATCACGGCGCAATATTGGGAGATGGTGCGCCGCGCTGTGACCTAATAGGGCGGTTTGATGAAGGTGCCGCTGTTGAGCTCTTTGTGAGAGCTTCGTCAAGCGGCGGGCCGAAAACCAGCACAAGCCGGATGCTGTCAGGGTCTGCCTATACGCGGCTCCCTCCGAACTGAAACGCGCCAGCGTGCGGTCGCCGGACATAACGCGGATGTGATGCTCTTGCCTCGCGTTTTCCTTTTTCAGCATTGCACCAGAGGGGCGCGCAGGGCGGCTGAGGCTTGCCCGTTTATGTTTGTCCCGTTAGGGGTCGTAAAAAAGGAGTGCCCCTATGACCCCCTCAGAGTTTTCCGACGAGCAGCCGCAGATTGAAACCGACCCGAATGAAGTTCTTGCTGTTGTGCAGGCATCTCAGGGCCGGCGGATTCTTGGCATGGGGTCGTTGCTTATCATGGGGGTAATGCTGATCTATATTGCCGTGGTGCAATCGCCTGCTTTCCATTGGCGGCTGTTCTTGCTGGCGCTGGGGGTTGCAACGCTTTGGCTGGGCGAAAAGATGCGTCGCGCGACCAGTACGCGGATCGAGTTGACCGAAACAGAGCTGCGCGATGGTGATGGCACTGTGATCGCGTTGATCGAAGACATCGACGGGATGGATCGCGGGTTCCTTGCCTTCAAACCCTCTAACGGATTTTTGCTGCGCACCACCAATAAGGCTCCGAACGAATGGCGGCCGGGTCTGTGGTGGCGTTTTGGGCGGCGCATTGGCATCGGGGGTATGACCTCGGCCAGCCAGACAAAATTCATGTCCGAGATCATTGCGGCCATCCGGGCCAAACGCGAAATGGGTCTGTAACCAATCAAATCTAAGGTCAAAGAAAACCCCGCGTGGCAGTGCCACGCGGGGTTTTTTGTTTTAGCTATCTGCGAAGCTTCCTTCGTCATCGTCCCACAGGATTTGTGGGGAGTAACGAGGACGGGTGAAAATGAAGTTTTCAATTTCACGCGAACCCAGGCCCGTTTCGAATGGCGGAGCGTAGTTAGCGAATGTTTCAACGACGAGGATCCGTTCATTGTGCACCAGCACCGGTAACCTGTCGCCCCAGTTGCGAACGTCCTGGTTCGAGAGCGGCGTCGAATAGCCTTGTGTCTGGGACCAGTCCAGCTTGAAGATGTCGTTGTTTTCATCATAGCGAACGACCGAGACGCGGATGCTGCTTTCTTGCGGGTTGCGTGTCATGTCATCGAACAACGCGTGGGCCCCGGTGAGATAGCTTGAATCCAGTGGCACAGTCTCGCGGGAGATCATGTCGCTGAGCGTATAAGCCGCCTTTTGGTGCATGGTGTATTGGCGAAATGCATCAAAGAGCGTGAACATCGACATTACAACGAAGAACATCAAGGGAAGCATGATGATGGCTTCGATCGCAAGCCCGCCTTCTTCGTCGCGGGAAAATTTGCGTTTTATGGCGGTAAGTTTGTTACGTACAGACATTATTGCGGCTCCTGAACGAAGGTGGAAATTGAAGCCATCATGGCCTTACCTTCCGAGTTTTTGGCAAGCTCGAGGCCAAGACCGACACCGCTAAAACCGGGGAAGAAAGTATAGCAGGCGCGCAGGATCATGACTTCGTGTTGTTGACCAACGGACCAACCACGTTCGGGGTTCACATCAGCGGCCTGATCGACGCAGGTGCTGGTGGTGGTGAGGCCACGGAATTCACGCATGTCCACCGGTTCCATTTCCAGAACAAGGTTGTCTTCGCAATCGGTGATCCCGCCCGAGTTCGCGCAGACCATTGTTTTGATGTCGTCATGGGTGAAGGTGACGCCGGTGTTCAGGCGGATTTCACGGGTAGACACTTCAAGACCGCGGTCAAGCTTCATTTGGCGGATCGAATAGACGCTCAACTCAACACCGAAGATGAAGAAGTAAAAGAGCAAGGGCAACAGGATGACAAACTCGATCGTCATCGCCGAGCCGTCTTGCGCTTTGCGAAAGCGGCTCAGTTTATCTTTCATAAAGCTAATCATTGTGTGAGCCTCAGCTGGTTGATTTGGCGTGCAATTGCAGTGAACGCGTCTTTGATTTCCACACCTTCAACCCGGAAGAAGTGGCTGGGCGAAGAAGCACAAGATTCCATGACGTCTGCGCCGCGGTCCGAAACTTCAAATCCGATAGACCAGACAACGATGTTTTTGTCTTTGGCGGCATCGCAGATGCTGTCCAGCAGGGTGTCGCCATAGTCGGGGTAGTATTTCAGATACTTGAACTGATCATGGTAACGGCTGGAAACATAGCGGTAGAGATACCAGTCAAGGTTATAGCGGCTCCAATGCAGTGCGTGGCTATCGTTGGCATAGTATTGGTCGTCGATCCGATAGGAATAGTGGTTCTGACCGTCGGTCATCAGGATCACGGTTTTCAGTGTTTCACGGTCATCAAAGGCTGCGGGGCGGGTAACAAAGGCCCCATCCGCATCGCCATCGGCAACCAGCTCCTGAGTAATCGGCTGGAATTCAGGGTCGAGAAGGGCCGCGGCCCATTTCATCCCAGCAAAGATCGACGTACTGCCGCGTGGCACAAGCTGGCTGATCTTGTTCTTAAGAGCAGTCGTATCCTGACTGAAGGCGACAATATCTTCATAGGTGCCGGTCGGGCAGACGGGGTTGCTCAGATTGTTATAGCTGGTCGTGCCCCAATAGAAGTGTTGTACCTGATCAAAACGTTCTGTCGCGTTGATGGTGGTGCTGTCAAAGTCGCTCTCGCTGAACTCGATGCAGTGGCTGTACGAGTTGTTCCAATCGACATTGAGGTGGCTCATGATTTCGGGGCCCGCGCTCACATGTTCGGAGTAGGGGACGATCGAAACCGATACGAGATCCTCGGTTGATTCATTGATGACAGCGTCAACAAATGTCCGCGCCGCATCGCGAAGCTCAGCCATTTTGGTGCCTTCGCCCATTGAGCCGGAGATATCGAGCACCATCGAGATTTCGACGTTGTTGACGCGCTCTTCCGCCTCGGCAAAACTCCGCAGGGGTAGAGCGTCGATCCCGAGCAGATGCATGAAGCGTGTGATCGTCTGTGTGTCTGCATCCACTGAAACAGTGCGATAGTTGAGGCCTTCGTCAACAGTGATCGCATTGGCGTGCTCTGGCAGGCCGGCTTTGGTGAAGTAGTCCTGAACAACGGCTTCGGGTGACATTGTCTGGTCCAGATCGGCCGCGGCCAGAACCGCGCGGTCGGCGGTATTCTGGATGCGTACGCGTTCCAGTTCGTTCTGCTGCATGTCGAAATAAATGCCGCCAAGCAAGATCATGCCTGCAAGCATGAACAGCGACGCAATAAGAATAGCGCCGTCTTCATCGCGGGCAAACCGGTTTAGGACCGGCAAGCCCGCTCGTCCCGATATCGTTGGGATGGACGTCGTCGAAAATAGTTTTGACATCGTTTTTTACCTTTCCTGCCCCGATCTGCAAAATGACAGACTGATGGCTATATCGCCGAAGTTTATGCGCTGGAAAGATGGCTAAAATTGGGCAGAAAAACGCCTAAATGTCATATTTTAAAGGCATTTTAGGCATAATGTTGGCTGATCGCCTTTAGTGTTTCTATGGTGTGAACAGTGGCGCGATTGCAGGTTGTTGTTGCCATGTGCCGCGGAGGTGAGTCGCATCACAGATTTGCCCAGACCCGAAGGCAGGGGGAGCTTAGCCATTATCGAAAAGGGTCGCACCCGTCACGCCGAGCAATTGCGCTGGTGCGATGGCAAATACCGTTTCAGGCGCACCGCCGGCCCCCCAAATACAATCATATTGCATCAAAGCAGCGTCCATGAATGTCTCAATCTCGCACAGATGCCCGATAGGAGCCACGCCACCGATGGCAAAGCCGGTCTCGCTGCGTACGCGTTTTGGATCAGCGCGCACCAGCGCTTCGCCAAACAGCTTCGGCGCATGGGTCAGGTCCAGCGCATGGGCACCGCTGACCAGAATAAGTTTGAGCGCGCCGCTCTCGGCACCTTCAAACAGTAAGGATTTGGCAATCTGTCCCACATTACAATCAAGCCCATCTGCGGCCTCGGCCGCAGTGCGTGCGCTGACGGGAAGGGTGATGAGCTCAATCTCCAGCCCGGCGGCGGTTGCGGCTGCTTTAACGCGGTTTACACTTTTGCCCATTTCTGTCTCCAATCTGCCTTGGAGCAAGGAGGCAAACCAGACCCCAGAGGTCAAGAGTGCAGATGTGCTGGGCCTATGAAAGCTTGGAAATCGAATTGTTCTTAAACTGATTAATAATGTGGCAACTTGGATGGGGGAGTTTTAGTGTGCTTATAGGATGCAGGATTCCCTTTGCATTTCAGACATTGCCAAACTCAACGTATAAAAGGCCCTATTCATGAGTACCTCAAAAAACGAGCCCAGCTTTCGCGAAAGCGTAGACTTGATGTTCAACCGCGCGGTTGATCTGATGGATCTCAAGCCCGGGCTTGTCGAGAAAATCCGCGTGTGTAACGCGACATATACTGTGCGCTTTGGCGTCCGCCTGCGCGGGGACATCCATACGTTCACCGGCTACCGCTCGGTACATTCTGAGCATATGGAACCCGTGAAGGGGGGCATCCGCTTCTCTTTGGGGGTGAACCAGAATGAGGTAGAGGCGCTGGCGGCTTTGATGACGTATAAATGCGCATTGGTGGAGGCACCGTTTGGGGGCTCTAAGGGCGGGCTATGCGTGGATCCCAAAGCATGGGACGAACACGAGATGGAGCTGATCACCCGTCGTTTTGCCTATGAGCTGATTAAACGCGATCTGATCAACCCGTCTCAGAACGTGCCTGCGCCTGATATGGGGACCGGTGAGCGGGAGATGGCGTGGATCGCGGATCAGTACAAGCGCATGCACACAACCGACATCAATGGCGCGGCCTGTGTCACGGGCAAGCCGATCAATGCAGGCGGCATTCATGGCCGGACCGAGGCCACAGGCCGCGGCGTGCAATATGCGCTGCGCGCGTTCTTCCGCGATGATGAGGGCATCAAAAAAGCAGGGCTGAGCGGCACTCTGGATGGCAAGCGGGTGATTGTGCAGGGCTTGGGGAATGTGGGCTATCACGCGGCCAAGTTCCTGAGCGAGGAAGACGGCGCGCCGGTGGTTGGCGTGATTGAGTATAACGGGGCAATCTGGAACAGCGAGGGCATTGATATCGAAGCCCTCAAACAGCATATCCTGGCCGAAGGGACGCCTAAAGGCTTTGCGGGGGGCACATTTGTCGAAGATGGCACTGCGATGCTGGAGAATGATTGCGACATTCTGATCCCTGCGGCGCTGGAAGGTGTGATCAATCTTGATAATGCGGACGGTGTGAAGGCCAAGCTGATTGTCGAGGCTGCGAATGGTCCTGTCACCGCGGGGGCGGATGCGATCCTGCGGGACAAGGGGGTGGTTATCATTCCCGACATGTATGCCAACGCCGGTGGTGTAACGGTGAGTTATTTTGAGTGGGTCAAAAACCTGAGCCACATCCGCTTTGGCCGGATGGGGCGGCGGCAGGAAGAAAGCCGGCACCAGCTTATCGTCGACGAATTGGAGCGGATCAGCCGCGATACCTCGATCAATTGGACGCTGAACCCTGATTTCAAATCCAAATACCTGCGCGGCGCGGGTGAGTTGGAGCTGGTGCGTTCAGGTCTGGATGACACGATGCGCATTGCATACGAGTCTATGGCAGAGGTTTGGCATGGCCGTGATGATGTAACCGATCTGCGCACAGCCGCTTATCTGGTGGCGATCGGCAAGGTTGCGTCGAGCTATCACTCGAAAGGGCTTTGACCCCTAAGGTGTAAGGCCGTTTGAGATCTAGGCCGGCTCCTTAACTGGGCGGCAGGTGGCACGCGTCTGTGACGACGTCCCACCAGCCGTCCCGCAGAATGCTCTAACGTGTCACTGTTGGGCGGTGTGTCGGAGCTGTTTTAGGTAGCTCTTTGAACACGGCCTTGCAGATGCTTTTCATTTCAATCGAAAAGAATTTGCGCGCCGCGCGTTCGTTGGGGTGGTAGATATCTTTGACTTTGCCGGCTTTGGTCCGGCGAAAGTGGTTCCGGTTGCCTTGGTTGGCTGCGATGGTCTGTTGGTTGGCCCCTTCGATAAAGGTGCAGGATTTACCGGCCTTTTTAAAAGCCCATCTGATGTTTTCCTGCGCCTTGAGCCGTTTGGCCGTCACCTTGCCGGAATAGGACGGCAGGGTTGTCATAAAGACACAAGGTGTGCCTTGGGGGACCTGTGACAGCATGTTCTTTACATCTTGCAGCGCCAATTGTCGGCTACCGCTCCAGCGGCTTGTGGAATTGCCTAGAAAGGACATGAACAGCAATTTAGGGGCATAATAGCCCGGTGCGAACATTGCCTCAAAGGCTGAATGGTCTTTCTTACAGAACTGATACGGGCGCCCGCGGCCGATTTGGGCGTATTTGTTCCCGGTGGTATTGATGGTGCCAAAAGTGCCGGCGTTCACCTTCCACTTTGGATCAACGTCACAAATGGCCCCCTTGGCCTTGCCACTGCGCGCAGTCCACGAATGCAGCGATGAGGAGCGCACGCCGATGACAGCCGTTTTCTGGGTGTCGAGTTGTGACAGCTGTGCCTTTTGCGCGGGCGAGGCATTGCAGCGGGTTTCGAGGTTCTTGAAAAAGTCGAGGAAGACCGGACCGGTGCCAAAGGGGATCTGGCTATCGCCAAGGATCAGGATATCGGGTGAGGTGAAAGGCTCGGCCGCCCAAGCCGGAGCGGCGCAGGCAAGCGTAAGGGCAAAAGCGAGAGCATGGCGCATAGTGGGGCCTTTCATTGTAGTACCGCACGGCCAACGGCCGCACATAGGGCTGGTGTTTGTAGTTGTGTGAAACGGGCAGCAGAGGCTTCGGAAGGGTGGCGTGGGTCGCGGACGGTTCCGTCCTCGCGCAGGCGGAAGTGGGTTTTATTGCCTTCAAACTCCTCCAGAGTTTCGGGGGTGAGCCCCGCGACAAAGGCACAGCGCCCGTCTGCCCGTACGGCGTTACCCAGATTGGTCTGGGCCACGAGACTGAGGCGGTTATCCTCGGGCTTGAAGGCCGGAATCGTTGACATAACCACACAAGCCTTGTCGTCGGGGATCAAGGCGCGGGCAGCTTGCCAGTCTACGCGGGTATTATCGGCCGATTGCCAGCGTTGAAACGAATTACCAAGAAAGGCCAAAACAACCAGATCGGGATCATAGTCGGGAGCGTCAAAGACAGCCTGTAGCGGGCTTTTGTCCGGCTGGCAGAAGGGGTAGGCGGGGTCTTTGCCGATCTGGACATAGCTGCGCTGTGGCGAGGTGACGCCATATGCGCCGGCGTTTACGCCATATTTCGAGTCCACGTCGCAAATTACGCCGCGCGCGGGGCCATCGGTAGCGGTCCAGTTTTGCAGTGACGATGAGCGGACCCCCACGGCGGCCGTACTGGCGGGCGCACGGTCAAGTCCGAGAGAAGGGCAATTTGTATCGAGGTTGGCAAAGAAACGTCGATAGGCATCACCTGCGCCAAAGGAAATCTGGCTGTCGCCCAGCACGAGGATCTCGCTCAGTGGACTGATGTTGCCTTGTGGCTGAGTGTTATCGGGCGCATTTGTCCTATCCGGTGCAGGCGCACAGGAAATAAGGGTGAAGGCGGCGAGGCTGAAAAGAACTGTATTTGGGCGCATGCTTCATTTGTGGCAGGCTGGACGTCTATGAAAAGGAAAACTGCAAAGCATAAAGCATATGTGACTTCCCGTGATTTATGCGAAGGCCGCCGCGCATGGGGTAGGCGGAGCCGTGGGGAGGGTTTTGACCCCTGTGTTGCGCTGGGCGGCATAGGTTTGCGATGCCATTCTTGCGGTTTGAGCGGTTCTTTGCCGGTGCGGGAATTGAGTTTGATCCCGGCGCATTGTGTCAATGATCGCTGGGCAGATCAGGCTGTGCGCAGAGGGCGGTTCGGTAAAATTTGCAGGTTATTTTAATCGCTTGCACGAAATGCGTGTGTAACAGATCCCGTGCTGCCAAGTGGCGCAGCTGCGGGACGTAGCAGGCGGGGAATATGAGGTTGCGACGCCACGTTAAGAAAGAGGGCAACAGCTTCACACAAACAACATATTTTAAGCAACATTAGGCTTAATATCGGTATAAATTCCTTTGCCGCTAGCGCAAGGAGAGCAACGACGGGAGCATAGAAATATGAAGTTTTTGGTGGTTGATGACGACCCTATCGTATTGGATTTGGTCTCGACGGTTTTACGGCAAGAAGGGCATGTGGATGTCACAACAGTGGCATCTGGCCAAGCTGCGCTAGGCTTGCTGCGCGTTTCCGAGGACCCGTTTGACCTGTTGATCCTTGATGTTGAAATGCCCGAAATGAGCGGTATCGAGGTGTGCGCGAAAATTCGACAAATACCTTCCTACCGTAGAACGCCGATTATCATGCTGACGGCGCGTTCCGATACAGACTCCATAGAAAGCGCTTTCTCGGCGGGGGCGAATGACTACATCACCAAGCCTTTCGCGATTTCGAGTATCGGAGCCCGAACCCAGATTGCAAAGCGGATGATGGGCGAAGATTGCAAGGTCTTCACTTATCAGTCGTTGGTCGACACGCTACCCGGCCCCTTTGGTATGCATGATTTCGATCTGGATGAACCTGTGGTGATCAATGACCTCAGCCAGCATACGGACCCTTTTTCACTGGGCAACTACCTGTCCCAGCTTGCTCAGCAGCGGGTTGCTGAAACTTCGGTTTTTGCGCTGAAAATTGATAATTTTGATGTATATCATGACGAGCTCCCCGGCCGTGAGGCGTTGCTTATGATTGCCGCAATGTCCGACGCGATCGCGAAGGTTGCTGCGAATACACGGTTGTTGAATGCGTATTTCGGATCGGGCGCTTTTATGTGTATCTCGAACAACCAGCTTGTGGATGATTGGTTAGAGGTCGAAGCGAAGATCGAGGCGATATTTAGCCAGTTCAAGCCATCGAACGGTGATAGCTTTTCCAGCCCGCTCACCATCACGATGGGACGACCTCACCGCCCGTATCTGAGCAAAACGCAAAGGGTACGCCGGACGTTTGAACGGGCTAAATTGCAAATGGACAGGCGTGTTCAAATGAAGATGGCCGTGAGCTGAAGCTTTCACTGGGCCGTCTGATCAATATTGTCCAAGGCGGGGTTCTTGGACCGGACGGGTAGCTGTCGTTTCGCAGTTTGTGATATTTCGCCCGAGGCGGGGAACAGTTGGCCGCAATTCAGCGTTAACACTGGAAGGCGTCGCTCTGTGCGGATAGTCTGTGTTAAATCTGCTGTTTTGGAGAGTGTTATGTTTCGCACCTTGAGTATCCTCGCCGCGCTATCCGCTGCTTTTGCTACACCTGCGCTGGCCCAGACGACGAAGGCCGAAGATTGCGGGTATCAAGCCGATGTGGTTGCTGCTGTGCAGGCGGCACGTATCGCCCGCGTGGGGGAGCGTGACGTGGCCGGGCATGTGGCCGAAACGGCACCTGAATGGCCCGAGAATTATAACGCTGTGATCCCGCTGGTCACCCCGTGGATTTACCAGATGAAACGCTCCGAAGTGAAGTCTGCGGACCTGAAGGCGGCGTGGACCGAGCTGTGTCTGTCACAATAAGCGCGGCTCCGCTCTCTGGACTCTGACTGCTCGCCTCCGATATTAAAAGGCATGAGTCTCCCACCCGGTTTTCTTGATGAGCTTCGCACCCGCTCCAGCCTTTCACAGGTTGTGGGCCGCAAAGTCACGTGGGATGCGCGCAAGTCCAATCAGGGTAAGGGCGACATGTGGGCTCCGTGCCCGTTCCATCAGGAAAAATCCGCCAGCTTCCACGTCGATGACCGCAAGGGTTTCTATTATTGCTTTGGCTGTCAGGCCAAGGGGGATGCGATCTCCTTCGTGCGTGAGACCGAGAATGTCGATTTCATGGAGGCGGTGGAAATCCTTGCGCGGGAGGCAGGCATGCCTATGCCTGCCCGTGATCCTAAGGCGCAGCAAAAAGCGGATAAGCGCACCGAGCTTGCGGATGTGATGGAGCTGGCGGTCAAATGGTTCCGCCTGCAACTCCGTACCGGTGGCGCACAGGCGGCGCGGGATTACCTTGACCGGCGCGGGCTTTCTGCAAGTGTTTGCGATCGTTGGGAGATCGGCTTTGCTCCCGATAGCTGGCAGGGGCTTTGGGATGCGCTCAAGGGCAAGGACATCCCCGACGAGCTGATCCTCGGGGCGGGCTTGGCCAAGCCATCCAGCAAAAGCGGAAAGCCATACGATACCTTTCGCGGACGCATCATGTATCCGATCCGCGATGCGCGCGGCCGTGCGATTGCCTTTGGCGGGCGTGCCATGGACCCTGACGATAAGGCGAAATACCTCAACTCCCCCGAGACTGAGTTGTTTGACAAAGGGCGCAGCCTCTACAACGTCAAAGATGCCCGTGTGGCGGCGGGGAAGGGCCAGCCGTTGTTGGTGGCCGAGGGCTATATGGATGTGATTGCCCTATCCGAGGCAGGCTTTGGTGCGTCGGTGGCACCGCTTGGCACGGCGATCACCGAAAACCAGCTGATGATGCTGTGGCGTATCTCGGATGAGCCGATCATCACGCTGGATGGCGATGCCGCAGGCCAGCGCGCAGCGTTGCGCCTGATTGATTTGGCGCTGCCGTTGTTGGAGGCGGGGCGGTCGCTGCGCTTTGCCATGATGCCCGAGGGGCAAGACCCAGACGATCTGTTGAAATCCAGTGGAGCCGCGGCAGTGCAGGCATTGGTGGACGGGGCATTGCCCATGGTGCAGCTGCTCTGGGGTCGTGAGACAGAAGGTAAGAATTTCGACAGCCCCGAACGCAAGGCGGCGTTGGATAAATCCCTGCGCGAAAAGATTATGCTGATCAAAGACCCGAGTATTCGCAGCCATTACGGCCAAGCGATCAAGGATCTGCGATGGGAGCTGTTTCGCGGGAATAAAGGCGGCGGGAAGCCCTCGGGCGGTAATGCTTCTGCTGGTAATGGCGGGCAAAAGCGTAAGGCCTGGGGGGGGCAACCTTGGGGCAATAAAGCTCCTCAGGGACCGTCGGCGGGGGCAAAATCGTCAGTATTGGCCACCGCAGGGGACGCCGCGGCAGTAGACCACCTGCGCGAGGCTGTGATCCTTGCGGTTTGCATCAACTGCCCCGACGTGGTCGAGCCGTTTGAGACCGGTCTCGAGAATATGCCATGCCGCGGCGGTGACCACGCGGAGTTGCGCAATCTGGTGCTCAGGCACGCGCATGAGGGGGCGCATGTTTTACGCAGCCGGATTGAGGATTCATTAGGTCCCTACGCCCTTGAAAACCTGATGTCGCAACGCCATGTGGCTATCACACCCTGTATTCGCAGGCCCGATGATACAGAGATGGCTTCGATGACCGTTTCTGAGGAACTGACTAAGCTGGCGGCGGCACGTGGATTGATGGATGAAATGCAAGATGCCGCAGATGATCTGGGTGGCGAAGCAGATGAAGGGCTGACGTGGCGTCTGGCAGAGGCCGCGCGGGCTGCTGATCAGGCACTTCGCGTTGGCCAAGAGGATAAGGCGGAATATGTTATCGCGGATAACGGGGCGCGGCTTGATCGTGAACAGGTAGCCAAAAGCCGCAACATGTTTGACCAGATTGATTTTTCTAAGGGCGGCAAGAAGAGCTCTTGAAGCTTTTCAAAGGTGAGAAACCAAGCGGCATTTGTGGCGCGCTGGTAACCAAATCTCCGTAATTAGCGGAAAAATAAGGATGCGGGTTTAAGAATCATCTCAAACCCCGCATGATTCGAAAAACGAATCGCTTTAAGGGTGATTCGCGTAGGGAAACAGGGGAACTCTTGATGGCTGCTAAAGACACCAACGAAGATACCAAACGTGACGACCAAGACAGCGGTCACTCGCTGGATATGAGCCAGGCAGCCGTCAAAAAGATGATCGGTGAGGCTCGTGAAAAGGGCTATATTACCTACGATCAGCTGAACACGGTTCTACCGCCAGATCAGGTATCTTCCGAGCAGATCGAAGACGTGATGTCGATGTTGTCCGAGATGGGCATCAACATCATCGAAGATGAAGAGGCCGAGGAAGAAGAGAAGGGTGGCACGGATATTGCCACGACCGATGGTCCCAAAGAAATTACGCTGGGTTCGGGCACCTCTGAAAAACTGGACCGTACGGACGACCCTGTCCGCATGTACCTACGCGAGATGGGCAGTGTTGAACTGCTGAGCCGTGAGGGCGAGATCGCAATTGCCAAGCGCATCGAGGCTGGCCGCAATACGATGATCGCAGGGCTATGTGAAAGCCCGCTGACTTTTCAGGCGATCACCATCTGGCGTGACGAACTTTTGTCCGAGGACATTCTGCTGCGGGATGTGATTGACCTTGAGGCGACATTCGGCACCGCAATGGGCGACGAAGAAGAAACCACTCCTGTGGTTCCCGCCGTAGGTGGCGCGGCCCCCGAGGCGAAGTCCGAGGGTAAGCAGGAACTCGATGCGGATGGCAACCCGATCAGCGTTGACGACGATGACGACGACGAAGACGATCAGGCCAATATGTCGCTGGCCGCGATGGAAGCGGCGCTCAAGCCGCAAGTGCTTGAGTCGCTGGATGTGATCGCGGATCACTACGTCAAGCTGAGCCAGATGCAAGACAACCGTATTTCGGCCACGCTGAATGAAGATGGATCGTTCAACGCCAAGAACGAAGCCGCTTATCAAAAGCTGCGGTCGGAAATTGTGTTGCTGGTCAATGACCTGCACCTGCACAACAACCGTATCGAAGCGTTGATCGACCAGCTTTACGGCATTAACCGCCGTATCATGCAAATCGACAGCGCGATGGTAAAGCTCGCGGATCAGGCGCGCATCAACCGCAAGGAATTTGTCGACGCCTATCGCGGGTACGAGCTTGACCCGAACTGGATGGAGCGGATGGCGGGCAAAGCCGGTCGCGGCTGGCAGATGTTCATTGAACGCTCTTCGGACAAGGTGGAAGAGCTGCGTGCCGATATGGCGCAAGTGGGACAATACGTCGGTCTCGATATCTCGGAATTCCGCCGCATTGTGCAGCAGGTTCAAAAAGGCGAAAAAGAAGCCCGTCAGGCCAAGAAAGAAATGGTCGAAGCGAACCTGCGTTTGGTTATTTCGATCGCCAAGAAATACACCAACCGTGGCCTGCAATTCCTTGACCTTATTCAGGAAGGCAACATCGGCCTGATGAAGGCGGTGGATAAATTCGAATACCGTCGCGGATATAAGTTCTCGACCTACGCCACATGGTGGATCCGTCAGGCGATTACACGCTCGATCGCGGATCAGGCGCGGACAATCCGTATTCCGGTGCACATGATCGAAACGATCAACAAGCTGGTGCGTACTGGTCGCCAAATGCTGCATGAAATCGGCCGCGAACCTACGCCGGAAGAATTGGCAGAAAAGCTGCAGATGCCGCTGGAGAAAGTTCGCAAGGTGATGAAAATCGCCAAGGAGCCGATCAGCCTTGAGACGCCAATCGGCGACGAGGAAGACAGCCAGCTGGGCGATTTCATCGAGGACAAGAATGCTGTTCTGCCATTGGACAGCGCCATTCAGGAAAACCTCAAAGAAACCACAACGCGAGTGCTGGCAAGCCTCACCCCGCGCGAGGAGCGGGTGTTGCGGATGCGTTTCGGTATCGGCATGAACACGGACCATACGCTCGAAGAAGTAGGTCAGCAGTTCAGCGTTACGCGTGAACGTATTCGTCAGATCGAAGCAAAGGCATTGCGCAAGCTCAAGCACCCGAGCAGGAGCCGCAAGCTACGGTCCTTCCTGGATCAGTAAAAGTAGAAAAAGTTATTTCGGGGCCACGGTTTCGTGCATTGCTATCAAAGGCGATCACGGAAATGTGGCCCCGATTTGTATAGGTTAAATTTGCAAATTCCGCTGCGCGGGCCACATCGTAGTCCAGATAACAGAGGATGATATGATGAAAGCCGTCGTTTTTGCTCTTGCAGCCCTTGTGGCTCTTCCTGCGCACGCCAAGGAATTTCGTTCAACCAATGGCATGCACGTCAGGCCGGTCAACGCCAACAGCTGGACGGTGAGCGGCATTCCCGATCGTACTCCGCAAAGTCATTGGTGCGCTTCCGCAGAATACGCGCAGCGGGTGTTGGGGGCTAGTTTTAATCAGCGTATGTATGTTGTCGGGAACGCAAAACGAGGACAGCGGGAATATCTGATTTCGCTTAGCCCGAAAGGCACCATCTCGGAAGGGGGGCGGAGTAAGCAATTCGGCATCCGACTGGACGGTGCGAACCGGAGGGTGGACGAAGGGTTGGATTTCTGCCGGAATACTCTTCGTGTGCCTGGCTAACCAAGGATAGAGAAATCTATGCAGACGACATTTACCTGCCCGACACATGGGGCAGGGCTGTATGAGATCACCCGCCAGATTGCCGGATGGGTGCCGCATGGGGACGGCATTTTGACCCTTCTGGTTCAGCACACCTCATGTTCGCTGCTGATTCAGGAAAATGCCGACCCCGAGGTGCAAAGCGACATGCAGGCCTATTTTGAACGGCTTGTGCCGCGCTCGGACACGCCACAGATGGCGTATCTGCGACACACCTACGAAGGCCCCGACGACATGCCGGCGCATATCAAGGCAGCGATGCTGCCGGTCAGCCTGTCCATACCGGTGCAGCATGGCGCGTTACGCTTGGGGACATGGCAGGGGATTTATTTGTTCGAACACCGCGACGCCCCGCATGTCCGTAAAATTGCGGCACATTTTCGGGCGGACTAACGACTGAGCATAGGCCGCAGTTGGTTTCGCTGCTGCCCCATCATCTTGGGGTGCAAAATTGCACTACCCAAAATGTTGGGGGTGCCCTATACCTGTGGATAAGTGGGGCGGTGATCCCACACTATCAGGCAGATCAGGAACAAGGGGACAGGCCAATGCGCTGCCCGTTTTGCGGAAATATCGACACTCAAGTTAAAGACAGCCGGCCAGCGGAGGATCATGTATCCATCCGCCGTAGGCGTTTTTGTCCCGCCTGCGGCGGGCGTTTCACGACCTATGAACGCGTCCAGCTGCGCGATCTGGTGGTTATAAAAAGCTCTGGCAAGCGCGAAGATTTTGATCGGGACAAGCTCGAACGCTCTATCCGCATCTCAATGCAAAAACGCCCTGTCGAGCCCGAGCGGATCGACCAGATGATCAGCGGCATTGTGCGCAGGCTGGAAAGCATGGGCGAGACGGATATTGGTTCGCAGCAAATAGGCGAGATCGTCATGGAAGCCTTGGCGCGGATCGATACCGTGGCCTATGTGCGCTTTGCCAGCGTGTATAAAAATTTCCAGGCGGCCGATGATTTCGACAAATTCGTTCAGGAACTGCGCCCCGATACACCGAGTGACAGTTGAGCGATCAACGCTATATGAAGCTCGCGCTGTCGCTGGGGCGGCGCGGGCAAGGTACCACATGGCCTAACCCTGCGGTGGGCTGTGTGGTTGTGCGCGACGGACGGATTGTAGGGCGCGGTTGGACTGCGCCTTCGGGGCGCCCGCACGCTGAACCACAAGCATTGGCACAGGCGGGCGCAGCGGCACGTGGCGCGGATGTTTTTGTCACGCTGGAGCCTTGTTCCCATCATGGTCAGACGCCTCCCTGCGCGCAGGCGTTGATTGATGCGGGGGTTAGTCGGGTTGTTGTCGCCTTGGGCGACAGCGATGAACGCGTGGCGGGCCGCGGTTTCGACATGCTGCGCGCGGCGGGCATCAAGGTCGAGACCGGCGTCTGTGGGCAAGAGGCCCGCACGGACCACGAGGGCTTTCTCCGGCGGGTCGAAGAGGGCCGACCGATGGTGACCCTGAAACTTGCCAGCTCGTTTGACGGCCGCACCGCGACCGCTACAGGGGAAAGCCAGTGGATCACGGATGCGCCCGCGCGGCGCATGGTCCACGCAATGCGCAGCCGCCATGATGCGGTGATGGTGGGGGGCGGCACGGCACGGGCTGATGATCCTTCCCTGACAGTGCGTGACATGGGCGTGGCACGCCAACCTGCGCGGATCGTGCTTTCGCGGCGGTTGGATATTCCCATGACTGGTAAGCTGGCCCAGACGACGCGGGATGTGCCGCTGTTGCTGTGCCACGGTGCGGATGCGTCCAAGGAGGCGATATCGGCATGGCAGGGCATTGGTGCGACCCTGTTGCCCTGTGCCGTGCGAGGCGGGCAGTTGGATATGAGTGACGTGTTGCAGCAATTGGGGGCGCATGGGCTAACGCGGATATTTAGTGAGGGGGGCTCTGCTGTCGCGGCGAGCTTGCTTCAGGCGGATCTGGTGGACCGGCTTATCGGATTCACGGCGGGGGTGGTCATTGGTGCGGAAGGGCTGCCTGCGCTTGGGGCGATGGGGCTTGCGCGGCTGGCGGCAGCACAGCGCTATGCCTTGCACAGTACGCAGGCCGTTGGGCCGGATGTGATGCACATTTGGACGCGGCGCTAGGTTACTTTCGCCACAGATGCGCTTTGCTGGCAAAGATCCCCTGCAGCTTTGACAGCAGACGATTGGCCTTGCTTGGGGCGGGCAGGTCGCCTGCAGCCAACCGCTCTGCCGCGACCTCAACGGGGCAGGGGGTTTGGGTCTTCGGGTCAAAGTAGCGCGGATAGTCGATCAATGTGGCATGGACGAGCCCCTCGAGGGGCGGGGTGGCCCGACGGCGCGGCGGCACGTCCGAGCGGTCTGTGGTGAGCCCCCAACCTGCATAAAACGGTGCACCGTAGGTGGTGACGGGCACGCCGCGCAGCAGCGCCTCAAACCCCATCAGAGACGTCATCGTATGAACCTCATGCACCTGCGCCAGCAACGCGGCAGGGTCCGTGCGGCTTATGATCATATCTGCTTTTGACGGATCGGTAAGCGCGCCACTGCGCAGCCCGGCCTCAACATCCGGATGGGGCTTGAACAGGATGACTGCATCTGGATGCGCGGCGCGCACAGCATCGAGAAGCCGTTGGTTGCTGTCTACATTCGTAGTGCCAAGACGGACCGAGGCATCATCGCCGACCTGACCGACGACTAATATGCGGTGCCCCTCGGGCAGGGTTTGGGGCGGGGCACCGGTGTTATATTTACTTAACCCTGCCTGCGTCAGTGTTTTGATCAGCTGCGCGGCGCGGTCGTGTTGATCATCTCGCAGCTTCGCCCTTTGTGCGATCAGGTTTTCGAGCCTGGAGGCGCTGGCAGGATCGTAATAGATACCCAAATCATCGGTCACGAGTGATAGCGGCAGCACCAATGCGGCCCCCAGCCCGCGCGAGCGTAGAAAGCCGTCTTCGGTGCGGGTGATCTGCGCGTTCTGGTCGGCTTGGGAAGCCCATACCATTTGGGGTCGGTCCGAGATATCCAGCGGCGCGTCGTTGAAAACCATAGGCTTGTATTGGCCATAGAATTTCTGCAAATGCGACCGCTTCCACAGGCTCATACATGCAGCAGCCCAGCCGTGGCGGTCTTCGCGCCAACTGCGCGCCTGCGCCTCAAGCGTGTCGATCACGGTTTCGATCTGGCACAATTTGTCACGGTAGGGGTCATACCATTTCGGATAAAGGATCATGGCGGCGGCAAAAAGTTGCGCTCGGGTCAGGCGGCGCTGGCGGCGCTGAACCTCGAAAGCGTCGGTCGTCAGCCCCCAGCCGGCATAGAAGGGTTGGCCGAAAACGCGGGGTTTGTGACCTGCAAAAATTGCCTCGAACCCCAGACCGGAAGACACGGTGTAGACCGCCAACGCACCCTCGAACAGATGATATGGACTTATGGGGACGCTGAAAAAGGAGATACGCTCGTTAAGGTCGCTATCGCGAAAATAACCTTTGCGGTGGCCTGTGGCGGTTTCTGGATGGGTTTTGATCAGGATACGCGCGCCCGGGTGTTCTTCTTGCGCGTAATAGAGCATTTCGAGGAACCGTGCGCGATCAGCGCCCGAGGCCGTCACCGAGGCGTCGCCTTCGGTCTGGTCAATCACCACCACATAACCCGGCGTGAGCGCGGGGGGCTCAAGCGGGATTGCGGCATATTTGCTTAGATGTGCCTCGGCTATGCGGGCAGCACAGGCGCGCGCGCGATTTAGTAAGGCGGTATCATCCAAGGGGTGGGTGGCCAGCAATACTTCAAGGTCCGAAGGGCGGGAGGGGTCAAAATGCACTGCACGGTGATCTACGACCAGTCCCAGAGGCGGCTCACCCTCACGTCCGGGAAACAGCGAGCGTAAAGGCGCGTCTTCGATGCGTACAACAGGGGCATCGCGGCGCTCGGCCACGCCTTCGCCGCGGTGGGCGGTGGGTGAGTTGCCCCAGACCGCCACGCCATCGCCCTCCTGCGAGGGCAGGCCGATGTGGATTGAATAGCCAGATAACTGCAGAATGCGCCGGATGCGTCCTTGGGTCAGGAAGCCGCCGTTATAGACAAAAAGCCGCCGATCCTTGGAGGAACCGGCGGCTGTGGTATCGTAGGTTTCAGGCCCGAGGCGCATCAGGGCTTACGGGAGTGTGTCGGCCAGCGAGGTCAGGCCAGACACTGAAGAGGCGGTGCCGGTGATCGCGCTGATAACCTTGGTCCATTGGGTGAAGGGGGCTTCGGTCACGTAAAGTGTATCGCCATCGCGGACGACAAAATCACGGGCCATAAACATGCCGTTCGGCTCTGTCAGGTTGAGCACATAAACAAGCCGCTGTGCGCCTTCCAGATCGTTGCGGCCCAAGACCTGTTCGGCCACGACTTGGGGTTCATTGCGCAAGATAAAGACGCCGGTCGGATCGGCCGCGGCTGAAAGCAGGCCACCGACTTGGGCGATCGCTTCAATTGCCGAAAGATTCTGCGTCTCGAAGGGCACACGAGCCTGCGAACCGGTTGCGCCAAGGGCGGTAAAGGCACGCGAATCCTGTTCGACAAGGATCTTGTCCCCACCGCGCAGGGCAATGTCGAGTTCCGGGTGGCGGTAGAGGTCTTCAAACCAGATTTTGCCACGCTGTTGACCGCGGATCACAGTGACCTGTGCGATGCCCGGTTCGATAGTGATGCCGCCAGAGCGGGCAAGCATGGTGGCCAGCGACCGTGTGGGCCGTTCAATCGGATAGACGCCTTGCGCTCCGACAGCACCCACCAGCGACACGGTTGTGCCGTCGCCCGGGGCGCGGCGGACCTCGACCTGTGGATCAGGGGTTTGGTCGGCCAGTTTGTTGGTGATGATGCGACGGATCGCTTCCGGCGAATTGCCCGCTGCCTTGATTCGGCCTGCATAGGGGATGAAAATAAACCCGGCCCCGTCGACTTGTACTTCTTCGAGGGTGGCAGGAGCGCCTTCGGTGCCCAAGAGGCTGTCATCAACGTTTTCGTAGATCGTGATGCCCAAGACGTCGCCGGGGCTGATGGTGTCAGAGCCCAGAGTGGCCGCGTTCTTGAACGACTCCGAAAAGCCAAGCGCCGGTGTCACAGCGGTGGCGCGGCTTACACGGTCGTTGACTGCCACGACAAAGGCATCACCTTCGCGCTGGACAGAGCCGGAAAAGATTTGACGTTTGTTTGGTCCCACCTGCGGCAATCCGCAAGATGCCAGAACGGAACATGCCGCAATGACGGCGATGGGACGCGCCCACCGAATGCTAAGGGTTTTCACTGCCCGGTCTCCTCGACCTATTTTCTGCCTCTGATCGCCGATTAATTCGACGTATTCCCGACGAGCGTATCGAAGGTTTTCACAAAAATCTACTCGGGTCAGAGAATTTAGGCGGGTGAGGGCGGCAAGGTGTGGCTTTGCTGCCGCGATTGCGCGCGGTGTTTGGCTTTTGCCACAAGGGGTTGTGGCAGTTAGTTCACCAGACGCAATTGTTGCCGTGGTGCAGCAGTGCCGGATTCCAGCGCATCATAGGGATCTTCAGGGGCCAGCATCATATCCACGACCTGCCGCATCAATTGTGTGCGCCCGCGTGCGGAATAGAATCCTCCGGGCAGTTGGCTTGTCTCCAACAAAAAGCGGCGGAAGTCCTTATAGGCGAGATTGTCGGGGCGCGATGGGGCGTTGAAGAATTCTGCCAACGGTTGGTCCGATACAAATTCAGGTTTGGCGTAAACTGCGCGACCGAAGACTTTGAGGGGGATGCCGCGCCACAGCACCTGCTGGCCTGCGGTGGAATTCACGGACACAGCAGTACGCGCATCATTGAGAAGCTGCGCCAGCTTGCCGCCGCGAACAAAATGAACGCGGTCCGATACACCATGCAGGCTGGCCAGTCGTTTGATCTCGTGGCGGACAGGCACGCGGCCATCCTCCAGCGGGTGCGCTTTGACCACAAGGTGGTGGTGCTTTGGCGCGCCTTTGGCAAAGCCGTCGATTACCAGCTCCAGAAAATCCGACATGGTGTTGAAAGGCGAATGTTTCTGGAACGAGCTGTCATGTTCGAGTTGCAGCAGCGCCAGATGATAGGGGAAGCCGCCCAGACGAACGCGCAGCGTGGCCAATCGCCGCTCGATTGCCTGTACCGGCATCAGCAATAGCCGCTTTAGATACAGTTGGAATTCTTTTGTCACGGTCAGGTCGCGGTGCGGGCGGAAATTGCGGTAATCGCCGTTCCGGAACATCACAAACCAATGATACAGCGCGCCGTAAAAGACATGTTGGCGCATGTCGCCCCAATGGCCGGGGGGCAGGGGCGCTTCCATGTCGGATTTCGCAAGCGCCTTTTGCATCTGTTGGATGCTCATATCCATCAGCCGCGAATTGCCATTGGTGCCGCCACGCTCATAGGTGACCCAATAGGGCCGCATATAACCTTCCTCAAAGACGTGGATGGTGAGGCCGCGCGCGCGGGCCCGCTCTACGGCGGTGGCGTGGATCGGGCGTGTGTCACCGTATAATACAATGTCAGTGACACCTTTTTCTTCAAGTAGTGCGGCAAAGGTCGCGGGCCATTCGTCGGATGTGCCGCGGTAGGGGATATAGCTGCGCGGATGGAACCAGAATGCACGGTCGCCCGCATTAAACCCCACACGCCAGACGTCTGTCCCTGCCGTTCTGAGCATTTTGCCCAGACGGTTAAAGAAGGGCCCATGCGGCCCTTGCAGAAACAAAAATACCCGTTTGTCGGGGGCGTGCGCGGTCATGTTGATCTTTCTTTGGTTGCTCTTCGGCTTTAATAGTCTCAGAACTCTGACGAAAATATGGCTTTGCGTTATACAGGCCGGTTTACGCGAAAGGACGACGATGTTTACGGGGATAATTACCGATATCGGTACCATAGCGACACTTCATCAGGAAGGGGATCTGCGCGCGCGCATCAAATGCACCTATGACACGTCGGGGATCGACATGGGGGCATCTATTGCCAGTGATGGTGTATGCCTGACAGTCGTGGGCCTTGGGCCGGACTGGTACGAAGTGCAAATCAGCCGTGAAACAGTAGACATGACCAACCTCGGGGATTGGGTCGTGGGACGCCGCGTGAACCTTGAGCGGGCCCTGAAGGTCGGGGACGAGCTGGGCGGTCATATCGTCTCGGGGCATGTGGATGGTGTGGCAGAGGTTGTCGCGATCCTTGAAGAAGGCGACAGCACCCGTGTGACCCTGCGCGCGCCAGAGGCTTTGGCCAAATTCATCGCGCCCAAGGGATCGGTCGCGCTCAACGGGACTTCGCTGACTGTGAATGAAGTGGATCATTGCGAGTTTGGTATCAACTTTATCCCACATACCAAGGTTGCCACCACTTGGGGCGACGTGGGCGTGGGGGACCGTGTGAACCTCGAAATCGACACATTGGCACGTTATGTGGCGCGGCTTGCCGATATGACGCGGTGACAGTCCGCGCCGTAGGCACTGGTCAAGGCTGCTGTGCTGGGGTAGGCCCGAATGCGATAGAAGACGGAGCACATCATGAGTTTTGAGACACCTGGCCCGGTGGAGGCAGAGCTTGCCGCTGCGATTTCCCCCATTGAGGAGGTGATCGCCGCCTGTAAAGCGGGTGAGATGTATATTCTTGTCGATCATGAAGACCGTGAGAATGAAGGTGATTTCATCATCGCCGCCGAACATGCGGATGCTGCAGCAATCAACTTTATGGCGACCCATGGCCGCGGCCTGATTTGCCTGCCCATGACACAGGAGCGTGTCGATACGCTTGAGCTGCCGATGATGGCGACCAATAACTCTTCGCGTCACGAGACAGCCTTTACCGTCAGTATCGAAGCCCGCGAAGGGGTGACGACCGGTATCTCGGCGGGCGACCGTGCGCTGACGGTGGCTGTTGCCATTGATGACGACAACGGGGCTGCCGATATCGCAACGCCCGGCCATGTTTTCCCGCTGCGCGCCCGTGACGGTGGTGTGCTGGTCCGCGCGGGCCATACAGAGGCGTCTGTAGATATCAGCCGACTGGCAGGCAAAGCGCCCGCAGCGGTGATCTGCGAGATCATGCTGGCAGATGGCACAATGGCGCGGCTGCCCGATCTGGTGAAAATCGCGGCAGAGCATAAATTGAAGATTGGCACTATCAGTGACCTGATCGCTTACCGCAACAAACACGACAACATGCTGGTGCAGCGCGACGACCGCACCGTGACCTCGGCACATGGCGGCGATTGGCGCATGCGCGTGTTTGAGGATCAGATCACCGGCACGGACCATGTGCTGCTCAGCAAAGGTGACATCAGTGATGGCGCGCCTGTGCTTATGCGGACCCATGCGCTCAACCCGTTGCAAGACGTGCTGGGCCTTGGGCCGGGCGCGCCGGATGTGCTGCCCCATGCCATGCAGTTGATCGAAGAAGAGGGGCGCGGCGCGGTTTTGCTGCTGCGCGAGCCAAATCCGAAATTGGCATTGGAAGGCGATGACGAGACACCGCGCACCATCAAACGCACGGGGCTTGGGTCACAGATCCTTGCCTCGCTTGGCGTGCATGAGCTGATTTTGCTGACGGATAATCCGCAAACGAAATATACAGGGCTTGAAGCCTACGCTCTGAAAATTGTGGGCACGCGCCCGATTACAAAGGAATAGCATCATGGCCGCTATCGAAGAGCATACCGTTTTGCCGGCACCCGAATTCGACAAACCCGTAAAAGTGCTGATCGTCGTATCCCCCTATTACAGCGATATCGCTGCCGGGTTGTTGACCGGTGCCAAGGTGGCCCTGGAAGAAGCAGGGGCCACCTATGATGTGGTTGAAATGCCCGGCGCGTTGGAAATTCCGACCGCTATTGGCATTTCGGACAGGCGCAGCAATTTTGATGGCTACGTTGCCTTGGGTTGTGTGATCCGCGGCGAGACAACCCATTACGAGACCGTGTGCAACGACAGCAGCCGCGCGCTGCAATTGTTGGGCCTGCAAGGGCTGTGCATCGGGAATGGTATCCTTACAGTTGAAAATAAGGCGCAGGCGGACGTGCGCGCGGACCCTGAGGGGCAGAATAAGGGCGGCGGAGCGGCGCTGGCGGCCTTGCATCTGATCGCGCTGGGTCGTAAGTGGACCTCTACACCCACAGGCATCGGGTTCAAGCCACGCGGCGAGGACACATTGATGGCCGGCGATATGGACGGAAACACCACCGCATGACTGCCTCGCGCACCGATAATATGACTGGCAATATGAAGCGTAAGATGCGCTCGGCGGCGCGGCTTTATGCAGTGCAGGCCTTGTTCCAGATGGAGCATTCGAACCTGTCCGTCGACAAGGTCCGGCTAGAGTTCCTTGATCACCGTTTCGGTGATGTGCTGGATGGCGATGAGATGCTGGAAGGTGACGAAGCGCATTTTACCCGCGTTCTCGAGGACGCGGTGACGCATCAGGCTGCGATCGACCAGATGACCGATCGCGCGCTGGTGGCCAAATGGCCCATCGGACGGATCGACCCTACCATGCGGGCGTTGTTTCGCGCTGCAGGGGCCGAGTTCCAAGATGCCGCCACGCCACCGAAGGTCGTGATTGCCGAATATCTTGATCTGGCGTCTGCGTTTTTCCCTGACGGGAAGGAAGCGCGGTTTGTGAATGCTGTGCTTGACCATATGGCGCATGACGCGCGGCCTGAAGACTTTTAAGCCATAGCGGCGCGTGCCGCTTTTCCCAATTGTATTTTGCATGAAACACTCCCGATTTCGGGGGTGTTTTTGTATGTGCGGTGGTTGGTCTTCACTTTTGTCGTCGATTTAATGTTTTGTTAATTGATTTGGTGCGCTCATGCACATGTTGCGCAGTGCCGATGGTGGCGTTGACATCCTTCGGGTTGTTCTCTGCATCGCTTCTCGTTTTTCGGAATGAACACTGGGGAAGGCCGTGCCAAGAAGGGCTGAGGTTCCACTGTATTGATAATATTGAGTAATTAGATAGATCCAGCCTATTTGGAATTTTGTCGGAATCTGAAGCTTTCATGGCAATCACAACCAAATGTTGAGTGGTGCGCATTTGCAACTATACAGGCCACCGCATCTATGGTGATATCTTACCGGCATGGTTGTTCGATGGTGCGCATATGTCGCTCACGATTTTGTTAACCTATTGAATTTTAAGCGGTGAAGATAGCGTTGTTATTCTGCGGTGCAAAACGTCGTGCCTCGGTCTGCCATCTAAGCAGACGGCAGGCGTCAAATAGAAAACTCGGACCGGTAATCAAAACGGTTGCATCGAGGGTGTCGAACGCCATCTATGGTAGTTAATCGACGGCACAGGTCGTGCCCGAGATGACAGGGGTTCGGTGGTTTGTTTTTTGTTCGTATAATCTTGTTTATGATGTCTCGGCGAGCGGATGATGGTGATGCGCCCAAAGTGGAGCGTGTCGCCGAACCTGTTCGCCCAAACTGCCGGACCTCTGGTGAAAGTACTGCTGCCTCGGGTTCGAGGGCAGGCGGTAATGTCACCCGTGAGGAAATGCAGCGCCTGTTCGGTACAGCATTGCGCGTGCGCTGAGCGCGAAAAATCTGCGCATTCGCCTTGGGTCGGAAGTGTGGCGGGACCGCCGTTGCCGGGTCGGTTGTATTCCCGAGGACCTGTATATACAGGTGGGTGCCAGTTAAATTAACCAGGGCTAAAACAGAGCCAGCTCCCTCGGATTTGCTTAAGGCCACTGGAATGTAACGTCAGTCGCGCAGGGCAGAACCCGCCACCAGACTTAGGTAGGGCGTGAAGGGTCTGGGGGCAAGGGGGCTACCCTTCGCTGGCGTCGATAAATTTATACAGTTCCAGTTCTTCGGGTAGCAAAACATAGATTTCGTCCGGCGGAGTGACCAACGCGTGCTGCATCACCAACGGGTCAATCCCCATCTGGTCGAGATAGCGCATGACCAACCCCTGACCGCGCTGGATGTCCTCGACAGCGGCAAAGGCGGGCAGCAAGGTGCTTTCCCCGAAATAATGCTGGTGCACGCCAACAAATGCATCCTCGGGCACTCTGCGGCTTGTACCTGCGGCCAGCAGATAGGGGCAGGCGGAATAGCAGATGTCATCGCTACGCATTTCCGTATCCATCCCCTTAAGGCGCAGCGCGCGCCCCAACTCCAGCGCATCCTGAACCGAGCCGCCGGGCGAATTCAGGATCGCGCGGGTCGGGGCTGTGTTCATTTCATTGATCTGACGCAAGATGCGTGCCGCATCCCCGTTGGCGATTGTCCCTTCCAACAAAATCGCCTCGCCGCCCGCCAGAGCTGTGAGAGTCAATCGTTCGGGCAGGGGTTCACGGCTGCCGGGCACCGCGCGATCAGGGTCGAAACGACGCGTCTGGTCGCCGGGTCTGACCGGTTCGGTCAATGCCGGGGATTTCGGGGCAAAACCGGGCAGTGAAAATCCGTTTTGCAAATCACCTACAAACAAGAACCCCGCAAGAAACAGCTGGAACACCAATACGCCCATCAGAACGCGGCCTACGGGGGGACGGTTCGGTTTTGCGCTCTGGCTCATTCGGCGGCTGTCTTGTTGTTTAGTGGCGGGTGGACGAGCGGTTGAGCCGTCACATCGGCTTTCATAGCTGTATCCATTTCTTTCATCACGGCAACCGCGGCACGTAACTCGGCCAGTGTCAGCCTGTCTTCGACCGAGGTCCCCTCACGGCCCATGCGAATGGCGCTTTGGGTGATCGCGAGGATGAAGACCAAGACAGCAGGCAGCAGATCAATTGCAATCGCACCGGCCCATGAGGGAATGAAATTGCCGGCATAGAGGATCACCGCGTCGGCCGAAGAAATAGGCGTATAGGTTGTTTCGGGTGGGGCGGGCATGGCTTGAACTGCCTGCGCAGCACGGGCCAGTGTTTGCGCGCGTTGGGCCAGCACTTCGAGCACCGAAGTAATCGTGGCAGATTGATCATTGCGTGTCGCTTCGGAAGGGGCATCGAGTTCGGGCAGCACGACCGAAGCCGAAAGATCCTGTGCGGCGCGTTCCACCAGTGACGCGACCGAGAGCTGGCGGATTTGCGTAATCAGACCGGCAAGGCGCACGGCCTGTTCGGAAAACTCGACCGAGCGTGCCTCGACGGGTCCCGGCTCTACGGTGAGGGCACGCATCCGGCTAAGGATGGCGTTGCCTTCGGCAAAGGCACCTTCGACCAATGGCGTTTGAGAGGCGATTTGCGCCTCCAGCCCGGCAAGTTCGCTGGATTTCTGGCGGAGTACACGGAAAACTGCGCCCCTGCCTGCAAGGCCCGACAGGTTGCCCGTCGCTTCCTGCTCGCTGAGGTCTTCAAAAGATTGGCGAACGCGGGCAACGTCGCGCTCTAGCCCTTGGGCAGAAAGGGCTACTTCATGCGCGCGCTCAAGTGATACCTGATAATCTTGCACGGTTTCGGCCAGATGCTGTTCTACGGCGGCTGATCCGGCAAGGGCGGCCGCATTGAGCCAGCTCGACATGGCGATGATCGCGACGGACCCCAGCGCCATTGCCCCCATCAGTCCGACCCGCGCCCGTGCGCCGCGTACGGCGGGGAACAGGCGTAGCATATAGGACCAGAAAACAAAAATCCCGACAGATACCGCTACGGAATAGGCGATCGCTGCAAAGGCGGACATCGCGCCATTGTCATCAAGCAACGACGAGACCCCAAGATAGGTATAGATGCCCGAAGCCACTGCCAGTACACCCAGCGCCGTTCCCGAGAATGTATCCAGCCAGCCAAGATGGCCCTCCAGCTCTTGGGCATAGCTCACGCCGCGGGCGCGGGCAGAGGAGTCTTTGAGGTCGCTCATAGATGCATCCTTGAATATCTGCTGACAAGATAGGTGGCCGAAGGCAAAAGGCCAAGGTAGGGTTAGGGACTTGTTAATTGTTCACGTTATGTTCATATATGCGCGTATGAACCAGACAATCCCATTTCCGCCGCTTCAGCCGGGCCAGCTTTTGCAGCGGGGCGTTTCACGTCATCTGGCCAGCCACGGTTTCGCTTGTATCGAAGAACTGGTGCCTGCGCGTGGATTGCGGGTGGATGTGATGGCGCTGGGGCCAAAGGGCGAAATTTGGGTGGTGGAATGTAAATCATGCCGCAGCGATTTCACCTCTGACAGCAAGTGGCAGGGCTATCTGGAATGGGCAGACCGGTTCTTTTTCGCTGTGGATGAACATTTCCCGACAGAGTTATTGCCGGATGATCAGGGATTGATCATCGCCGATTCCTATCAGGCAGAAATCATCCGCATGGGGCCAGAGACAAAGCTGGCGGCGGCGCGCCGCAAGGTTGTGATCCAGAAATTTGCAACAACGGCCGCACAGCGCCTGCAAAGGCTGCGCGATCCCGACATGCACCCTGATTGGGGTTAGCGTTTCTTTTTGCTGGCCATCAGGGCCGCGGCTTTGGCGGCGGCGACGATCTCTTCGGCAATTTCTTCGGCTTCGTCAGGGGTGAAATCCATTGGAATTTCTACGCCAGCGCCTTCAACAAAAAGCCGGACCATACCCAGATCGGTTGGCGCGATCGACAGGTCGGCTTCAATATCGCGTTCGTCGTTAATGCCCATGACCGTATCCTTCGTGTTTCAAGGTGCGTATCGCTACCGCTGCGGCGTTTGAAAGGCAAGTGGATATGGCAAAGCGGTCAAGGCAGTATGGTCGATGGAAGCTACCGCGCAGGTGAATATGCGATCGGGGGCATATTTTGTCACAACGGGCGTTGACGTCCCGCTTTGCCGAGATTATGACCACCCTCAGTGCCGGAGTAGCTCAATCGGTTAGAGCGCGTGGTTGTGGTCCACGAGGTAGTTGGTTCGAAACCATCCTCCGGTACCACTTTCAACAAATTCACAGAATTATTGAAAGCGGTAGAGGCAAGGTGTTGTGAAACACCTTTTCCGCCTCGGCGCTTGCTTTACCAGATCCGTCACGGGCGGTCATTCGACAGTGACGGTTTGTTGTAACGCGCCGGTAAAGCGGTCAAAGATCAAAATTTCATTCGCATCGGTCACAATTGCATACCAGTCAGCTGCTTGGGTGAAGGCCACAGGCTTTGCGCCATCGGGTAGCGCAATTTCGCTTGGCAATATTGGGCTCTCACTGCTCAGACGCGTGACAAGCAAACCAATAACGACTAGGACGCCCACAATCATCACAGTCGTCAGGACGGTGACCATCCTGCGCAAAAAGCGTAGATTGGCCGGTTCTTCCTGTTCGGGTAGTTCGGAAAGTTCATCCATGTCGCACCGCCGTATTACATTCATCTTGGGCGAAACCCCGCCACCGCGCCTTGATAAGGCGCTTGCGCGCGATGTGCCAGCAGATGCCGCGCTGTCGCGCACGCGGCTGGCCCGCTTGATTGAAAGTGGCGCGGTCATGGTGGATGCGCAGGTCCAGCGCGATCCGCGTGCCGTGGCCGGCGAGGGGGCGCGAATCGACATCGATGTGGAAGAGGCCGAGGACAGCCATATCCTGCCCGAAGATATCCCGCTGGAGGTGATATATGAGGATGCAGACCTGATTGTGATCAACAAACCTGCGGGTATGGTGGTGCATCCGGCACCGGGATCGCCGTCGGGGACGTTGGTGAATGCGCTGCTGGCGCATTGTGGCGATGATCTGTCGGGGGTGGGCGGCATGAAGCGCCCCGGTATTGTGCACCGTATTGATAAGGACACATCGGGCCTGTTGGTTGTGGCAAAATCCGATGCGGCGCATCACGGGTTGGCCAAACAATTCGAGGCGCACTCGGTCGAGCGGTATTACCGTTGCATTGTCTACGGTGTGCCTGATGCCAATGATCCGCGCCTGCGCGGCGTGAAGGGGGCGAATTTCGAAACCGGAAACATCCTCAAGATGACCACGCAGCTGGCGAGGCACAAACATGACCGCCAGCGACAGGCGGTCTTGTTTCACGGTGGCCGCCATGCGGTGACACGTGCTCGCACAGTGGCGCGCTTTGGCACGCCGCCGGTAATTGCGTTGATGGAGTGCTGGCTCGAGACGGGGCGTACCCACCAGATCCGTGTGCATATGGCGCATGCAGGCCACGGGCTGGTAGGCGACGCGACCTACGGCGGCAAGCGCAAGCTGGCGCGGACCGCATTGGCCGAACCGGTTGCAGATGCGATCAAGGCATTTCCACGACAAGCGCTGCACGCGGCGGTTTTGGGGTTCGAGCATCCGATAAGCGGTGAGGCGATCCGTTTTGAAGCGCCGTTGCCTGAGGATATGGCAGGTCTTCTGGAGTTGCTGGAACCGGCCCGCGCTTAACCGGCGCGGTCACGTTTCGGTAACTATTGTTGTTTTAACGTGAACAAAACAGCACCGAGTTTACTTGTAGTATAGAAAAGCGACCCCATATTGATGTTAAGCCCTGTTACATAGGGCGTCAGGGAAAGGACGACACCGATGGCAAATTATGCAAATCTACCGGCACCGACGCCGGAAGGCGGTTTGAATCGCTATATGCAGGAAATCCGCAAATTCCCGTTGTTGGAACCTGAAGAAGAATACATGCTTGCTAAGGCATGGGTTGAGAAGGAAGACACCGCTGCTGCGCACCGGATGGTAACTTCGCACCTGCGGTTGGCAGCAAAAATCGCCATGGGCTACCGCGGGTATGGCCTGCCGCAAGCCGAAGTCATTTCGGAAGCAAATGTCGGGCTGATGCAAGCGGTCAAACGGTTTGACCCCGAAAAGGGCTTTCGTCTGGCGACCTATGCGATGTGGTGGATCCGCGCGAGCATTCAGGAATATATCCTACGCTCGTGGTCTTTGGTGAAACTTGGCACGACTTCGGGCCAGAAAAAGCTGTTTTTCAATCTGCGCAAAGCCAAAAGTAAGATTGGTGCGCTGGAAGAGGGTGATCTGCGGCCGGAGAATGTGAAAACCATTGCGACCCAGTTGGGCGTGACGGAAGCCGAGGTTATCTCGATGAACCGGCGGATGTCGGGCGGGGATGCTTCGCTCAACGCGACGGTCGGTTCTGAAGGCGAGGGGACCATGCAATGGCAGGACTGGCTTGAGGATGAAGATGCGGATCAAGCGGGCGACTATGAAGCGCGCGACGAGCTTGAGACCCGCCGCGAGATGCTGGCCGAGGCAATGGATGTTCTGAATGACCGTGAGAAGGATATTCTGATGCAACGGCGGCTGTCTGACGAGACAGTGACGCTGGAAGACCTGAGCGGGCAATATGACGTCAGCCGCGAACGTATTCGCCAGATCGAAGTACGTGCATTCGAGAAGCTGCAAAAACGTATGCGTGAGCTTGCAGAGGAAAAGGGCATGCCTGCCGCGTAGCAATTAGATTATGCCGGTAAGTATCAGAGCCGCTCCGTATACGGGGCGGCTATTTTCATTGGCGAAGGGGGCCAGCCCCCGTCTTTGCCTTAAGGCAAAGACTCCCCCGGAGTATTTTTGGCTAGAGAAAATAGGGCGGCGGGGGTGTTGATGAATGCAAACGGGCGACCTGACAGGGGGCGCCCGCTTGCGCATTTTCTGCGGAGGGTTACTCCTCCATGGCTTCGAGTTCGTCGATGAAGCCTGAGATCATGCTGAGGCCTTTGTCCCAGAAGGCAGGATCAGAAGCATCAAGGCCGAAGGGGGCCAGGAGCTCTTTGTGGTGTTTGGAGCCGCCTGCTTTTAGCATGTCGAAGTATTTATCCTCAAAACCGGGTTTGCCTTCCTCGTAGACCGCATAGAGCGCGTTTACGAGGCCGTCGCCAAAGGCATAGGCGTAGACGTAGAAGGGGGAGTGGATGAAGTGCGGGATATAGGCCCAGAATGTTTCATACCCGTCCATGAACTCAAATTCCGGCCCGAGGCTTTCGGCCTGAACGGACATCCATAGGGCGTTGATATCGTCTGGTGTCAGTTCTCCGCCACGGCGCGCTGCATGTAATTTGCACTCGAAGTCGTAGAATGCGATTTGGCGCACGACGGTGTTGATCATATCCTCGACCTTGCCGGCCAGAAGGATGCGGCGTTCGGAGGTGGTTTTTGCACCGTCCAGCATTTTGCGGAAGGTCAGCATTTCGCCAAAGACCGAGGCGGTCTCTGCGAGGGTGAGGGGCGTGGAGGAGAGCATTTCGCCTTGGCCTGCGGCCAGCACTTGATGCACACCGTGGCCCAGCTCATGGGCGAGGGTCATCACGTCGCGTGGTTTGCCGAGGTAGTTCAGCATTACGTAAGGGTGCACGTCGGTGACGGTAGGGTGGGCAAAAGCACCTGGCGCTTTGCCGGGTTTCACGCCTGCGTCAATCCAGCCATTGGTAAAGAACGGTTTGGCCAGTTCGCCCATGCGTGGGTCAAATGCGGTATAGGCGTCCATCACCATCTTTTCAGCCTGAGGCCAGTCGACGGATTTGGGGTCTTCCATAGGCAGGGGCGCATTGCGGTCCCAGACCTGCATTGTATCGAGGCCGAGCCATTTCTTTTTCAAGGCGTAATAACGGTGCGACAGTTTGGGATAGGCCTGAACAACTGCGTTGCGTAGGGCTTCGACGACTTCGGGTTCGACCTGATTGGACAGGTGGCGGCCGGTTTGGGCCGTTTCCATACCGCGCCATCGGTCCAGAATTTCTTTTTCCTTGGCTTGCGTGTTGTGCACACGGGCGAAAGTTTTGATGTTTTCGCCAAAGACATCTGCCAACTCGCGGGCACCTGCTTCGCGGGTGTCGCGGTCGGGATCGGTTAGCAGGTTGAGCGTGCCTTCAATGCCCAGTGTTTCACCATTCACGTCAAACTTGAGGCCAGCGATGGTTTCATCAAACAGGCGTTCCCATGCGTCGCCGACAACGCCCAGATCATGCAGGAATTTCTCCATCTCGTCGCTAAGCTGGTAGGGCTTCATCGCGCGGATACGGTCGAAGATGGGTTTGTAGCGTGACAGATCGGCATTGCGTGCCAGCAGCCCGTCGAGGTGGTCGTCCTCCAGTGTATTGAGCTCAAGCGTGAAGAAGACCAGCGGGGTGGTGAAGTTCGTGATTTTCTCCTGCACGTCGGACATGAATTTGGCGCGGCCGGCATCGGTGGTCAGCTGGTAGTAGCGCAGGCCGGCATAGGACATGATGCGCCCTGCGATCTGGTTGATTTTTTCGTTGCGCAGCACGCAGTCAAGCAGTCCTTGAGCATCCAGTGTCGACAGTTTGCCTTCGTAATCGGTGGCAAAGCTGGCGCAGGCTTGTTCAAGCCAGTCGAGGTCACGCTTTAGTTCGGGCGCATCTTCACCGGTGTAGAGATCATCAAGGTTCCATTCGGGCAAATCGCCAAAGGGCGCATCGGCACCGCTGGCATTTGCATCGCGGTGCAGTTGGGGGAACGGGGAGACGGGGGACAGGTGAAACATGTGGTATCCTTTGTACGTTACCGCATAGGTAGGCGTCTGATGCGCGTGGGGCAAGTCGCTAGCCGTAAATGCGCAGCATCTCGTTGAGATCATCCAATGTATTTGCCTCGGCCGCAGGTTTATCACGCCGCCAACGCAGCATACGCGGAAAGCGCAGAGCGATGCCTGATTTATGGCGCGGAGAGGCCTGAATGCCCTCAAATGCGATTTCGAACACAAGTTCCGGCGTGACCTGACGCACAGGACCAAAGCGTTGAATCGTGTTTTTGCGCACCCATGCGGTGATCTGGCGGAATTCTTTGTCCGTCAGGCCAGAATAGGCTTTGGTGAAGGGGACCAGATCATCGCCGTTGCGCACGGCAAAGGTATAATCTGTGAACAGGTTGGCGCGGCGGCCCGATCCCGATTGCGCATATATCATCACGGCGTCGATGGTGAGCGGTGCGAGCTTCCATTTCCACCAGTCACCCTTTTTACGCCCCGCGAGATAGGGGCTGTCTGCGCGTTTGAGCATCAGCCCCTCGGCGTGGGCTTCGCGGGCGTTGTCGCGGTATTGGTTCAGGTCGTTACAATCAGTGAACGGCAGTTGAGGGGATAGGCGAACCGGGGCATCGGGCGGCAGAGCGGCGCAGGTTTGCTCCAACAGCGCGCGGCGCTCGGCAAAGGGCTGGGCGCGGATATCTTGACCATGAAGTTCCAGAAGATCATAGGCGTGCAAAACCACGGGGGCCTCGGTCAGCATTTTCTTCGGCACAGTTTTGCGCCCGATGCGAGGTTGCAGCGTGTTAAAGCTTGAGGGGTGATCGGCGTCAGGCTGCCAAACCAAAAGCTCTCCGTCCAGAACCGTGCCGTCCGGGAGGTAATCGACCGCGCGGGCCAGCTCGGGGAAGCGGTCGGTCATCAGTTCTTCGCCGCGTGACCAGACGAAATGCGATCCGGCGCGCAGGATCAACTGTCCGCGGATGCCGTCCCACTTCCATTCGGCGCGCCAGTTGTCGAGGTCTTCCAGTGCCTCGGGGCCGTCTTCAAGCCCGTAGGCAAGGTAGAAAGGATAGGGGCGTGAGGCATCGGCGCTGGCATCCTCTGCTTCGATCAGCGCGTGCCATGTGGTGTCATCGGGGTGCCAGTTGCCCATCAGGCGGTGGGCCAGTTCGGCCTCGTCTCGCCCTGTGGCGTGAGACAGGGCGCGCGTCATCAGTTTTTGGCTCACCCCGACGCGCATGCCACCTGTGATGAGCTTGTTGAATACGAACCTCTCGGTCCCGCCAAGGCGTGACCAGGCGTCCAGCACAAATGCTTTTTTTGCCTCCTCGTCAGCAGCATAGGTTGCGCGCAAATCGGTGATCCATTGCGACAGAGGGCGATTGTCGGTCGTGGGGGTGGCAGGCAGGACCAGTGCGATTGTCTCGGCCAGATCGCCGACCACGGGGTAGCATTCCTCAAACAACCAAGGCGGGATGCCCGCCGCTTCGGCACCCCACGCACGAAGGCGTGTCGTCGTGACTGCACGCTTGGGGCGACGACCCGAAAACAGGGCCGCAGTCCAAAGTTTGTCTACATCGTCTGCTACTTTAAAATAATCTGCCAATGCGTTGATCTTGATTGAGGTTTTGGTGCTTTGATCGATGGCGTTAAAGAGGGCGGCAAATGCTTTCATGAGGCGACCTCGCTTTCGTCCGATGTGTCGAGGTTCTCTCCTTCGAATTGCGTTGGCACGACTTCGGCGTTCCAGCCGCAATCATTCAGGTATCGCGCGAAGATATCGGTGTAACCATGTGTTACATATATATTTTCGGCACCTGTTTGTTTGACTGCTGACAGCAGCCCGTCCCAGTCCGCGTGATCCGAGATGACAAAGCCGCGATCGCCGCCGCGACGTCTGCGGACGCCGCGCATAGCCATCCAGCCAGAGGCAAAGCCGCTTTCTTGTGGGCCGAATTTTTTGGCCCACGCAGAGCCAAGGGCAGAAGGCGGCGCGAGCACCATTGCGCCGGGGTGGGTTTTGCCGTTGACGTCCTTATCGGCCAGAATGGTATGGGGCAATGTGATGCCTTGGTCGCGCATCACTTGGTTGGTGTTCTCGATCGCCTTATGGCACAGGATTGGGCCAATCGCAGGATCCAGCATCGACAAAAGTCGCTGGGCCTTTCCCAACGAATAGGCCCCCAGCATAGCCGTCTTTCCCTCTTCTACACAGCCCTGCCACCAGCCGTTTATTTCGGCTGCGACAACATCTTGGGGCTGCCATTTGAAGACAGGTAAGCCAAAGGTGCTTTCGGTGATAAAGTGGTGGCAGCGCAGTGGTTCGAAGGGGGTGCTGAGCCCGTCGTCTATGATTTTGTAGTCTCCCGAGGCGACCCAGACCTCGCCTCGGACCTCTATCCTAATTTGCGCAGAACCGGGGACGTGACCCGCAGGGTGGAAGGATACTGTTGCCCCGCCGATCTGGCGTTGTTCGCCATAGGCAATTCCCTCGGCGTCAATGTCACCTAGACGGTGCCGTATCACGGGCAGGGCATCATGCGTGGCCAGATAGCGCCCCATCCCCCAGCGCGCGTGATCCGAGTGTCCATGGGTGATCAGCGCGCGATCCACGCGGCGCCATGGGTCAATGTAGAAATCTCCCGCAGGGCAGTAAATGCCTTCGGGGGTAAATGTCAGGGCGGGTTCATGGCTCATGCGCCTAAGCTAGGCGGAAATGGCTGCGGTGCCAGTTTTGAGGGGGATTTAACCGGTGGTGGTGTTCAGAAACAGCGCTGTAATCTCGTCGAAGGCTGGTATGCGTATTTCCGGTCTTTCCATTAGGATCTCATGCTCGCCTCGCTCAATGACGCGCAGCTCGCCACCCTTCCAGCTTGCCATGCGCTCATGGATGCGTGGCACGTCGACGATGCGTTCATTTGTGCCGACATAGGTCAGGCAGGGCAGCTTGGGCGCGGCACGTTCTGCCAGATGCGCCGTTTCGGCCAGCGCTTCGCGCAGCCAGACATAGCTGGGGCCGCCCAATTTCATTTCGGGGTGCGCGATGAGTTGATCGTGCATCATGGCAAACATCTCCGGGTCCGTTGTGAGCACGTTGTCCTCGAAGGGTTCGGCGAGAACATAGGGCGTGTTTGTGCTACCCGGAGGCAAGCGGTGCCCCTGATTGATTTTTGGCATCATGGTGCTGAGGATGCGGGCGGGCAGGCGCAGCAGCGGAGATATATTGATGCCCCACATCGGGCCGGTGAACACGGCCGCTTGCACGCCCAGCCCTTCGATTACCGCGCGCAGGCCGATGGCACCTCCCATGGAGTGTGCGACAAGGAAGTAGGGCCGCGGCAAATTGAGGCTGCGCGCTGCACGCATCAGCGAAGCCACATCTTTCTGATAATCCGAAAAACGTTCTACGTGACCGGTCAACGGGTCATCAAGCAGGCGGTCGGCGATCCCCTGTCCGCGCCAGTCGATGGCGATAGAGGCGAGGCCGCGGCTGGCGAATCCAGCCGCCACGACCCCGTATTTTTCGACGTATTCGGTGCGACCGGGAAAGATCAGCACCGTGCCGCGCGCGCCATGGGGGTTCCAGACACCCAGCCGGATCCTTTTGGCGTCAGAGGTCTCTATCCAATAGGCCGCTGACGGGTCTGGCCCGGGGTGGATGTCTGTATAAAGAGGCGCGGGCGTGAGGGACATATGTCTGGTCAGGTTATGCCAGTGCAGAGGCCAGCTTCATGGCCATACCCATGTCACCGTCAACCTTTAATCCGCCGCTCATGAAGGCCGACGTGGGGTTGATGTCGCCGCTCATGATGCCGGCGAATGTTTCGGCATCTGCACTAAGTGTCACATCGGCGTCTTCGTCGCCTGCGCGCGCGCCTGCGTCATCGACCATCACACTGCCTTCGCCTTCAATGTCGAATTTGACGGTGCCGCCGACTTCGGTTCCGTCCAGTTTCTCGGACAGCAGTTTCACAGCTTCGTTAATCACATCGCTCATATTTAGCCCTTTTTTGGCAAATGGGTACTGACCCGACTGGAAATCGCGCGCGCACCTGTTACATTCACTGTTGTTATGCTCAGACTTATCGTCAACCTCAAACATACCGTTACGGCACTTGGTGTTGTTGTGTTGCTTTGCAGTCCTGCCAGCGCGCAGACGCAAGAGCGCCTGGATGCTTTGATGGAAACCCTGCGCACAGCGCCCCCGGATCAGGCGCGTGCGGCTGAGCGGGATATTTTGCGCGAATGGGGGCGATCGGGCTCGGCGGCGATGGACCTGCTGCTCAAGCGCGGCCGCGAAGCGATGGCGGTCGAGGACTTTCCGACAGCAATCGAGCATTTTACCGCGCTCATTGATCATGCGCCTGCTTTTGCCGAAGGTTATCATGCGCGCGCCACTGCGTATTTCCGCGCCGAACTATATGGTCCTGCCTTGGACGACCTCGAAGCGGCATTGGCGCTGAACCCTCAAAATTTCAATGCTATCTTTGGTCTTGCGGTGATGTTGCAAGAACTGGGCAATAACCGGTCTGCGGCGGAATTGTACCGCCGTGTGCTGGCGCTTAACCCTCATCACGAAAATGCCGAAAAGGCGCTTGAACAGCTCAAGTCCGACGGTATCGGGCGAACTCTTTAACTCAGTTAGGAATATGCGGTGACTACGCAAGGCAGGGTTGTGGCGGTTTTGGGTCCCACCAATACCGGCAAGACGACCTACGCGATTGAGCGCATGTTGGGGCACCGGACGGGCATTATCGGCCTGCCGCTGCGTCTGCTTGCACGTGAGGTTTATGACCGCATCGTTGCGGCGCGCGGCCCCTCTGTGGTGGCATTGGTCACGGGCGAAGAGCGGATCGTGCCGCTGCGCACGCAATATTGGGTCTGTACCGTCGAGGCGATGCCCGAAGGCATGGGGGCTGATTTCGTCGCGGTGGATGAAATCCAGCTATGCGCGGACCCAGAGCGCGGGCATGTCTTTACCGACCGCCTGCTGCGCGCTCGTGGCCTGCATGAGACATTGTTCATGGGCAGCGACACATTGCGCGCCACCATCGCGGCATTGGTTCCCGATGCGCAATTCGTACAACGGGAGCGGATGTCAGAGCTGACCTATGCGGGGCAGAAAAAGATCAGTCGCATGCGCCCGCGCAGTGCCATCGTCGGGTTCTCGGTCGAAAACGTCTATGCAATTGCCGAGCTGATCCGCCGCCAAAAGGGCGGAGCCGCTGTGGTCATGGGGGCGCTTAGCCCGCGCACGCGCAATGCGCAGGTCGAGATGTATCAAAACGGTGAGGTCGACTATCTGGTGGCGACAGATGCCATTGGTATGGGGCTTAACCTTGATGTGGACCATGTGGCGTTTTCCAGTCTCAGCAAATTTGACGGGCGGCGCATGAGGCCGCTTGCGCCGAATGAGCTTGCCCAGATTGCGGGGCGGGCAGGGCGCGGCATGAAAAACGGCACCTTTGGTGTGACAGGTGACGTGCGCCCGCTGGATGATGGCGTGGCGCGGGCGATTATGGATCACCGCTTTACCCCCCAGGACAAGATAAACTGGCGTAACCCGCATTTGCAGTTCGGCAGCATCGACCGGTTGATTATGACGCTGGAGGAGGGGCCGGACCATGAGCGTCTGATCAAGGCCCGCGAAGCAGATGATCTGCGCGCGCTCAAGGTTTTGGGCGATGACGCAGAGGTTGCGGCGCGCTGTACGGATGGGGCTTCGGTCAAACTGCTGTGGGATGTCTGCCGCATTCCCGATTTCCGCGGGATCAGCCATGCAGAGCATGCTAATCTGCTCGAGATCATTTTTAACCATTTGCATCAACGCGGCAGCCTGCCGAATGATTGGCTCGCGCGACAAATCAAACGTATTGATCGAACCGATGGGGACATTGATGCGTTGAGCAAACGACTGGCGTTTATTCGCACATGGACATACGTCACCCAACGCAAAGGTTGGACAAATGACGAAACCCATTGGCGGAACGAGGCGCGTGTCGTAGAAGATCGCTTATCGGATGCGCTTCATGCGCGTTTGACAGAAAAATTTGTAGACCGGCGCACATCTGTATTGCTGCGCCGGCTAGGACAGAAGGAAGCCATGGTGGCCGAAGTAAACGAGACCGGTGAAGTAACCGTAGAAGGCGAATTTGTAGGCAAGCTGGACGGTTTCCGTTTCCGCGCAGACAAGGGCGCTGGCACGGCTGAAACGAAAACGATCAAGACGGCGGCGCTGCAAGCCTTGGCACCGCAGTTCCATCTGCGCGCTGACCGTTTTTATAACGCGCCGGATACAGAGATCGACTTTACCGAACAGGGCGGCCTGATGTGGGGCTCTGCTGCCGTTGGCAAACTTGTGGCGGGCTCAGACGGGCTAAAGCCGCAAGTCGATGTTTTTGTTGATGATGTTGCAGGTCCAGAGGTTGCCCAAAAGGTACAGCGCCGATTGCAGCACTTTATTGACCGCAAGGTGGCCAGCCTGTTCGAGCCGCTTATCGCAATGCAAAAAGACGAAACACTCACCGGTCTTGCGCGTGGGTTTGCCTTCCGGATGGTCGAGAATTTTGGCGTGTTGCCGCGTGCGCAAGTGGCCGAAGAGGTCAAAGCACTTGAGCAAGACGACCGTGGCGCATTGCGCAAGCATGGTATCCGCTTTGGCCAGTTCACGATCTTCATGCCACTGTTGCTTAAACCTGCGCCAACGCGCTTGCGTCTGGTGCTGTGGTCGCTGACCAAAGGCCTTGCTGAATTCCCCGAATCGCCGCCCCCTGGTCTGGTGACGATTCCGGTCGAGACAGGCGCGCCCGCAGGGGCCGACACTATGTCTGGCTACCGCAACGCAGGCACGCGCGCGATCCGTATTGATATGTTGGAGCGTCTTGCAGACATGCTGCGTTCTGAAGATTCGCGCGGCGGGTTTGAGGCCAAGGCGGATATGCTGTCGATCTCTGGCACCACGCTCGAGCAGTTTTCGGATCTGATGCAGGGTCTGGGCTATAAGGCCGAAAAAGGCGAACGCGTGAAGGTGAAAGCCGTCACCGAAGTAATGCCCGAAGCCGCCAAAGAGGCGGGTGACAATATCCCCGTCATGGACGCCAACGCAGCCCCTGCCGGCGGCATCATCGCAGAGCCAGAAGTGGCAAAGCCTGCAGATGTGCCTGAAGGGGTCGATAAGATCATCGACGAAGGCACTGCACCCATCGCGGCCGAACCTACGACCGACGGCGAAGTGCCCGCGGCCATTCCGCAAGTGTCCGAGACAGAAGTGGCTCAAGGCACGGCGCCGGATGCTGGCATCGCAAGCCCCGACCTCGAGACTTTCTACACCTTCACATGGGCACGGGCACCTCGCCGCCAGCCTGCGGGTGGCAATGAGCGTCCGAAGGGTAAGGGCAAGCCCAATCCGCGCGGCAAAAAGGGCCAGCGCGACAACGACAAGGGCAAGAAATCGCAGAACTTCTCGGCGCGTCCGCCCAAGAAGGAAAAGCAGATTGACCCCGACAACCCGTTTGCTGCGGCTCTGATGGGCCTTAAATCCGACAAGTGAACAGCGCTGCGGAAAAGCTGCGGCTGGACAAATGGCTGTGGTTCGCCCGTTTCTATAAAACACGCACGCTCGCGGCGGCTATAGTCGCGGGCGGGGCAGTGCGCATCAACGGCACACCTGCCTCCAAACGCAGTACAACTATCACCATCGGTGATGTCCTGACCTTTTCCAAAGATGATCACGTGCGGGTTATCCGCATTGAGGCCTGCGGCACGCGGCGCGGTCCAGCCCCCGAAGCACAGGCCCTATACACGGATCTGGCCCCGCCGGTCCGCACAGCCAAGGATAAAATCCCGCATAACCCCGCATTTGAGGGAAAAGGGCGCCCGACCAAGCGTGACCGACGCGTGCTTGATCTTTCTAAGGCGCGCCACCTTGAATGATCCTCGCTGCTGATTTAGCTACGCTACAAGCCATCCTGACAGAGACTGTTTCCCATGACCTATATCGTAAATGACGCCTGTATCGCCTGTAAGTACACCGACTGTGTCGAAGTCTGTCCGGTGGATTGTTTTTATGAGGGGGAGAACATGCTTGTGATCCACCCTGACGAATGCATTGATTGCGGCGTTTGCGAGCCTGAATGCCCTGCTGATGCGATCCGCCCCGATACGGATGCGGATATGGAGAAATGGGTTGAGTTCAACCGCAAGTACGCCGAGCTGTGGCCCGTTATCGTCACCAAAAAAGACCAGTTGCCAGAAGCCGCTGAAATGGATGGCAAGCCTGACAAGATCAAGCTGTTCTCCGAGGCCCCCGGCGAGGGCGGTTAAGCCGCTTCAAACCGATTCGGGTGCAAGCGGTGGTATTGCCGCCTTGACCTTATTGCATTGAGATATGGCGGCCCTTTCAGGAGGGCCGTTTTTGTGATATGATGGTGTTAATGATAATCTGTTTCACCCTATATGCTGCCACGCTGCCACGGCGCATCTGACCATTCAATTTTTCACGCAATTTGCGCGGGCCAAGGCCTGTTTGCATTTGCGTGTTTGCGCGTGGCCTTGATCGGCCGCGCCCCTCAAGGAGTATGAAGAGTATGAGCAAGTCTAAGAAGCTGGATTTTCGCCCGAATGAATTTGTTGTCTACCCTGCCCATGGCGTTGGGCAGATCGTATCGGTCGAAGAGCAGGAAGTAGCGGGCATTACGTTGGAGCTGTTTGTCATCTCCTTCGAGAAGGACAAGATGACCCTGCGCGTGCCAACCCATAAAGCGACCGAAATCGGTATGCGCGCGCTCAGCTCTCCTGACGTGATCAACCACGCCATGAAGACGCTCAAAGGTAAGGCCAAGGTCAAGCGCGCCATGTGGTCCCGCCGCGCACAGGAATATGAGCAAAAAATCAACTCCGGTGATCTGATCGCCATCGCCGAGGTTGTGCGCGATCTGCACCGCACAGATGATCAGCGTGAGCAATCCTATTCCGAGCGCCAGCTTTATGAAGCAGCGCTGGAGCGTCTGACCCGCGAAGTTGCGGCTGTGTCGGGCGGTGATGAGCTGGCCGCGGCCAAGCAGGTGGGCGATGTGCTGGAAAGCCGCGTTGCTGCCTAAGCAGCTCTGAGCTAACAAGAATTGAAACCGCGTCTGATCCTGTCAGGCGCGGTTTTTTTATGCGCCCAGCAGGGCGGCAGTGCTGAGCAGGATTGCTGCCTCGCTGAGTTGTTGGGTGGCCCCCAACACGTCACCTGTTTGGCCGCCGATATTGGCCTTGGCCAAGGCTGCCATGCCTATCGTGACAAGCGCAGCAGCGCCAAATGCGATGAGGCCGATCAGCCCTAGCGTCACAAGGGCAACAACCACGCCGATACTGATTGCGAGCAGGGCAACTCTGCGCGAAGGCTTGCCCACGCTTTGTGACAGCCCGTCACGCCGTGCTGGGGGCAGCGCGGACATCAGCGCAGGCATCATCCCGCGCGACAGCGCCGCTGCGGCGGGTAGGGCGGCCCAATGTCCCTCAAGCAGGACCAACAGCGCGCTGATGCGCAGTGCCGTCACGGTCATCAGCGCGAGCACACCATAGGTGCCAATCTGGCTGTCGCGCATGATCTCTAGCCTCCGGTCAGGGGTAAACCCGCCCCAAAAGCCATCACAGACATCCGCCAGCCCGTCCTCATGCATCGCGCCGGTGAGCAGCATCATCGCCGCAAGGGCCAACACACTGGCCGCCAGCGTAGGCAGCCCAAGGGCCAGCGCGATCTGCCCAGCCAAGGCCCCCACCAGCCCAACGCCCAAGCCGACGATGGGGTAGGCCCAAACCGCGCGCGGACCAGCGGCAAAGGCGGCGTCCGGTAGCGCTGGCAGGGGCAAGCGCGTCAGAAGCACAGCAGCCAGCATCAGCTGGCGCAGCGGGTCGCTTTTTTCCATGCAGGTGCCTCTTTCTATGCTTGTGAGATGTGCCTCATTGGGTAAACAGGCTGCAAGCGTCTGGCAATGAGGGTTTTCGGTATGGCTGAGTTTAATGATCTGAACGGCTTTCGCGCCATGCTTGCCGAATTGCCTGTGGCCGATGAAGATGCCCGTGTGGGGGCGGCCGAGCGCAATGGGCAGTTGACCAAACCTCCGGCGGCGCTGGGGCGGCTCGAAGATATTGCCCAATGGTACGCCAGCTGGCGCGCAGATGCGCGACCACGGATTACCGCGCCCCAGATCATCGTATTCGCGGGAAACCACGGTGTAGCGGCGCAAGGGGTCTCGGCTTTTCCGCCAGAGGTGACCGAACAGATGGTGCTGAATTTTCAGCATGGCGGTGCGGCGATCAACCAGTTGGCGCGCAATGCGGGGGCCGATCTGGACGTGCATCCCCTGCAGTTAGACAGCCCAACCCAAGATTTCACCCAAGCGCCTGCCATGTCAGAGGCCGAAGTGACGGCTGCGCTTGCTGCGGGATGGGACGCGGTGCGTATAGATGCTGATCTGCTTGTTGTGGGGGAAATGGGCATTGGCAACACAACCCCGGCTGCTGCCTTGGCTGCGGCCTTGTTGGGCGGTGAGGCGGGCGATTGGACTGGCCGTGGCACCGGTGTTGATGATGCGGGGCTGACCAACAAGACACGGGTGGTGGCAGAGGGGCTAGCCTTGCACAAAGGGCAGGGCGACGGGGTCGAGACCCTGCGCCGTTTGGGCGGGCGCGAGATTGCCGCGATGGCGGGCGCAATTGCCCGCACACGCAGCTTGCGTATCCCTGTGATCCTGGACGGGTTTATCTGCTGTGCTGCGGCGGCCTGCCTGGCACATACGGCTGAGGGGGCGCTGGATCACTGCATCGCAGGGCATCTGAGTGCCGAGGGCGCGCATGGCCGCCTGCTGGAGGGGCTGGAAAAGCCACCGCTGCTGTCATTGGGCCTGCGTCTGGGAGAGGCATCAGGTGGGGCATTGGCCATCCCGATCCTGCGTGCGGCACTGGAGTGCCACAGCGGCATGGCCACCTTTGCCGAGGCTGGCGTGACAGACGCCTAGGCCTGCTTTTTCGCCTCTTCCTCTTCGATACGGTTTAGAAATGCCGTCTCGAGGTCTTTTTCCAGCTCTTTTGCACGGGCCACATATTCGGCGTTATGCGAAGCCGGCACACCGGGACGCCACAGCTTTGCCAGCTCGTTCACCGACATGCGGTCATGGTGGTAAAAGATACGCTGCGCTTCGGCGGCTTCATATTCTGTAAGGCCAAGGTTCTCGAGCACGTAGCGCCCTGCGCGCAGGGAGCTGTCGAACATCTCGCGCACGATGTCATTGGCACCTGCTTGATATAGCCAATACACATCTTCACGGTCATGGGCGCGCGCCACGATATGCAGATCAGGTCGCTGGGCGCGGGCATAGGCGACCAATGCACGGGCGGATTTACGATCGTCAAGCGCGACGACCAATACGCGCGCATCCGCAAGGCCGGCCTTGCGTAATACATCTGCGCGGGTCGGATCCCCGAGAAACGCCTTGAACCCGAAGCGGCGCATGACGGCGATGGTTTCAGGGTTGTGATCCAATACAACTGTTTCAAACCCTGAGGCCTGCACAAGCCGGTTCACGATCTGCCCGAAGCGTCCGATCCCCGCGATGATAACTGTGCCGTCATCGTCGATATCATCATCCGGTTGGGCAAACGCGTTTTCCTTGCTGCGCTTTGAGATGATGTCGTGAATGATGAACAGCAGCGGGGTGATCAGCATGGTCAGGGCGATCACCAGCAAGAGTGTTTCTGCGATACCGTCGGGGAGAACACCTGTGGCGACGGAAAAGCTCACAAGGACAAAGCCGAACTCGCCGGCCTGCGCCAATCCAAGGGCAAACAGCCATTGATCACGGCCACGCAGCTTGAACATCCGGCCCAGCACAAAAAGGATGATGCCTTTGACCAGGATTACCAACAGGGCCATGCCCAGGATGATCACGAAATCCGAGGCCAGAAGCTCGAAATTGATGCCCGCGCCGACGGTGATAAAGAACAGGCCCAGCAGCAGCCCTTTGAATGGCTCGAGGTCGGTCTCGAGCTCGTGGCGGAATTCCGAACTGGCCAGCACCACACCGGCCAAAAATGCGCCCAACGCAGGAGAAAGACCAACAAGGGACATCGTGGCCGAGATGCCCACGACAATGAGTAGCGCAAGGGCTGTGTACATTTCGCGCAGCTTGGCCAGATGGATGTAGCGGAAAACAGGACGGGTAAAGAAAACGCCGGTAATGATGATGCCCGCAATCGCCCCGATCGTCAAAAGGGTGATGCCCCATGCCGGTAGGCCGTCCACAAAAGTAATGGCCGCGTCGACGGGGGCCGTCCCGTGGGAGGTGCTGTGAGCGGTTGCTTCTTCGGTTGCAATGTTGATTGAACCATCCGGAGCGACAGTGGCAATCGGTAATGTCGCAGCAATAAGCGGCAGGAATGCCAGCATAGGGATGACCGCAATATCCTGCGCCAACAACACCGAAAAGATCGACCTGCCCCCTGCTGTTTTCATCAATCCTTTTTCGGACAGTGTTTGCAACACAATCGCCGTTGAGCTGAGAGACAGCGTCAAACCGATGGCCAATGCGACGCCCCACGGCTGATCATAGGCCATGGCAATTCCCATTAGCGCAAGCGTACTTAGCACGATCTGTAAGCCGCCCAACCCCAGCAACTTATGCCGCATGTTCCATAAGGCCTTAGGCTCAAGCTCGAGCCCGATCAGGAACAGCATCATGACGACGCCGAATTCGGCGAAATGTTGCAGGTCCTTTGTTTCGGAGCCAACCAAGCCGAAAACGGGTCCGATCAGAATGCCTGCCGCGAGATATCCCAGAACCGAGCCAAGCCCAAGCCGTGCAGCAATGGGCACAGCAATCACAGCGGCGGCAAGGTAAATCGTGGCCTGAAACAAAAAGCCTTCCATATCGGTCCTTCGGTGGCGCAGTGGGTTGTGTGGGCGATGGGCCGTCGCGCTTGAATTGGTCCATCGCAATCAGGCTATACAGGCAGGCTGCGGGCAAAACTGCAGGCGCGTTGCGTGAATCAGCGGGTTAAAGGCGGGTCAGATTTTATAATAGACCCGCTACAGAGGCTCTGCATCCCCTGTTATGGCGCGCTGGCCGACTATTTTGGGCCAAGTGGCGTCAAGATGCGCAAAATTGGCAGAATGTTCAAAGGCAAGCGGAGCATGATGATTTTGAAATCACTGGCTCAGTAAGAGCATTGTTTCATGCTTCGGATCTTGGGGCGTCTGTAAAGAGGTCGTCGGGCGATCTACGGCATCCGCAAAACGACATTGCGTCCGGATTTCACATAACGCAACTCGGAGGCGTCGATGGCTGCGACGCGGCCGCCGTCGATCCGATCACCGACCTTCACCTTCTGGTAGCGGCCATTGGACAGGCGCACCAGCGCGCGGCGGCTGGCGGGTTTGCCGTAGACACCGATCAGGTTCACCTTGCGAAGGTTGATGGCGTTTTTCACGGTGGCACTGCGCGTCACGGATGCCTGCGACGGCAGCGAGGGCGCGACGGTGCGAGGCGCGACGCTTGCGGCGGAGGCAACCCGCGTTTCTGCCGGTTTCGCGCGCTGGGCCCGTTTCACGATGCGGGCAAAATTGCGCGGACGGGTATCGGGCCGGAGCGAGCGTGCCGCTGCAAGCCGTGTCGCATTTTGCAAGGCGGGGGCTGCGACGGCAGCCTGTGTCGCTTGCCGTACGTTGAGCGCCGCAACGGCGGAGGCCTGAGCGGCAGCTGCAATGCGGGCTTGCTCGGCCTCGGCCGCTTGGCGTGCAGCCTCTTGGCGGGCGGCCTCTTCTTTCAGGATACGATCCTGGAGCGCTTGTGGGCGCAACGAGGGGCGGAAGGCTGCAAGCTCAATCCGGCTTACTCCGCCAAGGGCGGCACGTTCGGTGCGCTCGGCAAGGCCAAGGGGGCGATATTTCGGGCGCGCGCTGGCCAGAGCGGCAAGCACCGGATTTACTTGGGGAGCGGCTTGGGCTTCGCCCAACGCCTTGGCAGGCGGCTTGAGGGGCGGGCGGGCCGCGATCAGCGTGTATCCACCCGGGGCAACGATACCCTCTGGTGTGGGAATGAGGAGCCCTGCCGCATCGACGTTCCCAGGCTGCCCGAACGGTGGCGGTGAGGTGACCGCGGCAACGGCAATGGGCGTGTCTGTGTCAAAAACATTCGGAGAGGGGAGTGCAATGGCATCTGTGGCACCGGTGCGCGCATCAATGCTGCTGAGATAGGCAGGGGGTGGGTCCTTGCTGGGATCAGTCAGCGGCGCTTGGGGGGAGAGGGGCCAGATGCCGGTGACCGCATAGCGCGCGGCAGCTTCGGCTTCGGTGATAACAGGCCGCACGGGTTCGGGTCGCGGATCATTTAGGACAGCGACGGCCTCCGCCTGTTCGGCAGAAAGAACCGGATCAAGCGCTGCAAGTGCAACGCCCGAATCCTTTTCGTCAGAGGTTTGTGCGATACCGTCCGGTGCACGAATGATCTCGGGCGTGATCTGGTTCTCGGGGGCGGAGGCGGTTGCGCGCGGCGCGTCCTTTTTCATCAATCCGGCAATGCCGTCATCAAGGAAAACAGCGGCCCAAGCGGCGACACCTGCCAGAAATACCAACAAGATTACGGTCAGGATCAAACCAAGGAAGCGCGGTTTACCCCGCACGTCCGAGGCGCGGGCCCCAAAGACGGTCATCCGGTCGGCTTCGGTGCCGGCGGGGGGGACTTTTGCCGTTGCTGCCGGTATTGGCGCGGCAGCCTTTTTGCGCGGTTTGCGGCGGCTGAAAAAACCTGCTTTTGCCGGTGCGGCACTTGCGGGTTTTTGGCTGGCAGGCGGCGCTTGAGTGAGCGAGCTGCTGTCGGGTTGCAACACAGCTGCCGCCGTCCCGCCGCTTGTCTGTATTGCAGGGGCCGCAGCAGGACGCTGCGCCCCGCCCAATGGTTTGGACGGTGTGGCAGGCGCGGCGCGGCGGGTGGCAAAACCGGTGGTTGTCAGCTTTGGCGCGGCGGGTGCTTTCGGCACCGCCGCGATCGCAGCGGCAGCCAAAGGCGTGACAACGTGGTCTTGTTCGGGCGTCGGGGCGGCAGCGCCGGTTTTGGGAGGTGCAGTTTCTGCCGGAGCCATATCTGCCGGAGCCTGTTCTGCATCCTTGGTCTTCAAAGCCGGTTTCGCAGGCTCAGGGGGGAGTGGTTCATTGTCCGTAGGCGCGGCTTTTTGCGGCTCTGCTGGTTTGGCTGTTGTGGGTTTTTCTGCGGCTGAAGTCAGATCAAGCTCTGGCTGTGGATCGGGTTTTTCTTCTGCCGGAGTAGTTTTTTGCACAGGCGCAGGCGCAGGAGTTGTTTCCGCGGGTACCGCCGGCGTGGCGGTGCCTTCCTTGGTCTTGGCAGGCTCGCTATCTGTCGCAGGTGTCTCAACACTCTCGCTTGGGGCGGCGTCATCAGGGAGGGCCTTGTCTGCTGCACCCTTATCAGGGGAGGGGGCCTTGGTCGGGGTGTCGCTGTCCTTCACAGGCGCTGTATCAGCGGAATCTTTTTCAACTGCATCCGATGGCGCAGGCGCGTCTGCTGTGTCCGGCTCAGTGGCTGGTTTTACGGTATCTTCGGGACGTACAGCGCCGACAACGACAACAGCAATACCATCGGGTTCCACCGTGTCAGAGGGGCCAAGCAATTCCGCAGCCCCTTCGGTTGGACCAAAGAACGGTTCACCCAGAAAGGGAGATTCTTCGGGAATGGCGACAAAACTGACGGGGTGAAAGCGATGCTCATTAGCAAAGGCTTCGGCCTCGGCCAATGTCTCGCGGGCGACGGCGGCAACATGGGTCAGCGGTCCGTCGACCGAAATATCATACGCCAGATCGGCGACTTCATAGGGGGTTGCCCCGTCCAGTGCGCGCTCGGCTTCTTTGCGGCGCGCCGCATCAGATAACCCCGGTGTGGTGAGGCTAAGATATTTTATCTGGCTTGAGGGGATGACCAGTTTGGAGCGCACGCCGCCGGGCTCAAGGCTCGCGGCGGTTTTGCGCAGGACGGCCAGCTCACCTGCCAGATCATCAGAAGTGATTGAGACATCGCCAACCTCGCGCCAGCCGCCAGCAGCGCGATGGAGCAGTGTAATTCCGTCAAAAGACAGTGAAAGTGCAAAATTAGGCTTCATATATTGCCTTTACCATGTGTCCTCTAAACCAACAACTTCCTATCATCCTTGCGGGCAGAATACCGCAAGTGCGGGTTCGGGAAAAGCGTCCCATGGTGGGGAAATAGCCAATGCGCGCGCCAATATGTGCAGGCGCGCGCCGTGGGCCTAGGTTGTTGCCTGTCGAAGAGCCTGGTCCAGATCGGCGATCAGATCATCGGGGTCTTCTGTCCCGATGGAGACCCGCACGACATTGGCACCAGCACCGGCGGCTTCCTGCTGCTCGGGGGTCAGCTGGCGGTGGGTGGTCGATGCCGAATGGATGATCAGCGAGCGGGTATCGCCAAGGTTTGCCACATGGCTAAAGACCTCGAGCGCATTGACCAGCTTGACGCAAGCGTCATAGCCGCCCTTCACGGCGAAGGTGAACAAGCCGCCTGCGCCTTTGGGGCAGACCTCTTTACTGCGCTCGAAATAGGGGGACGACGGCAAACCGGCATAGGTGACATAGTCAATGCGGTCATCTGCTTCCAGCCAAGCCGCGATTTTTTGGGCGTTGGCGACGTGGCGCTCCATGCGCAGGCTTAATGTTTCGGTGCCCATAAGCGTGTAATGCGCGGCTTGGGGGTTCATGGTCATGCCCAGATCACGCAGGCCGATGGCGATGCCGTGGAACGTATAGGCCAGATTGCCAAAGGTCTCATGGAATTTGAGGCCGTGATAGGCCGGTTCGGGGGCGCTGAGGGACGGGAACTTATCCGAGGCGGACCAGTCAAACCTGCCGCTGTCTACAACGCAGCCGCCGGTCACAGTGCCGTTGCCGGTCAGGTATTTGGTTGTGGAATGCACAACAAGCGTTGCACCTAGATCAATCGGGCGGCACAGGTAGGGGGTTGCGGTTGTATTGTCGATGATCAGCGGGACTTGCGCGGCGTCCGCAATATCTGCAATCGCGCGCACATCCATGATATAGCCACCGGGGTTGGCAATCGCCTCGCCGAACACCGCACGGGTGTCGTCGTCAATTGCAGCCTTGACTGCATCAAGATCATCAAAATCGACAAATTTGCATTCCCAGCCAAATCGTTTGATCGTGTGGCTGAACTGGGTCACGGTTCCGCCATACAGACGGGTTGAGGCGACGATATTCTTGCCCGGTGTCATCAGCGGGAAAAGAGCCATGATCTGGGCCGCGTGACCTGATGAACAGCATACTGCGCCCACGCCACCCTCAAGTGTCGCAATGCGTTCCTGTAGTACCGCCACAGTGGGATTGGTCAGGCGCGAATAGATAAATCCGACCTCTTGCAGATTGAACAGGGCCGCAGCGTGATCCGCATCGCGGAACACATAGGCCGTTGTTTGATAGATTGGTGTCTGGCGTGCGCCGGTTGCCGGATCGGGTCGGGCACCTGCATGGATTTGTAACGTGTCAAAGCCGTGTGTCATGGTTTCTCCTCCTGATGATATGCAAAGAGGTACGGGATTGCATATTACCGGACAAGGAAAGCTTTGCGGCCGTAGCCCTAGCCTGCGTGGCAAAGGGGGGGCTGAGTGAGGGTGTTGCCTGTTGGTCACGGGCTGCACATACATGCAATGTATGTTGACATGTGGGGCGGTATCGCATACACAACAAGTATGTCGTCAAGCAGGAGTCCAGAAATGGCACAGATTGAAAAAACAAAAAACCAAACCAAAGCCGTAAAGGCAGGGAAAAAAGAAAACGGCCGCGCCCGCAAGCTCGAAAAAATCGAGAAAGCCTCCACAGTGACATTCACACTGGAGCTGCCGGTCCGTAAATTCATGGATGCACAGGCGAAAGCCGCCGGCATGAACATGACCCATTACATGCAAAAGCTGGTCGAGACCCATGTGATCGAAACCGGCGGCGCGGATGAGCCTTTGGCCCTGCGTCTGGCCGCGAAACGCCAGGTGATTGATCAGGTTGTCGCATTGGCGATCAAACTGGATAAAGCCGGTAAATTTGATGAAAACTTTATCCTTACCGTGGTTTCTGAAGCCGGCAAGGATAAGAAATTCAAAGAGCAGTACGAAGCCGCTTTAGGTGTCGAGGCCAGCGAAGGTGAAGCAAAAGTAAAACGCGCGCGTGTGTCGCTGAACCAGCAAATCGGCCGCGTGATCAAAAAGTCGGTCGGTGCACGCTCCAAGCGGAACGCGCAGGGCCACATCGCCCGCGGGCAGGCGGCGGATGCCTTTGTGGCGACCTACACGCTGCTTGAAAAGCCGGAAGCATAAGTCACAGGCAAGGCAGGGGCGTTATCCGGCCTTGTCTTTGATCTGAAACGAAGAAGGCCAGCATTACGCTGGCCTTTTTTGTCTTTGTAGGGTGGGGTTAACGCATCCAATACCCGTTTTTCTTGAGCTGGTTGCGCAGGGCCTGTTCTTTGCGGGGCAGGTTGTTGCGGTCAAACAGCGCGCGGGCTTTGGCACCGCGCCCTTGATAGATCATGCGCTTGATCGGGTCGTAGGCTTTGAGTACTTTCTTGATCTTATTGGGGGTTGTGACCTGTTCCAACACGGCCACGGCGTGATCGCTTTCGCGGGCGTACAGCAGGGGTAAAAAACGGTAGTGGCAACTAATCGCGCCGTCCAGCAACCCGTCGGGCAGGGTGTTGCGCCCGCCGCCCAAGGCATGAATGACCAGCGGCAGCGCCACTTGATCAAGCCATGGGTCAAACACTTGCGCGCAAAGTTCGACCGGCGGGGTGTCGCGAATGGCCAGCGCATACTCCAGGAACAGATCGCCGAACGCATGGGGGCATTTGTAAAAGAAAAAACCTGCGTTAAAATATAGATACCGCTGCCAATACTCATCAGGCTGGCTCAGATCGAGCGAGCTTTCAAACTCCAGCCCGAATTTGTCATAGAGCGACTTCCACAGTCCTGCGTAGCCGGGACCATAAAGCTGGGGCTGGGGCCATGTCCCTTCGCGGCGCAGCGATGCGGTGGGGCGGTCAAAGTCGAATGGAACCGAGGCCAGATCGCCGGTGATAAGCGTATCGGTGTCAAAGAAAACAAAGGGCTCTCCTTTGGGGAGGGCGTGCAGCAGTTCGATCTTGTTGCCGTGGGGATAGGTCTGGCCAAAGTGGCGGCTTTCGAAGGGCAGGATTTCCGCGCCCATTTCTTCTAATACATCGCGAATGGGCTGGCTGCGGATGGCGGGGTCTTTGTCCCATAAGGGGCCGGCCTGAGGTTCGGCTACAAAAATACGACCTTTGAAATTCGGGCTCATGGCACGCAATGAGGCGACAAAGATTACGGCCTCAAAGGACAGACGTCCTTGCTGCCCGACAATGACGACGTTGAAATTTTGCGGTTGTTCGGGAGTGGCTGCCATACTGTATCCTCATCAGCGCCTGTTTCGCACAGATCGCCATTTGACCGCAGTATAATCCGCAGGTGCCGTTTTGAAAGAAACCATTTGGGATAGACCCTGATGCGATGGGGGGCGTGGCATCTGAACCATGATGACGGCATCTTGGCTGCCAGGATCGGCTGGGAGGTGAATACCCTCTGATAGAAATTCCCGTACAGGGGGATTAATTTGCCATCATTTCGACCTGTGATGGAATTCATCCGGCGGCGCATTCATGCGGTAACGATTCGAAATTTGGCCTGATTTCGTCAAAAAGCGCTGAAACAATTGGTTAATATCAGGTTAACTGTTTTGTCTCTGGAAACAAAACTGGATCAATATCTGATATAATAAGGCTAAAATAAGGCGATTGTGGCTATGGTGTGGCATAGTTGGGAATTCCCCTCGGCGCGTTAATCGATTTATGTGTAGAACCTTGCATCACTTCTGAAATGATTGGGAATTCACAGATATGACTGGCACGATCTCCACTTCGGTCACTTTGGGCTGCGAACCGCAAACCATTGTCACCGTCTCCGAAACAGACACCGGCACATTGTTTATCATTGTCGCATCTGCCGATCCGACGATGCCAGTTGATCTGGATGGGGTGTTCTTCAACCTGTCAGACGACAGCACGCTCGACAGCCTGAATTTCTTCCCCGAAGCCAACACCGGCTCGATCTTCTCGCCTGTGACTGGCGTGCAGGCGGCTGTTAACGGCGTCGATACATTGGCAAACGGCGCGCAGGTGTCCGACCAGTTCGATGTGGGTATCCAGTTCGGCACCGAAGCAAGCTCCACGCAAGGTGAAGTCGTGCAAGCCAACTTTACACTTTTCTCTGACAACGGTCCGCTGAAGATCTCCGATCTGGACATCTCGAGCTTTACCACCGTGGTAAACAGCGATGGCGAGAACGGTCAGGTTCTGACGGCGCATGATACACCTGATGCCGATCCGGTGCTGGTGTCCAAAGAAGTGCTGTTTGACAACTTCAACGATATTGAACGCGCCGAAGAGTCCTCCATCGTGGAAGGTGATACCGGTTGGCGGGCCGACTGGAACAAGCTGGTTACCAACAGCCACAACGAAGGTGAGCTTTTGTTGAAATCTGTTGCCACAGATGGTCCTGTTACGCTGAACTTTGATGCCAATGTGCATGACACGCGCCTGTTCGAGAACTCAGGCAACGCCGCAGACAGCCTGCGCGTCGAAGTGAGCATTGACGGTCAGGGCTGGGTTCTGCTGGACGAATTTCAGGTCAATGATGCGGGCACCGCGATCGTCGGCTCTGAAACAGGTCAGACTTTTGGTAACTCTGCCAGCAATATCACTTATGAGGGTGGTATTCTGGATACTGCAGAGGAAACCGTGCAATTCCGCTTTGTGTCGGATCTGACGGCGTCGAACGAATATATCAAACTGGACAACGTTTCTGTAACAGCTTCGGAAGAAGTCGCGGCAGAGACAGCGGTCGAAACAACGCTGCTTGTTGAGGATTTTGATGATGTCAGTGCTGCGGATGATAGCGATGCAATCGAGAGAGACGGCGGCTGGAAGGTGCATGACGACCAGCTGTTCACAAACAGCCGCAATGAAGGCACGCTGAAAACCTCGGCTGTTGAGGCGGAGGGCGATGTGACATTCAGCATCGACGCCCGTGTAGCAGACGCCAGCAAATTCGAGGCATCAGGCAGTAACGCGGATGAGCTGACCCTGCAGGTGCGCACCGATGACGGTGAGTGGCAGACGCTGGACAGCTTTGTCGTCAATGCAGACAAGACTGCGTTGGTTGGTTCTGAAACCGGTAACGAGATCACATCAGACAGCAGCACGCTGACCTACTCGGGCGGTGTTCTGGATGACGTGAACGGCGATGTGCAGTTTCGCATCGTGTCTGACCTCACGGCATCAGATGAGCAGGTCTCTTTTGACAACCTGTCTGTGACCCAAACCACCGAAGGTGCGTCCACAGGCGCTGGCGAAACCGTTGTTGTCGACTTTGAAGAATTGAACGCGGGCGATGTGGTCAGCGATCAGTTTGACGGCGTGACAATCTCGGCTCAGCGCTCGGGCGAAGATGACAGCACGGAAAACGATGCGATGATCTTTGACACCGATAACCCGACGGGCGGCGACCACGATCTGGGCTTTGATGATCGCGGCAACGCGCTGATTATCTCGGAAGACAACGACAGCTCGGATCCGGATGACGAAGCTCATGGCGGCACATTGACCTTCGCCTTTGACACACCTTCCACTGTGGTCAGCCTGAACCTGCTCGATATCGAAGAAGAGGGCGGCACGATCGACCTGTTTGACGTCGACGGTGGTCTGATTTCCTCGGTTGCTATTCCTGCCTCGGGTGACAACAGCCAGGAAGAAGTTGGCATCGACGTGGACAACGTTTCTACCCTGCAGGTGAACCTCGTAGGTTCCGGCGCTGTTGATGATCTGACCTATGTCACTCCCGGTGATGAAGAGTTCGAGGATGATGGCAAAGGCGGCCAATACGATGTTCAATACATCGAAGGCATCCCGGTCTTGCAGCCGGTCGCCGATGACCAGCTCAAAGCGGAAATCAACGTAGTAGACGAAGAAGAGGAAGAACTGGTCGTTTAACCGTACCTTCTTCCATCTAACGGCCCCTGCCCCTCAAAAAGGGGCAGGGGCCTTTTTCGTTTTCGGGTGTTGATAATGTGGTGTCTTTTCTATCGATGCTATCGTGTTATGGATCGTCGAACACGACAGAATCCGCCGTTTTGAATTCAGGGGCAAAAGCCGATGTCACAGCACGAAAACCCGAACCATGCGTCCTTGGCCGAATGTGAGGCCGCATTAGAGGCAATCCTCGCGGCCCCCAAAACCAACGCGGTGATCGAACAGCTGTGTTTTCGACCTGATTACGGGCTGCGGGAATTTCCTGATACATTGGAGCTGACTGTCGCGCAGGGAATCATAGGGGAGCGATGGACGAAAAAGCCATGGCTCATTTTGCCCGATGGCGCGCCGGACCCAAGGATACAGATCTCGATCCTGCAAAAGCGGATTATGGACCTGTGCTGGCGTGATCGGTCTCATACGCCTCATCCCGGTGATCCCTTTGTTGTGGACATGGATTTGAGCGCCGAGAACCTGCCTGTTGGGACGCAATTGCGGGCAGGGTCGGCGGTGATCGAAGTGAGCGATAAATTCAACACGGCTTGCGTAAAGTGGCGCGACAGGTACGGGAATGACAGCCTGCGTTGGATCAACAAACGCGAGAACCGCCCCTACCGCTTGCGCGGAGTGCTGTGCAAAATCGTGCAGGACGGGACGGTGAATGCCGGTGATCAGCTTGTGAAACTCTGACGATTACAGGCGCTGGCTGCCCTGCTCGGCAAGGTGGGAGGGGAAGGTCGGTTGCCTGTATGGCTCCACCAAATTCACAGGCGATCTGCGCCTGTTTCATACGGCTGGGGCAGCTGTGATTTTATGGTGGTAAGTGGTGGGCGACCCTGGAATCGAACCAGGCGTGCGTCTCCGCGAGGGAGTTACAGTCCCCTGCCACACCTTGCGGCCTGTCGCCCACTGACGCGGTGATTACCTGTGGGTCTGGGGGGGGTCAACCATAAAATTGGCGGAAGTGTGATGTTTTCTATGTGCTTCTTTCCTGTGGGACCAATGGGGCATTACAGGGGAGGCTTGGCCTACCCGTGACAAAGGGATAGAGGGGGACATGCGCGCGATTTCAGGGGGCCGTTATGAAGAAACCTAAGTGGGTTGTCGAAAAAGAGCAGGGCAAAAAAGCCGAGGCGCGAGAAACGCTTTGGTTGTTCGGTCTGCATGCGGTCCGCGATGCGCTGATGAACCCTACGCGGGTGAAGCTGACGCTGATGGTCACGCCGAACGCGCTGGCCAAGCTCGAAGATGCGGTAAGTGCTGCTGGCATCACGCCCGAGGTTGTCGATCCGCGCAAATTCCGCCCGCCAATTGATCAGGGGTCGGTGCATCAGGGTGCCGTGCTAGAGGTCAAGCCGCTGGATTGGGGCCGTATGGCGGATGTATGCATTGGCGATGCGGCACCACGTGTGATCATGCTCGACCGTGTGACGGACCCGCATAACGTGGGCGCGATCCTGCGCTCGGCCGAGGTGCTGGGCGCCTCGGCGGTCATTGGCACGCGCCATCACTCCGCGCCCGAGACAGGGGCATTGGCCAAGACGGCCTCCGGTGCGCTGGAGCGGCAGCCGTATCTGCGCATCCGCAATCTGGCGGACGGTATCCGCGAGCTACAAGGCATGGGCTATCTTGTGTTGGGTCTGGATGGCGAGGCCGAGATGACCATTGAAACAGCGGTTGCTGGCAAAAAGGACCGTGCTGTGGCGCTGGTGCTGGGGGCCGAGGGGCCAGGCCTGCGTGAGAAAACCCGCGAAACAGTGGATGCGCTGGTACGGATTGACGCGGGCGGTGCATTTGGATCGCTTAACGTCTCAAATGCGGCCGCAATCGCCCTATATGCTACAAAGGACCACGCATAAGGGGGACACGCCATCGCCACGCCGAATAAAATTGCCACTTGTTGTCACTGCGGAACGCGCGCTGTGCTGTCTATGGGGGCAGGTCACCACACGTTAACCTGTGGGGCATGCGGCGCGCCGTTGAGCAGCCTCAAGGCGCTGCCAGTCGATCCTGCACCGCGCAACCCCGCAGTCAGTCACCAAGCCGGTGCACAAATACGCAAACTGCCCAAAGCAGCCCCGCCAAAGCCTAAAAAGCGCGGTAAAAAACGCAAAAGCCTGTTTCGTAAATTCGCCGAAGAAGCCTTTGATCTGGTTGAGGATATCTTTGACTGAACCGACTTTGCGCGTGTTTTCGCCGTAGCATAGGCGGCGTGGCGGTTGATTTCGCATGGGGCCTTTAACGGGCGGCAATCATACCTATCTCGTTAAACAGAGGGGATGGTTTGGAACAACCGCCCCGCATTTTGTCCCTGTTCCCCACTTTATAACCTTCCGGCTGGTCCGGAAGGTTTTTTTCTGTCTGCAATGTGGGGCGGGGGCTCGGGCGTATGCCCGAAACAACTTGGGCTTCAGGGCGCTATCGTGGGGTTAGCGGCTGCTCTTTTCGGCAATGCCGGATTGGGACTGCCGCGCCTGGAGCGTTGCCATCACATCTTCCAATGGCACATCGCGCGCAGCCAGCATGACCAGCAGGTGATAGAGCACGTCTGCTGCCTCTGACGTCAGCGCCGCTTTGTCATCGCGCACGGCTTCAATGATGGCCTCGACGGCCTCTTCACCGAATTTCTCTGCGCATTTCTCGGGCCCTTTGGCCAAGAGCTGCGCAGTCCAGCTTGAGGTTGGATCGGCGGATTTACGGGTGAGAATCGTGGCGTAAAGATCGTCAAGCGTGGTCGTCATGTGAGCCTCATCGGGATGCCGGCGTCTGCCATATATTGTTTGGCTTGTTGCACCGTATATTCGCCAAAATGGAAGATGGAGGCGGCCAGCACGGCGGATGCACCGCCTTTGGTCACGCCGTCCACGAGGTGGTCCAGATTGCCCACACCGCCCGAAGCGATGACAGGCATGCTCACCGCGTCAGATATGGCACGGGTCAGGGGCAGGTTGAACCCTTGTTTGGTGCCGTCACGGTCCATGGAGGTGAGCAGAATTTCACCTGCGCCTTTTTCCATCATGGTGATGGCAAATTCGACCGCATCAATGCCTGTGGGTTTGCGCCCGCCATGGGTGAAAATCTCCCACTTTCCCGGGGCGACTGTTTTGGCGTCGATCGCGGCAACGATGCATTGGCTGCCAAAGTGATCGGCGGCTTCGGCCACCACATCGGGGTTGGCCACAGCCGCCGAGTTGAAGCTGACCTTATCCGCCCCCGCCAGCAGCAGGGCGCGCACATCCGCGACGGTCCGTACGCCGCCCCCCACGGTGAGCGGGATGTAGCAATGCTCGGCTGTGCGGCGCACCAGATCAAACATGGTGCCGCGGTTTTCATGGGTGGCGTGGATATCCAGAAAGCACAGCTCGTCCGCGCCGGCAGCATCATAGGCGATGGCCGCATCCACAGGGTCGCCCGCGTCACGCAGACCAACGAAATTCACGCCTTTGACCACGCGGCCATCGGCGACATCTAAGCAGGGGATGATGCGGGTTTTGAGCATGGGAGTTCTCTATCGTGGTGAGGAAGGTGGGACAAGCAAAGCAGGATCAGTCGCGCAGCGCATCCAGGGCTTGCGCCAGATCAATCGCGCCATCATAGAGCGCGCGGCCCGAGATTGCGCCCTCAATCACGCCTGTGGCTTTGAGGGCTTGCAGATCGGCCAGTGAGGACACACCACCCGAGGCAATTACGGGGATGCTCACGGCGCGGGCCAGATCGGCGGTGGCGTCGATGTTGGGCCCACCCATCGCGCCATCGCGCATGATGTCGGTGTAGATGATCGCGGCAACGCCTGCGTCTTCAAAGGATTTGGCAAGGTCGGTAACCATCACGTCGGTTTCCTCGGCCCAGCCTTTTGTGGCCACGCGGCCATTGCGGGCATCGATGCCGACGGCCACTTGGTTCGGGAAGGAGCGCGCGGCTTCGCGCACCAGATCGGGGTTTTCCACGGCAACGGTGCCAAGGATCACGCGGGCGAGGCCTTTGTCCAGCCATGCCTCGATCGTGGCCATGTCGCGGATGCCACCGCCAAGCTGCGCGGGGACTTTGCACTGTTTGAGGATCGCTTCAACAGGGGCGGCGTTCACCGGCTCACCTGCAAATGCGCCATTCAGATCAACCAGATGCAGCCATGTGCAGCCCGCATCCACAAATTCCTGCGCTTGGGCGGCGGGGTTGTCGTTGAAGACCGTTGAGCGCTCCATGTCGCCATGTACAAGGCGCACGGCCTGTCCGTCTTTAAGGTCAATCGCGGGGTAGAGGATCATGGTGTGCTGTCCTTTGCATGTGCTTAGGCGCGGTTTTACACGGATATGCGCAGGGTGCAACGCGACCCTACGGAATGCTTGCCACAAGGCGTTGCGCTGCGCCATGCTGGGACGCAGTTCTAGGGAGGAACCAATATGAAAATGATTTTTACAGCAGCGGTTGCTGCGATTGCCTTTGCGGGGGCGGTATGGGCCGATCCGGTTGCAGGGACGTGGAAGACCCAAGTGGATGATGGCGCCTATGCCCATGTAAAGATGACCACCTGCGGCGCGAAGCTGTGTGGTACTATCGCGCGCACCTTTAACGGGTCGGGCGAATATAAATCCGAAAACATCGGCAAAAAGATCGTTTGGGATATGACGCCCGCAGGGGGCGGCGCATATAAATCCGGCAAAATCTGGCAGCCGTCCACGGGCAAGACCTTCAAGTCGAAAATGGCGCTGTCCGGCAATTCGTTGCAAGTGTCAGGCTGTGTCGGCCCGATCTGCAAAAAGCAGACGTGGAGCCGCGTGAACTAAAGCCGATTGCATCTGCGCCCGGGGAGGGGCGCAGGTGCGTTATGGTTTCCAGTTGAGGAAGTTCGAGATCATGCGCAGGCCCGTTGTCTGGCTTTTCTCGGGGTGGAATTGCATGCCGATCATATTGTCGCGCCCGATGATGGCCGTGACGTCGCCTGCGTAATCCACATGGGCCAGACGTTGCGCGGGATCGGTGACGGCCATGTGATAGCTGTGCACGAAATATGTGTGATCGCCGGTCGTAATACCGTCGAATAAGGCGTGGGGCGTATCAATCACCAGATTGTTCCAGCCCATGTGCGGCACCTTAAGCGCAGGATCCGCAGGGATAATGCGGGTCACTTCGCCACCAACCCAATCAAGGCCTCGGGTGTCTTCATATTCACGGCCCCATGTGGCCATCAACTGCATGCCCACACAAATGCCAAGGAAGGGGCGGCCTTTGACCTCGACGGCCTCGACCATCGCATCAAACAGACCACCTGTGCCCTTAAGGGCAGCCATACAGGCGGGAAACGCGCCGTCACCGGGCAGCACAATGCGGTCTGCACGGGCCACAACATCGGCATCGGCGGTCACGATGACCTCGCCAGCGTTGCTTTCACGGGCCATACGCTCGAACGCCTTATGTGCCGAGTGTAGATTGCCGCTTTCGTAATCAATAATCGCTGTAAGCATTGTCAAAGCATGCCTTTGGTCGAAGGGATCGCGTCGCTTTTGCGCGGGTCCTGTTCCAGCGCGTCGCGCAGGGCGCGTGCCACGGCTTTGAATGCCGCTTCGGCAATGTGGTGGCTGTTGAGGCCGTGCAGTTGGTCCACGTGCAAGGTGATGCCGCCGTGGGTCGCAAATGCCTGAAAGAACTCGCGCACCAACTCGGTGTCAAAAGTGCCGATCTGCGCGGTCGGCAGTTCGACATTCCACACAAGATAGGGTCGCGCGGACAGGTCAAGTGCGGCACGCACCAGCGCGTCATCCATCGGCAACAGGCACGCGCCATAACGCACGATACCGCGTTTATCGCCCATCGCTTGGGTCAATGCCTGACCCAGCGCGATGCCCACATCTTCGACGGTGTGGTGGTCATCAATGTGCAGGTCACCGGTGCAGCGCACGGTCATGTCAATCAGCGCATGGCGCGATAGCTGGTCTAGCATGTGGTCAAAGAACCCCACGCCGGTTTTGTTGTCATAGATGCCGGTACCGTCGAGATTGATCTCGACGTTGATATCGGTTTCGGCGGTTGTGCGTGTAATTTGGGCGCGGCGCATGGGGAGCCTTCCGTTGACGAAGTTGTGTCCTTATAGCAGCGCCGTGCCGCAGGCCAAGAGGGGATCAGGGATTGTGGCAAGGCAGGCTTCGTGCGACCGTAGGGCAACCTGTTATCTGGAGCTGCGCCATGAGCACCTGTGTCTTTATCCAAATCCGCTGCCGTCCCGGCACCGCTTACCGTGTTGCCGAGGCAATTGCGCTGCGTGAGATACACTCGGAGCTTTATTCCACCTCAGGCGATTTTGACCTGATGATGAAGGTCTATGTGCCCGAAGGTGCGGATGTGGGCGTCTATATCAATGACAACCTGCTTGATATCGACGGCATCGAGCGTTCTTTGACCACTATGACATTCAAGGTGTTTTGATGCGCGGGCTTTTATTGATTGCTTTGTTGGCGGCAACGCCTGTTTCTGCGGCCCAGCGTGTCTATGAGGGCGAGGAAGCATCCGCGCTCCGCTGTGCCAATATGATGGCCTATACGGGCGTGACGCTGAATGGTGCGGGATTGATGGGGGACGATGAAAAGGATGTGCTGCTTGGCATTTCGATCCTGATTCTCGAGCGCCATGTAGGCGGCAGCTGGACCGAGAAAAAGCGCGCCATGTTGGCGATGCGTGATCGCCGCGATGTCGACGAGACACTGATGGATTACCAGCGCCATGCGCCGCTTTGCCTGCGGCGGTTTCCGATCAACTGAAATTTTGCGGGGTGATGAGGGGCATCATGCCCACTCCATCTCAGGGTTTTACGGTTCGGGTATATCTTGCCGGATCAAAGGGGCTGAGGTCCATATTCGGTGCGTGCCCCGAAATTGTTTCGGCCAACAACCGGCCTGTCTTGGGGCCGCCGGTTAATCCGATATGCTGATGGCCGAACGCGCTGTAACTGCGCCCTTGCGGATCATTGGCCCCGATAAGCGGAAGACTGTCCGCAGGGGCAGGGCGGTGGCCCATCCATTCATCCATTCGATCATATTCCAGATCCGGCAGCAGCCTGTGCAATTGTCGGCGCAGCATATACAGCGGTGCACGAGAGGCAGGCGCCTTAAGCCCGCCAAATTCGACCAAGCCGGCGGCGCGCAGGCGGCCTTCCATCGGGGTCAGCACAAATTTTCCTGAGGCGACCATCATCGGCGCGCGTGGCATCGCGCTGGGCGCAACCAGTTCGATATGATAGCCACGCTCGCTTTCAAACGGGACTTTGATACCCAGTTTGTGGGCAATCTTCTTTGACCATGGGCCCATAGCCAGAACGATTTTATCTGCCCGCAAGGCTCCGTCTGGGGTAATCAGCGCGCGAATTACGCCGTCTTGCATTTCAATGTCGGTGATCGGCGTGATTTGCAGCGTCCCGCCCTCAGAGACAAAGTGATCGGCCAAGGCGCGCACATAGGCCCCCGGATCATTGATCCGGCCGTGGTTCTTGCAGCGCACAACGGTTGAAAAAGCCTCGCCAAAGATCGGATCATAGGCGGCGAAGTCGCTACCGCTTACCACTTCGAATTTCACATTATGCGCCTCCCGCTTTTCCCAGCCATAGGCGTCTGCCTTGAAATCGGCGGGGGTGGCGTAGCCGAAACAATAATCTTCGGTGCTGATGAAGCGGGCCGCGGGCGTGTCGGCGGCGAGCGCCTGATGCTGCGCGACACTATCGTACAGCAGCGCAGACATGGCACCGGCATAATGATCCACTTGGGCGTCTGTAGCATGTGACAAATAGCGGCGCAGAAAGGGGAGCAGTCGCGGCAGGTAGGACCAACGCAAAAACAGTGGCGCGTCGCGGTCCAACAGCATCGCAGGGGCTTTCGCTAAAATGCCGGGCGTGGTGACCGGCAAAACGGCACCTGAGGCCAGCACCCCCGCGTTGCCGTAACTGGTCCCGGCGGCGGGCCCTGCGCGGTCCACTACGGTCACGCTATGCCCTGCGCGTTGCAACCAGATTGCGGTTGATATTCCTACGATGCCTGCACCGGCGACCAATATATGCATTTGTACTCCTCAGGCAGGGCTAGGGGGGGCAGTTCGCACGCGGTGGCGCTAATGAATCGCGCATTTGCAGAGTGACAGGCAGGTCTACAGCAGGTTGCGGAGCAGTGCCTTCTACCAGCGCGATCAGCATGGCGGCAGCGCGCCGGCCCATTTCGCGGTGGGGGACATGCATTGTCGTCAGCGGCGGGTGCAGGACTTGGGCCAGTTCGATATCGTCAAAACCCGTGATCGAGACATCCCGTGGCACATCCAGCCCCAGCGCACGCGCGCCACGCATCGCGCCGGCAGCCAGTACATCATTGCCGCACATGACCAGCGTGGGCGTAACATCTGTTGACATCAGCTCACGCATGGCGGTCTCGCCGGTGTCAAAGCCGTATGGCGTTTCGATCACGCGAATGGTCTCCGGCGGGAGCCCACGTGCCAGCAGGGCGTCACGGATGCCTTCCAGTCGTTCGGCGGCACGGTCATTGCCCAGCACATTGGCCGAGATCACAGCGATACGGCGATGGCCCATTTCCCATACTTTATCAAATAACCGGATCATGGCCGCGCGGTTGTCAAAGCCGATGGCAGGCAGCGGGTTGTTCGGGGCATAGGCCCAGGCAATCAACGCAGGGGCCGCCTGCCGTTCCAGATATCGGTAGATCGCGGGCGCGCGGTCATACCCGATCAGCAACAGCCCATCGGCACCGCGTGAAATCAGCGCCTTTATCTGTTCTTCCTCGATCTTGGGGTCGTAGGCCGAGCTGGAAACCAAAAGCGTGTAACCACTGTTGTGCAGCTCTTCCTGAAAGGCTTGAAGGCCGCGGGCGAAAATAGCGTTTTCCATTGTCGGGATAATGGCACCGATGGTGAATGTGCGTTTGGCTGCCATGACGCGGGCCCCGAAATTGGGGGTATAGCCAAGGCTGTCAATGGCGCGGTTTACGCGTTTTCGCGTGGCCTCGACCACGCGTTCGGGTGTGTTGATGCAGCGCGATACTGTCGCAGTGGAAACACCCGCCTTCTTTGCGACATCATCAAGAGTGGGAGTGGATCTGCTGCTGCGCATGGCTGGGGGCCACCTTTGGTTGATCTGCACGTTGATAAAAAACTACCCGAAACTATGGGCTTGGGCGAGTGCTTTGTCGCAATTTGTGTAAGCGCTTGCATTTGATTTGTGTAAGCGCTTACATATCCATCAGGCAATTGCTTTGGCTTCGCTGCGCCTGATCGCGGATGGGCAGCGTATAGCTGTGTTATCTTATGTGGGGCGGTGCTCCTGCGGCATCAGATTAGGATCCGAGTATGACAATGGAATACCTCAAAAAGGCGCGTCTTACCGCATCATCGGATGCGAACGAAACTCATGAAATTGTGCAGGCCATTTTGGCGGAAATCGAAGAGGGCGGGGATGCCAAAGCTCTCGAATACGCCGCGAAATTTGACGGCTATGAGGGAAGTGTCCTGCTAAGCGACGCTGAAATTCAGGCGGCCTGCGCGCAGGTTCCCGACAAGCTCAAGGCGGATATCCGGTTTGCCCATGCGAACGTGAAGCGCTTTGCCGAGGCGCAGAAAACGACAGTTTCCGATGTCGAGATCGAGGTCGTGCCGGGGTTTATTGCCGGTCAAAAAGCGATCCCTGTGGATGCGGCGGGGTGTTACGTGCCCGGAGGGCGCTACAGCCACGTGGCCAGTGCGATTATGACCGTCACCACCGCCAAAGTGGCGGGCTGTGGGCACATCACCGCATGCTCCCCGCCGCGTGCGGGTGTGGGGGTGGCCCCTGCGATTGTCTATGCGGCGCATTTATGTGGCGCAGATAAAATTATGGCGATGGGCGGTGTGCAGGGCATTGCGGCCATGACATTTGGCCTGTTCGGCCTGCCCAAGGCGAATATCCTTGTGGGGCCGGGTAATCAGTTCGTGGCCGAGGCCAAGCGTATCCTGTTTGGTCGTGTGGGCATTGATATGATCGCCGGCCCGACAGACAGCCTGATTATTGCGGATAATACGGCGGATGCGCATATTGTGGCTGTTGATCTGGTTTCGCAGGCTGAGCATGGCTATAATTCACCTGTATGGTTGATAACAGATGACCGCTCACTGGCAGAAAAGGTGATGGAAATGGTTCCGGCCTTGATCGAGGACTTGCCACAAGCCAACCGCGACAACGCCCATGCGGCGTGGCGCGATTATGCCGAAGTCATCCTGTGTGCGGACCGCGAAGAAATGGCGGCCTGTTCGGATGACTATGCGCCAGAGCATCTGACAGTGCAGGCTGATGATCTGGAATGGTGGCTGGACCGGTTGACCTGTTATGGCTCGCTTTTCTTGGGCGAAGAGACCACGGTTTCTTATGGCGATAAGGCGACGGGGACCAACCACGTGCTGCCAACTTCGGGGGCTGCGGGATATACCGGTGGCCTATCGGTACATAAATATATGAAAATCGTTACATGGCAGCGCTCTACCCGCGAAGGCTCAAAAGATGTGGCCGAAGCGACCGCGCGCATCAGCCGCCTTGAAGGGATGGAGGGGCACGCCCGATCGGCCGATGTGCGGCTGGCCAAATATTTCCCAGATGAAGAATTCGACCTGTCTTCACATGGCTGATCCCTCTGCCATGTTTGATCTGACGGGGCGCGTGGCTTGTGTGACAGGGGCAAGTAGTGGGCTGGGCCGTCGTGGTGCAGTCACCTTGGCGGCGGCGGGGGCACAGGTTGTCGGCGTGGCGCGGCGTCGCGCGCTGCTCGATACGCTTTGCGAACAGACAGGTGGCGCCGGGGTGGTGGGCGATGTGGCCGACCGTGAAAGCATGGCGGATTTGGTGGGGCGGATAAATGCGCCCTTTGGTGCGCCCGATATAATTGTGCATTGTGCCGGTATAAACACGCGGCAAGCAGCCGACGATGTCACGACAGATGCATGGGACCAGACGTTTGCACTCAACCTGTCGGCCCCTTTCTTTTTATCACAGGCGTTGGTGCCTGCCATGCGCGCCAAGGGATGGGGCCGGATTGTGAATTTCGCCTCGTTGCAAACCGCACGGGCCTTCCCGGAGGGGATCGCTTACGGCGCGAGCAAAGGAGCCATCGCCCAGCTAACCCGCGCGATGGCTGAAGCCTGGTCCAAAGACGGGATCACAGCAAATGCCATCGGTCCGGGTTTTTTCTCCACTGAGCTGACTGCCTCAGTTTTTGACGATTCTGCCCGCGTCGCGCAAAATGCTGCCCAAACCTGCATCGGGCGCAATGGCAGGGCCGAGGACCTGGACGGCCCGTTGCTGTTTTTATGCTCGCAGGCAAGCGCCTATGTCACGGGGCAGGTGCTGATGGTCGACGGCGGGTTTAGCGCGAAATGAGTGCTTTGGCCCATCTTGGCTATGAGGGGCGTAGCGGCCCCAAGGGACCTGATCCGCAGCAATCCCGTTCAAAGTAATCTCCTAAAGAAAGGTTTCATAAAATGAACATCGACAAGAAGATCACCGATGATCTTGTCGCCAACGATATTTCTTTTGTCACCACCGTGCCCTGCAAGCAGCTGGCCGGTGTGATCGACGAAATCGACGCGCGCGACGAGATTTTTCACATCCCTTCCAATAAGGAAGATGAGGGTATGGGCCTGTGCGCAGGGGCGTTTATGGGGGGCAAGCGCCCTGCGATCATCATGCAGAACACGGCCATTGGCGTTACAATCAACACCTTGGCGACGCTGATCCAATACTACCGGATGCCGCTGCCTATGCTGATTAGCTACCGTGGTGAGCTGCGCGAGCCTGTAGCCTGTCAGGTCGAGATGGCGATCCACACAAAGGCGCTGCTGGCCGAGATGAACGTGCCGACCTACCACTTTCACCACCAGTCGGATGTGCAAGAGCTGGATGCGATCCTGAAATACACCTTTATGTGCAATAAACCGGTCGCAATCCTGACCGATGCCAACTTCTGGGGAGGCTACGGAGACCAATGATACGTTCAGAAATCCTACGCGACATCGCGCCTGTTCTTCGTGACCAACTGGTTGTCTGTAATATTGGTCTGCCAAGCCAAGAGCTGCATATGATCGACGATCAACCGACGAATTTCTATATGCTTGGCACCATGGGGCTGTCCTCTTCTATTGGGCTTGGCCTTGCGCTGTCTCAGCCCAAGACGGTCATTTCCATTGATGGGGATGGCTCGGTTTTGACCAACCTTGGCACGCTGCCGACCATCGCCAACAATGTCGCGGATAACTACATTCTACTGATCATCGACAACGGCTCTTATGGCTCTACGGGCGATCAACCGACCTATGCGGGCAAGAAGACCAAGCTTGAAAAAGTGGCTGAGGCCTGTGGCTGTGAGAATGTGCTGGTCTGCCGTGGAGAGGAGACGCGCGAGGTTCTTGAGCAGGCGATTGCCAGCAAAAAGATGACCGTGATTGTAGCGAAATGCGACAGCGGCAAAATCAAGCTGCCGGTTATTACGATGGACCCCGTGGTGATCCGCGACCGGTTTATGAAAGCCGTTGCCTCCTGATCCGGATATAAGCAGTTGGCCTGTGCTACATGATCCGCCGCGTATCTCTTGCAAGAGCTGCGCGGCGGTTTCGTTTGGTGCTGCGTGCAGGGGGAGGAGTTTGATATGTCTCGCAGCGCGCATTGGGGAATTAGTGCGACGGGCCAAAACGACGAAAGGGCCACCCGAAGGTGACCCTTGATCGTTTCCTTCCGGGGTATTGGAAGGTCCAACTGGAGCGGGCGAGGCGATTCGAACGCCCGACCCTAACCTTGGCAAGGTTATGCTCTACCCCTGAGCTACGCCCGCATCCGTTAGTAAGGGAGGATTTAGCCCTCTGCGCGGATGGCTGCAAGCGCTTTTCGGCAGGGCAGCTGCAGAAAGTTACTCTTTGGGAAACGGCCCTTGCTGCGATCATCAGCGGCTATTCTGATGGTAGGTATCTGTTTGGAGAGAGGTTGGTCGCGGTTGAGCTTTTTCTTGGAAGTATGTGTAATCTTGCGACATTCCCAAAACGACGAAAGGGCCACCCGAAGGTGACCCTTGATCGATTTCCCTCCGGGGTATTGGAAGGGCTAACTGGAGCGGGCGAGGCGATTCGAACGCCCGACCCTAACCTTGGCAAGGTTATGCTCTACCCCTGAGCTACGCCCGCATCCGTTAGTAGGGGTGATTTAGCTCTCTGGGCTTGTCGCCGCAAGAGTTAAAATGCCCTATTTCGAAAAAAGTTAAATCAGCTCAGAGCGTGGCCAATGACGGCCAGCGCAGAGAAAACCAGCAGCGCGGAAGTCAGTAAAAAGCCGGCACCCCGCAAGAGGCTCACCTGGGGTGTGCGGGACATGCCAACGGCATGGGCGAGGCGGGCAACCACCAAAGTGACCCCCATGGCATGGACCGCAGCCGCTGGCGCGCCCTGAAGCTCTGCGCAGAGCATCAGGATCAAAGCCAGTGGGACATATTCGATGAAATTGGCCTGAACGCGTATGGATTTGTTTAAGGCGACCTCATCAGCAAGGTCGCCGGCTTTGTGGGCAATCACACGCTGGCGCACGACAAGCGCGCTCAACGTGATCAGGATGAGGGCCATCACGCCCGCATAAATAGGCGTGATGGAAAGCATCATTCGTCTTCCAGTTCTACCAGCAGATCTTTGGCGTCGATCTGGCCGCCGGGGATCACATGCACGGCTTTAACCACCGCGTCACGTTCGGCGTGCAGGCCGGTTTCCATCTTCATCGCCTCGATGGTCAGCAGCAGATCACCGGATTTCACGGCTTGTCCCACGACGGCCCCCACAGAGGCCACAACACCAGGCATTGGCGCACCGATGTGATTAGCATTGCCAGCTTCGGCTTTGGGGCGCTGTGCGGTGGTGGCTTTGACCAGACGGTTTGGCACGCGGATCACACGCGGTTGGCCGTTCAGCTCAAAGAACACTTTGACGTCGCCGTCTTCCGTGGTCTCACCGATGGCTTGCAGGCGGATTTCCAACGTCTTGCCGGGGTCGATTTCGGCAGAGATCTCGTCGCTGGGCTCCATCCCGTAAAAGAACGTCGGCGTGGGCAGGGTGCGCACAGGGCCGTAGGTCTCGTGACGGTCCATATAGTCGGTGTAGACTTTTGGGTACATCAGATAACCGCAGAGGTCCTCATCGTCGATCTCAGTGTCGAATTTTGTCGCCAGCTCGGCGCGTACCGCTTCAAGATCGACAGGCTCAAGGTGGGCACCGGGGCGCTCTGTGTTGGGTTTTTCACCTTTCAGGACTTTGTCGACGATACCTGCAGGGAAGCCACCGGGAGGCTGGCCCAAATTGCCGCGCATCATGTCCACGACACTGTCAGGGAAGGAGACATCCGTTCCGGGGTCTTCGACCTGTGCCCGTGTCAGCCCTTGGGAAACCATCATCAGCGCCATGTCACCGACTACTTTGGAGGATGGCGTCACTTTGACGATATCGCCGAACATCTTGTTCACATCGCTATAGGTGCGCGCAACCTCGGGCCAACGGTCATCCAGACCAAGGCTGGAGGCTTGGGCCTTGAGGTTGGTGAATTGCCCACCGGGCATTTCATGCAGGTAAACCTCGGAGGAGGGGGCCTGCATGCCCGTCTCAAACGCGGCGTATTGGTGGCGGACCTCTTCCCAATAGTCGGAGATTTCGCGCACAGCGCTCATATCCAGACCTGTGTCGCGATCTGTGTGGCGCAGTGCCTCTACGACCGAGCCAAGCGTGGCCTGCGATGTGTTGCCCGAAAACGCATCCATAGCGCAATCAACCGCATCCACGCCCGCCTCAGAGGCGGCAAGGATTGTCGCCGTGGCGATGCCAGCGGTGTCATGGGTGTGGAAATGGATCGGCAGGCCAACTTCGGACTTCAGCGTCCGTACCAGTTGACGCGCTTGCGCGGGTTTCAGCAGGCCGGCCATATCCTTGAGACCCAGTACATGGGCACCGGCGGCCTTCAGCTCTTTACCCATGGCGACATAATACTTGAGATCGTATTTCGCGCGGTCAGGGTCAAAGATATCGCCGGTGTAGCAGATTGTGCCTTCACAGACTTTGCCGGATTCGATCACAGCGTCCATGGCGACGCGCATGTTTTCGACCCAGTTCAGGCTGTCGAAGACGCGGAACACATCCACGCCCGAGCTGGCAGCGGTTTTCACAAAATGCTGCACCACATTGTCAGGGTAGTTGGTGTAACCCACGCCATTGGACGCGCGCAGCAGCATTTGCGTCATGACATTTGGCATCTTCTCACGGATGTCGCGCAGGCGCTGCCACGGGCATTCCTGCAAGAAGCGGTAAGCCACATCAAATGTCGCACCGCCCCAGCATTCAACCGAGAACAGGCTGGGCAGGTTGGCGGCATAGGCAGGGGCCACTTTGATCATGTCATGGCTGCGCATACGTGTGGCCAACAGGCTCTGGTGGCCATCGCGCATGGTGGTGTCGGTGATCAACAGCTGGCGCTGCTGTCCCATCCAATCGGCAACGGCTTGCGGGCCTTTTTGCTCCAGCAGATTGCGCGTGCCCATCATCGGCTCTGCGCGGCACTCTGGCGCGCGGGGGGCACGGGTGGCATGGGCGGGCAGGGGCTTGTCTTTTGTCTCAGGGTGACCGTTGACAGAGATGTCCGCAATATAGGTCAGCACCTTGGTGCCGCGGTCCTTACGCGCCTTGAAGGTGAACAGCTCGGGCGTCTCGTCGATAAATTTCGTGTGGTAAGTATTATCGAGGAACGTCGGGTGCTTGAGCAGGTTCTCAACAAAGGCGATGTTGGTGGACACGCCGCGAATACGGAATTCGCGCAATGCACGGTCCATCCGTGCAATCGCCATCTCCGGGGTTGGGGCCTTTGCTGTCACTTTGGTCAGCAGGCTGTCGTAATAGCGGGTGATCACACCGCCCGCATAGGCCGTGCCACCGTCCAAACGAATGCCCATGCCTGTGGCAGAGCGATAGGCGGTCAGGCGGCCATAGTCGGGGATGAAGTTGTTTTGCGGATCTTCTGTGGTGATCCGCGTTTGCAGCGCGTGACCGGTGAGCACGATGTCTTCCTGACGGGCTTTGCCTGTGGCCTCGGCGATGGTTTTGCCTTCGGCGATCAGGATTTGCGCACGCACGATGTCGATGCCTGTGACCTCTTCGGTCACGGTATGCTCAACCTGAACGCGGGGGTTTACCTCGATAAAGTAGAACTCCTCGGATTCCATATCCATCAGGAATTCGACCGTACCGGCACATTCATAGTTTACGTGGGAGCAGATCTTGCGACCCAGTTCACACACATGGGCGCGTTGCTCTTCGGTCAGGTAAGGTGCTGGTGCGCGCTCGACCACTTTCTGGTTGCGGCGCTGGACCGAGCAGTCGCGCTCGTACAGGTGATAGATGTCGCCGTGGTTGTCGCCCAGAATTTGCACCTCGACGTGGCGCGCCTTGAGGATCATCTTTTCCAGATAGCCTTCGCCGTTGCCAAAGGCGGCTTCTGCCTCGCGGCGGCCTTCGCGAATTTTCTCTTCCAGCTCGTCCTCGGAGTAGATCGGGCGCATCCCGCGCCCGCCGCCGCCCCATGACGCCTTGAGCATGAAAGGATAGCCGACCTCGGCGGCCTCTTTCTTGATCGCCTCCATGTCATCGCCCAGCACGCCGGTGGCGGGGATGACGGGCACGCCTGCTTCAACTGCGACGCGGCGCGCGCTGGCCTTGTCACCGAGGGCGCGCATGGTTTCGGCTTTGGGGCCGATAAAGGTAATGCCGTTCTGCGCGCAAGCGTCCACAAAATCGGGGTTTTCCGACAGCAGACCATAGCCCGGGTGGATGGCATCCGCGCCGCTGGCTTTGGCCACGCGGATCATCTCGTCAATGCTCAGATAGGCGGCAACGGGTCCAAGGTCTTTGCCAATGCGATAGGCTTCATCAGCCTTGAAACGGTGCAGGCCCAGCTTGTCCTCCTCAGCAAAGACGGCAACCGTCTTTTTGCCCATTTCATTCGCGGCGCGCATGATGCGGATGGCGATTTCGCCGCGGTTGGCAATAAGGATCTTCTTGAAGTCAGTCATAGTTTGGGCCTTTGCAATTTGGCAGGACTGCCGTTTTGTAAGCGTAGCGGGGTTATCCTGCAATGCGGGTTATTGGGTAGGTGCGCAAATTTTGTGCAAAAGCCCAATTACGCGGCGTTTTATTGGCGTTCTGTAGGGCCCGAGCAGCCGCTGCTGTCTTTCGCAGCGATTGGCGAATTGGGGTGCGTGCGAAGCGGCACAGGCATCAATGGGGGCTTAGCTGGAGTGTAGCAGGTAAATCCGCCAGATCGCGCGCACCGATTTGCCCCATGTTGGACGTCATATCTTTGGCCAGAATGTCAACCAGATGGTCGATGCCCTTTGGCCCCAGCGCGCCCAAAGCATAATGAAATGCACGGCCCAACATGATAAAATCAGCCCCCAGCGCGAGCGCCCGCAAGATGTCCAACCCGCCTTCGATCCCGCTGTCGAAAATCAGCGGCAGCTTGGTGGCGGTGCGCAGTTCGGGTAGTACTTCGATCGTGGCCGGTGCGCCGTCAAATTGGCGCCCTGCGTGATTGGATACCCAGATCGCATCTACGCCCAGCTGCTCCAACCGCGTGGCGTCGGCGCTGCGCATCACGCCCTTTACGATGAAATTGCCTTTCCATTCGTCCCGCAGCCAGCTGACATAGTCCCAATCGGGGGCTGTGCGTAGCAGATAGCCCACATGCGCCGTGGGCGAGAGCCCGTCTGTGGCTACATTGGCGTATTTATCAAGGCCGCGCATATGCGGCATGCCGCGTTTTGCCATGCCCATGGCCCAAGACGGACATAGCGCCACCTGCGCCATCAGGCGCGGAGTCAGTTTTGGCGGGTTGGTCAGCCCTGAACGCACTTGCCGCTCGCGCCTGCTTGCTACGGGGACATCCACAGTCAGGACCAGTGTTCGAAACCCGGCGGCCCTTGCACGGTCCAGCATATCGCGGCGGATATCCAGATCGCGGGGCGGGTACATCTGGAACCATGCGTGGGGGCCCAGATGGGGCGCGATGTCTTCGGGGCTTTGGGTGGCGACAGTAGATATAGAGTAGGGGATGTCGAGGCGGGTACCGGCACGGGCCAAATGGCCTTCGGCGTCGGGCCACATCAGCCCTGACATGCCGATCGGGGCGATTCCGAAGGGCAGGGGCATTTTTTGTCCCAAAAACACCGTGGAAAGATCAGGCTCGAATTCGCCATGCAGGACCGAGGGCATCATGCCGACACGGTCAAGCGCTGCACGGTTGCGTGCTTTGGTTGCTTCCCCGCCCGTGCCACTGTCCAGATATTCCCAAACGAATTTCGGAATGCGCCGCGCGGCACGGCGGCGCAGGTCGGACAGGGCGGGGTATTTTGCATGTAAATCCATGAAAAACGGCTATCAAATGGGCTGGCAAAGTAAAGATAGGTTCGTCTTTGCCGGTGCGAATGGGGCGCAGTGCAGCGCGAGTGAAGAACATGCAGCACCGGAGGACGATAAAATACGCCGTTGGTGGGAACATTGTGCGAACGTCCCTTTTGTTTCTCTGTGGATTGCGCTAATTTTTCTGCCATGAATGATTTTGACGAAAATGCCGCCTTTGAGGGCGCATCGCTTTCCGCCCGTGCCATGGCAGCGCGCCCGCAGCCCTATCTGGACGGGCTGAACCCCGCACAGCGCGAAGCGGTTGAGACATTGGATGGCCCTGTGCTGATGCTTGCCGGGGCTGGCACGGGCAAGACCCGCGCACTGACCGCGCGGATTGTGCATCTGCTCAATACGGGGCGCGCCCGTCCGAACGAAGTGCTGGCCGTGACCTTTACCAACAAGGCCGCGCGCGAGATGAAAAATCGTGTGGGAAGTATGCTGGGGCATTCTGCGGACGGCATGCGTTGGCTGGGGACCTTTCACGCGATTTGCGTAAAACTGCTGCGCCGCCATGCAGAGCTGGTCGGGTTAAAATCGAACTTTACGATTCTGGATACCGATGATCAGCTACGCCTGCTTAAGCAATTGATTGTTGCTGAAGGCGTTGATGACAAACGTTGGCCCGCACGGATGCTGGCGGGAATCATTGATGATTGGAAGAACCGTGCGTTGACGCCCGACAAGATACCGGCAGCGGATGCAGGGGCCTATAATCATAAAGGTGTAGAGATCTACGCCGCATATCAAAAGCGTCTCAAAGAACTGAATGCGACTGATTTTGGCGATCTGCTGCTGCATATGGTCACGATCTTTCAGACCCATGAAGACGTGCTGACGCAGTACCAGCGCTGGTTCAAATATATCCTTGTAGACGAATATCAGGATACCAACGTTGCCCAATACATGTGGCTGCGCCTGCTGGCGGCGGGGCATAAGAATATCTGCTGTGTGGGGGATGATGATCAGTCGATTTATGGCTGGCGGGGTGCCGAAGTGGGCAATATCCTGCGGTTCGAGAAGGATTTCCCGGGTAGCCACGTTGTCCGGCTTGAGCAGAATTATCGCTCGACGCCACATATTTTGGCAGCAGCAGGCGGGGTGATTGCCGCAAACGAAGGGCGACTGGGGAAGACGCTTTGGACGGATGCGAAAGAGGGCGAGAAGCTGCGTCTGATCGGCCATTGGGATGGCGAGGAAGAGGCGCGCTGGATCGGAGATGAAATCGAATCCATGCAGCGCGGCACGCGCGGTCTTGCTCCATTCGGGCTGGACCAGATGGCGATTCTTGTGCGGGCAAGCCACCAGATGCGCGCGTTCGAGGACCGCTTTTTGACCATTGGTCTGCCATACCGCGTCATCGGCGGACCGCGCTTTTACGAGCGGCTCGAGATTCGCGATGCCATGGCGTATTTCCGGGTCGTAACATCGCCTGACGATGATCTGGCGTTCGAGCGCATCGTGAACACGCCAAAACGTGGCCTTGGCGATGTGGCGCAGCGCAAAATCCGCGCAACGGCACAGCAACACGGCACCAATCTGGTCGAGGGCGCACGCATTTTGCTGGCCGAGGGCGGGATCGGTGGCAAGGGTGCTACCCAGCTGCGGCTGCTTGTGGACGGGCTTGAGCGCTGGAGCTCCAAGTTGCACGGCCCCCGCATTGAAAAAGTGGCGGATGACAGTGTGCTCGACGATGGCGGCCCCATTGCCATGGAGTTTGAGCCGCCAGAGATGAGCCATGTTGAGCTGGCCGAGATCATTCTGGACGAAAGCGGCTATACCGGCCATTGGCAAAACGACAAAACGCCCGAAGCGGCAGGGCGGCTGGAGAATATCAAGGAGCTGGTTAAGGCTTTGAACCAGTTCGAAAACCTTCAAGGGTTTCTTGAGCACGTCAGTCTGATTATGGACAACGAGCAAGAGGGCGAGGGCGAAAAGGTCAGCGTTATGACCCTGCACGCGGCCAAGGGGCTGGAATTCCCCGTTGTGTTCTTGCCGGGCTGGGAGGACGGGTTGTTTCCCTCACAGCGCTCTATGGATGAAAGTGGGCTCAAGGGGCTCGAAGAAGAACGCCGGCTTGCATATGTGGGGATCACGCGGGCCGAACAGATTTGCACGATCTCTTTTGTCGCCAACCGGCAGGTGTTTGGCCAATGGCAGAACGCCATGCCATCCCGGTTTATTGATGAGCTGCCTGAGGCTCATGTGGATGTGCTCACGGCACCTGGGCTTTATGGCGGGACATTCGGGGCCGCGATGCCGAAAAGCACGCTGCATGAAGCCGCGGCAGAGGCGAATGTCTATAACTCACCTGGCTGGCGGCGCCTACAGGCGCGCAGTGGCACTCGCGGGATGAGCCAACCTGCCGAATCCAAAAACATGACCATCGACATGACTGCCACCAGCAGCTTTGCCATGGGGGAGCGGGTGTTTCATCAAAAATTCGGCTACGGTGCCATCATCGGGATTGAGGGTGACAAGCTGGAAGTTGCTTTTGAAAAGGCGGGCGATAAGAAAGTCGTCGCGCGGTTTTTGACCGCAGCAGATGACGTGCCCTTCTAGGGTTCAATCAGGCAGCTTGCTGTTTGTCTGAATTTACACCGGAAAAGGAAACGGCGGCACCCTGGGAGGAGGGGACCGCCGCTCTTTTAAGTGCACCCTTCCGAATGGGAGGAGGGAAAGATGCAGCTTTTAGCGTAAGGGGTCATCAGGGAGGTGAGACTCTGCCTGTACGCTGATTTGTCTGCGGTTCTGTGGGAGGACATCCCCGCAAACAATTCGGAATTATGTAACCTGATCGGCCGCTTCACGGGACAGGCGACGGAAATCTGCGCGGCTGATGCCGAGATCGTTCATGTCGCGTGCTGTCAGTGTGTACAGCTCGTTGAGGGTTGTGCGGTACACTTTGTTCTTGCGCAGCTTCAGAGCGATTGCATCAAAAAATGCTGCGGTGCGGCGTGGTTGTGCGGCTGTTGCGGTATCTGTGTAAAAAGCCATTTTGCTCTCTTCTCATATTCATTTGCGTCTTGTTGTGAATGATATTTAAGCGGTTTGGCCCGTGGCACAAGTCTGAATGCTGCAATGCGGCTATGCATTTTCTGCATATGCGAGGAGTTGCGTAAGCTGATGTTCGCAAATCGTAATTTGCGTTGCCGCATTCGCAGGCCGCATTATTCAGAGGTGTGTTGGATAAAAAAAGGGCGACGACATCAGGGAGGAGGAAGATGTCGCCGCCTAAAATAAAGACTACTCCGGGAGGAGGATGGAGCGCCTTAGTTATTCAAGAAAACCATCGGGAGGATTGCTTTCATAAGAATGTGTTTACGCTGTCATACTGCGGATGCACAATTACTTTCTATGCATTGCTGCCATGCAGCATTCGCATATGTGGCTGTTTGCATAATTTTTATGCAGACACCCCTGAATGCGGTGGATGGTATTGGTTTGGGCCGATGGCTTGCGGTTTCTGTGCAATCTGCGATGTCAGGGATAACGAGGGAGAGTGTTATGTCCGTAACTAAACATGATGTAATTGCTGCGCTGGAGCGGGTAAAACTGCCGGACGGGCGTTCGCTTATTGCGCACGATCTGATGCGGGCGCTCACGATTGAGGGGGCGGTTGTCCGTTTCGTGATCGAAGCGCCGTCGGCGGAGGTGGCCCATGCCATGGCTCCGTTGCGGGATGCAGCTGAAAAAGTAGTTATGGAGATTGACGGGGTAACGCAGGCCACAGTTGCGCTTACTGCGCACGGTCCGGCGGCCAAGCCTGCGGCACCACCGAGCCTCAAGATAGGTGGACACCCCAAACCGCAAGATGGCCCGACAAAGCCGAGCGGCGTCAAACGTATCATCGCGATCGGTTCGGGCAAAGGCGGGGTGGGGAAATCCACAGTTAGCACCAATCTCGCCGTGGCACTGGCCAAACAGGGCCGCAAGGTCGGGTTGTTGGATGCTGATATTTACGGTCCCAGTATTCCCCGGATGATGGGCGTAAACAAAAAACCCGCCAGCCCTGATGGTAAGACGATCATCCCGCTGCAAGCGCACGGCGTCACGTTGATGTCTATCGGGTTCATGATGGAAGAAGGTAAGGCAGTTGTCTGGCGTGGTCCCATGCTGATGGGCGCGCTGCAGCAGATGCTGGGGCAGGTGGAGTGGGGTGAGCTTGACGTGCTGTTGGTCGATTTGCCACCTGGCACAGGGGATGTACAGCTGACCCTCTGCACTAAGTCCGAACTGACCGGCACGATTGTGGTCAGCACGCCGCAGGATGTTGCCTTGATTGATGCGCGCAAGGCGTTGGATATGTTTGCAACGCTCAAGACACCCGTTTTAGGGTTGATCGAGAATATGTCCCTCTTTGTTTGTCCTGATTGCGGGGCAGAGCACCAGATATTCGGCCAAGGCGGCGTTGCGGCGGAGGCGGCGAAGTTGGATGTGCCGCTGCTTGGCGCATTGCCTATTGATCTCGAAACTCGACTGGCCGGAGATGGCGGTACGCCTATTGCAGCGGGTGATGGCCCTATGGCACAGGCTTATGCGCGGATCGCGGAAGGTCTGATTAAAGGCGGGATGGCCTAGGGGCGTCTAGGCCGTCTCGGCTATGTCGCTCGGGACAAGGCGGGAATACAGCGTTGTCAAAACGCTAAAGATCAGCAGCCCTTCGATCACATAGACGGGCAGCTCAAATACCATTGCCTGAGCCGAGGGCCCGAGAGTAAGCATCGTGGCCAGCGCGGTAAAGCAGGTGTTGAGCAGCGCCAGTGCGGCCGCCACTCCCCAAAGGGCGCGGGCGATCTGTTTGGTGTGCTTCCAGCTGGTCGTCATTGGCATTGACGCCCCAAGGGCTGCCGCGGGCAGGATTAGGCTCAGCCGTAGCAAAAGCCACAATATCACTGTCTGCGATATGAATGTCGTCAGTAGCATCGAGGCAGTGGAGGGCGGGGTCGCATGGGAATTTCCTGCCTCGTGCAGGATCATCAGCGGTATGACCATGGTAAGGCTCGCCGCAAGCTGGATCAGGGCCAGTGCCACCACGCGCCAAAGATAGCCGGCAATAATGCGCAACCCGAGAGGTTTCGTGGTGCAGCGCCCGCACAGGGTATGTCTGTGCCACAAGATCGCCATGAGCGCATAGCTGAGCGCAAATCCAAGCACCAAAGCCAGCGGGGTAACGCCTTCGGAGAATGTCGTAATGTTGGTGCTTCCCGGTCCGATCTGCAAAAGACCGGGTGCGATTGTCGCGGTTATCAGGCTCACCCCGCACATAAGGACAAGCGCGGGCGCGACGACTGTAACTGTGGTCAGCGGGCTTTTTGTCAAAAGGCCGACCGCGGTTTGTAAGAGGTTGCGCGCTGTAATCACTGATGACCTGTTTTCTTCTTGGGGCAATTGGAGCTGCATAGAGTTAATAGCTTTTGAGGCTGTTGCTAATCAAGCCATTGGTGCAGTTGCTAGGCGGGTGTGCTCAAAATGGGTCACATGCGGTGGTCTGTTATCCCATGGGAAACCATGGGACGTTCCGTGGGAATAGATGGGCGCATATGGAAATCGCGGGCGAATCTTGCGGGTTCGCGTCGGGATTCGGAGAGCGTTTCTGCAGAATCGCTTGTTTATCTCGGAACGAAACATGAATACGGCCTGTGGATAAATCTGTGGGCTAATTTTTATGGGAAATTGTGGGAAATTTGCGCATTCCGATTTTCTAACTATATGTTGTGCTGGAGATTTAAGCGGTGCCTATTTGTGCTAATATTTCGATGAATTTCCGGATATCTTCTGTTTTTCACACCTGTTCAAAACCATCTTCGGTGAGTTTTTTTGAAAAAAAATGTAGACGCCCATGAATTCCCATGGCATCCCTTCTTTATCGGATGAGAGCGAGACACAGGGGCACCAAACGACCCCAAATAATAAAAACTCTAGCAGGTTTCATACAGGCCTCGATTTTCATCAGACAATGAGATCCGGCGCGCGGGCGAGCAGACATCCCCCCAGGTGGCGCGCGCAGTCGGACTTTCCCGCAAGGCGGGACTAAAGCGGCGGGTTGATCAGTGGCAGCAGATCAATCCGCCCTTTTTAATTTCAGGGGTTCGGCAGGGATGTCGGCACCGCAAAAGGGACAAACGTAGTGAGCCGCAGGTTCAGAGGCGAAAGCCACAACAAGGTCGACACGAAGGGGCGGGTATCCATACCAGCCTCTTTTCGGCGTGTGTTGGAGGCGGGTGACCCGAACTGGAAGTCCGGCGAAACGCCCGAGTTGGTGATCGTATACGGTGATCACCGCCGCAGCTTTCTTGAATGCTATACAATGACCGCCATTGAAGAAGTAGACGACAAGATCGACGCGCTGCCACGCGGCTCGATGGAGCGTAAGATGTTGCAAGCCCTGTTTCACGGGCAGTCGTTTCCCACGACTGTCGATGAAACCGGGCGTCTGGTTCTGCCTGCCAAGCTGCGCAAGAAGATTGATCTGGACAAAGAGGCCTTCTTTATCGGGATGGGCGATACCTTCCAGATTTGGCAGCCTGAAACTTACGACACGCAGGAGCGCGCCAAGCAGGAAGCATGGCTTGACGAGTTGCCAGAGGATTTTGATCCGATGCAATTCCTTGATGGACCACTGGGAGGCTAACACGTCATGGCTGCCACCGAGACTTCCCCCCACATTCCTGTCCTGCTGCGTGCCATTCTCAAGGCTGTAGACCCTGTTGAAGGTGTCTGGCTGGACGGGACATTCGGGGCAGGCGGCTATACGCGCGGGTTGCTGGATGCGGGGGCGGCACAGGTTATCGCCGTTGACCGTGATCCACTGGCCCATGAGATGGCACAGCCTTGGGCCGGGGAGTACGGCGACCGGATTGTGATGCAGCACGGTGTGTTCTCGAAAATGGATGAGTATGCCACCGGCCTTGACGGGGTCGTGCTTGATCTTGGTGTCTCTTCCATGCAGCTGGATTTGGCTGAACGTGGCTTTTCGTTCATGCGGGACGGGCCGCTTGATATGCGCATGTCGCAAGATGGCCCGTCTGCCGCTGATCTGGTGAATGAGGCCTCCGAAGAGGAACTGGCCAATATCATCTTTCTGTACGGGGAGGAGCGCGCCAGCCGCCGTATCGCCAAAAAGATTGTGCTGGCCCGCGCTGATGCGCCAATCACCCGCACGCTTGAATTGGCAAAGCTGGTGGAAAGCTGCCTGCCGCGCCCCAAGCCGAACCAAAGCCACCCTGCCACCCGCACCTTTCAGGCGCTGCGCATCGCGGTGAACGACGAATACGGAGAGTTGTGGGGCGGTTTGATGGCGGCCGAGCGCGCGCTGAAACCCGGTGGTCAGCTTGCGGTGGTGACGTTTCACTCTGTCGAGGACCGTATGGTCAAACGCTTTCTGACAGCCCGCGCAGGGGCAGGGGGCAATGCCAACCGCTTTGCGCCCGAGATGGTACAGGCCGCGCCGCAATTTACCATGAAATCGCGCAAGGCCCTCGGGCCGGACGAACAAGAGCTGGAAGAAAACCCGCGCAGCCGCAGCGCCAAGCTGCGCGTGGCCACGCGCACGGACGCACCGGCGGGCGCGATTGAGGCAAAGGCCATCGGGATGCCGATGATGAGGGGGAAGTAACATGAAATCAGTGATTTATGTATTGACTGCTTTGGGTGTGATCGGTCTGGCTTTTTGGGCTTACCGCGAAAACTATGCGACCCAGGCCGCCCTTGGACAGACTGACAAATTGCACGCGGAAATCCGTGAGGCCCACGGGCGTTTGGCGATTTTGCGCGCAGAGTGGGCCTATCAGAACCGCCCTGACCGCTTGCGCGATCTGGCCGAGCTGAATTTCGAGCGTCTGCAGCTTTTGCCGTTGCACCCTGATCAATTCGGTCAGGTGGATGAAGTCCAATATCCGCTGCCCGACATCCTGCCCATTACCAATCCTGTCGATGTTTCGACCTTTAAAGCAAAGGAAGGGTTATGATCCGCACGCCCCTGCGCCCCCTGGCGCGCATCCTTGAGGCCCGCGCAAAGGGTGAAAACCCTGACGCGATCGAGAACCAGAACCGCCGCATCCGTCACGAACAGATGCGCGACCAGGATCGCAATCGTGCCGAGGGCCGACTGTTGGTGCTGGGCGTGTTCTTTTTCTGTGCTTTTGCGGTTGTCGGGGCGCGTATGGGGCTGCTGGCGGTTTCCGACCCTGTTGAGCCGCGCGCCCATGCACCCGGTTCGATCATCGCCAACACCCGTGCCGATATTGTCGATCGTGAAGGTCGTATTCTGGCGACCAATCTGGATACACATGCGCTATATGCCCAGCCACCGCATATGATCGACCGGGAAGGGGCCGCACGCGAGCTGGCCAAGATTTTCCCCGATCTGGACGAAGAGCGGCTGATCAAAGACTTTACCGGCAAGCGCAAATTCTTGTGGGTGAAAAAGAAAATCAGCCCCGAACAAGTGCAGGCCGTGCATGACATCGGCGATCCGGGGCTGTTGTTTGCACCACGTGATATGCGTTTGTATCCCAACGGAAAACTGGCCGCGCATATCATGGGCGGTGCCAGTTTTGGCCGTGAAGGCGTGCGCGCAGCCGAAGTGATCGGCGTGGCCGGTGCCGAGAAATACTTTGACGACTATTTGCGCGACCCTGCCAATGCCGGAAAGCCGCTTGAGCTAAGTCTTGATTTGAGCGTGCAGGCCGCTGCCGAGCGGGTGCTTGAGGGCGGCATGAAGCTGATGAACGCCAAGGGCGCGACCTCGATCCTGATGGATGTGCATACCGGCGAGATCGTCAGCGTGGCCTCTTTGCCCAGTTTTGATCCCAACAACCGCCCGCGCCCCGCGATCGAGGGCGATGCTTCTGACAGCCCGCTGTTTAACCGTTCTGTGCAAGGCGTCTATGAGCTTGGCTCGACGTTCAAGATTTTCGCCGCCGCTCAGGCAATGGAGCTTGGATTGGTCAATCCCAACACGATGATCGACACCGCAGGCCCGATGAAAGTCGGCGGGCACCGCATTGGTGAATTCAAAAACCACAACTACGGCACGATTTCAGTGAGCCAGATCATCGAGAAATCCTCGAACCGTGGCACCGGCCGTCTTGCGCTGATGATCGGGAAAGAACGCCAGCAAGAGTTCCTGCGTTCATTGGGGTTGTTCGACAAATCGCCATTTGAAATCATTGAAGCTTCGGGCAGCACGCCGTTGGTGCCATCGCGTTATACGGATTTGTCGGCTGTTACGATCTCATACGGTCACGGTATTTCGACCACTGCAATGCATCTGGCGGCAGCTTACTCGGCCATCGCCAATGGCGGCCGCGCGATCAAACCGACATTGCTAAAGCAATCGGGCCCTCAGGAGGGCACACGCGTCATGCGTGAGGATGTAGCGGCCGCTTCACGGCGCATGTTGCGCGATGTGGTTGTGGGTGAAGACGGCACTGCCAGCTTTGCAGAGGTCCCGGGGTATTTCGTGGCAGGCAAGACCGGCACAGCCGATAAGCCAAAGCCGCGTGGCGGTTATTACAAAGACAAAACAATCACGACCTTTGCCTCGATGTTTCCGGCCGACAATCCGCGCTACGTTCTGGTGGTGACACTGGATGAACCAATCGAAACCTCCAGCGGTAAACCGCGGCGCACAGCGGGCTGGACGGCAGTGCCGATTGCAGCAGAAATGGTACGTCGGGTGGCACCGTTGTTGGGAATGCGTCCGGCCATTGAACCCGCTCAGGTCGCTGGTATAACGCTCACCAGCAGCAACTAGCTTTAGGGTCCCTGATGTCCGTGTCAAAGAGCACCTCACTTAATTCACTGGGGCTCATGGCCGTCGGGAATGAAAATGCCGAAATCTCGGGTCTCGAGGTAGATAGCCGCCGCGTGCGCAACGGCACCTTGTTTGCCGCGATGCCCGGCAGCGCGGTGCATGGCGCAGAATTCGTGCCCATGGCGCTTGAGAAAGGCGCGATTGCGGTGCTGACGGATGCTCAAGGCGCGCAGATTGCGGGCGATGCGATCCGCCAGGCAGGGGCCGCTCTGATCATCACAGACGCTCCGCGTGAGGCATTGGCGCGCACAGCCGCATTGTGGTTCGGCGCACAGCCCGAGACCATGATTGCCGTGACCGGCACCAATGGCAAAACCTCGGTAAGCACCTTTGTACGCCAAATCTGGATCGAGATGGGGCTCTCTGCCGTGAACCTTGGCACCACTGGGGTTGAAGGCGCATGGGCAGCCCCACTGGCCCACACCACGCCTGAGCCCATTACCCTGCACCGAACACTGTCAGAGGCGGCTGCAAACGGCATAACCCACGCCGCCATGGAAGCCTCTAGCCACGGGCTCGATCAGCGCCGCCTTGATGGGGTGACGCTGCGCGCGGCGGGGTTCACCAATTTCACCCAAGACCACTTGGACTATCACGAAACATTTGATGCCTATTTTGACGCCAAGGCGGGCTTATTTGCCCGTGTGCTGCCCGAAGAGGGCACTGCCGTTATCAATATTGATGATCCCAAAGGCGTTGATATGGCCGCGATAGCCCGCGCGCGCGGGTGCAAGGTGATTACGGTGGGCCGGGATGGCGGGGATCTCCATCTCATCGGTCAGCGCTTTGACGCGACGGGGCAGGATTTGCGTTTTGAATGGCAGGGCAAAGCCTATCAGAAGCGGCTTGAGCTTATTGGCGGGTTTCAGGCCGATAACGTCATGCTTGCGGCAGGCCTTGTGATTGCCTGCGGAGCAGAGCCTGCGGATGTCTTTGACACGCTGCCTCATTTGGGCACGGTGCGTGGCCGCATGCAGCTGGCCGCAACGCGCGATAACGGCGCGGCAGTGTTTGTTGATTATGCCCATACGCCGGATGCTGTTGCCACTGCCTTGGCGGCAATGCGGCCGCATGTAATGGGGCGTCTGGTGGCCATTATTGGCGCAGGCGGAGATCGCGACCGCGCCAAACGCCCTTTGATGGGCAAGGCGGCCAGCGCCAATGCCGATGTGGTGTTTGTCACCGATGACAATCCGCGCTCTGAGGATCCGGCAAGCATTCGTGCGGCGGTTCTGGAGGGCTGCACAGGGGCCACCGAGGTCGGCGACCGCGCCGAGGCGATCTTGCGCGGGGTGGACGTGCTTGGCCCCGGTGATGCGCTGTTGATCGCGGGCAAGGGACATGAGACCGGCCAGACCATCGGCGACGATGTGCTGCCCTTTGATGATGTAGAACAAGCAAGCGTGGCCGTGGCTGCCTTGGACGGGAGGCTGACATGACGCTTTGGACAGCAAGCGAGGCCGCAAAGGCCACAGGAGGGCGCGCGCAGGGCGATTGGTCTGTGAACGGTGTCTCGATCGACACGCGCACGATTGCGCAGGGCGATCTGTTTGTCGCGCTGCAAGCCGCCCGTGACGGGCATGATTTTGTCGCAAATGCTTTGGCCGCTGGCGCCGGGGCCGCGCTTGTCTCGCGCGTGCCCGAGGGTGTGGCCGAAGATGCGCCGCTGTTGATTGTGGAGGATGTGCTCAAAGGGTTAGAGGCTCTGGGGGCAGCTGCGCGCGCACGCACACAGGCCAAAGTGATCGGCATCACCGGCTCTGTCGGTAAGACCTCGACCAAGGAAATGCTGCTGGCGATGCTGTCCCCCCAAGGGCGCACCCATGCCTCCGTGGCCAGCTATAACAACCACTGGGGTGTGCCGCTGACCTTGGCGCGCATGCCTGCGGATACGGAGTATGCCATCATCGAGATGGGCATGAACCACCCCGGAGAAATCCTGCCGCTGACGATGCTGGCAAAACCGGATGCGGCGATGATCACCACCGTGGCCGCCGCGCATCTGGAGGCGTTCAAGGATATCACAGGCATCGCTTTGGAGAAGGCGAACATCTTTGACAGCCTGCCGATCGGCGCGCCTGCGGTCTATAACGCGGATGTGGAAACCTCTGCTATTCTTGCAGCGAAAACCCATGACAAGCGTCTACATGGCATCGCCTTTGGCGAACATGGCTTTGACTGGAAGCTCAAGGAACTGAGCATTCAGGGCGATACAACCGTGGTGCAGGCCGAGGTCGATGATGAACCTTTGCTGTTCAAACTTGCCACGCCGGGGCGGCATTTTGCCATGAACGCGCTGGGGGCTTTGGCGATTGTCAAAGCCATTGGGGCCGATCTGGGGCAGGCGGTAACGGTTCTGGGCAGTTGGACACCTTATAAGGGGCGCGGCCTGCGCGAAGTGATCCAGCTAGACCCGGTTGAGGCGCAGCAGCGTTTGTCGTTGATTGATGACAGCTATAATGCCAACCCGACGTCGGTCGCTGCGGCGCTGGAAGTCTTGGCGGGTGCGCAGCCCACAGATGGCGTGGGCAGTATCCGCAAAGGTCGCCGCATTGCATTTTTGGGTGATATGAAAGAGCTCGGGGCGGATGCGATCGCCCTGCACGCAGGCATTGCTCATCTGGAGGCGACCAAACAGCTTGATGTGATCCATTGCGTGGGCCCGATGATGCGGGCGCTTTATGACCTGCTGCCCGACCAACAGCGCGGCGACTGGTGTGAAAGCGCCGAGGAAATGTGCGAAGGCCTGCGCGGGCGTATTGATGCAGGCGATGTGGTGCTGGCAAAGGGCTCGTTGAGCATGAAATTAGGCACGGTCGTTGACGCCATCCGCAAAATGGGCCATCCGGTAACAGATATGTGACACCCCGATGAGGGGGCTGCGGCAAGCCAAGCTACAAGATGTGGGGCTGTCGCGATTAAGATTGTAAGGACGATGTATGCTCTATTGGTTGACCCTCCTGTCTGATGGCGGCGATTTCTTTAACCTTTTCCGCTACATTACCTTCAGGGCGGGGGGCGCGTTCCTGACGGCGCTGATTTTCGGGTTCCTGTTTGGCAAGCCGCTGATCAATATGCTGCGCCGCACCCAAGGCAAAGGCCAACCAATCCGTGACGATGGCCCCGAAGGGCATTTTGCCAAGGCGGGCACACCTACGATGGGTGGTTTGCTGATTGTGGGCGCGCTGCTCACTTCGACGCTGCTTTGGGCGCGTCTGGATAACGCGTTCATCTGGATGGTGCTTTTTGTCACGATGAGCTTTGCTGCCATCGGTTTTGCGGATGATTACGCCAAGGTGAGCAAGCAGAACGTGGCGGGTGTTTCGTCAAAGATCCGGCTTCTGCTGGGCTTTTTGATTGCGGGAATCGCAGGGTTTTGGGCCGCGCAATACCATCCCGAGAGCCTGCAAAACCAATTGGCGCTGCCGGTTTTCAAAGATGTGCTGATCAATTTGGGTTTTCTGTTTGTCCCCTTCGCGATGATCGTAATTGTGGGCGCAGCCAATGCTGTGAACCTTACCGATGGGCTTGACGGCTTGGCGATTATGCCGGTGATGATTGCGGCAGGCACCTTGGGCGTGATTGCCTATGCGGTAGGCCGCGTGGATTTCACCGAATATCTAGATGTGCATTATGTTCCCGGCACGGGCGAATTGTTGATCTTTACCGCCGGTATCTTTGGCGGGGGCCTTGGCTTTTTGTGGTATAACGCACCCCCAGCAGCTGTGTTTATGGGCGACACCGGTTCACTTGCCTTGGGTGGTGCTTTGGGGGCGATTGCCGTTGCGACCAAACACGAGCTGGTGCTGGGCATTGTTGGCGGTCTGTTTGTGGTTGAGGCGCTCAGCGTGATCATTCAGGTGCTCTATTTCAAACGCACCGGCAAACGTGTGTTTCTGATGGCACCAATCCACCACCACTATGAGAAAAAAGGCTGGGCCGAGCCGCAGATCGTGATCCGCTTCTGGATTATCTCGCTCATCCTTGCACTGATCGGTCTGGCCACGCTGAAGGTGCGCTAATGGGTGCGCCGGTCAAAGAGACGCGCGCGATGATTGCAGGGATGGCCCCCGTGCTGGACCCTGTGATCTACCATTTCTGCACCGGACCGGCGGGGTTGTTGCCCGACGCAATCGCCAGCTTTCGCGAAGAGGAAGGCCTGTCGCTGATCCTCAGTGATGCGGTGGCGCTGGCCCATGGTTTGCGAAGCGATATGCCGATGCAGCGGATCACACTGACGGTGCATTCCGCATTGGATGGCGTAGGGCTCACGGCCGCTGTTGCCGCGGCTCTCGCACAGGTGGGCATCGCGTGTAACATGGTTGCAGGGCTTCACCACGATCACGCCTTTGTACCCGCAGATGATGCAGCGCGGGCGGTTGAGGCTTTGCTGGCCTTGGCCAGTGACACTTAACGTCGAGACACCTAAAGTTAGGATAAAGAGATGATACCAGTTCAGGGCATGAAGGGGCTGCGGGTCGCGGTTTTGGGATTGGGCCGTTCTGGCCTGTCGGCGGCGCGTGCTTTGCGGGCAGGGGGGGCAGTGCCCATCTGCTGGGATGATAACCCTGTTGCGCGTGCGGCAGCCGAGATGGAGGATTTCGACTGCATCGAGCTGGGCAAACAGGGAGCGTTTGAAGACATCGCGCGGCTGATCGTCAGCCCGGGTATTCCGCATCTCTATCCGACCCCGAACCCCGTCGTCGCAGCGGCTCTGCGCGCAGGCGTGCCGGTGGACAATGACATCGGCCTGTTCTTCCAAAGCTTTGCCACCTCTGAATGGAACGGTTTCGAGATCGCGCCACGTGTGGTGGCCGTCACAGGATCCAACGGCAAATCCACGACTTCGGCATTGATCCACCACATTCTTGAGCACGCAGGCCGCAATAGCCAGCTGGCGGGCAACATCGGGCGCGGCGTGCTGGATATCGAGGCTGCCTGCAACGGCGGCGTTGTTGTGTTGGAGCTGTCGAGCTACCAAACCGATCTTGCGCGCAACCTGACACCGGATGTGGCCGTTTTCACCAACCTTAGCCCCGACCATCTGGACCGCCACGCGGGCATGGGAGGCTATTTCGCGGCCAAGCGGCGGCTGTTTTCCGAGGGTGGGCCAGACCGCGCAGTGATTGGCGTGGATGAAGCCGAAGGTCTGTTCCTTGCGGGGCAGTTGAGCGAAGGCCCCGTGGATGACCGCGTGATCCGCGTGAGTGTCGCAGGCAAGCTGGGTGGCCCGGGCTGGAACGTCTTTGCGCGCAAAGGGTTCCTGAGCGAGTACCGCAATGGCAAACAGGCGGCCTCCATTGATCTGCGTGACGTGGCGGGCCTGCCGGGAGCGCATAACCATCAAAACGCGTGCAGCGCTTATGCCGCGTGCCGTGCGCTTGGCATCCCGCCCCGCGTGATCGAAGCCGCGTTTCACAGTTTTGGCGGCCTGCCGCACCGCAGCCAGACCATCGGTGAGAAAGACGGCGTGCGTTTTGTGAACGACAGTAAAGCCACCAATGTGGATTCCGCCGCCAAGGCGCTTGCGGCCTTTAAGAACATCCGCTGGATTTGTGGTGGTCTGGAAAAAGAAGGCGGGTTGGACGGGCTTGCCAGTGCAGGTGACACCGTGCGCAAAGCCTATGTTATCGGGCGTGAGGCTGCCAATTTTGCCATGCAGTTGAATGTCGAGTCCGAGGTTTGCACCACGATGGCCACGGCCGTCAGCCGTGCGATTGCCGAAGCGGAAGCCGGTGATGTGGTTCTGCTTGCCCCTGCGGCGGCCAGCTTTGATCAATATGACAGTTTTGAGAAACGTGGCGATGATTTCGTATCATTGGTGCGCGCGCATTTGGACTAACCCGCGTTCAAATCCTGCGCCGCAGCCATGGCAGAGGACCACGCCCACTGAAAATTATAGCCGCCCAGCCAGCCGGTCACATCTACCGCTTCTCCGATGAAATAGAGCGAGGGCTGTGCCTTGACGGCCATGCTGCGCGCGCTCAGCGCATCGGTGTCAATGCCGCCGCGCGTGACCTCGGCGGTGCGGTAGCCTTCTGTGCCGCCGGGGGTGAGCTCCCAAGCCGCGAGGTTGTCGATAAAGGCTTGCAGTCGCTTGTCGGACCAATCCGCAAGGTTGCCTGACAGATCAAAGACCCCTGCCAGATGCTCAACCAGACGCGCGGGCATATGGCGGGCCAGTTCGGTGGTGAAATTGCGGCGGCCTGCTTCTTGGCGCTGCTGGCGCAAAGCGTCGAGCATCCCCGCAGGGGCAATGTCCACAGTGATCGGCATGCCCTCGCGCCAATAAGAGGAGGCTTGCAAGATGGCAGGCCCCGACAGCCCGCGGTGGGTGAACAACAGCGCCTCTTCGAAGGCTGGCCCGTCTGCCTGCACCCGCGCGGGGACAGCCACGCCCGAGATTTCGGCAAAACGCCCCCCTTCAAATGTAAAGGGCACCAAGGCGGGCCGGATTTCGGTGACGGGCACGCCAAATTGCGCGGCTACATCATAGGCAAAGCCGGTGGCCCCCATTTTGGGAATGGATTTGCCGCCGGTGGCCACAACGAGGCGGCGGGCGCGCAGTGGATGGCTTTGCCCGCCACTGTGAAGGGTGGCGGTGTAGCCATTGCCGTCATAGGCAATGTCGCTGATGTTGCTTTGCAATCGCAAATCCACGTCCTGCGATTTTAGCATGCCGACCAGCATGGCAACGATGTCTTTGGCGCTATTGTCACAAAACAGCTGGCCCAGCGTTTTTTCATGCCATGCGATGCCGTGGGCTTCGACCAACGCGATGAAATCCCATTGCGTATAGCGCGCCAGTGCCGATTTGGCGAAATGGGGATTGTTGCAGATAAAGGCCTGCGCATCTGTATAGAGGTTGGTGAAATTGCACCGCCCTCCACCAGAGATGCGAATTTTTTCGCCCGGTGCTTTTGCGTGATCCACCAATAGGGTCCGGCCCTCTGCATGGGCTGCGCACATCAGGCCTGCGGCCCCTGCGCCGATGATGAGGGTATCAAATTGCATGCCTGTGCAGGTGCCCGATGGGGCCGCACAGGTCAAGTCATTGCTCCGTCTCTGGAACAAACACGCGGGGCGCTGTGTTGACACATTGAAACGATAAAAAAGGAGACGATCATGACTGCACTAGCAGCAGCGAGCACATTCCCGAAAACAAATGTTGAGGCGCTGGACGGCAGCACAATCACCCTTGGCGCACCGCGCGGCGATTATGATTGGCAACTGGTCGTTGTCTATCGCGGATTGCATTGTCCTATTTGCAAAACCTACCTGTCCAAGCTGCAAGAGGTCGAGGCCGCCTTTAACGAGCAGGGCGTCGACGTGGTGGCCGTGTCGGGTGATCCAAAGGAAAAAGCGCAGAAAATGGCCGATGAGAAAAATCTGGACATCACCATTGGTTATGGTCTGACGCCTGCGCAGATGAAAACACTCGGCGTCTATATTTCGGATCCGCGCAGCCCCGAGGAAACCGACCGGCCCTTTGCCGAACCCGCAATGTTTGTGGTGAACGGCGATGGCAAGATTCAGATCATTGATGTCTCGAACGCGCCCTTTGCACGGCCCGAACTTGACGGGGTTGCAGGAGGTATCAAATTCATCCGCTCGAACGACTACCCCATCCGGGGTACGCACAGCTCCTGATAGGAGATTAAACCCCGCGCGGCGCAAAAGGGTGCAAAGACTCTAGCCGCGCGGGTAATTTGCCGTTATACTACCAACAGACCTCCGCAAAGGGGGCATGACAGGCAGTGTAAGGCACATACCCATGACAGAAATGGTTTATGGCGCAGTCCCGATGCGGGAAGGCGAACCTATTCTCCCCAAATGGTGGCGGACGCTCGATAAATGGGCGCTCTCCTGCATCCTGATGCTCTTTGGCATGGGATTGCTTCTGGGTCTTGCGGCCTCTCCGCCGCTTGCGGAAAAGAACGGCTTTCAGCCTTTCCATTATGTTCAGCGTCAAGCGTTTTTTGGCGGTTTGGCCATGATTGCGATGATGCTGACATCGATGATGACACCCACTGTGGTGCGCCGTCTGGCAGTTGTCGGATTTTCGATTTCCTTCTTTTCGCTGATGATGTTGCCGTTTTTTGGTACCGATTTCGGCAAAGGCGCTGTGCGCTGGTACTCGATGGGGTTTGCCTCTGTGCAGCCGTCCGAGTTCCTCAAGCCGGGTTTTGTTGTTGTCGCGGCATGGATGATGGCCGCCAACCTTGAGATCAACGGCCCTCCCGGCAAGGCGTGGTCCTTTGGGCTGTGTCTGACGATTGTGCTGATGCTGGCATTGCAGCCCGACTTCGGTCAGGCCTGTCTGGTGTTGTTCGGCTGGGGCGTGATGTATTTCGTAGCAGGCGCGCCGATGATTTTACTGGTGGGTATGGCGGTCATGGTCGCAGTGGCAGGGTCGGTCGCCTATTCCAGTTCCGAGCATTTCGCCCGTCGCATCGATGGTTTCATGAGCGTGGATATCGACCCGACAACCCAGCTTGGCTATGCGGCCAATGCGATCCGTGAGGGCGGGTTGTTTGGCGTGGGTGTGGGCGAGGGGGAAGTGAAATGGTCGCTGCCCGATGCGCATACGGATTTCATTATCGCTGTTGCCGCCGAAGAATACGGGCTGGTGTTGGTGTTGTGCATTATCGCGCTTTACGCTTGTATCGTTGTGCGTTCGCTCACGCGGTTGGTGCGCGAACGCGATCCGTTCATCCGTCTGGCCGGAACCGGCCTTGCCTGCATGTTCGGCGTACAGGCGATGATCAACATGGGCGTCGCCGTGCGTCTGCTGCCAGCCAAAGGCATGACACTGCCCTTCGTGAGCTACGGTGGCTCTTCCGTAATCGCCTCGGGTATTGCCCTTGGCATGTTATTGGCCTTCACACGGTCACGCCCTCAAGGTGAGATCAGCGCACTGCTGGCGCGAGGCCGCCAATGAGCCGCCCACCGCTTCTGGTGATCGCGGCTGGCGGCACCGGCGGGCATATGTTCCCCGCTCAGGCATTGGCCGAAGTCATGTTGTCCCGCGGCTGGCGTGTTAAGCTCAGCACAGATGCCCGCGGCGCGCGCTATACTTCGGGTTTTCCCGAGGCAGTCGAGATCGAAGAGATCTCCAGCGCGACCTTCGCCCGTGGTGGCCTGTTGGCCAAAGCGTTGGTCCCTTTCCGCATTCTGGGGGGCACCCTGCGGGCGGCATTTGGCATGATGCGTGATAAACCTGCTGTTGTGGTGGGGTTTGGCGGTTATCCTTCTATTCCGGCGCTTGGTGCTGCGTGCATGTTGCGTCTGCCGCGCATGATCCACGAGCAAAACGGCGTGCTGGGTCGCGTGAACGAGGTTTTTGCCACGCGGGTCGATGCCGTCGCTTGTGGTACATGGCCCACGACATTGCCCGATGATGTGGAAGGGTTGCATGTGGGCAATCCTGTGCGCGCTTCGGTGCTTGAACGGGCAGGTGCGGGCTATATCGCGCCGGGTGATTACCCGATGGATTTGCTGGTGATGGGTGGCTCTCAGGGCGCGCGTATCCTCAGCGATGTGATCCCGCCCGCCATAGCGGCGCTGCCGATGGACATGTTGCGCAATATCCGCGTCAGCCATCAAGCGCGGGATGAGGACGGCACGCGCGTGTCGGAGTATTACGCAGAGCATGGCATCAACGCGGATGTGCAGCCGTTTTTCCATGATGTGCCGCGCCGCATGTCCGAGGCGCAGCTGGTCATTAGCCGTTCGGGCGCATCTTCAATTGCGGATCTGACCGTCATTGGCCGGCCTGCGATCCTGATCCCCTTTGCGGCAGCGGCAGGCGATCACCAATCCGCAAATGCACGCGGCATGGTCGAAGCACAATCGGCGGTGTTGATCACCGAAGGTGCGGCAACAATTGAAACGCTCACCGAATATATCCAGATGGTTCTGTCCGATAGTGATGCGGCATTGAAAATGGCCAATAGTGCGCTGGCGCTTGGCAAACCCGAGGCGGCCGAGGCATTGGCCGATCTAGTTGTAGAAATTGCGAATAAGGAGGCATTAGCATGAATGCTGCGACAAAACTGCCCGGCGATGTCGGTGCGATCCATTTCGTCGGGATTGGTGGCATTGGCATGTCCGGTATCGCCGAAGTGCTGCTGAACCACGGCTATCAGGTGCAAGGCTCGGACCTTAAATCCACCCCTATAACGGAGCGCCTTTCCGAACTGGGTGCCAAGGTTTTCGAAGGGCAGCGCGCCGAAAATATCGAAGGGGCGCAGGTCATCGTGATCTCCTCTGCGATTAAGCCGGGCAATCCCGAACTTGATGCTGCGCGCCTTGCCGGTGTGCCCATCGTGCGCCGCGCCGAAATGCTGGCCGAGCTGATGCGCCTGAAATCGAATGTGGCCATTGCAGGGACGCATGGCAAAACCACCACCACGACCATGGTCGCGGCATTGCTGGATGGGGGCGGGTTTGATCCCACTGTTGTCAACGGCGGCATCATCCACGCTTACGGCTCGAATGCGCGCAAGGGCGAGGGCGAATGGATGGTTGTCGAAGCTGACGAGAGCGACGGCACATTCAACCGCCTTCCGGCCACGATTGCCGTTGTGACCAATATCGACCCCGAGCATATGGACCACTGGGGTACCATTGAAAATCTGCGGCAGGGGTTTTTGGAATTCACGTCGAACATCCCGTTTTACGGTGTGGCGGTCTGCTGTACCGACAGTGCCGAGGTGCAGGCATTGGTGGGCAAGATTACCGATCGCCGCGTGATTACCTATGGTTTCAATGCGCAGGCTGATGTGCGGGCTGTCGGGCTGCATTACAAAGCGGGTGTTGCGCATTTCGATGTGCATCTGCAAAACGAAGACATCGTGATCAAGGATTGCCAGCTTCCTATGCCGGGCGACCATAACGTGTCCAACGCGCTAAGCGGGATTGCCGTTGCGCGCCATCTGGGCATGAAGGGCGAAGAAATCCGTGAGGCACTGGCCAGCTTTGGTGGCGTTAACCGCCGCTTTACAAAGGTAGGCGAAGTCGACGGCGTGACGATCATTGACGATTATGGCCACCATCCGGTCGAGATTGCCGCCGTGCTCAAGGCAGCGCGTGAGGCGACTGAAGGGCGGGTGATAGCTGTGCATCAACCGCACCGCTATTCCCGCCTGAGCCACCATTTTGATGAATTCTGTGCCTGTTTTAACGATTGTGACGTTGTGGGTATCACCGATGTTTATGCCGCTGGCGAAGACCCGATCGAAGGGGCAGACCGCGATAGCCTTGTTGCAGGCTTGATCCAGCACGGTCACCGCCACGCGCGCCGTGTGGAAAATGCTGATGATCTTGCGCGTCTGGTGTCCGAGCAGGCCCGCCCGGGTGATATGGTTGTCTGCCTTGGCGCGGGCACAATTTCGAACTGGGCCAACGCGCTTCCCGATGCATTGCAGGCCCTGAAAGGGGCGGCTGCGTGACATTGATCTGGCTATCTCTTGCTTGGGTCTTTGCCTCTGCGGGGGTAGCGGTGTTGCCTGTGCGTAAACAATATGTTCCGGGCGTCGCGCTTTTGGTCGCAGCGCCTGTGCTATTGGTGATGATCGGGATGCAGCATGGCTGGTTGTTCGCTTTGGCGGGGTTGGCGGCTTTTGTGTCCATGTTCCGCAACCCGTTGCGTTATTTCGCGGCGCGCCTGCGCGGCCAATACCCCGAGGTGCCGGAATGATCAGCCTGTCTTTGCTTCTTTCTTGCATTTGGGCTGTGGCCGCGAATGTGCTGGCGATGACGCCTAGCAAAGACCACCATTGGCGGAACGCCTATATTCTGATCGCTGTCGGTATTCCGATTGTGGGCTATGTGGTGGTCCAGCACGGTCCTTGGATCGGCTTGCTGGTCCTTGCAGCAGGATGTTCGGTGCTGCGTTGGCCTGTTATCTATTTTGGTCGTTGGCTGCGCCGGATTGGCCGCAGTACTTCGGCGGAGTAAATCCTATGATATATCTTTTGGTGGTCGGCTTGGCCGTCTGGGTTCTGGGCTGTGGCTATGCTGGCTTTCACCAGCGTTTTCGCCTGTTTTTGGTGATCCTGGTGATCGGCATGGGGCTTAACACGCTTTGGATGGTGCTGGGGCTTCAGGCGCGGCCCTTTTCACCGCCGGCGATGACGGCCCATGCAGCCGCGTTGCTTTATGCTGTTTGCGCGCTTGGCATAGGCTGGATTATCGGGCGTACCGCACGCCGTTTTCGTGACAGTAAGGTTGAAAAGCTATGACCGCATTGCCAGTACCGCGCGGGAAATTAACGGCGCAGCGTGATTTATCCGATCTGACATGGCTGCGTGTGGGTGGTCCGGCTGATTATCTGTTCCAGCCCGCTGACCTTGAGGATTTGCAAAGCTTCTTGCGTGATCTGCCTGCTGACGTGAACGTTTTTGCCATGGGGGTCGGTTCGAACCTGATCGTACGTGATGGCGGGCTGCGCGCTGTGGTGATCCGTTTGGGGCGTGGGTTCAACGGGATCGAGGTCGCAGGCGATAGCGTCATCGCAGGGGCTGCTGCACTTGATGCGCATGTCGCGCGCAAGGCCGCGGATGCGGGGCTTGATCTTACTTTTTTACGCACAATTCCGGGCAGTGTCGGTGGCGCGGTGCGCATGAATGCAGGCTGCTATGGCACATACACGGCGGATTATTTTGTCAGCGCACAGGCCGTCACGCGGGCAGGGGAGCTGATCACCCTCACACCGCAAGATCTGAATTTCAGGTATCGACAAAGCGACCTGCCAGAAGGCACCGTAATCATCAGCGCGACCTTCACCCCACCCAAGGGGGAGGCAGAGGCGCTGCACGCGCGGATGCAGGATCAACTGGCAAAACGCGACGCAACCCAACCCACCAAGGACCGCAGCGCAGGGTCGACCTTTCGCAATCCGGCCGGGTTCAGCTCGACCGGTAAAGCGGATGACGTGCATGACCTCAAGGCGTGGAAGGTCATCGAGGATGCGGGCATGAAGGGGGCCATGCGCGGCGGTGCGCAGATGTCGCTGAAACATGCCAACTTTCTGATCAATACAGGCGATGCTTCGGCAGCCGATCTTGAAGGATTGGGCGAAGAAGTGAGAAAAAAGGTTTACGATTCCAGTGGTATCACGCTAGAATGGGAAATTATGCGAATAGGCGAACCATAATCGCCATTTCGCAGAGGCTCAGACCGCAAAAAGCGGCTGTAAACGACAAAATGGGCCAAAAGGCCCTGATAAAACAATAATAATGGAGCGTTACGCTCTGGGACATTGAGGCACTGGGTTATGTCGAGCAGGACACACCCGACAGTGGCGGTATTAATGGGCGGACCCTCGGCCGAGCGTGAGGTGTCGCTTGATACGGGGCGTGCATGCGCCGCTGCACTGCGGGAATACGGATATACTTCTGTGATCGAGGTCGATGCAGGCCCCGATCTTTATGCTGTTTTGACGGATGCAAAACCGGATGTTGTGTTGAATTGCCTGCACGGTCGTTGGGGCGAGGACGGTTGTGTGCAGGGCATGCTTGAGTGGCTGCAAATTCCCTACACCCATTCGGGCGTTCTGGCTTCGGCTGTGGCAATGGACAAACAGCGCAGCAAAGACATCTTCCGCGCCGCCGGTTTGCCCGTGGTCGAGAGCGTGCTCGTCGCAGCAGATGATGTGCGCAGCGGTCACGTGATGGCACCACCCTATGTGGTCAAACCCAACAACGAAGGCTCCTCTGTTGGGGTGTATCTGGTTTCGGATGAAAACAACGGCCCGCCGCAGCTGGACGCGGATATGCCGCAGACTGTGATGGTCGAGACCTTCGCGCCGGGCCGTGAGCTTACGACATCCGTGATCGGCGACCGTGCGTTGACCGTGACCGATATCATCACGACCGGATGGTATGATTACGATGCCAAATACAAAGAGGGCGGCTCCTCCCATGTGGTGCCCGCAGATGTCCCGCAAGAGATTTTCGATCTGTGCATGGCTTATGCTGTGCGCGCACATGAGGCTCTGGGCTGCCGCGGTGTCAGCCGGACCGATTTCCGCTGGGATGAGGCGCGCGGTGCGGACGGGTTGATCCTGCTCGAGACCAACACACAACCCGGCATGACCAGCACCTCACTGACGCCCGAGCAGGCGCAGGCGACAGGGATGAGCTTTGCCGAGTTGTGCCATTGGATGGTGGAGGACGCGTCATGCGCACGTTGATCCGCAAAAAACAGACCACAGGCCGCGCGGATCCGGCGCCTTCGCGTTGGGCATGGCGCATGCAGCGCATGATGCTGACCCCGGGTATCAGGTTGGCGTTGCGCGCAGGCATTCCATTCTGCATCACCTTGACGGCGGGAACTATTTATCTGGCTGATGATGCACGCCGCGATGCGATTGCACAAACCGTGTCGGAAGCCCGTGCAAGCATCGAGCAACGCCCCGAATTCATGGTCAATCTGATGGCGATCGACGGGGCGGGTGACGAGCTTGCCAGTTATATCCGCGAAGCGCTGCCACTTGATTTTCCTGTCTCCAGTTTTGATCTGGATCTGGATGCGATGCGCGGCTTGGTCAGTGAGATTCCGGCAGTGGAAAAAGCGGCTGTGCGCATCCGTCCGGGTGGCAAACTGCAGATCGATGTCACCCAACGCACCGCTGTCGCGCTGTGGCGTAACGAGGACGGACTGGCGCTGGTGGATGCGGATGGCATCTATGTCGCCGCCGCGACCAGCCGCTTTGCGCGCCCCGATCTGCCGATGATCGCGGGCAAGGGGGCGGATAAACATGTCGCCGAGGCACTTGACCTGATCGATGCAGCAGGCCCGCTTGGGTCGCGCTTGCGTGGATTGGTCCGTATCGGAGAGCGGCGCTGGGATGTGGTTCTGGACCGTGATCAGCGCATTTTACTGCCCGAAACAGAACCGCGGCGCGCGCTTGAACGCGTGATCGCTCTGGAAGGGGCACAAGATATTCTGACCCGCGACGTGGCGCGGGTCGATATGCGGCTGGCACGCCGACCAACAGTGCAAATGACAAATGAGGCCGCCGAAGAACGGATGGCCCGACAGGCAGCGTTTAGGGCACAAAACAAATGAATGATCTATATAACAGCCAACGCACAATGCGGCAGATGCGCAAGCTGGCGATGCAGCGCGGTGTGGTGGCGATTTTGGATGTGGGCAGTTCCAAGATTGCAGCGCTTGTGCTGCGGTTTGATGGTACGGCCCGACTGGAAGAAGAGGGCGAGATCGGATCGCTGGCGGGGCAATCGGGCTTTCGCGTGATCGGCGCGGCCACGACCCGTTCGCGTGGGGTTCGTTTCGGTGAAATCACCGCCATGGGCGAGACCGAGCGCGCCATTCGCACCGCATTGCAGGCCGCGCAGAAAATGGCCGGCATCCGCGTTGACCATGTAATCGCCTGTTTTGCGGGCGGTGATCCGCGTAGCTACGGACTTGATGCGCAGATATCGCTTGAGGATCAGGTTGTCTCGGAAGATGACGTTGCCCGTGTTCTGAGTAGCTGTGATGTGCCGGAATATGGTGAGGGTCGCGAAGTCCTGCACGCACAACCTGTGAATTTCGCGCTGGACCATCGCAGTGGCCTGATTGATCCGCGCGGCCAGATTGGCAATGATCTAAGTGTTGATATGCATATGCTCACGGTAGACGCCGCCGCTGTGCAACACTTGGCTTATTGCATTAAACGCTGTGATCTTGAATTGGCGGGGATTGCTTCGTCGGCCTATGTGTCCGGCATTGCAGCGCTGGTCGAGGACGAGCAAGAGTTGGGCGCCGCCTGTATTGATCTGGGTGGCGGCGCAACCGGCGTTTCGATCTTTATCAAAAAGCACATGATTTATTCGGACAGTATCCGCATGGGCGGGGATCATGTGACCTCGGATATCTCGATGGGCTTGCAAGTGCCCACCGCCAATGCAGAGCGGATTAAGACATTTTACGGCGGCTTGCAGGCCACGGGCATGGACGATCGCGAGATGATCGAAATCGGCGGAGAAACCGGCGATTATGAGCATGACCGCCGCACTGCCAGCCGTGCAGAGTTGATCGGCATCATGCGTCCACGGGTCGAGGAAATTCTCGAAGAAGTACGTGCGCGCCTTGATGCGGCAGGGTTTGACCATCTGCCCAGCCAGCAGATCGTCCTGACCGGTGGCGGCAGCCAGATTCCGGGGTTGGACGGGCTGGCCAGCAAAATTTTAGGCCAACAGGTGCGGTTGGGTCGTCCGCTTCGTGTGCATGGCTTGCCACAAGCCGCCACCGGGCCGGGATTTTCTTCGGCGGTCGGGCTCGCGTTGTTTGCTGCCAACCCTCAGGATGAATGGTGGGATTTCGATATTCCGGCCGATCGCTACCCTGCACGTTCGCTCAAGCGGGCTGTGAAATGGTTCAAGGACAATTGGTGACCTCAACATGGGGTAACATCGACGATATACGGTGAGAATGGGCGAAAAAATGCCTATATTTGGCGCCGAAAAGGCCTTTTTTACGTGACGACAAGCGATATGAGGGCTAATGTCAATAAAAACTGGGACAATTATACCCGCGCGGTGCGGGAAACAGAACAGGCGGACATAAGATGACTTTGAACCTCTCCATGCCGGGACAAGAAGACCTAAAACCACGGATTACCGTTTTCGGTGTCGGTGGTGCGGGCGGTAACGCGGTAAATAACATGATCGACAAAAACCTTGAGGGTGTCGATTTCGTTGTAGCCAACACCGATGCACAGGCGCTTCAGCAAGCCAAGGCCGACAGCCGTGTGCAGTTGGGGGTTAAAGTTACCGAAGGTTTGGGTGCTGGTGCGCGTGCAACCGTAGGGGCCGCCGCAGCCGAAGAAAGCATTGAGCAGATTGTGGACCACCTTGCGGGTGCGCATATGTGCTTTATCACCGCAGGCATGGGCGGGGGGACCGGCACAGGCGCGGCACCTATCATCGCACAAGCCGCGCGCGAGCTTGGCGTTCTGACTGTTGGTGTTGTGACCAAGCCGTTCCAGTTTGAGGGTGCCAAGCGCATGCGTCAGGCCGAGGACGGCGTTGAGGCATTGCAAAAAGTTGTCGACACGCTAATCATCATTCCGAACCAGAACCTCTTCCGTCTGGCGAATGAAAAAACCACCTTTACCGAAGCATTCTCGCTGGCCGATGATGTGCTTTATCAAGGCGTTAAAGGCGTGACCGACCTGATGGTACGCCCCGGCCTGATCAACCTCGACTTTGCTGATGTGCGCGCCGTGATGGACGAAATGGGCAAAGCGATGATGGGCACAGGCGAGGCAGAGGGCGAAGATCGCGCCATCCAGGCCGCCGAGAAAGCCATCGCCAACCCGCTGCTCGACGAAATCTCGCTGCGTGGCGCGAAAGGCGTGCTGATCAATATCACCGGTGGTGATGATCTGACCCTGTTTGAGCTGGATGAAGCAGCCAACCGCATCCGCGAAGAAGTTGATCCAGAAGCAAACATCATTGTGGGCTCCACAATGGACGAAAGCCTTGGTGGCTTTATGCGCGTAAGCGTTGTGGCAACAGGTATCGACGCGGTCGACGTGAACACGGATATGCCGGTTCCGCGCCGGTCCATGTCGCGCCCTTTGGCGACTGAAACGGTAGAGCAAGAAGAAGCTGCACCGGTTGCTGCTGCTGCTGCACCTGCGCCTACACCAGCGCCAGCCACAGCCGCCGTGGCGGCCGCACCTGCTGCCGCCGAAGCACCTCGCGAAGAAGCACAAACACCAAGCTTCTTTGATGATGCGCCTCAACAGGCCCCACGTGCCGATAGCTCTCGCGATATGTTCGCTGGCCGCCGTTATGAGCCGATCGAGGAAGCAGCAGATGATCTGCCTCCTCCGGCCTACACACCCGAGCCGGAAGCATTCGAGCCAGAGCCAATGCCGATCGAGGCCGAGCCCGAGGCCTTTGTTGCACCACGTGCGCCAGCGCCAGGTACGCCATCGCCCGAAGCCATGGCCCGTCTGCGTGCCGCAGCCCAACGTGCAAACCCGGCTCCTCAGCCTGCCGCTGCCCCTGCAGCACCGCAGCAACCTCAGGCCGCAGCGCCACAGCAAGGCGGCGAGCGTCCTCGCTTTGGTATCAACTCGTTGATCAACCGCATGACCGGCACACAAGAAGGTGAGGCACAGCCCCGCGCCGCAGCTCCGGCCGCACCTGCACGCCAGCAGCCACCGGTACAGCGTGGCCAAGGCGCCGCAGCGGCACCTGCGCCGCAGCCCCGTCAGGAAGCCAATCCTGAGCAAGAACGCATTGAAATTCCCGCGTTCCTGCGTCGCCAAGCAAACTAAATCACCTTACCTCGTGATGGAAAAGGCCGCCCTAGGGCGGCCTTTTTCGTTTGAAGAAAGGGCTTTAGGGAAGGGGTGGCGGCAATGTGCCCGTTCCTGATTGCGATGTTTCAGACGGTTGCAATCCTTGATTTGTGTGTAGCGAACCAGAGGCCTAGCAATGAGTTAACCAAGTGAGAGCTTGTCCTGTTAACGAGGTGCACCGTGCAGAACACTGTTAGAACTTCGACCAGCTTTAAAGGCAAAGGCCTGCACAGCGGGAAGCCTGCGACTGTCACAGTGTCTCCGGCGCCTTGCTATCACGGGATCTCGTTCAAGCGCACGGATGTGGAAGTGGGCGACAAGATAATTCCCGCCCGTTGGGATGCCGTCGTGGAGGCCGAGCTTTGTACGCGCCTTGCGAATAAGACGGGATTAGAAGTCTCTACCGTCGAGCATTTGATGGCGGCGCTGGCAGGGTGCGGCATTCATAATGCTTTGATCACCATAGATGGCCCGGAAGTTCCGATCCTAGATGGCTCTTCGGCGCATTTTGTCCGCGGTATTCTGACCGGTGGTATTCAGCGTCAATCTGCACCCGCGGTCGCCTATGAGGTTCTTAAGGAAGTGCGCGTGCAGGACGGCGATTCCTATGCAACAATCGTGCCGGCAAACCGTTTGCTGATTGATTTCGAAATCAACTTTCGGGATCAAGCAATCGGTCGTCAGAAAAAGACGATCTCGCTGACCAATGGCGCATTTGCGCGTGAGCTGTGCGATAGTCGTACCTTCTGCCGTCAGGCGGATGTAAGTGCGATGCAGGCCAAGGGTCTGGCGCTTGGTGGGCAGGCTGGCGAAAATGCGGTGGTTTTTGACGGGGACAGCGTGCTGAGCCCGGGGGGCTTGCGGTATCCCGATGAACCTGTTCGCCATAAGATGTTGGATGCATTGGGAGATCTCGCGCTCGCCGGTGCACCGCTGTTGGGGCATTACACCGGCGTTTGTGCAGGCCACGCGCTCACCAATCGCTTGCTGCGCAAGCTGTTTACCACACCTGACGCCGTGCGTATGATCCGGTGCGACCGCGATGTGACAGCGCGCTTGCCGGGATATGGTCTGAACCAAAGCGAAGTTCCTGCCGTCGCATGACGCCATACAAAAGCTGCCAGTTCCTTCACAACCTTGTGCGAAAGCTGATTGCTTTTTTATAAAGTGGGAAATGGACGTTTTGCACCGGAAAATATTATGCTAACACATTCTTCAAACAAGGCGCGAAGCTTTGATATGAAGACAGCGTAAAGAGAATAAGGATAGCCAAGGATGGGTTTTGGAGGGTCTGCAAGACGTCTTTCCGTCGCGTTTGTGGCTGTTGCAGCGCTCGGTGCGTGCGGCGGCGATCAAAATGCCGGGCGATTCACCAAAGGTCTTTTCAGTCGCGAAGAGATCCCGCTCGAGACCTACACGCCAGAGCAGATTTTCGAACGAGGCGAGTTTGAGATCAATCGCAAGCGCCCCTCTGACGGCGCTTTCTATTTCGCCGAGATCGAGCGCCTGTATCCCTATTCGGAATGGGCGAAACGTGCGCTGATCATGCAGGCATTTGCCTATCATCAGGACCGCGATTACGAAAACAGCCGATCCTCGGCACAGCGGTTTATCGATTTCTACCCCGATGATGATGATGCGGCCTATGCCGCCTATCTGCTTGCGCTCAGCTATTATGACCAGATCGACGATGTTGGCCGTGATCAGGGGCTCACGTTTCAGGCGTTGCAATCGCTGCGCCAGGTGATCGAACGCTATCCTGACAGCGAATATGCTAGCGCATCTATCCTTAAATTTGACCTCGCTTTTGATCATCTGGCGGGTAAGGAAATGGAGATCGGCCGCTATTATCTGCGCCGTGGCCACCAAGCCGCGTCAATCAACCGGTTCCGCGTTGTGGTCGAGGATTTTCAGACGACAACCCATACCGCCGAGGCGCTGCACCGTCTGGTCGAGGCCTATCTTGCTCTTGGTTTGACGGATGAAGCACAGACCGCAGGTGCGATTCTGGGCTATAACTATCGCTCAACCGAATGGTACGAAGACAGCTACAAACTGCTCACGGGCCGCGGGCTTGAACTGCGCTCGTTGGGCAATAACTGGCTGTCGGGAATTTACCGTGAAATGGTGAAAGGCGAGTGGATTTAACGTGGCACTTGCAGGCCTGTGACGGGGCGCACCTAATGCTGCGCGGTCTTGATATTTCGGATATGCTGATCATTGAGCGGTTGGAGTTGAACTTCCAGCCGGGTCTTAATGTGCTGACCGGTGAAACCGGCGCGGGCAAGTCGATCTTGCTCGATAGTCTGGGTTTTGTGTTGGGCTGGCGTGGCCGTGCTGATCTGGTACGCCAAGGGGCCGCCCAGGGAGAGGTGACGGCGTGGTTCGACCTTACCGATGACCATCCTGCGCGTGCGGTGCTTGAGGAAGCTGGGCTGCCCGTGGGAGATGAGCTGATCCTGCGCCGGATAAACACTGCTGACGGGCGCAAGACCGCATGGATCAACGACCGCCGCTGTTCGGGCGAGGTATTGCGTGCGCTAAGCGAAACACTGGTGGAATTGCACGGTCAGCATGATGACCGTGGCCTGCTTAATCCGCGCGGACACCGCAGTATTCTGGATGCTTTTGGTAATCTCGATGCGGCACGGGCCAAAACCCGCAAGGCATGGAGCGAGATGGCGCGCCTGCGCAAGCTACAGGCGGCTGCGATACAGGCCCAAGAGGCGCTGCGCGAGGAAGAGGAATTCCTGCGCTATGCTGTGGCCGAGCTGGACAAAATGGCACCGGAGGAGGGGGAGGAAGTCGCCCTTGATACCAAACGGCGCATGATGCAATCCGCCGAGAAAATCCGCGCTGATGTGGTCAACGCCTATGAGGCGATGGGCCAGAACGGAGCCGAGGCACAGCTCGCTGATGCGTTCCGCTGGCTGGACGGAGCCGCCGAGCGTGCCGATGGAGCATTGGAAGAACCGATGGCCGCGCTGAACCGCGCAATGATCGAACTTGATGGTGCCATGGACGGTGTTGTGGCCGCGATCGAGGCGATGTCCTTTGACGCGGGAGAGCTGGAAGACACCGAAGAGCGGCTGTTTGCCCTGCGCGCCTTGGCCCGTAAACACGATATCCAACCTGACGCCTTGAGCGGTTTTGCCGACACTCTGCGTGCCAAGCTTGACACGCTTGATGCGGGCGAGGCGGATCAGGCCAAACTACAGGCGGATGTGGCTGCGGCCGAAGCTGCTTACACCGCTGCTGCAGATGCGCTGAGTGCGGCGCGCAAAAAGGCAGCGACCAAGCTGGACAAGGCTGTCAGCGCCGAATTGGCTCCGCTCAAAATGGAGCGTGCGGTGTTCGCCACCCAGATCACGGATGAACCTGAAGGGCCGGAGGGCCGTGATGCGGTGTCCTTTACCGTTGCCACAAACCCAGGCGCGCCTGCCGGTCCGCTGAATAAAATCGCCTCCGGCGGCGAGCTGAGCCGCTTTTTGCTGGCGTTGAAGGTTTGCCTGACCCAAGGCCAATCCGGCCTCACGTTGATCTTTGATGAAATCGACCGTGGGGTAGGCGGCGCGACGGCTGATGCGGTTGGTCGCAGGCTTAGTTCGCTCGCAGAGGGGGGGCAGGTGCTTGTTGTGACCCACTCGCCGCAGGTGGCAGCCTTGGGGGCGCATCATTGGCAGGTCGCAAAATCGGTGACCAAAGGCATGACCACCACGGATGTGATCCCGTTGGACGTGGATCAACGGGTGGATGAGGTCGCACGCATGATTTCGGGCGATACCATAACCGAGGCCGCCCGCGAGGCCGCACGGGCCTTGCTGAACGCTTGACCTTTCTCGGGCGAAAGCGCGTTATAGAGCAAAGCCACCGCGACACTGTTCCCGAAAGCCATCCATGACCACGCCCTCCCGTTCTTTCATATCGGAGCAATTCGCGATATTTTTTGCCGATTGCAAAAAGGGCTGGCAGGTGCTGCGGCACAAAGGACCGGGCAAGGTGACCTTTTGGTTCATCGCCTTGCTTGTCGGGATTGCGGCAGGCTTTGCTGCCCTGTTTTTCCGAAAAGGTGTCTATTGGCTGCAAGAAGCGCTGTACGGTACGGATGATGTACAGCATTTGCACAGCTTTATCAGCGGCTTGGATTGGTACCTTGTTGTCCTTATTCCGGCAGCAGGCGGATTGGTCACCGGATTGATTCTGCACTATTTTACCCGCGATGCGCGGGCGCGTTCGGTGGCCGATGTGATCGTCGGATCAGCGCTACATGATGGCCGCGTCGAGGGGCGCGCAGGCATTGCGTCGGCTCTGGCCTCTTTGGTGACGCTCAGCACGGGCGGCTCGTCCGGGCGCGAGGGGCCGGTCGTGCATTTGGCGGCTGTCATTACCACGTGGATCAACCGCCGGATTAATGCCGATGGCATCACTGGCCGCGATTTGTTGGGCTGTGCTGTGGCCGCGGCTGTCTCGGCCAGCTTTAATGCCCCTATCGCAGGCGCGCTTTTCGCGCTTGAGGTCGTTTTGCGTCATTTCGCAGTGCACGCTTTTGCCCCTATCGTGATTGCCAGCGTCGCGGGCACCGTGATCAACCGGCTTGAATTCGGAGGGGTGACAGAGTTCAAGCTCCCTACAACGGGGGAATTGCAATTCTATGTCGAGCTGCCGGCGTTTTTGATGCTGGGGCTAACCTGTGGCGTGCTTGCAGTCGTTTTGATGCGGGCAGTGTTTTGGGCGGATGATGTCGGAAATGAAATCCAGAACCGGACAGGGCTGCCGCGTTATCTGCGCCCGATGGTGGCAGGGGCGCTGCTGGGCATTCTGGCCGTAGGGTTTCCGCATATCATTGGTGTCGGCTATGAGACGACCTCCCTTGCCTTAACCGGTGAGCTGGCCTTGCATGAGGCGATTGTATTTGCGGCACTCAAAGTGGTGGCTGTTGCGATCACATTGGGCGGGCGCATGGGCGGCGGTATCTTTTCACCCTCACTGATGACAGGCGCTTTGGCGGGGCTGGCCTTCGGGTTGATTGCCACCAGCCTCTTTCCTGAGGTCTCCGGATCGACCTCGCTATATGCTTTGGCGGGGATGGGGGCGGTTGCTGCTGCGGTGCTGGGCGCGCCGATCTCCACGACGCTGATCGTGTTCGAGCTGACGGGTGACTGGCAGACAGGGCTGGCCGTAATGGTCGCCGTGAGCATGTCCACGGCGCTGGCCTCTAGAATGGTCAACCGCAGCTTTTTCCTCACCCAGATCGAGCGGCGGGGCATTCATTTGGCCGCAGGGCCGCAGGCCTATCTGCTGGCGATGTTCTCGGCGGCGAAAACCATGCGCACGGTTGATGATCCCCGCGCTGCGGATGAGGCGCGCTGTTGGGAGCTGATCGGGGAAGGGCAGTATGTAGATGCCGCTGCGACACTGGAAACGGCGATGCCGATTTTCGAAAAAACCGGCGTGCCGTTCCTACCCGTGGTCACGCTAACTGCGGATGCAGCGCCACCCGAACTACTGGGCGCGCTGTTCCATGTGGATGCTTTGCGCGCCTATAACCGCGCTTTGGCAGCCACTGCAGCCGAAGAACATTCCTAGATCTGTTCGACAGCGACCTCGGGGACATTGTGGAAGGCCAGGTAGCCTTTAACGCGTGCTGCTTCCTCGCGTGGCTCTTCATAGGACCATACGACATTCTCCAAAGTGGTGCTTTTGGTCACAACCGAAAAATAGCGCGCGTCGCCCTTGCGCGGGCAATGGGAGGTTTTGTCGCTCGCGTCAAGAAACGCCATCGCGATGTCGCTGCGCGGGAAATAGATCACGGGCGGGTAGTCGCCTTCGACCAATTCCAGCGCTTCGCTGCTTTCGCCCAAAACAGCACCGCCAGCGCGGACTGTCCATGTGCCGGCAGCTTTGCGGATCGTGATGTAATCACTCATTTTGTCGCTCTCCTGATGTGTTGCCCCCTAAAGGGGCGCGGTTGCCGCATATAACCACTCTTTGGCGGCTGGTGTAACCCGTGGGCCAATCTTTGCGGCGACTTCCCTGTGGTAGTTATCCAGCCAATCACGCGCATCGGTATCCAGCATTTCAGGCAGGATCAAACGGCGGTCAATCGGGGCAAAGGCCAGCGTGCGCCAATCCAGCATTTTGCGCTGCGCATCGCCACCGGGCAAATCCGGTGCCTCTTGCACGACAAGCAGGTTTTCGATGCGAATGCCAAATGCGCCCTCGCGGTAATACCCCGGCTCATTGCTGAGGATCATACCGGGTTCCAAGGGCACGTTGCTCACACGGCTAAGCCGCTGAGGCCCTTCATGCACGCTGAGGTACGCGCCGACACCGTGGCCAAGCCCGTGGTCAAAATCCTGCCCTGCGAGCCAGAGCGGCATCCGTCCGATGGCCTCGATATGGCTACCTGCAAGCCCTGCAGGCCAGCGTAGGCGGCTCATGGCGATCATTCCCGCCAGAACGCGGGTAAAGGCCGCACAGGCCTCTTGCGGGGGAGTGCCGATGGCAATTGTGCGGGTGATGTCGGTGGTGCCGTCCAGATATTGCCCGCCGCTGTCGAGCACGATCAGATGGCCATCTTCAAGCGTGCTGTCGGTCTCTTCGGTGACGCGGTAATGCATGATGGCACCATTCGGACCGGTGCCCGCAATAGTCTCAAAGCTGATGTCCTGTAATCCGTCATCGCGGCGGCGTAGGGTTTCGAGCTGGGTGACCACCTGCGTTTCGGTGATGCTGCCGGGGGCTTGGGCATCCAGCCAGCACAGCATTTCAACCATAGCGGCCCCATCGCGCAAATGGGCGGCGGCGGCCCCTTCGATTTCGGCAGCGTTTTTGCAGGCCTTGGGCAGGGCACAAGGTTCGGGCCCTTTTTCAGCAGCATCACCCAGCCTGTCGGCAACGATTTGGGGCGCGGTCCCTGTGTCGATGCGCACAGGAGCCCGCAGCGCGGTCAAGGCAGGTAGAAACCCGTCGGGCCCGTACAGGCGTACATCTGTGCCCAGATGCGCTTCGAGCCCTGCGTATTTTGACGGCTCCGAGAAAAGGTCAACGCTGCCATTGTCGTGCAAAATAGCAAACCCGTGTACAACGGGGTTCCGTTCTATATCGGCACCGCGGATATTGAGGAGCCAGCAAATACTGTCGGGTAGGGTGATGATGGCCGAAGTCTCGCCCTTGGTCACCAGCGTGCGTGCCAGACGCGCGCGTTTGTCGGCGTGGCTTTCGCCGGCGTATTCCATCGGGTGCAGTTTGGCCGGTTGCATCGGGGCGGAGGGTTGGTCGTCCCAAATGGCATCCACGAGGTTGTCGCAGCGGATCAGCTCGATTCCCGTGCCTTCCAATGCGGATTGCGTTTGCGCGATCTGGTCTACCGTATGCAGCCATGGGTCAAACCCTACACGCCCGCCTTTGGGCATCTGCGCACGTAGCCAGCCGGCCATCGAGGTCTCTGGCCACGGCACCGGGGTGTAGACATCTGCCACCTGCGCCTTGACCTGCGTGTGGTAACGCCCGTCGATAAACACCCCCGCTACATCCGCCAGCACAACGCAAAAACCCGCGGATCCGGTAAAGCCCGTCAACCATGCCAGCCGCGCATCGCGCGCTGCAACATATTCACCTTGGTGGGCGTCTGCGCGGGGTACGATAAACCCGTCCAAGGCTGCAGCTTGCATCTGTGTGCGCAGCATAGCCAATCGGGGAGGGCCCTGTTCGGGCCGTGCGGTCACCTCAAATGATTGAAACACGCATACTCTCCCTTATTTATGTATCATGCCACAGCGCGGGCTTAACCGGCGCGCTTCATCCCCAGAACACGGGCCCGTTTGCGCGGGTCACTATCAAAGAGCGATGCGAGCTGTTCGGTCATGGCTCCGGCCAGCTGTTCAACATCCGTGATCGTAACCGCGCGCTCGTAATAGCGGGTCACATCATGTCCGATGCCAATCGCCAACAGCTCGACCGCTTTGCGTTTTTCGACCATGGCGATCACGTCGCGCAGGTGTTTCTCAAGGAAATTGGCAGGGTTAACCGACAGCGTACTGTCATCCACTGGCGCGCCATCCGAAATCACCATCAGGATCTTGCGCGACTCGTTGCGCGCCATCATGCGGCGGTGGGCCCATTCCAGCGCCTCGCCGTCGATGTTTTCCTTCAGCAGACCTTCTTTCATCATCAGCCCCAGATTGGGCCGTGTCCGCCGCCAAGGGGCGTCTGCGGATTTATAGATGATATGGCGCAGATCATTCAGGCGACCCGGAGCCGTCGGGCGCCCTTCGTTCAGCCACGCCTCGCGGGCTTGCCCGCCTTTCCATGCGCGGGTGGTAAAGCCCAGGATTTCGACCTTGACGTTGCAACGCTCCAATGTGCGGGCCAGAACATCGGCACAGATCGCCGCGATGGAAATCGGCCGCCCGCGCATCGATCCTGAATTATCCAGCAGCAGCGTCACACAGGTATCTCGGAATTCGGTGTCTTTTTCCTGTTTAAAGCTTAGCGGTGTCGTAGGTGTGGCCACAACCCGCGCCAGACGCCCAGCATCCAGCGTGCCTTCCTCCAGATCGAACTCCCAGCTGCGGTTCTGCTGGGCCTGCAAACGGCGCTGTAACTTGTTCGCCAGACGGCTCACGGCACCTTTAAGGGGCTCAAGCTGCTGGTCCAGATAGGCGCGCAAACGCTCCAGTTCGGCCGGTTCGGCCAATTCTTCGGCACCAACCACTTCGTCGTGATCTGTCAGATAAACGGTATAGTCGGGGTCCGCGTCCGAAACCGGCTGCGGGGCAGGTGGCTCCATCGGGGCCTCGCCCTCGGGCATTTCAGCCTCTTCGCCCATCTCCTGATCGGCCATGTCATCCATCGAGACCTGCGCCTGGGATGCGTCCTGCTGTTCCTCTTGCGATTGCTCGGGAGAGGCGTCTGCGTCTTCCTCTTCCTGATCATCACTGCCGGTGCTATCGGGATCGTCTTGCTCGTCGCTGCCCTCTTCGGCTTCGTCTTCCTGATCTTCGTCCAGACCGTCAGGATCATCGCCCAATTGATCGGCATAGCCTAAATCAGTAATCATCTGTCGTGCGAATTTGGCAAAGGCCGCCTGATCGTCCAGCGTCTGTTCAAGATCTTCGAGCGTGGTGCCGCATTGATCCTCGATATAGCCGCGCCACAGCTCCATCACATTTTCTGCACCTGCGGGCATGTCGCGCCCTGTTGCGAGGTGGCGCACCAGATAACCGGCAGCAACGGCCAGCGGCACGTCAGAGGCTGATTTCGCCTGATCATAGCCTTTGCGCAGTGCCTCATGCTTGATCTTGGCGTCGATATTACCTGCCGTGCCGGGCATATCGCGCGCGCCCACGGCTTCGCAGCGGGCGGTTTCCATCGCCTCATACAGGTCGCGGGCCATCTCACCTGTGGGTTGATAGCGGGCGTGGGTCTGGCCGTTGTGATAGCGGCGGTTGAGGGCCAACGCATCCGCGGTACCGCGCGCCAGCAGCACTTCATCACGGGTCATGCGCCGCGTGACCTGCGGCAGGCGCATGGAATCGCCGCTTAGCCCCGAAGGGTCCACGGAGTAGCTGACAGTCAATTCAGGATCATTTGCCATCACCTTGGAGGCTTCGGCCAAAGCTTTTTTGAATACATCTGCCGGATTGTCAGTTGGTTTGTTCATAAGGCCTGTCCCTGATAGTTACACAACATTTCGCAGGTTTTTCGAGCCGGGTCAAAGGCCACGGGCGACTATTCCGCTTTATTCAATTGCGGTCGGTTATGGGGGGTGTCCGATCTGTCGTTTGGCGCAAAGGGCAACGATGGTTTCGAAGGACGGATAATAAATTTATCATTTTACTACAGGTGCTTGGGCTGGGGTTTTCGAGGGTGCATGGAACGAATGCAAGAGGCCGCAGTTGTCTCTGCATGCGAAATGAAGTGGCACGCCATATTCATTGGAACGGCAAATTGAAGGAGATAACGATGACCAAGTTCAAAACAAAATTCGCTGGTGCAGTCTTGATTGCGGTGATGGCTGTCAGCGCGCCGATGATGGCCTTTGCGGAGACCAGCCACAAAAACAAAGAAGCGCAAGTGATCGAAGGTAGTGGCACGCATGAAATAAAGAAAAAAGTCACGGAAGACACCGGATCCAAGACCGTGAAAGATACGCGTAAGACGGAGACCGGTAAAAAGGCGTCTGGCAAAGATGACTCTGCCAAGACATCGAAAAAGACGGTGACCAAGCCAAAGACCAAGCACGACAGCTAAGTTGGCGAATGCTCAAAACAAAACCCCAGTGCAATGCACTGGGGTTTTTTCGGGTCTGCTGCGGCGCAAGGAGATTACCCCAAGCTGACGCTTGCAGCGCTCTCGGGCAGCTCTTCGTCGAACAGACGTTGATAGAATTCGGCAACCGTCTGGCGCTCAAGTTCGTCGCATTTGTTGAGGAAGCTCAGGCGGAAGGCATAGCCCACATTTTTGAAGATCTGGGCGTTCTGTGCCCAGGCAATCACGGTACGTGGTGACATCACCGTGGACAGATCACCGTTCATGAACGCGGTGCGCGTCAGGTCTGCAACAGTGACCATTTGCTTGACGGTCTTGCGGCCCTCGGCGGTGTTGAAATGCGGGTTCTTGGCCAGCACGATGGCGCTTTCTGCGTCAATGCTCAGGTAGTTGAGCGTCGAGACGAGTGACCAGCGGTCCATCTGACCTTGGTTGATCTGCTGTGTGCCGTGATACAGGCCGGTTGTATCGCCCAGACCGACAGTGTTGGCCGTGGCAAAGATACGGAAATAGGGGTGTGGTTCGATCACTTTGTTCTGGTCAAGCAGCGTCAGCTTGCCGTCCACTTCGAGAACGCGCTGGATCACGAACATCACATCCGCACGGCCCGCGTCATATTCGTCGAATACGATTGCAGTAGGGGTGCGCAATGCCCAAGGCAGGATGCCTTCCTGAAAATCGGTGACCTGTTTGCCGTCTACCAGTTTGATCGCGTCCTTACCGATCAAGTCGATCCGGCTGATGTGGCTATCAAGGTTCACACGTACAGTTGGCCAGTTCAGGCGGCTTGCCACCTGTTCGATGTGCGTCGATTTGCCCGTACCGTGATAGCCCTGCACCATCACGCGGCGATTGTGCGAAAATCCCGCAAGAATCGCCAAGGTTGTGTCGGCGTCAAATTTATAGGTGCTGTCGAGCTCTGGCACACGGTCTGTGCACTGCTCGAAGCCCTTCACAGTCATGTCTGTATCAATGCCAAAAACCTCACGCACCGAGATTTCTTTGGTCGGGGTTGCGTTGAGGTCCAGTCCGCCGTCAGCCATGTCTGTCTATCCTAAATTCTGTGCGCCCGCGCGTCGGGGCTTTTGTCTCTGGGTGCAACATATAGCGGGCAGCTTCAAGGGAAAGGTCAAAATGACAACGCCCTTTTACAACACCCCTCATTCCAGCGTTACAACACCGATGGTTCGGGAGCTTTGTACGCTTCTTGGGCAGTAGGGGAAGGGGAAACGCCTGATTGTGGCCTCACACCCTGAGGCGTGAGGCCCGAAAGGAGGCTAGTCCTTGAAGTTCTTACTGGATTTCAGCTGGTCCCATGCCCAGACCACCTGTTGCAGCTGTTCTTCCTGCGAGCGGTCACCGCCGTTCATGTCAGGGTGAAGGACTTTGATCAAAGATTTGTAAATCTTGCGAATTTCCGGCTTTGTCAGATTGTCCTTTGCATCCAGAATCTCGAGCGCGCGCTTCTCTGTTGGAGGGAGGCGACGGCCGGCTTGGGGGCCTTTGCCCGGGTTCTGGGTAGCATTTGCGCCTAGAACCTGATGCGGGTCTTCAATGCCAAGGCGCGCCCAAGCGCGGGCTTCCGGGTCGCCCATCGGCTTGGTTGGGCGGTCCCAGACCTTGTCTTCGGACAATTTCGCATTCATTTCGGCCTCGGTGGTGCCGTGGAAGAAGTTCCATTTTGTGTTATATTCGCGCACGTGCTGCTGGCAGAACCAGAAATAATCATCCAACACATCAGGTGCTTTGGGGGCACGGTATTTGCCTGCCTCGGTGCAACCTTCATGGTCGCACACCCGTGTTGATGTCTCGGACGCGCCGGACATACCCCGCCTGCCGCGCGGATTCTTCTTTTTGGCAGAAGAGACTGACATATCAAAACCGAAGGGATCGTCTTTTCGCATTGTTGCACCTTTCCGACTCGAGCCAGTCACTCTAAACGTGTGGCTGTCAGAAGGAAGGGGGGCGAGGCAAATAAATCGCTCCCATGGGAGGGTTTATGCCGATTAAAGATGAGATCGAACAAGCGCTGCGCGTGGCGTTCACGCCATCACGGTTGGTGGTCGAAGACGTGAGCGAGGCGCATCGCGGACATGCGGGGTTTCGGGAGGGGGGAGAGACGCATTTTGATGTGGCGATCACAGCGCCGGAATTTGCAGGGATGAGCCGTGTTGCGAAACACCGCGCTATGCATGCTGCTTTGGGCAAGGACCTGATCGGTCGTATCCATGCGCTTTCGATGGATATTGCGCCTTAAGTCTTCGGACCCTCGTCTTTTTCTTCTGCGTCTTCTTGCGCGTCCGGCTTGACCGATGTCAGGCTGCGAGCGCGGGCAAGGATGCTGAGTGCAGGGCTGACCGCTGCGTGGCTTTCGGCATCTTCAACCCCGTTGTCGGGCAGCGGAGGTTGCTCTGTTTTCTCTTCATTTTCAATGGGATGACTGTCTTCGTCGTTGCCCTCTTCGGGGGCGGGCAGAAGCTCAGGCTGGAATTCTTGGGCGTCGCCCTCACGAAGGCGGCGGAAAACCAGCACATTGCGCCATTCGGTGGTAGAGCCGGTGAGGCCTGACCGCTCGATCGAGGGCAGTGTTTCCGAGCGCTGATATTCCCAGCCGTATCCGGCCATTCCATTCATAAGCTCTTGGAGTGCGAAGGAAAATCGGGCTTCAGCACCGCGCACACCTTTGCCCTTTATGCCTTTGGTGGGGGCGGGAACGACCTTGTATTCATATCGGGGCATGGGGGGCTTCCGGCTGGTTTCACCATGTTTTAACGCGCAGGTTGCAAGAAGGAAACAAGGGAACACAGAGGAGTCACACAATGTGCACCGCGCGTACACCATGCGTGCTGCACGAGCATGCGGATATATCTGTTTGAAGCGTGGGTTTCACCCACCCTACGGTGCCGTGGTGTGATCTGTGTCACACCACGGCAGGGGCATTAGCCCTGAAGTTTTTTCGCAACCAGCTGGTTGACCGTTTTGGGGTTGGCCTTGCCGCCTGTGGCTTTCATGACCTGACCCACGAACCAACCGGCAAGTTTCGGGTTAGCCTGCGCCTTGGCGACCTGATCGGGGTTGGCGGCGATGATTTCATCCACAGCGGCCTCGATGGCACCGGTGTCGGTAACCTGCTTGAGGCCTTCGGTCTCGACGATTTCGGAGGGGTCACGGCCAGTGGTATAAGCGATTTCAAACACGTCTTTGGCGATTTTGCCGCTGATGGTGTCAGAGGAAATCAGATCAACAATGCCGCCCAGCTGCGCGGGGCTGACAGGGCTCTCGGAGATGTCTTTTTCGTCTTTCTTCAGGCGGCCGAACAGCTCGTTGATGACCCAGTTTGCCGTTATCTTGCCGTCACGGCCATTGGCCGTTTCTTCAAAATAGCTGGAGCTGTCCAGATCGGCAGTCAGCACAGAGGCGTCATAATCCGACAGGCCGAAATCATTGATGAAACGCGATTTCTTGGCATCTGGAAGCTCGGGCAGGGTGGCGGCGATTTCATCGACCCATGATTGTTCAATCTCCAGCGGGAGCAGATCGGGGTCGGGGAAATAACGGTAGTCATGCGCTTCTTCTTTGGAGCGCATGGAGCGGGTTTCCTGTTTGTCAGGATCAAACAGACGTGTTTCCTGTGTGACTTCGCCGCCGCCTTCAACGATGGCGATCTGGCGTTTCGCCTCGACCTCGATGGCCTGCTGGATAAAGCGCATGGAGTTCATGTTCTTGATCTCGCAGCGGGTGCCGAGGTGGCCGAAATCACCTGTGGCCTTGTATTTTTCATACTGGCCAGGGGCGCAGATGGAGACGTTGACGTCAGCGCGCATCGCACCCGATTGCATATCGCCGTTACAGGTGCCCAAGTAGCGCAGGATTTGACGCAGTTTGGCAAGATAGGCGGCGGCCTCTTCCGGGCCACGGATGTCGGGGCGTGAAACGATCTCCATCAGGGCGACGCCCGTGCGGTTGAGGTCCACAAAGGACATGTTCGGGTCCATGTCGTGAATGGATTTACCCGCGTCCTGTTCAAGGTGAATACGCTCGACCCCTACCATACGTGCGGTGCCATCGCCCATCTCGACCAGCACTTCACCTTCGCCAACGATGGGGTGGTAGAGCTGGGAAATCTGATAGCCTTGGGGCAGGTCGGGGTAGAAGTAGTTCTTGCGGTCAAAGGCGGACCACAGGTTGATTTTAGCCTTGAGACCAAGGCCTGTGCGCACGGCTTGCTCAACGCAGAAATTGTTTAGCGTGGGCAACATGCCGGGCATGGCCGCATCCACAAAGGCCACATTCGCGTTCGGTTCTGCACCGAATTTGGTCGAGGCGGCGGAGAAAAGTTTTGCATTGGAGGAGACCTGCGCGTGGACCTCCATCCCGATGACCAGTTCCCAGTCTTGTTTGGCCCCTGCAATGGTGCGGACTTTGGGGGTGTCATAGGTGAGATCAAGCATGGGATGAGCCTTTCGCTAGGTGTTAGGCAGGGTTTAGCGGGCAGCGTGCATATGGGCAAGAGGGGTGAGGGGGGCGGCTTGCGGCCGCACAGCGTATTTTCGTGGCATTGCGCGAGTTGAATTTATTCCGGAACAGGGAGGCACGCCGTTTTAAGCCGAAACCGACCACGGCGGGACGGTTTCAGGAAAGAGGCAGCGGGTTATAAGAAGCTATCTGCACAGGCTTTAGGCGGGTGTTGCCACAGCACCTTGATCGGTGAAGGTGATCCGCTTGCCTTCGGCGATTTCGCGGCGGAACAGGTCGGTGATGATGCGGAGGGCATCGTCATATCCTGCAGCGGCAAATCGTTGGGCAGAGGCCACGCGCAGGTTATTGGCAAAACCCTGCGCCGCATGGGCCCAGATCATAGGGTGTAGTTCGGTCAGATGTTCGCGCACGATCCAATTGGCGCAATCGGCGATTTGTGCGCGGATGTGATCGGCTGCGTCATTCCCCGAACAGGCCTGACCCATGGTGTTGGCGCAATAAGCTGCGAGAAGATTGACGGTATGCTGATCGGGACGCCGTGCGAGGATGTCGCGCAGCCCTTCCACAAAGAACGGCAGATCGAGCCGTGCGCAGGCTTCGTCATCCACGCTGATGGCGTCAAACATGACCCAGGTATAACCGCCGGCCCCCCAGATTTCGCGTGTGCGGATGGCGGTGCGGCGCGCTTCGAGTTCGAGACCCGCGTGGCTGCCGTACCAGCGCGGCAGCATATGGGTGCCAAGCGCACGGAGCGGGCCGGTATTGCCGGGGTTGAGGTCGATCAGCGCCTCATAGCGGTCGGCGACAGATTGGGCGCTGGCGTTCTGGCCGCGCAGCAGGGCGCATTCAGTGCTGGCCAGCAGGGCCGAATTTTTGGGAACGCCTTTGAATTGGCAGATAATGTCGCGTGCACGCGAGAAATGCGCGTCAAAGGCTTCGCGGTTGCGCGGTGCGATTTCGACATCCCAGCCGATCCCGCGCCATGCCCATGCCATATCCATATGGGCCTGTGCGACGATGCAGCTGATGACATAGTCATCGCTATGTTCGGCCAGTACAAATTCGAGCGCTTCGATGCCACGCAGGATGGGCGCGTCGCGCGGTGGTGTTCGGTCGAGCAGGGCATGTTCGACGGCCATGACCACATCGGCACGGGCGCCAAATGCCATCAGTTCGGCCACGGGCATGCCGCCCGGCGTCATAGTGGCGGTGTCATCGGCGGCGCGGATCAGTTCAGACAGCACGCCCCAGTCTTCCTGACGCACAAGATGCAGGGCGCGGTTCTGATGGGCGTCGCGGGTGCGGTCTTCGAGCGTGGGATCGGGGCAGGGGATGTTGAGGTGCAAAGGCGGAGTGCTGCGGCTGCGCGCAGGTTTCGAAGCAGCGGCCGGCACAGGGGCAGCTTTGGTGCGGGATTGGGATGCGGGCGCAGCTCGCTTGGGGAGCTCAGGTATGACGAGTGATGCGGCTTCTTGGTTATGCAGGCTGGACCAGCCGGGCATTGGGAGCTTGCGGAGAAGGGAAAGCAAATGCGTCATGTGAGAGTCCAGGTTGCTAGTTGATACCTGTAAGATTGACGGCACTTTGGGGCGCGATCGTGGCAATGGGGCGGTCATCTCGGGAAATCTGGCGGCGAAAAAGCGCGCTTTCAGGCGGTTTGTTGCCGGTTGGCGGGGGATTGCGCGTATGGTGGCGGACTGTTCGCAAAGGGCGAACGCCGCGCCGGTGTGCGTGCAAAAATACTTGTCATGCGGCGGGCCGGCATATCATAGTGCGCCGATGGTATTTTATCTGACAGCAAAGCGCAGGATGCGCAGCATGTGGAACAGCCCTCTGAGCGGGGCGGGTGTGGCGCTTTTGGTGATGGCAGCGCAGGCGATGGCACAGGCCGATGCGCAGGCGCCGGTTGCCTTGGATGTGGTCGGCCCTCCGGCGCGCGAGCTTGCCAAGCCGGAATCAGAGGCGGTTTTGGCCGGCGCGGGGGAGGCTGCTCCTTTTGTGCAAGAGGCTGTGAGTGAGGATTCTGAGGCCGAGCTGGCAGGGATTGCGGTCTCTATGCGGCCACCGCCGCTGCGCACACAGATCCCGCGCACGCGTTGGCGGCATATGAAGGGCAATGCGCTTTGGACCCGCAGGGCGCTGTCGGCGCTCAAAGATCATGGCAAGCCATTGGTGGATACGGTCCCGCGCGATATTGCGCAGTGGTGTCCGGCCTATCCCACGAATACTGACGCCCAGCGGCGCGCGTTCTGGGTGGGCTATATGTCGGCTTTGGCCAAATACGAAAGCACCTACAAGCCGTGGGCTGTGGGGGGCGGTGGCCGCTGGTACGGGTTGTTGCAGATTTTGCCCGCAACTGCGCGCGGGTATGGCTGTGCTGCGGGTACGGGCGAGGCGCTCAAGGATGGTGGTGCGAATCTGAGCTGTGGCGTGCGGATTATGGCCCATACGGTCCTGCGGGACGGGGTGATCCATGGTCGTGACAGCCGCTGGCGCGGGGTATCTGCCGATTGGGGGCCGATGCGCAATGAAGCCAAGCGGCGCGAGATGGCCAGTTGGCTCAAGCGGCAGAAGTACTGCCAGTTGACCAGCTCGATCCGTCCGCGTCTGCGGCCCTGAGGGCTTAGGGGAAACAGGCGGGAGATGGCTACACCCCCGTCGGGCCCTTTTGTTACGGGGTGGCCGCAAGTGGGCACCTGCGCCCTTCAATCAGTCATGCGATTCTGGTGCGATCCAAAATAAAATGAGCGGTGCGTTTTCGCGCACCGCTCCAGTTGGCAGGTCGGGTTTCAGTGGTTTTCGTTATTCGGAACCAACGACTTTCTTGACGCCTTGCGCGGCCAGTTTGCCTGCGCCAACGGTACCTTTCACAGCGGTTTTAGCGACAAAGCCAACAGTTGAGCCCGTGTTGCTTGCGACTTGATCCGTTGAGCATGCGGATAATGTGAGAACCGCGCCGATCAAACCAACGATCATCATTTTCTGTGTCTTGAACATCTCAGGCTCCTTTCGCCATTCATGTCGTTTCGTTGAGATTGGTATAGCGGGTCTTTTGAAGACAGGAAAACGAATAAGAATTGTATTTAAGGCGCGTATTGCTTATGGGTAGGTCATGGATATCACCCTTATCAGAACCTTTCTCGAGGTCGCCAATACCGGTTCATTTGTGGCTGCCTGTGATCGGTTGTTTGTAACGCAATCGGCTGTCAGCCTTCGTATTCAGCGGCTTGAGGAAAGTTTGGGACATGCCATGTTCACGCGTTCTAAGGCCGGGGCGATGCTGACCCCTGAGGGGCAGCAATTTGAACGCTATGCCTTGAGTATGTTGAAGCTTTGGGAAGAGGCGCGCCAGCAAATCGCCATTCCCGAAGGCTATAGCAGGGCCCTTAGCATCGGGGCACAGTATTCGCTTTGGCCGCGATTGGGCTTTCGGTGGATGGATGAAATGCAGCTGAATATGCCCGAGCTGAGCATTCATGCGGAATTGGGAATGCCAGAGCGCATCACCCGTTTTCTCATGGAGGGGGTTGTGCAGGCTGCGCTTTTGTACACGCCGCAGTTGCGGTCGGGGTTGATTGCAGAGCATGCGCTTGATGACGAGTTGATCCTCGTGGCCTCTTATCCAGACGCGACGACAGATTTGGGGCGTCATTTTGTATCGGTTGATTGGGGGCCGGAATTCACCCATGCGCTTGCCGTAGCACTGCCGCATCTGACCGATTCTGGCCGGTCTATGGCGCTGGGTGCCTTGGCGATGGAGTATATTGTTAATCGCAAGGCTGCGGCGTATCTGCCTGCCCGTTCGGTAAAGCGCCATCTGGATGCGGGGCGGCTTCATATCGTGGCGGGGGCCCCGCGGTTTCATTATCCGTCATGGGTCGTTTACCGGGATGATTTGCCAGACGACCTTGCCGCTTTGGCGCGAAGTGCTTTGGCGAAGGTCGTTCAAAATGCCGAAAAGGAGCAAGAGGCCTCTATCGAAGGTCTGGAGGTGATGGATGGCTCTATGCCGTAAAGGTTTTTCATAAGCGCAGGAGGCATGTTGGAATAGGGTAGCCTTGTTTCAGGCGGTGCGGAAAATACGGGCGAGGGCCCCCATAGCATCGGCTTGGGCCGCGCTGGGCATGCCTTTGGTGCCGGCGGCGGTTACATCACCCAGCACGCGCATGAGTTTGTCAAAGCAAGGGCCGTGGTCGAGTTGTTTGAGGCGTTTTGCCAACCGCTCGAACGCTGGCGTAGCGCCGCCGCCCTGGGAAATCAGCCACGGTGCGAGAGTTGCGGCATCGCGTGCTTGCTGTGGGTCGAGGTCCAGACGTTTTTCGAAGGCTGCGGTACGCAGGGCGGTGTCTGCCTTGCTGTTGGCGTCCATGGCGGCAAAGGCGGTGGCCATCGCGGTGATGCACAAGTCGGCGCTGTGCAAAGAGGCGATGGGATCGGCCCCTGATGAGGGGGTGAATTCCAACCGTTTGGCAGCGGCGCGGATATCGGGATCCGTGATGGGGTTTGCAATGCGAAGAGGGCCGCCGGTGCTGCGGGTATATAGCAAAAAGACGACCACAGCGGCGCCCAGTAGAATAACAATCGTAAGCATAGTCTATCTGCCGCCGGACACGTCTATTGTTGATCCGGTGACATAGCTGGCGCTGTCCGACATCAGCCAAAGCACCGCCTCGGCGACTTCGGAGGGTTTGCCGGTGCGTTGCATCGGTACCATTGAGGACAGCCGCGCAGCGCGGTCGGGATCGCCGCCTTTGGCGTGGATTTCTGTATCAATCAGGCCGGGGGCCACGCCCACAACGCGCAGTCCTGCGGGGACGACTTCATCAGACAGGCCTTTGGTGAATGTGTCCATGGCGGCCTTGGAGGCGGCGTAATCGACGTATTGATTTGCCGATCCGATGCGCGCGGCAACGGAGGTGATGTTGATGATCGTGCCTTTGCCGTGCGGCTCCATCCGTTTGACGGCACCGGCTGCGACCAGCATGGCCCCGATGACATTGACATCAAACATCTGGCGCAGCCGCTCATGGGTGAGATCGGCCACACGGGTGGGCAGGCCCACGATGCCGGCATTGTTGATAAGCGCGTCCAACTGGCCGTATTCCGCATCCAGAGCGGCATAAAGCGCGTCAATCTGGGCAGGGTCTGCGACATCGGCCTTGATCACCAGCGTTCTGGCACCGGCGGCCTGCGCCTTTTGCGCGGCGGCTTTGGCCCCCGCAGCGTCGGAGTTATAGGTCAGCGCAAGGTCATAGCCCTGCGCGGCAGCAAGGGCGGCACAGGCAGCGCCGATGCCTGCAGAGGCACCGGTGATCAGGCAGACAGGTCGGGTCATGCGTTGGCAATCCTTGTGAGCATTTCTGTTGTGTCGCGGCTTAGGTCGTCGGTGCCAAGGATGCGCGCGAGTTGTGCGTGGATCAAGGCCTGACGTTGGGAATCATAGCGTTTCCATGTCTGGAAGGCCGAACACATGCGCGCGGTTGTTTGCGGGTTCACGGGATCAAGTTTGATCAGCCAGTCCGCCAGCAGTTTGTAACCGGCACCTGAGGCATGGTGGAAGCCTGCGTGATGCATGGCGAGGCTGCCAAAGACGGCGCGGAAGCGGTTGGGGTTTTTCCAGTTGAAATCAGGGTGGCGGGTAAGAGCATCGGCCATGGCTACGGCCTGATCCGGTTGCGCGCGCGCCACTTGCAGGCCGAACCATTTGTCCATGACCAGCCGGTCGTCTTTCCACTGGGTTTCAAAGGCGCTTACGGCCTCGGCACCTTTGCCAGCGCTGATCAACAGGGCAAGGGCTGCGGATTGCTGGTTCATGTTATCGGCTGTTTGGAATTGCTCGAGCGCTTGTGCGCCATCGTCGCGGCGGGTGATCAAAGCCAGCATGGTGTTGGCCAATGTGCGGCGGCCTGATTGCTCGGCATTCGGTTGATAGGGGTCGGTTACCGTGTTGGCGGCATAGATGGCGGGGGCATCTTTGGCGAAGAGATCGGCGCGGGCCTCTCCCATGGTTTCACGCGCGGCGTGAATGGCGTCAGGGTCGGGGGTGATGCCTGCCTCATGCAGCACATTGGCCAGTTCTGAATCGCCTGGCAGGGCCAGCATCAGCGCGCGGGTGGCGGGATCAAGCCTGTCGTCGCTGGCGACCTTATGAATGCCAGCGAGGTAGGCGGGATCAGGTGCGGCCCCTTCGGTGATCATAGAGATAAGCGATTTGCGCGCCAGCATCCGCCCTTGTTCCCAGCGATTGAACGGATCGCTGTCATGGGCCAGCAAATGCGCGCGCTGCGCATCGCCGAGATCATGGGTCAGCACCACAGGCGCAGAGAAATCGCGCAGGATCGAGGCGGTGGGCGCTGCGCTGAGGCCGCTGAAGGTAAAGCTTTGCTCGGCCTGTGTCATTTCCAGAACGCGGGTGGGAAGTACTTCGGCGCCATCAGCGCCGATGAGGCCGACAGCGATGGGGATGACTTGGGGCTGCGGCGCAGGGGTTGCCGCGCTGGGTGGTGTGGTTTGGGTGAAGTTGAGGGTGAGTGTGTCGCCCTCGAAGGTCTCAACCACAGTCACCCGCGGTGTGCCTGCTTGGGAATACCAGCGTTTGAATTGCCCAAGGTCGCGGCCGGTGGTGTCTTCGAATACTTTGAGCCAGTCTTCGATGGTGGCGGCGTCGCCGTCGTGCCGCTCAAAATACAGATCCACAGCTTTTGCATAGGCGTCATCCCCGACCAGTAACTTGAGCATGCGGATGACCTCCGCCCCTTTTTCGTAAACGGTGGCGGTGTAGAAGTTGTTAATCTCCTGAAAGCTCTCTGGACGCACAGGATGGGAAAGGGGGCCTTGGTCTTCGGCAAATTGGCGGCCGCGCAGGTCCATCACATCCGAGATGCGTTTCACAGGGGCCGAGCGCATATCGGCGGTGAACTGGCTATCGCGGAAAACGGTCAGCCCTTCTTTGAGGCACAGCTGGAACCAGTCGCGGCAGGTAATGCGGTTGCCGGTCCAATTGTGGAAATATTCATGGGCGATGATCGCTTCGATCCGCTCAAAATTCAAATCGGTCGAGGTCTCTGGCGAGGCCAGCACCGCGGAAGAGTTGAAGATATTGAGGCCTTTGTTCTCCATAGCACCCATATTGAAATCATCCACGGCGACGATGTTGAACAGATCCAGATCATATTCGCGCCCGTAAACGTCTTCGTCCCATTTCATTGAGGCCTTGAGAGCCTCCATGCCAAAGGCACATTTGCCTTCATCGCCGGGGCGCACATAGAGGTTCAGCGCCACATCACGCCCCGAGCGGGTGGTAAAGCTGCCCTCATGGGCAATGAGCTCACCTGCGACGAGGGCAAAGAGGTAGGCGGGTTTGGGCCATGGGTCATGCCATTCGGCGTGATGGGTGCTGCTGGCGACGGGGTTGCCGTTGGACAAAAGCACATCATGCGGGCCGTCGATGGTGACAGAGAACACCGCCATCACATCGGGGCGGTCGGGGTAATAGGTGATTTTGCGAAAGCCCTCGGCCTCACATTGGGTGCAGTACATGCCGCCGGACATATAAAGCCCTTCAAGGGCGGTGTTATTGGCGGGGTCAATCTCGACCTCTGCCTCAAAGACAAATGCAGTGTCGGGCACGGCACAGGTCAGCCCTTCGGGCGTGAGAGTTGCCTTGACGGGGGCACCGTCGATCTGGGCCGAAATCAGCTCAAGCGCCTCGCCATGCAGAAAGAAATCCTGCGACGGGGCGTCGGGGTTCGGCGCAAAGGCGATGCGGCTTTTCACGCGGGTTTTGTGAGGGTCCAGCGTAAAGTGCAGCGCGACGCTTTCCACCTTCCAGCCAAAGGCTGCGTAATCTTTTAGATAGATGGTTTGGGGGGCTGCATCGCGCATGAGAGATACCTTTTTGGGAACCGGTTTATGTGGCCGCACGTTATGACTGCAACAGTCCGGCCGCAAGGCGAGGCGCAATTTATTGGAGAATGAAAGATGTCTGCACCTGATACAAACATTGAGAAACAGGAACGCCGCCACAGCGCGTCTTTGTTGGGTATTCGCGGCGTGCTGGTGTTTGCTGCGATAATGATGCTGCTTTGGGGAGGCTACGGCGTGGTGAAGGCAGATGAGGATGCGTCGGCCTTCAAGGGAGAAGATGCCGCAGCAGAGCAAACGACCGCTGTTCCCACGGATGTTTATGAACCGGGCACAAACAAGGCCAGCACACCGGTAGAAAGCAATTAAAGCAGTCGGGCCGGTTGGCGGTAGAGCGGATAGCGGTCTTTGGCCCCGATTGCGGGGCCGCTGGCCTGCGCCGTTCAATCACTGGTGCGTCTGATGTTGCAGACGCAAACGGCTCCAAAGCTAAGGTCCGGTTTTATTTATTCTACGGGGCTTCTTAGGAGGGTTTTATCGCCGCTGGTCTCAACTGCCACCTCTAGAGGCAAGGGCAAGCCCGCTGCACGGCGCGATGTTTTTATCTGTGTGCAGGTTTCTGAGTCGCTATGACAGAGCACGATTTTATGTCCGGTCAACTGTTGCATGCGAAAGATGAGCGCCATGTCCTTTTGGAGGTAGGCCTTCTTGGCGCTGTTAAGGGTCATAACGTCACCGTAGACCAGTGTCGGGCGTCCGCGTGTGGGGTCTTCCTTAATTAGGGTGGTCGCCAGCGCGCGTGTCTCGGCCTGCCATGAGCGGTAAATCGTGTACTGGTAGAATGTTGTTAACGCATAACTTATAACCACCAGCAGCGATAGATTGCGCAGAAGACGTCCGCCCAGATTAGGTGTCACGCTTAGAATGGCCGCCGCGCGCAGGACAATCACGGCATAAAACACCCAAGCAAAATTGAACGTACGCGGCGGCACGATCACACCAAGTTTGAGAGCTTGCAGGACGATCAGCGCGATACCCGCCCACAATCCGGCATGTAGATAAAGCGCTTCCATCGGGGCGCGGCTGAACATCACAAATGTCGCTGCGAGCAGGAGGCCCAGGTGAAAATACGCAGCGGGGCCAAAGTTGTAGGACACTAACGTCATGAGTGTCTCAAACGTCTGGCTCAACACAGGTAGGTTTGCGATCATACCGGCGACATCTGCGGCAGCTGTCGCATCGCGCCAATCGTCAAGCGGGATGCCAAACACACCGTGAACCTGCCAGTTTAATGTATAGGTCAGCAAAACGGCTGCGGCGAAGCTGCAGATAAAAAGCGTTATCAGCCCGACTAAATCACGCAGCGAACGGTTTTGTGTACGGATCAAACACACGGCGAGAAGAATAAGCGGGTAGGTCGTGTAGGCCCAGAAAGTGACAATCACAAACACAGGCAACAGCGCGCGCAGGGTCCGTTGCGAGACCCGGCAGCCCAATAGCGCATAAATGGTCACGACGGCCAATCCGGGAAGGAGCGTGTTGAACCACAGTGAGATTAATGTGGCTGGTGCCGATACTAGGATAAATAGTGCTAGCACGATGACAAACCACGGACGCCCATCGCGGCCCATCGCGGCCACTGCGAGAGCGGATGCCAATATTGCCCAGAGTGATTGATAGATGACAAAATTGAGCCACGACGGCGTTACAAAACCCCGCAAATGCCAGATGTAATTGAGCCAGCGCCCTTCGTGCAATGTCTTGTCCCAAAACCAATGTGCCTCGGCAAAGAGGGCCGGATAATCGTCATGGCGAATGAAGGGATCAATCAGGTTCGGCAAAGATATAGCGCAGGCGGCCACGAGGGTGATCACGATCACCTTCCACAATGGCAGCGCCAGTTCGCCGGTCGGTCGAAGGCCACCGTGTGACCGCCCAAGGGCTGGAACCTCAGCGGCGAGTGTCACGTTATATTCAACTTTTTACTTGCGCGTGCTGCAATGATTTTAGCGCGGATTTGGGCGATACGGGTCACTGTGTCACGGGGCAAACGCGACACCATTGCACGGCGCAGTTTCCACAGCAGGCTGCCGCCGGCTTTGACAGCCACACCAGCGGGAATTTCATGTTTGGTGATTTCCTCTGGCAAGCCGCGGCGGCCCGCCTCGTTCACATAGAGAATTGTGTTGTAGCGGTACCAAGGTTCAACCGCTGCATTGTCTGACAGATGCGGGCGAATACAGTCATAGGCGGTATAGCCACGCGCAGCGAACAGATCCTGCCAGAACGACAATGGCTGTTCGTTAATGTGAAACTCGCCTCCCTGGCCGGTTACAGCAGCTGAAAATAATACTCGGTCGGAGGCACGGGTGAGGCTTTCTACCAGTGTCGTTGACGCGGACGTCGGCAGGTGTTCCCCGACCTCAAGGCTTTGGGCCAGATCAAAGCGGCGGTCGGTAAACACCGGTGCCGTCAAATCGGCGGCCATGAAATTCTCGTGCGGTACCGCCAACTGATCGCGGTTCACATAGTCACCGTCGACGGCCAGAACATCCTCCACACCCGTGTTGCGCCATTCAGCCAGCCATGTACCGCGCCCGGAACCCAGATCAATCACAGATGCCGGTTGTAAGAGAGGCCCCAAAAGCGCCAGCATGTGCTGGGCGGAGCGACGCGCGCCTTGGTCGATGTAATCGAAAAAAGTATCGGAATAGATATGTGTCATGTGAAATCTGCTTTCATGTTTCGGGAGTGCAAAATACCCACAGGGTCATAAGGACAAAGTTCTGAACAGGCAGGATCAGCGTTACTGCAACGGCCGCGATCCAAGGGGCGAGCATGAAGTAGGGGGCTATTCCCCCGGTGATAAGCGCCGAGGTCAAAAAACCGGCAGCAATCATTATGGCAAAACGCAGCATCTGACGAGGGTCATTCAGCTGGCGGTGAAATGTGAACCGCGCCTGTCCGATATACTGCACAGTTACGGCGATGCCGAATGCCAGCGCATTTGCCGCGCTCTGCACGAGACCGATGCGTAAAAACGCAAGATAAACGACGACATAAAGAAGCGCTATCCCGACGCCGATCAGCGCAAAAGGGATTATTCGGTCGAACTGCATCGGGCTCAGATCACTTTACGAAGCGGCAATAGCGCAGCACTGCGGGTGTCTTCTGATACAAAATAGAGCGGGCGGTTTTTAGCCTCCACATAGAGGCGGCCGATATATTCGCCCAAGATGCCCAAGGTCAGTAATTGCACACCGGAGAACAGGCTGATCGCCAGCACAACAGAGGCCCAGCCCGGGGCCGTTTGATAGACAATCAGCGAATGGATCACATAAATCATCATCAAAGCGGAAAACCCGAGGCTGGCAAATGACATGCGTGTCGCGAACTTCAGTGGTTTGGTGGAAAATGCGGTCATTGCGTCGACAGCAAAGCGTACCATTTTACGCAGGGGGTATTTCGTCTCACCCGATGCGCGTGGTGCGCGGGCGTATTCTATCCCAATTTGGCGAAAGCCGGCCCAGGCGAACATGCCGCGCACAAAGCGCGCACGCTCTGGCATGGACAGAACAGCGTCGAGTGTTTTGCGGCTGACCAGACGGAAATCTCCGGTGTCGCGAGGGATGTCGATGTCGGACATCGCATTCAGCGCGCGGTAGAAGACCCAAGCGGTCGCGCGCTTGAACAGTGTCTCACCCTGCCGTTCGCTGCGCCGTCCATAGACGACGTCATAGCCACGGTCCATCATGCTCATCATATCGCCAAGCAACTCTGGCGGGTCTTGCAAATCGGCGTCGAGCATAAAAATACGCTCGCCCTGCGCAATCTCAAGCCCGGCAGTCAATGCAATCTGATGGCCGCGGTTGGCTGAAAGCTTGATGCCGCGCAGCATCGGGTAAGTCGCGCGTGCGGTCTGAATGGCTTCCCATGTTGCATCGGTAGACCCGTCATCAATCAGCAAAATCTCGGCGCGATCTTTGTATGGGGCCACCGCTTGTGACAAACGTTCCATCAAATGAGGTATTGATGCTTCTTCGTTCATACACGGAACAACCACTGAGATCAGCATAAGAGCCACCTTGCTATTAAAGTAAATTCAGGTTCAGGGCAAAACCTAGCGACTAAATGTGTCTGTATTATGGGTGAAATTGGGCTCGGGTGAGTATGTTCGCTATGCCCAATCCCTCTGGGCAGCACTGATAGGCAGAGTGGGCGGGCTGCTCTTTCTTCGTGGAGCGCGCGGGCTATGTGATCGAATATGGGAAAGCACAAAAAGAAATCCGACCTGCCGCAGAAGACATGCGCGAGATGTGGCAGGCCATTCACATGGCGCAAGAAGTGGGCGACTGTCTGGGAGGAAGTCCGGTATTGTTCGCAGCGGTGCAAACGGGGCGGATCAAATGGGCGTGATTAGAATTGGTAATAAAATATTACCAATGGGCTTGCGGCAGCTCTATGGTTTGCCTATCTGTGGGGAAGCCGAATTTCCTATCGGAAACATACATGCATAGTGCAGGGAGACACAACATGCAAAGAGTAGACCGCGACGGCTTGCAGGTGGACAAGCAGCTTGTTGATTTTATTGAAGATCGTGCTCTGGATGGGCTGGAGGTAACCGCAAAGGCATTCTGGGCCGGCTTTTCCGATCTTGTGCATAAGATGGGCCCCAAGAATCGCGCATTGCTCGAAACGCGTGAGTCCCTTCAGCAGAAGATCAGCGATTGGCACAAGGCCCGTGCAGGCAAGCCGCATGATGCAGAGGCCTATTTGGCGTTCCTGAAAGAGATCGGCTATTTGGTTGAAGAGGGTGAGGATTTCACCATCGATACGCAGAATGTCGATCCCGAGATCGCAACCATCGCGGGGCCGCAGCTGGTTGTGCCGATTACAAATGCACGGTTTGCGTTGAATGCGGCCAATGCCCGTTGGGGTAGCCTGTATGACGGGTTCTATGGCACCGATGCTATGGGTGCGCAGCCTCCCAAAGGCTCTTATGATAAAGGGCACGGCGGCCGCGTTGTTGCCCGCGCGCGGGTGTTTCTGGATCAGGCGTTTCCGATCAGCGGCCAAAGCCATGCGGATGCACGGTCTTACACCGTACTGGACGGGGCATTGAGCATTGATGGCAACCCGCTGGCTGATCCTGAAAAATTTGTAGGCTACCGCGGCGCGGCAGATGCCCCCGAGGCGGTTTTGTTGCGTAACAACGGCTTGCACGTTGTGTTGGTGTTTGACCGCAATCACCCGATTGGCAAAACCGATCAGGCGGGGCTGGCTGATGTGCAGATGGAAAGCGCCGTTTCCGCGATTATGGATTGCGAGGATTCCGTGGCCTGTGTGGATGCCGAAGACAAGGTGCTGGCCTATGGTAACTGGCTGGGCCTGATGCGCGGCGATCTGCAAGAGACCTTCGAGAAGGGCGGAGCGCAGATGACGCGCAAGCTGAACGGTGACCACGACTATACAGCAGCGGATGGTGGCGCGCTGACGCTCAAGGGCCGCGCGCTGATGTTGGTGCGCAACGTGGGGCATTTGATGACCAACCCTGCCGTGCTTGACCGCGACGGAAATGAGGTTTTCGAAGGCCTGATGGATGCGATGATCACCACGTTGATCGCGATGCATGATCTGGGCCGCGCGGGCGGCAATTCGCTGCATGGTTCTGTTTATGTGGTGAAACCGAAAATGCACGGCCCCGAAGAGGTCGCCTTTGCAGACGAGATTTTCACCCATGTCGAGGCCGCGCTGGGCCTGCCTGCCAATACCGTCAAGCTGGGCATCATGGATGAAGAGCGTCGCACTTCGGTCAACCTCAAGGAATGCATCCGCTCTGCGTGCAGCCGCGTTGCCTTTATCAACACAGGCTTTCTGGATCGCACGGGCGACGAGATCCACACCTCGATGGAGGCGGGTCCGTTCTCGCGCAAGGATTTCATCAAGAACAAGCCTTGGATCAATGCCTATGAGTTGCAGAACGTCGATATCGGGCTGGAATGTGGCCTTTCGGGACGTGCGCAGATCGGCAAGGGCATGTGGGCCATGCCGGATCAAATGGCCGCGATGTTAGAGCAAAAGATCGGCCACCCCAAATCAGGTGCTAACTGTGCGTGGGTGCCATCGCCTACGGCAGCGACGTTGCACGCGCTGCACTATCATCAGGTCGACGTCTTTTCGGTTCAGGACAAGCTAAAGCAAAGCGGGCGGCGTACCTACAAAGAGACGCTGCTTGAGATTCCGGTGGCCAGCTATCGCAAATGGACCGATGCGCAGATCCAGCGCGAGGTCGAAAACAATGTGCAGGGCATCCTTGGCTATGTGGTGCGTTGGATTGATCAGGGGGTCGGGTGCTCCAAAGTGCCGGATATGAACAATGTAGGCCTGATGGAAGACCGCGCGACCTGTCGTATCTCGGCACAGCATGTGGCCAACTGGTTGCACCACGGTGTGGTCAGCCCTGACATGGTCAATGCGGCGATGCAAAAGATGGCAGCGGTTGTGGATGGCCAGAATGCAGGTGATGCGTTGTACCGCACCATGGCACCGGGCTTTGACGGGATTGCCTATAAAGCGGCGCATGATCTGGTGTTCAAGGGGGCTGTTCAGCCTTCGGGCTATACGGAACCCGTATTGCATGCGCGCCGTCTGGAGCTGAAGGCGGCGGGCTGAGGCCTTTTCTCGGGATATAATTAAGTAGTTAGGACGAAGATATGAAAATCACACTGAGCAAAGCGCGGACGATGATCCGCAAGACGTTGGAAAAAGGCGGAGAGATGGGGCTTAAGCCGCTTTCGGTCGTGGTGCTGGATGCGGGCGGTCATGTGATCGCGTTTGAACGGCAGGACGGCGCGGCACCGGGGCGTTTCGCGATTGCCCACGGCAAAGCTTACGGCGCGGTTATGCTGGGCATGGCCGGCACGGCGCAGATGGCACGTGCCGAGGCGCAGTCCTATTTCATGGCCGCTGTGAATGGCGTCTATGGTGGGCAGGTTGTGCCTGTGCCTGGTGGTGTGCTGTTGCGTACGGCCAAGGGCGACGTCGTCGGCGCAATGGGCGTGACGGGCGATACCTCCGACAACGACCTGATTGCCGCGCTGGCGGGTGTCGAAGCGGTCAAACTGGTCGGCGAAGGCTAGGCGCTGATTAAAAATCCGGCGCGCGTGTTGTCTTAGTCGGCACGCGCGCCATTGCAGTGTTGAGACCCGCGCGGCTGCACGCTATTGTTCGTCGATAGCCCGTAGGGGCCGCAGCAACGGGGGAACGTGCGATGGGTCGACCGGTCATTGGCATTTTGGGCAACAGACATCTTGTGAGCCCTACCTACGCGGTGCACGGCGTAGGCGAGTTGTGTTCGCAGGCCATCGCCGAAGTGTCGGGCTGTATGCCGATGATGGTACCAACATGCCCCGATCTTGTATCTGTGCCCGAGCTTATGGCCTGCTGTGACGGTTTTTTGCTGACCGGCGGACGCCCCAATGTGCATCCCGAAGAATACGGTGAGGAAGAAACCCCTGCGCATGGGACGTTCGACCGCGCCCGTGATGCGATCGCCTTGGAGTTGGTGCGTGCCTGTGTTGATGCAGGGCAGCCTGTATTCGGTATCTGTCGCGGCTTTCAGGAGATGAACGTGGCGATGGGTGGTACGCTCTATCCCGAAATTCGGGAGCTTGAGGGCCGTATGAACCACCGGATGCCACCGGATGGCACGATGGAAGAGATTTTCGAGCTGCGCCACGATGTGCGGTTTACGCCTGACGGTGTATTCCACCGCGTGATGGGAACGGATGTCGTGCGCACCAATACGCTGCACGGGCAGGGGATCAAAAAGGCTGGTGCGCGCGTTGTGATTGACGGCTATGCCGAGGATGGCACGCCGGAGGCAATCTATGTCGAAGGGGCACCGGGCTTTACGCTCGCCGTGCAGTGGCATCCTGAATATAGGGCGGCCCAGGACCCTGTATCGCAACCTTTGTTCAGCGCATTTGGCAAAGCGGCCCATGATTGGGCGCAAGGGCAACGCCCTGAGGCGATTGTGCGGGCGGTTTAGGCCACAGGCTGATGCCTGATTCATTTTTGACACAGCTTTTCGGGTTTGCGCATTTGTGTGCAATTTCGGGTTGAACGCGGTTTCGGTGGCGGGTTAGCTAACCCAATAGCATCAATGAGTTATGCGTATATTGGGGTGGAAAAATGAAACTGACAACTTTTGCAATCGTTGGTCTTGCAATGACCGGCACATCTGCGATGGCGGCCGAGATCACCGGTGGCTCAATCAAACTGGAATATTCGGCATTTACTGACGAAACAGATTTCTCGCGGGTCGGTATCGAAGGGTCTCTCGAGGTCGCCTTTAACCGGAACTTCAGTGTTCAGGCAGACCTCGGGTATCAGAGCTTCAATGAAACCGATCTGGACTCGAACGTTTACGGTTTGCACGGGATCTATCATCTGGATGACGACACGTCGTTCGGGATCTATTACACAAAAGACGATACCGACCTTGGTGATTTGGACATTGTAGGTGTCGAGGTCGGTCATGAGATGTCGAACATCGAGATCGAAGCCTATCTGGCATATGGGGATGCCGACGTGGCCGATGGTGCTCTTTTTGGTCTTTCCGGCCGGTATGAATTTGAAAACGCGGTTGGCATCACAGGGTCTTTTGACCGCTTCGATGAGGGAAGCATTGATGCGAATGTTCTGACCGTTGCCGTTGACTATGATGTGACACCGAATGTGAACCTCTTCCTGAAGGCAGGCGGCGGTGAAATCGGGATTGATGGTCTGGGCAGCACGGATTTCGAAGGTTTTGTCGGCGTAGGTGCCAAGATCGCATTCGGTAACAAGCGCGGTGCGACGTTCGAGCAGCGCAGCCTGACGAAGTTTATCCCGGGGCTTTAATTAGCCGATTTTTGACAGGTCTATGACCCATCATCCACGCAGGCCCAATTTCGCCTGCGTGGATGCATTGCGAATCCACGACAGCCCTGACATCGCAGCAAAGCTGAATGATCGTCGATCGTAGGATATCTTTCTAAATTTGTTTAAAACTATGCCAAACGCTGCGGCAGTTTTGCGTTTTGCGCCGCTCCGGCGGGTGAATCCTGCGTGGTATACTTGTGTGTTAGTGTTGCGCGGGGTAGGTCATCTTGCATCTGCGACACGCCAGTTTCGGCACCAAACGCATATTTGGGAGATTTTGAGTGAAGATCGGGACACCTAAAGAGGTATTCGAGGGCGAGCGCCGCGTGGCGATGACGCCCGACAGTGCTGTTCAATTACAAAAACTGGGCCATGAATGCCTGATCGAAACAGGGGCTGGTCTCGCTTCTGGTTTCGACGATGAAACATACCGCGCGGCAGGCGTTGAGGTTGTTAAAACCGCCGCCGCCCTGTGGAAGGCAGCCGATGTTGTCGCCAAAGTACGCGCACCGGATACGACCGAGATGAAGCGGTTGCGCGAAGGGCAGACACTGATTTCGTTCTTCAGCCCCGTCGCCGATGAAGCCAAGATGAAGTCGGCCGCCAAGAAAGGTGCCACTGTCGTCGCGATGGAAATGATCCCGCGTATTTCGCGGGCGCAAAAGATGGACGCGCTGTCGTCCATGGCCAATATCGCGGGCTACCGCGCGGTTATCGAGGCGGGCAATAATTTTGGCCGTTTCTTTACCGGCCAGATCACAGCGGCGGGTAAAGTTCCCCCTGCGAAAGTTCTGGTTGTGGGTGCCGGTGTGGCCGGTTTGGCGGCCATCGGTACGTCGACCTCGCTGGGTGCGATCACGCTGGCCTTTGACGTGCGCCCCGAAGTGGCCGAGCAGGTCGAGAGCATGGGCGCCGAGTTCGTCTATCTTGATTTCGAAGAAGAGCAGACAGATGGCGCCGCGACAGGCGGTTATGCCTCTGTATCCTCGCCTGAGTTCCGCGAAGCGCAGCTTGCCAAGTTCCGCGAATTGGCCCCCGAGGTCGACATCGTGATCTGTACCGCGCTGATCCCCAACCGCGAAGCCCCCGAGCTGTGGACCGAAGACATGGTCGCATCGATGAAGCCGGGTTCGGTGATTGTGGATCTGGCAGCAGAGAAGGGCGGCAACTGCAAACAGACCGTCATGGATGAGAAGATCGTGACCGACAATGGCGTGACCATCATCGGCTACACGGATTTCCCAAGCCGGATGGGCACGCAGGCGTCGACGCTCTATGCGACCAACATCCGCCATCTGATGACCGATCTGACGCCGGAAAAAGACGGTGTGATCAATCACAACATGGAAGATGACGTGATCCGTGGGGCAACGATTGCTCACGCCTCTGAGGTTACCTTCCCGCCGCCACCGCCCAAGGTTGCCGCGATTGCGGCTGCTCCTAAGAAGGCGGCAGTGCCAGAGCAGACACCAGAAGAGAAGAAAGCCGCAGAAGTCGCAGCCTTTAAGGCGCAGACGAAAAATCAGGCCATCCTTTTGGGTGTTGGTGGGGCGTTGTTGTTGCTGGTAGGGCTTGTCGCACCGGCCAGCTTTATGCAGCACTTTATCGTGTTTGTTCTGTCGGTGTTCATTGGTTTCCAAGTGATCTGGGGTGTGGCGCACAGCCTGCACACACCGCTGATGGCGATCACCAATGCGATTTCCTCAATCATCATTCTGGGCGCGCTGATGCAAATCGGCTCTGGCTCGGGGTTGGTTGTTATTCTTGCTGCTTTGTCGGTCTTCATGTGTGGGATCAACATTTTCGGTGGCTTCCTCGTGACACGGCGCATGCTTGCCATGTTCCAGAAATCTTGAAGGGGGACTGAATAATGGATTTCGGTTTCACAACAGCGGCTTACGTCGTATCCGCTATTCTTATCATTCTGTCGCTGGGCGGCCTTTCGGGGCAGGAAAGCGCAAAACGTGCGGTGTGGTACGGGATTGTCGGCATGGCGCTGGCGGTTGCGGCGACACTGGTTGGACCGGGCGCTGGCTTCTGGCTTTTGTCTTTGCTGTTGATCGCGGGTGGCGGTGCCATTGGTTATCAATTGGCGACCAAGGTGCAGATGACGCAAATGCCCGAACTGGTTGCCGCGATGCACAGCCTTGTGGGTCTGGCAGCGGTTTTCGTTGGCCTGATCGCGCATTTCGAGATCGGTCGTGTGGCATCCTTTATGGCTGCGGGCGGCGATGTTTATGAGCTGGGCACGTTTGCCGCGCTGATCGCCAAGAAATCAGCCGTCGAGATTAACATCTTGCGGGTTGAGCTGTTCCTTGGCGTGTTCATCGGTGCGGTCACTTTCACAGGTTCCGTGATTGCCTATGGCAAGCTGGCGGGCAAGGTTTCTTCGGCTGCGGAAAAGCTGCCGGGGGGGCATATGCTCAACATCGCAGCGGCGGTTGTTTCTGTGATTACGCTGATCTGGTACTTCAACACGGGCGGTTTCTTCCCGCTGTTCATTATGACACTGGCGGCGCTGTTCATCGGCTATCACCTGATCATGGGCATCGGCGGCGCGGATATGCCGGTGGTTGTCTCCATGCTCAACAGCTATTCCGGTTGGGCCGCGGCGGCGATTGGCTTTAGCCTTGGTAATGATCTGTTGATTGTTGTGGGCGCGTTGGTTGGCTCTTCGGGGGCGATCCTGTCCTACATCATGTGTAAGGCGATGAACCGGTCCTTTGTGTCTGTAATCCTTGGCGGCTTTGGTGGCCCCGCAGGTGAGCAGATGGCCGTTGAAGGTGAGCAGGTCGCGATTGAGGCAGACGGTGTTGCTGCGGCGTTGAATGAAGCGGATAGCGTCATCATCATCCCCGGCTACGGCATGGCGGTGGCCCAGGCGCAAACCGGTGTGGCCGAGCTGGTCAAAAAGCTGCGCGCCAAGGGCAAGAACGTGCGTTTTGCCATCCACCCCGTTGCGGGCCGCTTGCCCGGTCACATGAACGTGCTGCTGGCCGAGGCCAAGGTGCCTTATGACATCGTGATGGAAATGGATGAAATCAACGATGATTTCCCCGAGACAGATGTTGCCATCGTCATTGGCTCCAATGACATCGTGAACCCTGCGGCGCAGGACGATCCAAACAGCCCCATCGCCGGTATGCCGGTGCTGGAATGCTGGAAGGCAAAGACCGTGTTCGTGTCCAAGCGAGGGCAGGGGACAGGGTACTCTGGTATCGAGAACCCGCTGTTCTTCAAGGATAACACGCGCATGTTCTACGGAGATGCCAAGGCGTCTTTGGACAAGCTTTTGCCGATGATCGACTAACAGCGCGTCGGATTTGACGTGACCAAGCGCCCCGCCCGAAACGGCGGGGCGTTTTGCGTTTGGTGCGATGTTATTTTCCGATAGGTGGAAGTGTATACTGGTGTACCCGGATTTTGCGGCCTTGCAGGGTAGAGCGAGATTGCGCAGGAGCGGCATTAGGGGCCATTCTGTGCTATGTTGCGTTCAAGGATGACCCTATGCCCCCGATTACCGACCACCCGCTGCGTTATGCCCTGACGGGAGAGCTACATGCGCGGCCATTTCCCAATGTCAAAGCGCCGCAAGTCGTGGCCTTTGTCGCGATCAAACAGGCAGGGGATGCGGCGGCGCGGGATCGTGACCGCGCGGCGGATATGGCGCATCTGGTGGCGCTGCTTGAACATTACGGCGCGCCGCTGCCCGATCCGGATGCCACGCATTATTACGGCGCGATGGGGCGGTTTCATATCAAATGGGAGCAGCACACCGAATTTGTGACCTTCACGGCCTTTGGCGAAGATCTGAGCAAACGGCCCTTTGACCCGGCAGAGTTTGATGTTTTTCCAGCCGATTGGTTGGCTAACGCACCGGGACAGCGGCTCACCTCCTGTTTGTTGCGCCTGATGCCCGCGCCGGACAAGACCGATGACATCCTTGGCCAGTTGCGTGAATGGTTTGTGCCAGAAAGCCTAGCCGTGGCGCATGTGCTTGATGGGGCGGCGGTCGTGGCGGGGGATTTCCGGATTGATCCTGCCGGGCATTCGCGCTTTGCGGTATTCGTGCAGCCAGAAACAGGTAACCGGCGCATTGGGCGGATTATCCAACGTCTGCTCGAGATCGAAACCTATAAGACAATGTCGATGCTGGGCTTTGCACTGACCAGAGAGGTCGGCGCGCAGGTGGGTAAGATGGACCGCCAGATCAGTGATCTGATGGCGCAGATGAGCGCGCATGAAAGCAAGCCCGAGACGACGTTGAATGCGCTGCTGGATGTGTCTGTAGAGCTGGAGAATACCGTGGCCCAGACCGCATTCCGTTTCGCGGGCACACAGGCCTACAAAGCGATTGTGGATGAACGGATCGTCGCCCTGCGTGAGACACGGTTCGAGGGGCGGCAGGGGTTTGGTGAATTTATGATGCGCCGCTATGAGCCCGCGATGCGCACGGTGACCTCGATGGAGCGGCGGCTGGAGCGAATGTCGGCGCGGGCGCTGCGGGCCTCTGACCTGCTGCGCACGCGGGTAGATGTGGAACGGTCGGCCCAGAACCAGGCAATTCTAGAAAGCATGGACAAGCGCGCGGATTTGCAGCTGCGCTTGCAACACACGGTCGAGGGGCTGTCGGTGGTGGCGATCAGCTACTACGCTGTCTCGCTGGTGGGGTATCTGCTGTACCCGCTTGCAGGTGTTCTGGAGATGAGCGAAGGCCTTCTGAAGGGGGGGGTGACCTTGCCAGTTGTGCTATTGGTTTGGCTCTCCGTGCGCAGGTTGCGCAAGCATCTTGAATAGCGCGCAAAGAAAAAGGGGCCGCAGGGCCCCTTTTTTGTGTTTGGTGTCTTTGGTTCAGCGACCGCGTACGCGCGGATCAAGCGCATCGCGCAGGCCGTCACCAAGGTAGTTCACGCTTAGCACAGTGAGCGAGATCAGGATGCCGGGCAGCATCACACGCTCGGGGAATTCCTGCATCCGGTTTACGGCATCAGACAGCAGCTTGCCCCATGTGGGAAAGTCCGATGGAAAGCCTACGCCAAGGAAGCTCAGAGCGCTTTCCGTGATGATCGCCGTGGCAAGGCCAAGCGTGGCCGAAACCATGATCGGAGAGATCACGTTGGGCAGCAGGTGGCGGCGGATGATCTTGCCTGAGGTCGACCCGATAGAGCGGGCGGCGAGAATGAACTCGCGCTCTTTCAGTGCAAGGATATCGCCACGCACGATACGCGCGGTTTGCATCCATGAGGTCAGCGCAATAACGGAAACGATCAGCACGAACATGCCTGCCTCGGGACCGCCAAAGGCTTTGGTCAGAGGTTGACGGAAAAGCGTCACAGCCAACAGCACCAGCGGCAGGATCGGGAGGCTTAGCACCAGATCGGTCAAGCGCATCAGCAAGAAATCCGCACGTTTGAAATAGCCTGCGGCGACACCGATTGCGGTGCCGATCAGCAGCGACAGTACCATCGCCGCCCAGCCGACAGCCATCGAGACACGCCCGCCGTGGATCATTTGCGACAGGATATCGCGGCCTAATTGATCGGTGCCAAAGGGATGTGCCCAACCGGCCGAGGCTTCGCTGTTCCACAAAAGCGTATAGATCGGCCGCCAGTTTTTGTTGCGGATATCCAGGGTGGTCGGCTCAAGAGACCAGATCAGCGGACCGAAGATCACAGCGAGCGTGATAAATATCAGGAACCCGCCACCAAAGAGCGCGCCTTTGTGTTTACGGAACTGGTCCCAGACATCTTTCCACTGGCTACGCGGAGGTGCAGAGGGCTCTTTGTCCGTGAGTGCACCGATGACTTCCAGATCGGCCTCGATGGGGCTTGCTGGGATGGCTTGTTCAGTCATAGCGGATCCTTGGGTCAAGTACGCCGTAGAGGATATCGGCAATGAGATTGAAGAGTACGATGAGGATGGCGAAGATGAAGGTCAGCGTCATCACCATTGGCAGATCGTTGGCAAATAGGGCGGTCAACAGAAGCTGGCCGATGCCGTTCACTTTGAACACGTTTTCAGTGATGATCGCACCGCCGAAGATGGCAGGCATGCCAAGGGCAATCACCGTGACCACAGGGATCATCGAGTTACGCAGCACATGCACCATGATCACAACGCTTTCCTTCAGGCCCTTGGCCCGTGCGGTGCGCACATAGTCCTGATTGAGGTTATCAAGCATGGCCGACCGCATATAGCGGCTGATCTGTGCGGTGGTTTGCAGCGCCAACACCATTACCGGCATGATCATCTGCAAAAGCTGTACTTTGAAGCTGGCCCAATCATTGACGACATGTGTGGTGTCATAGATCGACGGCAGCCAGCCAAGGGTGACTGAAAAGACGACAATCAACAAAGGACCGGTAAAGAATGGCGGGATAGAAAACCCAACCATGGTGACGAAAGTCCCGGCCTGATCGAAGACCGAATAATGGCGGTAGGCGGAATAAATCCCGATCGGAATGGCGATAAGGATACCGACGACATAGCTCAGGCCCACGACCCAAAGGGTTTGGGGCATCCGCTGCATGACGATGTCCATAACAGGGCTACGGGTTTGCCAGCTGATCACGCGCTGTTTCTCTACCAGCAGGCCGGTGACCGGATCGGTTGTCATGCTCAACTGGGTGTCGGGCAACCAGCCGAATAGGAAGCTATTGGCGGTCAAATGGTCGATATAGACTGAAGGTTCGGTCACAAAGAACTGCACCAGCCATTTATAATATTGCACATGCACTGGCGCACCAAGGCCAAGCGCTTCGCGCATTTTCTGTTTGACCTCCGGCGGGACAGTCAGGGGCACTTGGGCCATAGGATCGCCGGGGGCGAGTTGGAGCAGCAAAAAAATCACAAGGCTGATAAATAAGAGCGTCGGGATCGAGAGCAGCAGTCGTCGGATGGTGAAATTCAGCATCAAGCGGCGCCTTTGTTAATCAGTCTGAAAAGCAGTCTGGGTGATTGTTAAGAAAGGGCGGGTTTGAACCCGCCCTAGATGGTAGGCGGTTAAAGTGGGCCATCGCCCACTTCAACCGTTTTATTTTACACGGTACCAATCTGCGGCATTCCACAGCTCGGCGTCCCAAACATTCAGCACAACACCGCCAAGGCTGTTGGAGCGTGCCGAAACGCGGGCGCGCTGAACCAAAGGCAGGATGGTCATGGTGTCTTTTGTGATCATGTCGTTAAGCGTACGAGCGATTTCGCCGCGCTTTTCGATATCACCTGTTTTTGCCAGCTCATCAAGCAGGGCATCATAGGCCGGATCACAGAAGCGGTTGATGTTTTCGCCCTGCCATTGGCTGGACGGTTTTGGCTCGTTGCCGCAACGGTAGGCCGACAGATAGGCCTGCGGGTCCGTACCCGGGAAGGTGTTGGCATACATTTCTACGTCTGCATAGAACTTCTGGAAAGTATCAGGTGAGCCGGGATCGCCGCCGAAAAAGACAGAGCCGTCAAGGTTGCGCAGCTCGACTTCGGCACCGATTTGCACCCACCAGTCTTTGATCAGCGCTTGGAAATCCTGACGCACGGCGTTGGTGGAGGTTTGGAACAACAGCGCCAGTTTGATGCCGTCTTTGTCCAATGTACCGTCGCCATCCGTGTCGGCCCAGCCTGCTTCGGCAAGCAGTGCTTTTGCACCTTCGATGTCCTGTGTCAGACACTCGGTGTTGTCCGCCGAGTTGTAGATCGCAGGGGCAGGAACAAGGTTACACGAGGATTTGCCTGCCTTGCCGTAGCCTAATTCGGTCAGCAATTCGCGGTCGATGGCCATCGATAGCGCTTTGCGTACGTTAAAGTCGGACAGGAAGGGGTGCGGCTCTGCCACGGTGGAGCGTGTTTCTGGCGGCAGATCGGGGGAAGGGTTGGTCAGGTTGATTTCGATCCGCTCAAGCAGCGGGCCAAAACCAGCAAGCGCAATACCCTTGCCGGCCGATTCCATCTTGGTGATGACATCGGGTGCGAGTTGCAGGTTCCATGCATAGTCGAATTCGCCTGTTTCCAGAACGGCACGGCCTGCAGCAGCGGCATCGCCGCCACCTTTGAGGGTCATCGTCGCAAAGGCGGGCTTGCCCTCTTCGCGGTAGTTTTCGTTGGCCGCCAGTGTGATCACGTCATTCGGACGGAATTCTGTGACGGTGAACGGGCCGGTGCCGATGGGGTTGAAGTTGGCTTCGGTACACTCGGGCGCTTTGGCACCAAGGCAATCGGCAAACTGCGCGGCTTGAATGATGGGGCTTTCGGCACCAACGAAGGGAAGGTACGGATAAGGTGTCGGTTCTGCAAAAGTAAGGACAACAGTCAGATCGTCAGGTGTCTCAATGCTTTGCACGCCGTCGAATTTGGCACCCTGTGCACAACCGCCTTCTGGGTTCATGCAGTAATCAGCCGTGAATTTGACATCCGCGGAGGTGAAAGGCGTGCCATCAGACCATTTGATGCCTGATGTGAGTTTCCATGTGATGGAGGTCAGGTCTTCGGAGACGCCACCATTGGCTACGGTGGGCACTTCGTCGACCAGCCAAGGCACCAGCTCACCGGTTTCAGTGTAGCGGGCCAGCGGTTCGATCACGAGCGAGGCAGCCTCGATGTCTTTGGTGCCGCCGGACAGGAATGGGTTCATGATGGAGGGGGCTTGCCAGAACAGGGCCTTTACCTCACCATCGCGTCCGCGTTCGCCGGAATGGCCATCGGCGAAAGCAACAGGCGCAAAGGCCGTTGTCGCGATTGCACCCATCAAAAGGGCTTTCAGTTTCATAGTATACTCCTTGTTGACCGCGCTGACGCACGGCGAATTTGCCCCGCTGGCCGGGGAATTTTTTATGATGCCTATTTCTAGGGCGGAGCCTATGCGGCTGATCTTAGGCGATAAAGCCATGGAATCTAACGCCGCCCAAGAACGCATGCCTAACATTGCAGCAGTCCGCGCGGCGATTGCAAGCCTTGTCCGGATTTAAAGCTGCTGAATTTGTCAGCCAATGTGAATGAATTGTTATTTGCCTTCGATTTGCGCAGTGGTCTGCGTTTGACGCGCCGGACCCTTGCGCTTAGCGTGTGCAAGTCGCAGTCGGTAAGACTGACCGTACAGTTAATAAGGACCTCATGATGCTTGATCAGACCGACACCACTCCAATTGCACAGATTCAGGGTCTTCGGGTCGAGTTTCAGACCAAAGATGGCCCTGTTGTAGGGGTTAAGGATGTCTCTTTTGATATCTCGCCGGGGGAAACGGTTTGTGTTGTGGGCGAATCGGGCTCGGGTAAATCGGTGTCCTCATTGTCGCTTATGCGCTTGGTTGAATTCGGCGGCGGGGAAATCACGGGCGGCAAGCTGATGTTTGATCGTGGCACCGATGCGGATGCGATTAATTTAGCAGCAACCGGTCAGGATCAGATGCGCGGCATCCGTGGCAATGAGATCGGGATGATCTTTCAGGAGCCGATGACGGCGCTGAACCCTGTGTTCACTGTGGGCAAACAGCTGACCGAAGGGCTGCGCCTGCATAAGGGGATGAACAAATCGCAGGCCGAGGCGCGCGCGCTGGAGCTGATGACACAGGTTCGCATCCCCGAGCCACAAAAGCGGCTGGCCCAATATCCGCATGAGCTGTCTGGTGGTATGCGGCAGCGGGTTGTGATCGCCATGGCGCTGGCCTGTGAGCCGCGCCTGTTGATCGCGGATGAGCCGACTACCGCGCTGGATGTGACCATTCAGGCCGAGATTTTAGCCTTGATGGACCGTTTGAAGCGCGAAACCGGTACGGCGGTGATGTTTATTACGCACGACATGGCGGTTGTGGCCCAGATGGCGGATCGTGTGGTGGTGATGTTCCGCGGCAATAAGGTCGAGGAAGGCACGGTCGAGGAAATTTTCGAGAACCCGCAGCACCCATATACCAAGGCATTGTTGGCCGCTGTGCCCAAGCTGGGCGAGATGACAGGCAAGGACTACCCCGAGCCGATGAAGCTGTTGGGTAGTGAGGACAAGCCCATCGTGCCGATCAAGGGCACTGATGAGGTACTGTTGACGGTCAAGAACCTGACCACCCGTTTCCCCGTCACGGGCGGGCTGTTGCGGCGGCGTGTGGCGAATGTCCATGCTGTGGAAGATCTGAGCTTTACCATCAACAAGGGCCAGACGCTGAGCCTTGTGGGCGAAAGCGGTTGCGGCAAATCCACTGCGGGCCGTTCGATTCTGCGGCTGGTTGAGCCATTGTCAGGCGAGGTCGATCTGGGCGGCAAGGACATCATGGCCCTTGATACGCAGGCGCTGCGTACGGCGCGGCTTGATATGCAGATGATTTTTCAGGATCCGTTTGCCTCGCTCAATCCGCAGATGAATTTGGCCGATCAGGTGGCCGAGCCGATTCTGAACTATAAAACCCTCAAGGGGGCGGCAATTTCCCAACGGGTTGAAATGCTGTTTGACCGTGTGGAGCTGCCGCGCAGCTTCATGCGCCGCTTCCCCCATGAGCTGTCGGGCGGGCAGCGCCAGCGTGTGGCGATTGCGCGGGCATTGGCGCTTAACCCCAAGTTGATCATCGCAGATGAGGCCGTATCGGCGCTGGATGTGTCGGTTCAGGCGCAGGTAGTGAATCTGATGATGGAATTGCAGGCCGAAATGGAGCTGAGCTTCCTCTTTATCTCCCATGATATGGCCGTGGTTGAACGGGTCAGCCACCATGTCGGCGTGATGTATCTGGGCCGGATTGTCGAGATTGGCCCGCGCCGCGCGGTGTTCGAAAACCCGCAACACCCCTATACCCAAGCCTTGATGAAAGCCGTGCCTATTGCTGATCCGCGCAAGCGAAAGGCCGAGAAGGATTTGAATTTCAAACCTATCCCGTCGCCCATCCATCCTGTCAGCTACCGCCCCGAGCCAAGCGTGTACCGCGAAGTTGGTCCGGGCCATAAGGTGCTGATCACGGATAGCGGGTATTAATTGAAGGGGCGGGGGGAGGTTTGCACCATCAGGCGACTTCCAACATGTCCGGCATAGGAACGTAAAATGACAGGTTGTGGCACCGCGTATGCGGTGAGGATGAGGCAAGACACTGCCAAGGCGGCCATCGCGTGATGGTGGCCGGCGCAGCACAGGCCGCGCTGTATTTATGGGCTCGCGCCATGGCAAAAGAGCCGTGGCCGCAGGGCATTTGCCTCAATGCGGTGGCACTGGCAGCGGTGAACATGCCGCAGGCGCCTCGGGATGCGGCACTTACGCAGGCAGTTGTTGAAATGACGGCGTCAGACCGCTTGTCAGAGCCATCAGTCATTGCAGATGCCGTTTGTTTTTTGGCAAGTAAACGGGCACGGACCATCACCGGCGAAGTGCTTAATTTTTCAGGAGGATACCGGCTGTGACCGACCGCATGACACCGCTTGAGTTAATGACCAAGCTCATCAGCTTTCCGACCGTCTCGCGGGATACCAACATCCCGCTTATCGACTGGGTCGAGGGGTATCTAACCAGCCATGGCATTATCAGCCATCGCTATATTGACCCCGAGCAACCCAAACACGGGCTGTTTGCCCATGTCGGCCCCGATATCGAGGGCGGGTTGGTGTTGTCGGGCCATACGGATGTGGTGCCGGTGGATGGTCAGCCGTGGGATACGGACCCGTATGTTGTCGTCGAAAAAGACGGCAAATATTTCGGGCGCGGCACCTGTGATATGAAAGGGTTTGACGCATTGGCCATCTGGGCGCTGGTCGAAGCCAAATACGCCGGTGTCAAACGCCCGTTGCAAATCGCGCTGAGCTTTGATGAGGAAATCGGCTGTACCGGCGCGCCGCCGCTCATTGCTGCGATGCAGGGCGTGGTGCCCAAAGCCAGTGCGGTTATTGTGGGTGAACCATCCAGCATGCAGGCAGTGACAGGGCACAAGGGGGGCTCGGGCTTTGACACGCATGTGATCGGTTTCGAGGTCCACTCGTCATTGCTGCACACAGGCGTGAACGCGATCATGGCAGGGGCCAAGCTGATTGAATGGGCCAACGAGATGAACACCCTGAACATGGAGATGAAGCCGACCGATATCGCCACCATGTTCGACCCGCCCTTTACCACTGTACATGTCGGCATGATCAGTGGTGGCACCGCCCATAACATCACCGCCAAGGATTGCCATTTCCCGATGGATTTCCGCGTCGTGCCGGGTGAGGATAAGAAAAAGTGGGAAATTGCCTATCTCGAAAAGGTACGCGAAGTCGAGCAAGCCATGCAGGCGGTTGTACCCGAGGCACGGATCGAAGTGACGCCCCGCTTTGACGTGCCGGCGCTCAAGCCCGAAGAAGGCGGCGAGGCAGAAACACTAGTGCGCCAGATCACTGGCGATAATGCCAGCCACAAGGTCAGTTATGGCACAGAGGCAGGCCAGTTTCAGGAGGCCGGTTATAGCGCGGTTATCTGTGGGCCGGGTGATATCGCGCAAGCGCATCAACCCAATGAATTTATCGAAGTATCACAATTCAACGCAGGGCATGATTTCATGCGTAAATTGGTGGAGCGGTTGTGTCAGTAACTTTGGGCGGTTTCCCGATCACAGCGGCGCAGGCACCGCGCTATACTGCTGATTTGCCGCAGGCCGCCGATCTGGTGATCATCGGCGGGGGCATTATCGGGATCACAACAGCAATTTTTGCCGCGCGCGGCGGGGCAAAGGTTGTGGTGCTGGAAAAAGGGCTTGTTGCGGCGGAGCAATCAAGCCGCAACTGGGGATGGATTCGCCAACAGGGTCGTGATCCAGCTGAAATTCCCATCGTGGATGAGGCGCAGCTGTTGTGGCAGGAGTTTTCGCGTGAAATCAACAACGGTTTCGGGCTGACCCAATCTGGCACGACCTATCTGGGTTATGGACCCAAGGCCATTGCGCGTTACGAGGCGTGGCTGCCCCATGCAAAAGATCACGGTCTGGACAGTAAACTGCTTAGCCGTGCGGAGATTGCCGCGCTTTATCCCGATCTACGTGATCGCCCCGAGGGCGCGTTGCATACAGCCAGCGATTGGCGTGCAGAACCATGGGCGGCCGTGCCTGCGTTGGCCGAGATTGCAACGCGTGAGGGCGTGCAGATCATCGAGCATTGCGCGGTGCGCTGTCTTGATATCACAGATGGTAAGGTTGCCGGTGTGCTGACGGAAAAAGGCCGTGTGGCCGCACCGCGTGTGGTGCTGGCGGGCGGGGCGTGGTCTTCGTTGTTTTTGCGCAATCACGGTGTGGCCTTGCCCCAGCTTTCCGTGCGTTCGCAAGTGGCCGCAACCGAGCCGCTGGCCGATGTGGGCCAATGTGCTGCTTCGGCTAAAAAACTGGCATTCCGGCGGCGTGCAGACGGAGGTTATACGCTTGCGCCCAATATGATGTCCGAGCTGTTTGTCGGGCCGGATGCGTTTCGCGCGCTGCCAAAATTTTTGGCACAGTTGCGCATCGACCCGTTTGGCTGCATGATCAAACCCTACGCGCCACGCGATTTCCCCGATGCGTGGGGCACCAAACGGCGCTGGAGCGCCGATGAGCAAACTCCGTTTGAGCGGATGCGCATTCTCGATCCCAAGCCGGTGCCGCGCATCATTGCCAAGCTGGCCCGCGATTTTGCCGAAATGTTCCCCAAGCTGGGCGAGGTAAGGATCAAGGCGTCATGGGCCGGAATGATCGACACTATGCCTGATATCGTGCCCGTGGTGGATCACACGCCTATCGAGGGGGTGATTGTGGGCACCGGAATGAGCGGCCATGGCTTTGGCATCGGGCCTGCAATCGGTCGCATACTGGCCGATCTGGCGGCCGGCCAGCCGGCAGGGCACGACCTTGACCGGTTCCGTTTTTCGCGGTTCAGCGATGGTACAAAAATGCAGCCCGGTCCGGACGTTTAAGGAGGACAATTAATGCCGATCAAGAACCGAATGGCCGAGATGCACGCCGAGATTACCGGCTGGCGCCGCCATCTGCATGCACACCCCGAGTTGATGTTCGAAGAACACCAGACCGCCGAATTTGTTGAACAAAAGCTACGCAGCTTCGGCATTGCCGACATCACGACAGGTATTGCACGTACCGGCGTTGTAGCGGTGATTGAGGGGCGCGATAAAAAATCTGGCCGCACGATCGGGCTTCGCGCGGATATGGACGCGCTTCCGATCAAAGAAGAAACAGGGCTGGAGTATGCGTCAAAGAATGCTGGTGTGATGCACGCCTGCGGCCATGACGGGCATACGGCAATGCTGCTGGGGGCGGCAAAATATCTGAACGAGACGCGCAATTTTGATGGTCGTGTTGTGCTGATCTTCCAACCTGCCGAGGAGGGCGGCGGCGGCGGTAAAGTCATGTGCGACGAAGGATTGATGAAACGCTGGAGTATTGATGAGGTCTATGGGCTGCATAATATGCCGGGTGCGGAAGTGGGCAGTTTCCACATACGCGAGGGTGCGCTATTGGCTGCAGCCGATGAGTTTGACATTACCATTACCGGACGCGGTGGCCATGCTGCTGCCCCGCATGAAGCGGTCGACCCTAACCTTGCAGCAGCGCATGTGACCGTTGCGCTGCAATCGGTCGCCAGCCGGATCACAGATCCGCTCAAACAGGTGGTTGTGTCAGTCTGTGTGCTGCGTTCGCACAATGAGGCGTTCAACATTATTCCACAAACCGTCACGATGAGGGGGACGGTACGGACGCTGGAAGGCGATGTGCGTGATTTGGGGCAGAGACGGCTGATAGAAATCGTAGATCTGACGGCACGGGCGCATGGCTGCAGTGCAGATATCAAATACGATCGCGGCTATCCCGCAACCGTCAATCACACGGTCTATACCGATTTTGCGGCCGATGCAGCCGAGGCGGTCAGCCCGGGCGTTGACCGCGCCACGCCGCCGATCATGGCTGGCGAAGATTTTTCTTACATGCTCGAAGAACGGCCCGGTGCGTATATCATGCTGGGCAATGGGGGCGGTGCAGTGGTGCATCACCCCGAGTATGACTTTAACGATGAGGCAATTCCGGCGGGCTGTTCATGGTTCGCCGAATTGGTCGAGCGGCGTTTGCCGCTTGCCTGAAGCTTGTTCACTTTTGTGCGTTTTGCACTGATTCCAAAGGATACTACCAATGCCAGTTAAGAACCGTTTCGCCGAATTGCACGCCGATATCACCGCGTGGCGTCGCGATCTGCACGAGAATCCGGAAATCCTGTTTGAGGTTCACCGCACGGCGGCGACTGTCGCGGAAAAGCTGCGCAGTTTCGGCTGTGATGAAGTTGTCGAGGGCATCGGGCGCACCGGTGTTGTGGGCGTGATCAAAGGCAAAAGCACCGCATCGGGTAAAGTCATTGGCCTGCGCGCGGATATGGATGCGCTGCCGATCCACGAGGAAACAGGGCTGGAGTATGCCTCAAAGACGGATGGCGCGATGCATGCTTGCGGCCATGACGGGCACACGGCGATGTTGCTGGGTGCGGCGCAATATCTGGCAGAGACGCGGAATTTTGACGGCACAACCATTGTCATCTTTCAACCGGCCGAAGAGGGCGGCGGCGGCGCCAAGGTCATGTGCGACGACGGGATGATGGCGCGTTGGGGCATTCAGGAAGTTTACGGCATGCACAATTGGCCGGGAATGGAACCGGGCAGTTTTGCTATTCGCCCCGGTCCGTTTTTTGCCGCAACTGATTTGCTAGATATCGAGATCGAGGGCAAGGGCGGGCACGCCGCCAAGCCGAATGAGACCATCGACACCACAGTGATCGCCAGCCAGATCGTGACCGCGCTGCAAAGCATCGTGAGCCGAAATGCCGATCCGGTCGGCAATATCGTTGTCTCGATCACCTCATTCGAGACTTCCTCAAACGCCTATAACGTGATCCCGCAAAAGGTGCACCTGAAGGGCACTGTGCGGACCATGTCCGAAGAACTGCGCGATCTCGCGGATAAACGCGTGAACGAGATTTGTAGCGGTATTGCCTCGGCGATGGGCGGTGAGGCGCGGGTGAGCTATCACCGCAACTATCCGGTGATGGTCAACCATGAGGCACAGACCGAATTTGCAGCTGATGTTGCGCGCTCGGTTTCGGGCTCATGTGACGAGGCTCCGCTTGTGATGGGCGGCGAGGATTTCGCCTTTATGCTCGAAGAACGTCCGGGCGCGTATATCCTCGTGGGCAATGGCGATACGGCGGCGGTGCACCACCCGCTGTATAATTTCAACGACGATGTGATCCCTGTGGGCTGTAGCTGGTGGGCGGGCATTGCCGAGCAGCGGATGCCAGCGGCCTGATTATTGCTCCAGCAGGCGGTGGTATAGGGCAACCAGCGCCGCCGCCTCACGGGTGATCGAGAAATTCTCTGCGACATGGGGGCGGGCATTCTGTGCCCAGCTCTCGATGTCGGCTGGTGGTGTCAGGGCGGCGGCGATAGCATTGCTAAGCGCCGCGGCATCTCCTGCTGGCACCAAGGTGCCTGTTTCCTTTGTTACGACTTTTTCAAAGGCCCCGACACGGGTTGCGATGACCGGCACGCCACAGGCCATTGCCTCGATCGGGGTCAGGCCAAAGCCTTCCTGGCGTTGGGGGGCCACGTAAAGATCGAGCGCACGGTACCAGTCGGCCATGTCCTGTACCGGCACTTCGGGCAAGAAATGAAACCGCTCGGGATGGGCGCTTTTGGCGGCTTGCTCTTTTACAGAGGCCAGAAATGTCCGCTCCTTTGCCGTGGCACGGCCCATGATCACCGCTTGCGCATTCAGGTGAGGGGGCAGGGCCGTCATGGCCGCCGCAAAGATGTCAGTCCCTTTTGACGGGCGGATGCGACCATAACATCCGATCAGGATACCGGACACGGGCAGGCCCAGCCTTGCCCGCAATGCGGCACGATCCGTCGGTATGGTAAAGCTCTCAAGGTCAATGCCATGCATGATGACGTCCGCCGGACGTTCAAGATAGGCGGCCGTGGCGTCAGAGGTGGCAACCACGGCATCCATACGGCGTATCAGCCAGCGGGTGAGGCCGGTATGCTTGCGTTGGGAGGCCGAGGTAAACAGCAGTTTCAGGCGTTTGCGTAACAGATGTTTAAGCGCAAGCCCCGCGATCATTTCAATGTTACGGCGGGCATGCCAGACGCGCAGACAGTTGTGCGGCAGGGTCAGCAGGGCCCGCAGAGGAATCTGTGGCACATCTTGGGGCAGCACAGGACCAGATGCCACGATCGCAATATCGCGGGCCTGTATCGGCACCAACCTCACCACGGTCGCGGTCACGCCGGACAACCTGCGTTTGAAATTGGGGGCGATGACCTGAATATCTTTCAGTTCAGTCACGTGAGGTCCAATGCCTTGATCAGCCGTTGGGCAATCACATCCAGCTTGCCGGTCTCCCCTTGGGAAAAGCGCAGTGAGGCGGCGACAGCTTTGGCGCGGCTGTGATCATCACACAAAAGCCTGTCTACATGGGTTGCCAGATCGCTCGCATCCGCCACAAGCCACGCAGCACCAGCGGTTTCCATGGCCGCGAAAGTTTCGGCAAAGTTGGACACATGCTGCCCCGACAGGACGATGCCGCCTGCTTGAGCCACTTCAAACGGGTTATGCCCCCCGATGGGGCGCAATGAGCCGCCCAGAAATACGATTTTTCCCATGGCGTACCACGTGCCCAATTCACCCAACGTATCGGCAAGATAGACTTCGGCGCGGGGTAGATCACCATTGCTGCGGCAGGTGTATTGCATCCCTGTCTTCGTAATCAAACCTGCCACTTCTGTGCTGCGGTCGGGGTGGCGCGGTGCAAGGATAAGCACTAGATCGGGATGGGTTTCGCGTAGGATTTGATGGGCCTGCAGCACTGTTTGTTCTTCGCCCTGATGGGTCGATGCGGCGATCCATACAGGGCGGTGGCCAAGGGCTGCGCGGGCTTCAAACAGCAGGTCTTCGTCCTGCGGCAATGGCCCTGCAAAGGATTTGAGATTCCGCCCCCGTGCTACATGCGGGGCGGGGGCGTGCATCTGTACCATCGCCTCGGCCATGGCGTCATTCTGGGTCAGAATCAGATCAAAGACATCAAGGACATAGGCCGCAAGCTGGGGGCGCTTCCTCCATGCTTTGATCGACCGCTCTGAGAGGCGGGCATTGATCAGGGCCATGCCAGCCCCTGTGGCGCGGGTCCGGCGTAGCATTTGTGGCCAAAGCTCGCTCTCGACAAAGAGGCCTGCATCAGGGCGCCAGTGGCGCAAGAACCGTTTGAGCGGGCCGGGGGCGTCGAGGGGGGCGAATTGATGGGTGCAGCGCGGCGGCATCCGCTGCGCAACCAGCGCGGCAGAGGTGGCGGTGCCGGTGGTGATCAGGAAATGTGCCGAAGGCAGCGCCGCCCCCATCCGCGCAATCAGCGCCAGCACCGACAGGCTCTCGCCAACCGAGGCAGCATGGAACCAGATCAGCGTCTCCTCGGGGCGGGCTTCGGTGGCGTTGCCCAGCCGTTCATGGGCGCGGTAAGCTGGCAGGCCGGCGCGGCGCAATTTGTTGACCGCACTACGCGCTAGAAACGGCAGCAGGATCATGCTGAGAACGGTGTAGGCGCGATAAAGAAACGGCGCGCGCATGGGCTGCCTTAGCCGCCTGTGTGGCTCATGTGGCGGGGCATCTGGCCACCGGCAGTCTGGCGCGAATAGTCGAAATCGTGGCCTTTGGGCTTGAGCCCGATTGCCGCGCGGATTGCGTGCTCTAGCGGGGCGTCATCCTCTGGATGCTCTCGCAGCGGCGCGCGCAGATCGGCGCTGTCTTCCTGGCCGAGGCACAGATAGATTTCGCCGGTGCAGGTAATGCGCACGCGGTTGCAGGATTCGCAGAAATTGTGGCTCAGCGGCGTGATGAAACCGATTTTCTGGCCTGTCTCTTCAAGGCGCACATAGCGGGCAGGCCCACCGGAGTTCTCGGCCAGATCGGTCACGGTATAATGCTCGGCGTATTTGGCACGCACATCCTTGAGCGACCAATATTGGCCCAGCCGGTCCTCATTGCCCAGATCGCCCATAGGCATGACTTCGATCCATGTGAGGTCCATGTCACGCTCGGCGCACCATTGGGTGATCTGCGCCAGCTCCGGCTCGTTGAAGCCTTTGAGCGCCACAGCGTTAATCTTGACCCGTAGTCCAGCGGCCAATGCCGCATCAATGCCGCGCAGCACTTGGGGCAGGCGGCCCCAGCGTGTGATATCGGCGAATTTTCCCTCATCCAGCGTGTCGAGCGAGATATTCACCCGCCGCACGCCAGCGGCGTAAAGGTCTTTTGCATATTTCTCGAGCTGGCTGCCATTGGTGGTCAGTGTCAGCTCTTTGAGCGTGCCTGCCTCCAGATGCCGTGCCATGTTGTTGAAAAACCCCATGATGCCACGACGCACCAGCGGCTCACCACCGGTGATGCGCAGTTTTTCCACCCCAAGCCCGATAAAGGTCGAACACATGCGGTCCAGTTCCTCCAGCGTGAGTAATTCGCGCTTGGGAAGAAAGGTCATGTTTTCGGACATGCAATAGACGCAGCGGAAATCACAGCGGTCCGTAACGGATACACGCAGATAGGTGATGGCGCGGGCGAAGGGGTCAATAAGAGGCGTTTTCATAGGTTGAACGCTATAGGGCGTCTGTTTGAGGGGCAAGTCACTTTTGCGGGGGGTTGGAGGGCGGTGCAGAGTGGTCTACTGTGAGGTTATGAAACAGATTATTATTACAACGGCTCTTTTGTCGCTTAGCGCCTGTGCCCGTTTCGGTTTTGGTCAGCCCAATGATGTCGGCCCGGTCGTTGGTGGATCAACGGCTGTCATTGCTGCACCGGATTTGCCAGAGGCAACAGAACAAGAGGTGGCAGCGGTTGCCCCTGATCCGGTCCTGACCTCTGCGCCGCCACCGCCCAAGGCTGCAAAAACGCAAGAAGCGTTGGATACCACCACAGCAGAGCAAAGGGCACAGGCGGCAGCGCCCGTCACGCCCGCAGCGCAAAGCAAGTTGCTCGGCACGACTATCGCCAGTCTGGGCAGCCCTTCGGAGCCGGGGTTCTGGTTGAAGACACCGCTTGTAAAGGTCGAGACAGCGGGCCGCGTTACGAATAAAGCGAACGGGAAATCCTCGGCTGTGACGTTGATCCCGATTGACGGGCCTGTGACCGGTGGCAGCCGAATGTCATTGCCCGCCATGCGCCTGATTGAGGCCTCGCTTACCGATTTGACCGAAGTCGACGTGACATTGGGCAGCTAGGATCGCAATCTATTCAGGCACAGCCGCGGCGGGGGAAACCTGCGTTGGCTGTGCCTGTGTGTCAGGCGTTATTCTACCGTGACAGATTTGGCGAGGTTGCGCGGCTGATCGACATCCGTGCCTTTGGCCACGGCCGTGTGATAGGCCAATAGCTGCGCAGGCAGCGCATAGAGGATCGGAGCGACGGCATCCGATACATCGGGCATTTCAATCGTGTCCCATGTGCCGATGCTGGCCTCTGACAGGCCCTCACGGTCAGAGATCAGGATGACCTTGCCCTTACGTGCCATGACCTCTTGCATGTTGCTCACTGTCTTTTCAAACAGGGCATCACGGGGGGCCATGACAACGACGGGCATGTCTTCGTCGATCAGGGCGATGGGCCCATGCTTGAGCTCTCCTGATGCATAAGCTTCGGCGTGTATGTAGCTGATTTCTTTTAGTTTTAACGCGCCTTCATGGGCCAGTGGGTAGAGCGGTCCACGGCCAAGGAACAGCACGTCACGGGCGTTGGACAGCTTGCGTGCGGTCTCACGTATTTTGTCGTCCTGATCCAGTGCTTCGGCCATCAGCGCAGGTAGGCGGCGTAGCTGTGCCAGATGGTCTTCCAGCTGTTCGGCCGTGATTTCACCACGGTCGGATGCGGCTTTGAGGGCCAGCAAAAACAGCACGGTGAGCTGACAGGTGAAAGCTTTGGTCGATGCCACACCAATTTCGACGCCCGCATGGATCGGCAAGGCCAGATCACTTTCACGGGCGATAGAGGACTCGGGCACGTTGATTACGGAGAGAATGTGGTCAGCTTTGCCTTCACAATAGCGCAGAGCGGCGAGGGTGTCGGCCGTCTCGCCCGACTGGCTGGCAAACAGGCTGACAGAACGTGCAGGGATGGGCGGCTCGCGGTAGCGGAATTCAGACGCTACATCGACCTCGACAGGCAGGCGTGCGATCTGCTCAAACCAGTATTTCGCCGTGAGGCACGACAGAAATGCCGTCCCGCAAGCAACCATGGTGATACGGTCAACATTGGCAAAGTCGATCTGTGGGTCGGGCAGGCGGATTTTGCCGTTTGTGTCGATGTAATTGGCCAAAGTCTCGGCAATTACAGTGGGCTGTTCCGCGATTTCTTTGGCCATGAAGTGCTTGTGGCCACCTTTGTCGATGCGGGTATTTCCGATCTCGATTTTGCGGATCTCGCGGTTTGCAGGCGTGCCCTCGGCGGTAAAGATCGAGGCACCCTCGCGGGTGAGTATGGCGTAATCACCTTCCTCGAGATAGCTGATCTGATCGGTCATCGGAGAGAGCGCGATCGCGTCGGAGCCGACAAACATCTCACCCTCGCCATAACCGATGGCAAGGGGGGAGCCCTTTCGTGCTGCAACGATCAGGTCATCCTCACCGTCAAACAGGAACGCCAGCGCAAAGGCACCGCGCAATTTGTCCAGCGTGGCGATGGCCGCATCCGCGGGGGCCATGCCTGTGGATATAAAATGCTGTGCCAGCATGGCGACGGTTTCTGTGTCGGTGTCGGTCGTGGGGGTGATGCCGTGTTCGGCCAGCTCGGCCCGTAGGTCGCGGAAGTTCTCGATGATCCCGTTATGAACCACGGCCACGGGGCCGGCGCGATGCGGGTGGGCGTTGCCGACGTTCGGCTCTCCGTGGGTGGCCCAGCGGGTATGGCCGATGCCGGATTTTCCCGCCAGCGGTTCATGCACCAGAAGATCGCCGAGATTGACCAGTTTACCCACCGCACGGCGGCGGTCCAATGTTCCGTCATTTATCGTGGCAATACCCGCGCTGTCATAGCCGCGATATTCGAGCCGTTTAAGCGCTTCTACCAGAATGGGCGCTGCTTCGTGGTTTCCCAGGACCCCTACAATTCCACACATTTTTAGCTGCCTCGCTGCTGTTTGGCCTTCTTGGCCTTTAACATTTCGAACAATTTTCGCGCCATGCCGGGTTTTTCGACCTGCGGTGCGCGGGTCAGCGCCAGCGCGTCCTCTTCCACATCCGATGTGATGACCGAACCAGAGCCTGTCATCGCCCCATCGCCCACATGCACGGGGGCGACAAGCATTGTGTTGGAGCCGATAAAGGCGCGCGCGCCGATGTGGGTGTGATGCTTCATCACGCCGTCATAATTGCAGGTGATGGTGCCCGCACCGATGTTTGCCGCAGCCCCGATAAATGCATCGCCGATATAGCTCAGATGATTGACCTTGGCCCCTTCGGCGACAACGGCGTTCTTGATCTCGCAGAAATTGCCGACACGGGTGTTTTCCTGAAGCTCGGCACCCGGGCGCAGGCGGGCATATGGGCCAACAACGGCACCGCGCGCGACATGGCAGCCCTCAAGGTGGCTGAAGGCCCGGATATGTGCGCCGCTCTCGACTGTCACACCGGGTCCGAAAAATACGTTTGGTTCGATAAAGGCATCGCGGCCGATGATTGTATCGCGGGCCAGAAAGACGGTTTCGGGCGCTTGCAAGGTGATACCGTTTTCCATCAAACCTGCGCGGGCGCGGGCCTGAAACGCGGCTTCGGCTTCGGCCAGTTGCGCGCGGGAGTTTACGCCAAGTGTTTCAGCCTCGGCGCAGGTGACGGCGGTCGCCTTGAGCCCACGGGCGCGTGCAAGGCCGATAATATCGGTGAGGTAATATTCGCCAGAGGCGTTGTCATTGTTCACGCCGGCAATCAGATCGAACAGTAGATCGGATTTACATGCGATCACACCGCTGTTGCACAGGGTGACGGCGCGCTCTTGTTCGGTGGCGTCTTTGAATTCGACAATCCGCTCAAGGGAGGGGCCTTCCATGATGAGGCGGCCATAGCGCCCCGGGTCGGCAGCTTCAAAGCCAAGGACCACCACATCGGCCCCTTCGGCAGCGCCGAGCATTTCTTCAAGCGTTTCGGGAGAGACAAAAGGCGTGTCGCCATAAAGCACAAAGGCGATCCCGTCAAAACCGGCCAGCGCGTCCTTGGCCTGATCAACGGCATGGGCGGTGCCCAATTGTTCGGACTGCACCACGACGGTTGCATTTTCGTCAAACTCTTGCGCCGCAGCGGTTACTTTGGCGGCACCGTGGCCCGCGACAACGATGGTGTGTTGTGGCTCTAGGGTGGCACCGGCTGCCATGGCATGAACCAGCATCGGGTCGCCCGCAATCTGGTGTAGCACCTTGGGCAAGTCCGAATTCATGCGTGTGCCCATACCGGCGGCAAGGATGATAAGGCTGGTATTCATGGGTGTCCGTTCTGCTCGTTGTGTTTTGTCCTGTTTAACGCAAGCGTGGCGGCACGCAAGGTAGGGGGGTCAAAAGGGTTGCGTCTTGCCACATTGGTGTGTGCAGGCTAGGCCGTTAACGATAGTATTTCAGGGGATAGCGATGAAGACAGTGGTGTTTGATCTGGACGGTACATTGGCCGACACCAGCGGTGACTTGATCGCGGCCGCGAATGCCTGTTTCCGTGATATGGGGGAGGGCGATCTGTTGGACCCCGCATTGGATGCCGGTACCGCGCTGCGCGGTGGGCGCGCGATGCTGCGTTTGGGCATGGAGCGGTTGGGCCGCGCAGATGACGACCCGCTGATCGACGAATATTATCAGGCACTGCTGTATCACTATGCGCGTGACATCGACACGCACACGCGGCTTTATGATGGCGCGATGGCGGCGGTTGAGGAATTGAAAGCGCGCGGGTTTATCGTTGCGATCTGCACCAACAAGCCCGAGGCACTGGCGCGCGAGCTGCTTACGCGGTTGGGCATTGTGGATGACTTCGCCGCGATGCTGGGTGCAGATAGCCTTCCCGTACGCAAGCCGGATCCCGAACATCTGCTAGAGACCGTGCGCCGTGCAGGGGGCGATCCGGCGCAATGCGTGCTGGTAGGGGATAGTGACACCGACCGAAATACCTCGCGGGCTGCGGGTGTGCCATCGGTTCTGGTGACCTTTGGCCCTTCAGGCGATGATATGAGCGCTCTTGCGCCCGAGGCATTGTTGCAACGCTATAGCGATCTGCCGGATGTGGTGGAGCGTCTGTTGGGAAAGGCATAGACAATGGGCCGCACATTCGAGGGTAGCTTCACACAGCAAGAGCCGATCCCCGAGGCGGGGATCAAGGCGGCGGTTGAGGTGATGCGCAGCGGGCGTTTGCACCGTTACAACACTGTTAAAGGTGAAGTTGCGCAGACGGTGTTGCTGGAACAGGAATTTGCCGCCTCCGTGGGTGCGAAATACTGCCTTGCTGTGGCTTCGGGTGGCTATGCCATGGCCACGGCCCTGCGTGCCATCGGCGTAAAGCCGGGCGACCGTGTCCTGACCAACGCCTTTACGTTGGCACCGGTGCCCGGGTCTATCGCTGCTGTGGGGGCTGTGCCTGTGTTCGTCGGGGTGACTGATGCGCTGGTGCTTGACCTCGATGATCTGGCGGCCAAGGCGGATCAGGCGGATGTGCTGATGCTTAGCCATATGCGCGGGCATCTATGCGATATGGAACGCCTGATGGAGATCTGTGACGCAAACAATATCGCGGTGATTGAAGATTGCGCGCATACCATGGGGGCTGCATGGAGGGGCAAGCCTTCGGGGACTTGGGGGATTGTTGGCTGTTACTCTTGCCAGACCTACAAGCACATGAACGCGGGCGAGGGTGGTTTGTTGGTGACCGATGACGCAGAAGTAGCGGCGCGGGCAATCATGTATTCGGGCAGCTATATGCTCTATGAGACCCATCTTGCAGGCCCGCCCAAAGAAACATTTGCCAATATCCGGTACGAGACGCCAAACATCTCGGGGCGGATGGATAACCTGCGTGCTGCGATCTTGCGGCCGCAGTTGGCGGATCTTGCGACGCAGTGCGGGCGATGGAATGAACGGTATTTTGCATTGGAGCAAGCCCTGCGGGGGACCCCCGGCCTCAAGGTGATCGAACGCCCAGCAGAAGAGAGCATCGTAGGGTCGTCAATCCAGTTCTTGCTAAAGGATTGGCGCGCCGATGCTGTGACGGGTTTTGTCAGCCGTTGTGCGGCGCGGGGCGTTGAGTTGAAGTGGTTTGGCGCGGCGGAACCTGTGGGTTTTACCAGCCGTTATGACAGCTGGCGTTATGTGGATGCGCCCCCCATGCCCGAAAGCGACCGTGTGTTGGCAGGCATTATCGACATGCGTGTACCGCTGACATTCTCGCTGGAGGATTGCGCCCTGATTGGCGAGATCATCCGGGAAGAAGCAAGCGCTGTGTTTCAGGCAGGCGTGACCTGACAGCGCGCTGACGCGCATTCCGAAAATTCTCATTCCTTTACCGCGCCCGTGTGGTGAGCAAGCCTGCGCTGTAGAGTGCCTCGCGTGGGGGTGCTTGACCTGTGAAGTCTGTTCTGCAACTATTGAACAAGCGTTCAATAAGAGCGGATCAAGGGAGAGGGTCTATGTTCAACGCCACCATGCAGTTCGATCTTGGGGAGGATGTGGGCGCATTGCGCGACACGGTGCACCGCTGGGCACGAGAGCGTGTGCGCCCGATGGCCACAGGCATTGATGCAGATAATCTATTTCCCTCAGAGCTTTGGGAGGAAATGGGCAGTCTAGGCCTATTGGGTATGACTGTGGATGAGCAATGGGGCGGCACGGGGATGGGCTATCTTGCGCATACTGTCGCGGTTGAGGAAATCGCGCGGGCCAGCGCCTCGGTCTCATTGTCCTACGGGGCGCATAGCAATCTTTGCGTTAATCAGATCAGCCTGAACGGAACAGATGAGCAGCGCGCAAAATTCCTGCCCAACCTGTGCTCGGGGGCGCATGTGGGGGCGCTGGCCATGTCAGAGACGACGGCGGGGTCGGATGTTGTGTCGATGAAATTGGGCGCGGAAAAGCGCAATGATCACTACCGGCTTAACGGGAATAAATACTGGATCACCAATGGCTGTGACGCCGAGACGCTGGTGGTCTATGCAAAAACAGACAAGGACGCAGGGTCAAAGGGGATCACGGCGTTTTTGATTGAAAAGAGCATGAAGGGTTTCACCACCAGCCCGCATTTCGACAAGCTGGGCATGCGGGGCTCAAACACGGCCGAGCTGATCTTTGAGGATTGCGAAGTGCCGTTTGAGAATGTGCTGGGTGAGGAAGGGCGCGGGGTGGCGGTGCTCATGTCCGGCCTTGATTACGAACGTGTGGTGCTGGCGGGCATCGGTTTGGGCCTCATGGCGGCCTGTCTGGATGAGATCATGCCCTATATGGCCGAGCGCAAGCAATTTGGTCAGCCTGTGGGCTCCTTCCAGCTGATGCAGGGTAAGATGGCCGATATGTATACGGCGATGAATTCGGCGCGGGCCTATGTTTATGAAGTGGCCAAGGCTTGTGATCGGGGGGAAGTGACGCGCGCGGATGCGGCGGCGTGCTGTCTGTATGCTTCTGAGCAGGCGATGGTGCAGGCGCATCAGGCCGTGCAGGCCATGGGCGGCGCTGGCTATCTAAGTGACAATCCCGTTGCGCGTATTTTCCGTGACGCCAAACTGATGGAGATCGGCGCAGGCACTTCCGAGATTAGGCGCATGTTGATCGGGCGCGAAATGATGGCGGCGATGGGCTGATGCAGTCTTTGCCGGGTCTTGATGGGCAGGGAAGGTGGGACATCCCCGCACGGCTGAACATGGGACGGCAGTGTCTCAGCCAGCGCGGTGATGCGCTTGCCGTCATTGATCTGACAGGACCCTCGCGGCGCGATGTGAGTTTTGCCGAACTGGGCGTGATGGTGGATGGTTTGGCGCGCGCCCTTTTGTGGCGCGTGCAAGCCGGCGATCGCGTGGGCGTGTTGCTCAGCCAAAGCCCGTTGTGTCTGGCGGCGCATTTGGCGATTTGGAAAACTGGTGCAATTTCAGTGCCTTTGTTTAAGCTCTTCAAGCATGATGCCTTGGCGTCACGGCTGGGTGATAGCGGCACAAAGATCGTGCTGACCGATGCTGAAGGGGCCGCACTGCTGGGCGATCTGGCCGAGGCTTGGATGGCTGATGAGGTCGGACTGGACGGTGGGCCTGTGGATTTCGCGGACACGGGCGCGGATGATCCGGCGGTGCTGATCTATACCTCTGGGACCACGGGCACCCCAAAGGGTGCGCTGCACGGCCACCGGATGCTAACGGGCCATTTGCCCGGTGTCGCGATGAGCCATGATTACTTGGGACAACAGGGCGATTGCCTGTGGACCCCTGCGGATTGGGCGTGGATCGGCGGGCTGTTTGACGTGGCCATGCCTGCGCTTGCGCTTGGTGTGCCCGTGGTGGCGGCGCGTATGGCAAAGTTTGATGTGGCAGAATGCCAGCGGATTATCACGGCAGGCCATGTGCGCAATGTCTTCTTTCCCCCAACGGCCTTGCGCATGCTCAAGGCGGCGGATGCGCAGATTGACGGCCTGCGGTCTGTCGCCAGCGGCGGAGAGCCGCTGGGCGCACAGATGCTGGACTGGGGGCGGGAGGCGCTTGGCGTGCAGATCAATGAATTTTACGGCCAGACAGAGTGCAATATGGTGGCCAGTAGCTGTTCTGCGTCCTTTGCGCCGCAGGCAGGGTGTATCGGCAAACCAGTGCCTGGGTTCGAGATTGCCGTGCTGGATGGTGACATGCCCACGGATGGCGAAGGTGAGATCGCGGTAAAGCGCGGAGCGGCACCGATGATGTTGGGCTATTGGAACCGCCCCGAGGAAACGGCGGCGAAATACCGTGGTGACTGGATGCTGACGGGGGATCGGGGTGTCTGGGAGGGCGGGTTCTTGCGCTTTGTGGGTCGCGAGGATGATGTGATCACCTCAAGCGGCTACCGGATTGGGCCTGCGGAAATCGAAGACTGCCTGCTGACGCATCCGGCAGTGGCGACTGTGGGCGTGGTGGGCAAGCCCGATGCGCTGCGCACGGAGCTGGTGAAAGCCTATGTGGTGGTGAAGCAGGGCGCGCAAGTGAGTGCGGTAGCGTTGCAGGATTGGGTCAAGGACCGGCTGGCAAGCTACTCTTACCCAAGAGAAATCGAGTTTCTGGAAGCGCTGCCAATGACGGTAACCGGTAAGGTGATCCGGCGCGAGTTGAAAGCACGGGCCATGGCGGATCAGACCAGCGGATTGAACAGGAAGTGAGACGAGCATGAAATTAACATCCCAAGCACTCCCGTCCTCTGAGGTGTTCAAGGCCAATACTGCCGCCCATTTGGAGGCGCTGGCACAGATACGCGAGGTCGCCCAAGCCGCGGCCCTTGGCGGCGGTGAGAAATCCCGCGACCGTCACCTCAGCCGTGGCAAGATGCTCCCGCGTGAGCGGGTGGCGAACCTGTTGGATGCAGGCGCGCCCTTCCTCGAGGTGGGCGCGGTTGCGGCCCATGGGCTTTATGGCGGTGCGGCCCCCTGTGCGGGGGTGATTGCCGGTGTGGGCAGGGTACAGGGCCAAGAGGTGATGGTGATCTGCAATGATGCCACCGTGAAGGGCGGCACCTATTACCCGATGACGGTCAAGAAACACCTGCGCGCCCAAGAGATCGCCGAGGAAAATCACCTGCCGTGCATCTACCTTGTGGATAGTGGTGGTGCGAACCTGCCCAATCAGGATGAGGTCTTTCCCGATCGTGATCACTTTGGCCGGATTTTCTATAACCAAGCGCGGATGAGCGCCAAGGGCATTCCGCAAATTGCTGTGGTGATGGGCTCTTGCACGGCCGGTGGGGCCTATGTGCCTGCGATGTCCGATGTGACGATCATTGTAAAAGAGCAGGGCACGATCTTTTTGGCCGGTCCGCCCTTGGTCAAGGCCGCGACCGGCGAGGTGGTCAGCGCCGAGGATTTGGGCGGCGGCGATGTGCACACGCGTCTGTCCGGCGTGGCGGATTATCTGGCCGAGGATGACGCCCATGCGCTGGCGCTGGCACGGCGCGCGGTGGGGCATCTGAACCGTACCAAACCCGCGACCGTGCAATGGGAAAGCGCAGAAGACCCCGCCTATGACCCGGATGAGATCCTCGGCGTGGTGCCTGCCGATCTGCGCACGCCCTATGATATCCGCGAGGTGATTGCGCGGGTGGTGGATGGCAGCCGCTTTGATGAGTTCAAACCCCGCTTTGGCGAGACATTGGTCACCGGCTTTGCCCATCTCAAGGGCTGCCCCATCGGGATCATCGCCAATAATGGTGTGTTGTTTTCCGAGGCCGCCCAGAAGGGCGCGCATTTCATTGAGCTTTGCACCCAGCGCGCCATTCCACTGGTATTTCTGCAAAATATCACCGGCTTCATGGTGGGGCGCAAATATGAAAACGAAGGCATTGCCCGCCACGGGGCCAAGATGGTCACTGCCGTGGCCTGTGCCAATGTACCCAAGATCACGATGCTGGTGGGTGGATCATTTGGCGCGGGCAATTACGGCATGGCGGGGCGCGCCTATAGCCCGCGGTTCTTGTGGACTTGGCCCAACAGCCGCATCAGCGTCATGGGCGGCGCGCAGGCGGCAGGTGTGCTGGCCACTGTCAAACGCGATGCAATTGAACGCGGTGGCGGGACGTGGTCGGCTGAGGAAGAGGCCGCCTTTAAGCAACCCACCGTAGATATGTTCGAGGAGCAATCCCATCCGCTTTATGCCTCTGCCCGCCTGTGGGACGATGGCATTATTGATCCGCGCAAAACCCGTGATACGCTCTTCCTGAGCCTCTCGGCCAGTTTGAACGCGCCCATAGAGCCAACAAAGTTTGGCGTATTCCGCATGTGAAGGACGATCCAATGCCTCAGAGCCTACAAGAGATCATCGACGCGAACCCCGAAGCCGAAACATTCCGCTATGGCGATAGCGCAAAGCTCTGTGCCGAGATCCTTACCCTTGTGCGGAGCGGCACAAAGACCGCGACCTGTGATGCCGCCGCGGCTTACGGCAAGGGCAAAGATGCTTGGCCCGAAGTCGGCCGCCGCGATGTGGCGCTGAATTGGGACGGCACGCCTGCGGTGATGGTCGAAACGGTCGAGGTCTTCACCCGCCGCTTTGATGAAATGGACGAAGCCTTTGTCGCCGCGCAGGGGGAGTTCCGCGATCTGGCGCATTGGCGCGCAAGCTATGAGGCGTATTTCCGGCGTGCGGGCATGTTCGAGCCGAATATGAAGCTGATGTGCGAGCGTTTCAAAGTCATCGAGGATTACGCCTGATGTTTGATACAATCCTGATCGCCAACCGAGGTGAGATCGCCTGCCGCGTGATCGAGACAGCACAGGCCATGGGGGTGCGCTGTGTGGCGGTGTATTCGGAGGTGGATGCAAGCGCCAAACATGTGGCGATGGCCGATATGGCGGTCCATATCGGGGGCAACGCCCCCGCAGACAGCTACCTGCGCGGCGATGTGATCATACAGGCCGCGCGTGATACCGGAGCACAAGCGATCCACCCCGGCTATGGTTTCCTGAGCGAAAACCCCGACTTTGTAGATGCTGTTGAGGAGGCCGGTTTGGTCTTCATCGGCCCCTCCGCAGGGGCGATCCGCGCGATGGGCCTCAAGGATGCAGCCAAGGCGCTGATGGTGCAGGCGGGCGTGCCGGTGGTGCCGGGGTATCATGGGAGCGATCAATCGGATGCTGTGCTGGCAGGGGAGGCCGATAAGATCGGCTATCCCGTGTTGATCAAGGCCGTGGCAGGCGGCGGCGGCAAGGGGATGCGGTTGGTTGAGGCCCCCGCTGGCTTTGCCGAGGCGCTGGGCTCTGCGCGCTCCGAGGCGCAGGCGGCCTTTGGCAATGCGGATGTGTTGGTCGAGAAATTCATCCCCCATCCGCGCCACATCGAGGTGCAAGTCTTTGGCGATGGCACACAGGCTGTTCATTTGTTTGAGCGGGACTGTTCCCTGCAACGCCGCCATCAAAAGGTGATTGAGGAAGCCCCCGCACCGGGTATGACCCACGAGCTGCGCGCCGCAATGGGGGCTGCAGCGGTAAAGGCCGCAGAGGCGATTGGCTATGCGGGTGCAGGCACGGTTGAGTTTATCGTGGATGGTTCGGACGGGCTGCGTGTGGATGGGTTTTACTTCATGGAAATGAACACCCGCTTGCAGGTGGAGCATCCGGTCACAGAGGCGATCACGGGTGTTGATTTGGTCGAATGGCAGCTGCGCGTGGCGGCAGGTGAGGCTTTGCCAAAACGTCAGGAGGAGCTGGCGATTGAGGGCCATGCCTTTGAGGCGCGGCTCTATGCGGAAGACGTGCCAAAGGGGTTTTTGCCCGCAACAGGCAGGCTGACCCATCTGGCATTTGATCCGGCCTGCCGTGCAGATAGCGGTGTGCGCAGCGGAGATACCATCAGCCCGTTTTATGATCCGATGATCGCAAAGGTGATCGTGCATGGGCCGACGCGCGATGTGGCGCTGGCACGGCTGCGCCAAGCGCTAAGCCGTTGTGAAGTGGCGGGAACGGTCACCAACCTTGCCTTTCTGGGCGCTTTGGCAGGGCATGAAGGTTTTGGGAAGGGTAAGGTGGATACCGGTCTGATTGCCCGCGACATTGATGCGCTCACGCAGGCCCCGCATGTGGCCCCGCGACATTTGGCCTTGGCGGGTATGGCGGCGCTGGGCCTGCTTGAGCCAAAGCCGCTGGCGGGTTTCACCCTTTGGGCACCTTTGTTGCAGCAGGTGATGCTGGGCTGGGGAGAAGAGAGCGCGCTGTTGAAGGTCGAGGTTTTGGGACCCAAGGAGCAGCATTGGCATATCGGGGATGAGCTTGTCACGGCACGCCATTTGGGCGGGCGGTGGCAGATCGGTGGTCTGCCTGCCGCGCAAGTGGCGATGACGGGAGAGAGGATCACTGTCTTTGACGGCTACGGGCTTGAGTTCACGCATATTGATCCGCTGGTGCAGGCGGCAGGCCCGCAGGGGGATGGTAATCTGGTCGAGGCCCCCATGCCGGGTCTGGTGCGTGACGTCTTTGCCAAACCGGGCCAACAGGTGCGCGGCGGTGATAAGCTTGCCGTGCTGGAGGCAATGAAGATGGAACATAGCCTGCTTGCCGCGCGGGATGGCGTGGTGGCCGAGGTGCTGGCGATGGCGGGGGATCAGGTAGAGGCGGGTGCTGCGCTTATCCGGCTTGAGATCGAAACGGGGCCAGTATGAGCGGGCAATATGATTGCTTGCACATGCTATGGTGCGCCGTGAGCCGGCAGAAAAATAACCAGTGATTTTGGGGGACCAAATGGAAGCAGGATTTTGCGAGATTTTCGAGGTAGGCCCGCGCGACGGGTTGCAAAACGAGCCGCGCGATATTCCGGTGACAGAGAAGATAGCACTTGTTGATGCGCTTAGTGCGGCAGGGTTTGGCCGGATTGAATGTGCAAGTTTCGTCTCGCCCAAGTGGGTGCCGCAGATGGCGGGAAGCGCAGAGGTGCTTGCGGGGATCAAGCGCAAGGAGGGTGTGCGGTATAGTGCGCTGACGCCGAATATGCGCGGCTTTACAGATGCGGTTGCGGCTGGTGCGGATGAGGTCGCCGTCTTCGCCAGCGCCTCTGAGGGGTTTTCGCGCAAGAATATAAATGCCTCGGTCGCCGAAAGCGTTGAACGCTTCGCGCCTATTCTGGAACAGGCGCGCCATGATGATCTACCTGTACGCGCCTATATTTCTTGTGTGATTGCCTGCCCTTATGACGGGGCAGTGGCACCTGCGGCGGTGGCAAAGCTTGCCGACAGGTTATTTGCGATGGGGTGTTACGAGATATCACTGGGCGATACGATTGGCGCAGCGACGCCGGACAGCATTGCGCGGATGCTTTTGGCAGTGCGTGACGTGGTCCCTGTGGGCCGGTTGGCGGGGCATTACCACGACACTGGGGGGCTGGCGCTGGACAATATCGACACAAGCCTCAGCCTTGGGGTGCGGGTTTTTGATGCCGCAGTAGGGGGCTTGGGGGGCTGCCCCTATGCGCCCGGTGCCTCGGGCAATGTCGCAACCGAAGTTTTGGCGGCTCATTTGGCCAAGCTGGGGTATCATACAGGGGTGGATCTTGAGGCGGTTAAATCAGCGGCGGCAATGGCGCGGGCCATGCGGGGCTAAGCCGGTCGCGAGGCGGACTTCGAAAGGGAATGTTCATGTTTGAGACAATTTCGATCAAGACGGACAGTCGCGGTGTGGCCACGCTGACCTTGGCACGGCCTGAAAAGCACAACGCCATGTCTGCGCAGATGCTGGAGGAGTTGACGCAGGCGGCCACGGCGCTGGGCGCAGATGACGCTGTGCGCGTGGTCGTATTGGCCGCAACGGGTAAGACATTTTGTGCGGGGGGGGATCTGGCGTGGATGCAGGCGCAGATGACGATGGATGCCAGCACCCGTGCGCAAGAGGCGCGCAAACTTGCGACCATGTTGGGAGCGTTGAACGGTTTGCCGAAACCCTTGATCGGGCGGCTACAAGGCAATGCCTTTGGGGGCGGTGTCGGTTTGGCATCGGTCTGCGATGTGGCAATAGGGGTAGATAATCTGAAAATGGCGCTGACCGAAACGAGGTTGGGCATTCTCCCCGCTACCATTGGTCCTTATGTCATTGCCCGTATGGGCGAGGGGCGCGCGCGGCGGGTGTTCATGTCCGGCCGCGTGTTTGATGCGCAAGAAGCGGTCGACCTTGGCCTGCTTGCGAGGGCTGTGCCAAAAGATGACCTGGACGCAGCGATCGAGCGTGAGGTAGTGCCCTATCTGGCTTGCGCGCCGGGGGCAGTGGCCGCGGCGAAAAAGCTGGCGCAGGATTTGGGCGGTGCCGCGACCGAGCAGGCGGTCGCGATGTCGATTGCTGCATTGGCTGACCGCTGGGAGACAGAGGAGGCCGCCGAGGGGATCGGTGCGTTTTTTGACAAGCGGAAAGCGGCTTGGGTGATTTGAGCCCTTCCGTGCAGTTTTGAAAAGTATTGAAGTCAGTATGTTATCAGGGCTGGCCAAGCGGATGGGCCGTGAAAGCAACGGGGTAGGGTTGATTTCTGGTTGGAATTCGAAGGCAGTGATCAATTTCTACAAATGGTAGAAATTTTTCAAACTTATGCCGCTTTTGATTGTGATGCTCGAAATATAATCCATTGATAGGAATTATATTTTGATCAATCTTAGCTTGAATTTCAGAAATTTCATTCTGTTTGCCTTTAATGTCCGGGGCCGCGCGGCTGCTGCGGAATACTGGACCGTTGTCCCGTTTACCTGGGCTGTCATCCTGATTGCCTTCTGGCGCGATTTAGATATGGTGGAGGCGTATCTTCTTGCGCATGAACGCCCGCCTACTAATCCTTTGGCCTACTCCAGCGTGATTATTTTCCTGATAACGCTCGTGCCGCGGTTTACATTGAATATCCGTCGCTTGCATGACATCGGGCGCAGTTGCATTTGGACATTTATTCCTGCGGTCGCGTTTGTTTCATCCTTGGCTGTGGGGTGTGCCCTGTTGGGGAGCTTTATGAATTCGGGCCTGACGGGCAAGCCCGATGCGCCCGATGATCTTGGGCATCTTATCTATCCGGTTACCCTCTTTATGTCCTCTCAAGAGAAATTCTGGGAGGAAATGTTCACAATCGCGATGGTGCTTGATGCGACCGGCATGAAGGCGATCAATAATCTGATGGCCGAAGTCTATTCGATGAACGGCGCGGTGGATGTGAGGCGGAGCAACATCAATTTGCGACGTGAAATCTGGGGGGATCTGCGCCATACCTATTTGATGGCGGTAACAATGTTTGCCTTGACGGCGCTGCCTTTGGTCACTGGTTTTGCACATCTGTTTGTTCTGTCTTTCTTGTCTCATCCCTGCAAAAATAAATATGGTAAAAGCAAAATTGCCAATCACGATGAAACGAACCTATGGCACAGGACTTAACGGTGGCATGGTGTCACGGGCCGCGTTTAATTGCCGCTAAGGTCAACATTGTGCAGGCTCGGGCAGGCCAAGTTCTCTAAATCTGCAGCTGCTTTCCGCCTTTCCTCCCGTTGACCCCATCTGCGCGCGCAGCTAAACCCCATGTAAAGCGTTGCGCGGGCATTGTGCCGCGACCATCCTCGAGAGGAGCCAGTCTTGGACGATATGCTTAGGGAATACCTGCCCATCCTTATTTTTCTGGGCGTTGCCATTGTGTTGGGCCTTGCCCTGATACTTGCCGCTGTGGTTTTGGCTGTACGCAACCCCGATCCCGAGAAGGTTTCGGCCTATGAATGCGGGTTTAATGCCTTTGACGATGCGCGCATGAAATTCGATGTGCGATTCTATCTGGTGTCGATCTTGTTCATCATTTTCGACCTTGAAATCGCGTTCCTGTTTCCGTGGGCTGTGGCATTTGGCGACATTTCCATGGCAGGCTTCTGGTCTATGATGATCTTCCTCGCGGTTCTGACCGCAGGCTTTGCTTACGAATGGAAGAAAGGTGCCCTCGAATGGCAGTAACATCCACAAACCTATCCACCGGAACGGCAGGTATGGACCGTGATGTGGCTACGCAGCAATTGAACGCCAGTCTTGCAGACAAGGGCTTTTTGCTGACCTCGACAGAGGATTTGATCAACTGGGCGCGCACCGGCTCGCTGCACTGGATGACCTTTGGTCTGGCGTGCTGCGCGGTCGAGATGATGCATACTTCGATGCCGCGCTATGACCTTGAGCGGTTTGGCACGGCCCCGCGCGCCAGTCCTCGCCAATCCGATCTGATGATTGTGGCCGGTACGTTGACCAACAAAATGGCGCCTGCGCTGCGCAAGGTTTATGACCAGATGCCCGAGCCGCGCTATGTGATCTCGATGGGGTCATGTGCGAACGGTGGCGGTTATTACCACTACAGCTATTCCGTTGTGCGCGGCTGTGACCGGATCGTGCCTGTGGATATTTACGTGCCCGGCTGTCCTCCAACGGCAGAGGCGCTGTTGTATGGTATCATGCAGCTACAGCGCAAAATGCGCCGGACAGGGACGATCGTGCGTTGATCCGCACGTTTGAAAGGAATGTACGATGAGTGATGCACTGACCGAACTGGGTGGCTATATCGAAGCAAAACGTCCCGATTGTGTGCTGGGGTGGGATGTCTCCCATGGTGAGCTTAATCTGGATGTAACGCTGGCCAATATTGCAGGGCTGGTGGAGTTTCTGAAATCCGACGCAACATGCCGGTTCACGTCTTTGGTGGACATCACGGCAGTGGATTACACCGGCCGCGCCAAGCGGTTTGATGTGGTTTACCATTTTCTGTCGATGTACCAGAACCAACGTATCCGTGTGCGCGTCGCTGTGCGCGAAGAGGATATGGTGCCTTCGCTGGTGTCTCTGCATCCTTCTGCGAACTGGTTCGAACGTGAAGTCTTTGACATGTTCGGTATTCTCTTTTCGGGTCACCCCGATTTGCGGCGCCTGCTGACGGACTATGGCTTTCGCGGTCACCCGTTGCGCAAGGATTTCCCGACCACGGGCTATACCGAAGTACGCTATGACGAGGCAGAAAAGCGCGTTGTGTACGAGCCTGTGAGCCTTGTGCAGGAATACCGCCAGTTTGATTTCATGTCCCCTTGGGAAGGTGCCGAATACATCTTGCCCGGTGATGAGAAGGAGGCCGCGAAATGATGGACGGCAGCAAAGGTTTCGAAGACGCCCTGACCGGCGAACAGAAAATCCGTAATTTTAACATCAACTTTGGCCCGCAGCACCCTGCGGCACACGGCGTTCTGCGTCTGGTGCTTGAGCTGGACGGCGAGATCGTTGAACGCTGCGATCCACACATCGGCCTGCTGCACCGTGGCACCGAAAAGCTGATGGAAAGCCGGACCTATCTGCAAAACCTGCCGTATTTCGACCGGCTGGATTATGTAGCCCCGATGAATCAAGAGCATGCTTGGTGCTTGGCGATCGAGCTTCTGACCGGCGTTGAAGTACCACGCCGTGCATCGCTGATCCGCGTGCTTTACTCCGAAATTGGCCGCATCCTGTCGCACCTTCTGAACGTCACCACACAGGCGATGGACGTGGGCGCGCTCACCCCGCCGCTGTGGGGATTTGAAGAGCGTGAAGATTTGATGATCTTCTATGAACGTGCCTGTGGTGCGCGTTTGCACGCGGCCTATTTCCGCCCCGGCGGTGTGCATCAGGACCTGCCAGAGGCGCTTATCGACGATATCGAAGCGTGGACGCATAAATTCCTCAAAGGGTTTATGGTCGACGTTGACACGCTGCTGACGGAAAACCGTATCTTTAAACAGCGTAACGTTGATATTGGCGTTGTGACCGAACAGGACATCTCGGATTGGGGTTTCTCCGGCGTGATGGTGCGCGGTTCCGGCCTCGCGTGGGATTTGCGCCGTGCGCAGCCCTATGAATGCTATGACGAATTCGATTTCCAGATCCCGACTGGCGTGAATGGCGACTGCTATGACCGCTATCTGGTGCGGATGGAAGAAATGCGCCAGTCGGCGAGCATCATGTTGCAAGCCATCGAAAAACTGCGAGCACCCGAAGGGAAGGGCGATGTCCTTGCCCGCGGTAAAATCACGCCGCCTGCACGTTCTGACATGAAGCAGAATATGGAAAGCCTGATCCACCACTTTAAACTGTATACCGAAGGCTTCCACGTGCCCGCCGGTGAGGTTTATGCCGCCGTTGAAGCGCCCAAGGGCGAATTTGGTGTGTATCTGGTGGCAGACGGGACCAACAAACCCTACCGCGCCAAGCTGCGCGCGCCCGGCTACATGCACCTGCAGGCGATGGACTATATCGCCAAGGGTCACCAGCTGGCCGATGTGGCCGCTATCATCGGGACGATGGATATCGTGTTCGGTGAGGTTGACCGGTGAGCATGGCTCGCTGCTTCATTTTGCCCTCTAAACTCCAGTCGGAGGCATTTATCGCCTCCGCAAGTACGAAAGCCTGATCCGATGCTTCGCCGCTTACACGCTGACCAACCCGCAATTTTCGCCTTTACCCCTGACAATCAGGCATGGGCCGAAGCGCAGATTACCAAATACCCCGAGGGCCGTCAGGCCAGCGCGATCATTCCGCTGTTGTGGCGTGCTCAGGAACAGGAGGGCTGGCTGACCCGCCCGGCGATTGAACATGTCGCTGAAATGCTGGGGATGGCCTATATCCGCGCGCTTGAGGTTGCGACCTTCTACTTTATGTTCCAACTGCAACCTGTTGGTTCTGTGGCACATATTCAGGTTTGCGGTACAACGTCCTGCATGATCTGCGGCGCTGAGGACCTGATCGGGATTTGCAAGGAAAAGATTGCGAAAAACCCCCATGAGCTGTCTGCGGATGGTAAATTTTCGTGGGAAGAGGTCGAATGTCTGGGGGCTTGCTCGAACGCGCCCATGGCGCAGATCGGCAAAGACTATTACGAAGATCTGACGGGTGAGCGTTTTACCGCGATGCTGGATGAGCTGGCGCGCGGCGAAGTGCCGGTACCGGGTCCCCAGAACGGCCGCTATGCTTCCGAGCCGCTGAGCGGTCTGACCTCGCTCACCGAGCATGAGAGCGGCAAGACACAGTATAACGCAAGCGCGCAACTGGCGACTGATATCGGGGACACTGTCAAACGTATTGACGGGACCGAAGTGCCGCTGCTTGCCCCATGGCAGGGCAAGGCGGCCAAGTCGGGCAAAACCCCGAAAGCCGAACGCAGTGATCTGATGCCTCCCGATGGGCCAGACGGCGCACAAGGTGGCCGTGCCAAAGGTGCAGCGGCCGCGCCGCGCAACCGCGGTGCGTCCTCTGACGACCACGCCAATGTCAAAGGGGAGGCACCCAAAGACGCGGCGGCGGCCAAACCGGCCACTGGATCGGTGGCACCTGCACCAAAGTCCAATGCCAAGGCGAAAAGCGGCACAGCTACGCAGGCTGGCAAGAAACCGGCAACTCTGAAAGCACCACGCAAGGCAGGGGCGGATGACCTCAAGTTGATCAAAGGGGTCGGTCCCAAGCTTGAAGGCCTGCTGAACTCAATGGGCTTTTTCCATTTTGACCAGATTTCAAAATGGGGTCAGGATGAACTGGCTTGGGTTGATCAGAACCTTGAAGGTTTCAAAGGCCGTGCAACCCGTGACAATTGGGTTGAACAGGCCGGCAAGCTTGCGCGCGGCGAACAGACCGAATTCTCGGCCAAGGCCAGCAAGGATGGGCGGTACGACTAACGTCCGGTGCCTTCCATTTAAGGGGTAGATTCAAGAGATGGCTTCAACGAAAGACAAGGCAGAGTGTGTGAAAACGTGCTGGAGCATTGCTGTCGTTGCGGGCCTTGTCGCTGCCGTCTTGTTTTTCTTCGGGTTTGATTTTGGAGCGGTCAAAGCGATCCTTGTCGGGCTTGTTGTTGCCGTCGGTTGCGGGTTCCTTTTGAGCAAGTTGGCCTGTGAAAACGCGCCAGAGACCTCGTCGGAGGCGCCCGCTAAAGCGGCGACCACTGCGCCCCAAGCGGTGGTGCTTGAAACTGAAGGCGAAGCCGCCAAAGATGCGACTGTTGCGGCAGAAACAGGGACAGCGACGATCGAAATAACACCACAGGTGGCCGTTTCTTCCGAGGGAAATCCCGATTGGGTGTTGGAAGCGCCGCGCCCAGAGGGCAAGGACGATCTAAAGCGGATCAGCGGCGTCGGGCCAAAGCTGGAGGAGACGCTCAATAGCTTGGGCATTTTTCACTTTGACCAAATCGCGGGTTTCCAGCCGGAAGACATCGCGTGGGTCGACGCCCGTGTGCGGTTTAAGGGGCGTATCGCGCGGGACGATTGGATGGGCCAAGCCGCGATTTTGGCAAAAGGTGGAGAGACTGAGTTCTCGACAAAGAAAAAAAGCTGAGTGCAAAGGAGATGTCTGTGACGCATAATGACGACAAACTGTCACGTGACGGACGCCGGCTTGCTCTAGTAAGTGTAGCCGGAGCCTTTGCGTTTATCGGGGTGGAAGCCGCCGGAACCATCCTTGGATGGTCGAACCAGACAATGGGCCTGCTTGAGCTTGGCATTGCTGCCGTGTTCTTGTGGGTCTTTATACAAGCGTATCGACTTTGGCGCGCGCGCCGGTCGGAGAGAGACGGATAACGACTATGTTGCAGGACAAAGACCGGATTTTTACCAACATCTACGGCATGCATGACCGCACGCTGGCTGGCGCACAAAAGCGTGGTCACTGGGACGGGACTGCCGCGATCATCAAAAAGGGCCGCGACTGGATCATCGACGAGATGAAAGCATCAGGCCTGCGCGGCCGTGGTGGCGCGGGTTTCCCGACGGGTCTGAAATGGTCCTTCATGCCCAAGGAATCAGATGGCCGCCCCAGCTATTTGGTCGTGAACGCCGATGAATCAGAGCCGGGTACATGTAAAGACCGCGAGATTATGCGTCACGATCCACACACGCTGATCGAAGGTTGCCTTATCGCCTCATTCGCGATGAATGCAAACGCCTGCTACATCTACATCCGCGGCGAGTACATCCGCGAGAAAGAAGCGCTTCAGGCTGCGATTGACGAGGCCTATGAGGCCGGTCTGGTTGGCAAGAACGCAGCCAAATCCGGCTGGGATTTCGACATTTATCTGCACCACGGGGCAGGGGCCTATATCTGCGGCGAAGAAACAGCTTTGCTGGAATCGCTTGAAGGTAAAAAAGGTATGCCGCGGATGAAGCCGCCGTTTCCTGCAGGGGCGGGTCTTTATGGCTGCCCGACGACAGTGAACAACGTCGAATCTATTGCTGTTGTGCCTACGATCCTGCGTCGTGGCGGCGCATGGTTTGCGGGTTTCGGCCGTCCCAATAACACTGGCACCAAACTGTTTGCGATTTCCGGTCACGTGAACAACCCCTGCGTTGTTGAAGAGGCGATGAGCATCTCCTTTGAAGAGCTCATCGAAAAGCATTGTGGCGGTATTCGCGGTGGTTGGGATAATCTCAAGGCGGTGATCCCGGGTGGTTCATCTGTGCCGATGGTGCCGGGCGCTGCGATGCGCGGCGCGACGATGGATTTCGACTATTTGCGTAATGATCTACAGTCGGGGCTGGGCACCGCAGCGGTGATCGTGATGGATCAGAATACCGATATCATCAAAGCGATCTGGCGTTTGTCCAAGTTCTACAAGCACGAATCCTGTGGCCAATGTACGCCGTGCCGTGAAGGTACCGGTTGGATGATGCGCGTGATGGATCGTCTGGTCAAAGGCGATGCAGAACCCGAAGAAATCGACATGCTGCTGGATGTGACAAAACAGGTCGAAGGTCACACGATTTGCGCCCTTGGTGATGCCGCTGCTTGGCCTATTCAGGGCCTCATTCGGCACTTCCGCGGCGAAATCGAGGACCGGATTGCCCATAAGCGCGGTCGTTCAACGCCGGCAGTCGCAGCTGAATGATTGCACTGCTAACCGAAGCGTTTAATTTCATCGCGATCCCTTTTGTGATCGCGGTGATCCAATGCCTTTTATTCGTTTCGATCCTTGGCAAAGCCGGACTACCGCGATGGACTGCTTTTTTCCCCTTCGTGCCGATTCTGGCGCAGGTCGGGATCTACTATGGCGGAGGATGGATCAGCTTTTACGAAGTATTGGGCCCGATCCCGTTTAGCATAACGCTTTATCCGGTTGTGATGGCTTTGATCTCCTTCATTCCGTTGTTTGTGATCGTATTTTCCCGGTGGCCAGTGGCGGTTCAACGGTAGCGGGGGCGGCAACGTGCCTTGCGAATTTGGCCTGCGTTATTTTGCGGGCTAGGGAATTGGTGATGTTCGGTTTGTTACGCTAGGGGGTGTTATGGGGTTTTTTCGCAATATCTTTGACGGCTTGCTGAGTTTGATCGCATTTGTTCTGACTGTGGTGGCCTTTGGTGCACCTGCTTGGGCGACCCATTCGGCGGTGACCTATGGTCTGGTGAGCGCGTGGATTTACCTGCCGACAGTGGGGATGCTTTACGTCGGTGCCAATCTGGCAATTGCGTTTTTGCGCAAGGCGTTGGATGGCGTATCGCCACTTAGGACGCGCAAGCGGGGATAAGGCAACAAGGACTGGCCCTATGCGCGAAATTGCGTAATAACTGGCCGGATAAATAGATGAGCCGCATGCAAAATTGCGGAGGAGACGGTGATGAAACTTTGGACTGGCCTTGCTCTGTGTGTTGGACTTCTTGCGGGGTGCACGGCCGCAGATGACCGTATCTTGTTTGACGGACAATCCTATCGGGCAAAATTGCGCAAGGTTGACCGGCAGTTTGATACTTTCACAGTAGCGGTAAGCCCTGTGTCGCGCTCGCTTAAGGGCGCACGTGAAGCGGGCAAGCATGAGGCGACGGTATATTGCGTGAGCCAGTTCGGCAGCTCTGATGTGATCTGGACCGCTGGCCCCGATGCGGCAGATGATATGCTTGCGATTTCCGGAGATACGTTGCTTTTGCAAGGTAAATGCCCGGGTGGTAGATAACTAAAGGACAGGCGCAAGATTGCCGGTTTTTATCGTGATATTGGATAACAAAGGATCCCGACACCATATGCATACAGGGGCAAAAGCCCCTATTTGTATTTGAGGAGAATAACATGCGCCAGTTACTTACAGCTCTGAGTGTTCTCGCGGTGTCAGCGGGTAGTGTTTCGGCCAATCCGGCGTTGCGGGATGTCCCGAAGATTGAAAATGCTATTTTCGATGTGTCTGTTGCAGATAAGATCCGCAAGAAATGTGATGACCTTGCACCGCGTATGGCACGGGCACTTTCATTGTATAGCGCAACAAAGCAACATGCGCGGGACCTCGGCTATAGTAACGAAGAGATCGACAGCTATACTAAATCGAAGACCGAGAAATTACGCATTCGCGCAAAACGTGATGCATATTTAAGTGCCCAAGGGGTTGTCCGCGAAGACCCGCAAAGCTATTGCGCAGTAGGGCGCAAGGAAATTCAAAAATCGAGCCGTATTGGTTCATTGCTGAAAGAAAAGTGACAACATGAGCGACATTCGCAAGATCATCATCGACGGTAACGAAGTTGAGGCGGAAGGGGCGATGACGCTCATTCAGGCGTGTGAGCAGGCGGGCGTGGAAGTGCCGCGTTTCTGCTACCACGAACGTCTGACGATTGCTGGCAACTGCCGGATGTGTCTTGTGGAAGTGGTAGGCGGCCCGCCCAAACCTGCGGCAAGCTGTGCGATGCAGGTCAAGGATCTGCGCCCTGGTCCCGAAGGCCAGCCGCCTGTTGTTAAAACCAACAGCCCCATGGTTAAGAAAGCCCGTGAGGGCGTAATGGAATTCCTGCTGATCAACCACCCGTTGGATTGCCCGATCTGCGATCAGGGTGGCGAATGTGATTTGCAGGATCAGGCCATGGCCTACGGCGTTGATTTCTCGCGCTACCGCGAGCCAAAGCGCGCCACCGAAGATCTGGACCTTGGTCCGCTTGTCGAAACTCATATGACACGCTGTATTTCGTGTACACGCTGCGTGCGATTCACCACTGAGGTGGCAGGCATCACACAGATGGGCCAGACGGGCCGCGGTGAGGATGCCGAGATTACAGCCTATTTGGGGGAAACCCTCGATAGTAACATGCAGGGCAACATCATTGATCTGTGCCCCGTTGGTGCGCTGGTGTCCAAACCTTACGCGTTTACGGCACGCCCTTGGGAGCTCACCAAAACTGAGTCGATTGATGTGATGGATGCGCTTGGGTCAAACATTCGGGTGGATACCAAAGGCCGCGAAGTGATGCGCTTTTTGCCGCGCAACCATGACGGCGTGAACGAAGAGTGGATTTCCGATAAGACCCGTTTTGTATGGGATGGTCTGCGCAAGCAGCGTCTTGATACGCCGTATATCCGTGAAAACGGCAAGCTGCGCAAAGCCGACTGGCCCGAAGCGCTGGCCGCTGCGGCAGCCGCGATGAAGGGCAAGAAGCTGGGCGGTCTGATCGGTGATCTTGTGTCGACCGAATCTGCATTTGCGCTGAAGGCATTGATCGAAGGGCAGGGCGGTGTTGTTGAATGTCGCACCGATGGTGCCAAGCTGCCTGCGGGGAACCGGTCGGGCTATGTTGGTACAGCCAGCATTGAAGATATTGATACGGCCGAAGGCATCATGCTGGTCGGCACGAATCCGGCTGTTGAGGCACCTGTATTGAATGCGCGTCTGCGCAAAGCATGGGCACGCGGTGCGGATATCCATGCGATAGGTCCGATGGTTGATCTGACCTATCCTGTTGACCATATGGGCGATAACCTTGACCTGATGGACGAGTTGATGACGCGGGATCATTCTGAGATCGCGGAAAAACCGTCGTTGATTGTCGTCGGCATGGGGGCATTGGCCCGTGAAGATGGTGAAGCCGTCCTTGCCGCTGCCATGAAGCTGAGCGAGTTGACGAAATCCAAATTGTTGGTACTGCACACCGCCGCGGGCCGTGTAGGCGCGATGGATGTGGGGGCAACGGCCGAGGGTGGAATTTCTGATGTCCTAGCGGCTGAGGTTATCTTTAACCTCGGTGCCGACGAGGGTGACATCCCGGCAGGGCCATTTGTGATCTATCAAGGCAGCCATGGTGACCGTGGTGCGCACCGTGCCGATATCATTCTGCCAGCGGCCGCCTATACCGAAGAGGGCGGACTGTTTGTGAACACAGAAGGTCGTCCGCAGCTTGCTCAGCGTGCAGGATTCGCGCCGGGTCAGGCCAAGGAAAACTGGGCCATTCTTCGTGCATTAAGTGCCGAACTGGATGCGGCACTGCCGTTTGATTCGCTGGCCGCATTGCGTCAGGCTTTGGTTAAGGCGCACCCGGCTTTGGCGAAGGTAGATCAGGTGATTGAAAACGCATGGGAGCCCGTAGCACTTGGTAAAATTGGCACGGCACCGGTTTCCTACGTAATCGCCGACTTCTACCTCAGTAACCCTATCGCGCGTGCGTCTAGCTTGATGGCTGAACTTTCTGCCAATGCAAAAGCGCGCCGCACCGAGGCGATGGCGGCAGAGTGAAATACATGGCTGCTATAGCGCTTTTGGCGCTGGCTGCCTGTGCGCCTGCGAGCCCCACAGCTGAGGATTTCATCCCTGAATACAAAGGGGTAGAAACGGCTTTGCTGGATGGTGATCTGGTGCAGTTTAACGTTGCAATGACAAAGGCTATGGTACCTGAAAACGTCGCTGCCTATGCTGAATGTGCTGCAGCGCAGTATACTCTGATACGTGGCTACGGATTTGCACGTCATGTTAGGACAAATGTGGCAATTGAGGGTGGCGTTTGGCGGGCTGATGCTGTTTACACAATCTCGCCGAGCCTGCCCAAAGGCTTGAAGACTATTGATGCTGAAGTTGTCACGGAAAACTGCCGTGACAAAGGCATACCGACGGTGTGAGGACCTATGGCTGACTTCTTTTTCAACACCACCCTGGGGATGATCCTGCTGATTATCGGCCAGATTTTCTTGGTGGTCATACCGCTCCTGCTGGCGCTGGCCTTTCTGATGTATTTGGATCGCAAGATCTGGGCATCGGTTCAGCTGCGGCGCGGCCCGAACGTGGTGGGCATTTATGGCCTGCTGCAATCTTTTGCGGATTTCGGCAAATACATCGTCAAAGAGATTGTGGTGCCTGCTGGTGCGGACCGTCCGGTGTTCTTCCTCGCTCCGATGGTGAGCTTGGTCATGGCGCTGGTCGCGTGGGCGGTGATCCCGTTCAATGACGGTTGGGTGCTCTCGGATATCAACGTGGCGATCTTGTTTGTCTTTGCGGTCTCATCGCTTGAAGTTTACGGCGTGATCATGGGGGGCTGGGCGTCGAACTCGAAATACCCGTTCCTCGGGTCATTGCGCTCTGCGGCGCAGATGATTTCTTATGAAGTCTCGATCGGCCTGATTATCATCGGTGTGATTATTTCCACCGGCTCCATGAACTTTAGCGGCATCGTCGGAGCCCAAGACAGCAGCTATGGTTTGCTGAGCTGGTACTGGCTGCCGCATTTCCCGATGCTGATCCTCTTCTTCATCTCTGCCTTGGCCGAGACAAACCGCCCGCCATTCGACCTTCCCGAAGCGGAATCAGAATTGGTGGCCGGTTATCAGGTTGAATATTCCTCCACGCCATTCCTGCTCTTCATGATCGGTGAGCTGGTGGCCGTGGTCCTGATGTGCGCCTTGATCTCGCTGATGTTTTTTGGCGGCTGGTTGTCCCCGATCCCGGGCTTGCCAGATGGCATCTTCTGGATGATCGCCAAAATGGGCCTCGTCTTCTTCTTCTTCTCGCTGATCAAAGCGATCACACCGCGCTACCGCTACGACCAACTGATGCGTCTGGGTTGGAAAGTCTTCCTGCCGTTCTCGCTCTTCTGGGTGGTGTTCGTAGCATTCGCGGCAAAATTTGAATGGTTCTGGGGCATCTACGCCCGCTATACGGTAGGAGGCTGATATGACGGACTACACACGCCACGCCAAATACTTCCTGCTGCAGGATTTCTATCAAGGCATGAAGCTGGGCATCAAATATATGTTCAAGCCAAAGGCAACGATCAACTACCCGCATGAGAAGGGGCCTTTGTCCCCGCGTTTCCGCGGTGAGCACGCGCTGCGCCGTTATGCCAACGGCGAAGAGCGTTGCATCGCCTGTAAACTTTGCGAGGCTGTTTGCCCTGCACAGGCGATCACCATTGATGCCGAACCACGTGAAGACGGCAGCCGCCGGACCACGCGCTATGACATCGACATGACCAAATGCATCTACTGCGGTTTCTGTCAGGAAGCCTGCCCGGTGGACGCGATTGTTGAAGGTCCGAACTTCGAATTCTCGACCGAGACCCGCGAAGAGCTTTACTACGACAAGTCCAAGTTGTTGGAAAATGGCGACCGTTGGGAAGCCGAGATTGCCCGTAATCTAGAAATGGACGCGCCCTACCGATGACACTCAAGGCCACCCAGTCAGGCAGCCAGAAACAAGACAGCGTTTTTTCAGCGCTGTCGGGGTGTGCGGTATGACTGATAAAAACCCATGGGAAGACATGATGCGTCAAGCGCAGGAAATGGCTAAGGCTTTTCCGGCGATGGATGCGTTTTCACCAAAGGGTTTTGAGGCGATGATGGGTGTATTGCCCAAAGACATGATGGAAGCGTTCTTTGGCAATAAAATGAACCCCGACGGATTGGACGCCAAAACACGGCTGCTTTTGACGCTTGCCGGATTGGTAATGCAGGGCGCGCAAAACGAAGTGGCTGTGCGCCAGACGGTCCGTCACGCGGTCGAATCCGGCGCGCATAAACAACAAATTATCGAGACAATTGGCCAGATGTCAGCTTTTGCTGGCATCCCTGCGATGCAGCGTGCAATGACGCTGGCGCAAGAGGTCTTGGATGATGACAGACAGGAAGGTGACGCATGAGCGTTTTTGCATTTTATCTGTTCGCGATCTGCGTGATCGCAGGCGGGCTGTTCACGGTGATAAGCCGTAATCCGGTGCACTCGGTGCTTTGGTTGATCCTTTCATTTCTGTCGGCGGCGGGGCTTTTCGTGCTGCTGGGGGCTGAATTCGTCGCGATGTTGCTGATCATTGTATATGTCGGCGCGGTCGCGGTTTTGTTCCTGTTTGTGGTGATGATGCTGGATGTCGATTTTGCCGAACTGAAGGCGGAGATGGCCAAATACATGCCACTGGCTTTGCTCATCGGATTGGTGATCTTGATGCAATTCATCATGGCCTACGGTGCGTGGGATGCCAACGCCGCGGCTGAAGGGTTGCGCGCGCAGGTGATCACCTCGGATGTGAGCAACACAGCCGCACTCGGGTTGGTTCTATATGATGAATACTTCCTTCTGTTCCAACTGTCGGCATTGATCCTTCTGGTTGCTATGATCGGTGCGATTGCATTGACCCTGCGCCACCGCTCGGATGTGAAACGTCAGGATGTTGTTGCCCAGATGATGCGTGATCCGGCCAAGGCCATGGACCTGCATGATGTGAAGCCGGGGCAGGGGCTTTAAACGAATGATCTGGCGCGCCAACCCGCGCCGGGTTTCTAAACACCGGACCGTTTCCGTAACCGGAGGCGGGATATTCCGGGAGATACTAAAGGATGGATGCTGATGTCTCGCAACATGCTGGTCGCTCTTATTGTGGTGCTGATCATTGTGCTTGGCGGCTTTAGCTTCTTGTGAAATACGCAGCGCCAAACAACCTTTGGCGTTGAATGACAGTCCCCCGAACGGGGGAGAAACTGAGGGACGACCATGATCGGACTGGAACATTACCTGACAGTGGCGGCGACGCTGTTTGTCATTGGAATCTTTGGGCTTTTCCTGAATCGCAAGAACATCATTATCTTGCTGATGAGCATCGAGTTGATGTTGCTCGCGGTAAATATCAATCTGGTGTCCTTCTCGAGCTATCTGGGCGATCTGGTCGGGCAGGTGTTTACCTTATTTGTCCTGACAGTTGCTGCTGCCGAGGCTGCGATTGGTCTGGCCATTCTGGTCTGTTTCTTCCGGAACCGCGGCACGATTGCTGTGGAAGACGTCAACGTGATGAAGGGCTGAGGACATGGAAATTACGCTCCTCTTTGCACCGCTGGTAGGTGCTTTGATCTGTGGCTTTGGCTGGAAATTCATTGGCGAAACGGCGGCATGCTGGATCGCTACGGGCGGCTTGTTCCTTTCTGCTTTGCTGAGCTGGATCGTCTTCCTGTCCTTTGACGGTACGACCGAGACACTCCCGATTTTGCGGTTTATCGAAAGCGGCAGCCTAAGCACAGATTGGGCAATCCGTCTGGACCGTTTGACCGCGATCATGCTGATCGTGATCACCACAGTGTCCAGCCTCGTCCATCTGTATTCCTTTGGCTACATGGCTCACGATGATCACTTTGATGACGGGGTCAGCTATAAGCCGCGCTTCTTTGCTTATCTGTCGTTCTTTACCTTTGCGATGTTGATGCTGGTGACTTCTGACAACCTGGTGCAGATGTTCTTTGGTTGGGAAGGTGTGGGCGTTGCGTCATATCTGTTGATTGGCTTCTACTATAAAAAGCCTTCCGCTAATGCTGCCGCGATGAAAGCCTTTGTGGTGAACCGTGTCGGTGACTTTGGTTTTGCACTTGGTATTTTTGGTCTTTTCTTGCTGACCGACAGCATCAACTTTAGCGATATCTTTGCGCTGACGCCGGAATTGGCCGAGACAACAGTCCACTTCCTTTGGGCGGACTGGAATGCGGCCAACCTGATTGCCTTCCTTCTGTTCATCGGTGCAATGGGTAAATCGGCGCAGCTGTTCCTGCACACTTGGCTGCCCGACGCGATGGAAGGTCCGACACCTGTGTCGGCGCTTATTCACGCAGCGACGATGGTTACTGCGGGTGTCTTCCTTGTTTGCCGCATGTCGCCATTGATGGAGTTCGCACCCGAAGCTATGTCCTTTGTAACCTTCCTTGGCGCGACGACAGCCTTTGTCGCCGCTACAATCGGTCTGGTTCAGAATGACATCAAACGCGTCATTGCCTATTCAACCATGTCCCAGCTGGGGTATATGTTCGTGGCTGCCGGCGTTGGTATGTATTCTGCGGCGATGTTCCACCTGCTGACGCACGCTTTCTTTAAGGCGATGCTATTCTTGGGGGCCGGTTCGGTAATCCATGCGATGCACCATGAGCAAGACATGCGGAACTATGGCGCTTTGCGTAAAAAGATCCCCTATACCTTCTGGGCAATGATGATCGGCACATTGGCGATTACCGGTGTTGGCATTCCGTTGACCCATATCGGCTTTGCTGGCTTCTTGTCGAAGGATGCCATCATCGAGAGCGCCTTTGGTGCGGGTACGATGTATGGTTTCTGGATGCTGGTCATCGCCGCTGCCTTCACTAGCTTCTACTCATGGCGCCTGATGTTCCTGACATTCTACGGCAAGCCGCGCGGCGACAAGCATACCCATGATCACGCACATGAATCGCCAATGGTTATGTTGGTACCTTTGGGTGTGCTGGCTTTGGGTGCCGTGTTCTCGGGGATGGTGTTCTATAACTCCTTCTTTGGCCACACCGACAAAATCGCGGACTTCTATGGTATTCCTTATGCCGAAGCCGGAGCACATGGCGAAGCCCATGTTGATGGTGCCGAAACCGGCCATGGCGATAGCCATGACAATGAACATGGCGATGCCGAGCATCACTATGCCTTCGCGGGTCAGCCGGGGGAGGGTGCGCTGTATATCGCGCCAGACAATACCGTGCTTGACGATGCGCATGCGGTGCCTTCCTGGGTGAAAACCTCGCCATTCATTGCAATGGTATCCGGTTTCCTCATGGCGTGGCTCTTTTATATCAAAGATCCATCGTTACCGGGACGGCTGGCTGCGCAGCAGAAGTATCTGTACAACTTCCTGCTCAACAAATGGTACTTTGACGAGCTTTACAATTTTATCTTTGTACAGCCTGCCAAAGCGATCGGCCGCTTTTTGTGGAAACGCGGCGATGGCGCGGTGATTGATGGCGGTCTGAACGGTCTGGCCATGGGCATCGTACCCTTCTTCACACGCCTCGCTGGGAAAATGCAGTCTGGCTATATCTTTACCTATGCCTTTGCCATGGTGATCGGGATTGCGGTTCTGGTGACATGGATGACGATGACCGGAGGAGCGAACTGATGGAAGCCAATCTATTGTCCATCGTCACATTTATGCCCGCCTTTGCCGCGCTGATCCTTGCCGTATTCTTGCGCGGAGAAGATGAAGCAGCACAGCGTAATGCCAAATGGCTGGCCATGGTGACTACGTCTATTACGTTCCTGATCTCATTGTTTGTCTTGGCCGAGTTCGACTCTTCCAACACCGGTTTTCAGTTGTTGGTCGAAAAAGAATGGTTGCTGGGCCTGAACTATCGTTTGGGTGTTGATGGCATCTCGGTACTGTTTGTGATGTTGACGACCTTCATGATGCCACTGGTGATTGCCGCATCCTGGGATGTTAAGCACCGCGTCAAAGAATATATGGTCGCTTTCCTGATCCTTGAGACATTGATGATCGGGGTGTTTGTATCGCTTGATCTGATCCTCTTTTATCTGTTCTTCGAAGCGAGCCTTATCCCGATGTTCCTGATCATCGGTATCTGGGGCGGTGCAAACCGCATCTATGCGAGCTTCAAGTTCTTCCTCTATACCTTCTTCGGCTCGGTTCTGATGCTTGTTGCGATGGTTGCTATGTTTGCGGATGCAGGCACCACCTGTATCGGGGGCTGTGACGTAAGCCTGCTGACCCACAGCTTCAGCGCGGGCAATTTCGAAATCATGGGCATTCAGATCGTCGGCGGGATGCAGACACTGATGTTCCTTGCTTTCTTTGCCAGCTTTGCGGTGAAAATGCCGATGTGGCCAGTCCACACATGGCTGCCCGATGCGCACGTTCAGGCTCCGACAGCCGGTTCTGTCGTACTCGCGGCGATCCTGCTTAAAATGGGCGGCTACGGCTTCTTGCGGTTCTCGCTGCCGATGTTCCCCATTGGTGCCGAAGTGGTCGGGCCGTTGATTTTGTGGATGTCCGCAATCGCGATCGTCTACACATCGCTTGTGGCACTTGTTCAAGAAGACATGAAAAAGCTCATCGCCTATTCATCTGTGGCCCACATGGGGTTTGTGACCATGGGGATCTTCTCGGCCAACCAGCAGGGGCTGGATGGAGCGATCTTCCAGATGATCAGCCACGGGTTTATCTCGGGTGCGTTGTTCCTTGCAGTCGGCGTTATCTATGACCGGATGCACACCCGTGAAATCGACGCCTATGGCGGGCTTGTGAACCGTATGCCGGTCTATGCGCTGCTGTTTATGTTGTTCACTATGGCGAACGTCGGTCTTCCCGGGACTTCCGGCTTTGTCGGGGAATTCCTGACGCTGATGGCGGTGTTCCAGGTCAACACTTGGGTGGCCACAGTGGCAACAACCGGTGTTATCTTCTCGGCGGCCTATGCCTTGTGGTTGTACCGCCGTGTGGTGATGGGCGATCTGATCAAGGAAAGCCTGAAGGCGATCACAGATATGACCGCCCGCGAGAAATGGACTTTTGCGCCGCTGGTGGTGATGACCCTGCTGTTGGGGATCTATCCTGCACTGATCCTTGATGTGATCGGGCCCAGCGTATCCGCATTGGTTCAACAATATGACACGGCCGTGGCCGCAGCTCAGGCTGTGACCGACACTGCCGCAGCCCATAATTGAGGCGAGAGACATGAGTAACGATATCCTTCAGATCCTGCCCGAGATTATTCTGGCGCTCTTTGCGATTGCCGGCCTTATGGCAGGTGCCTATTGCGGAAAGGACGCCATCGCGCGGCCGCTGCTTTGGGCGACAACGGCGGTGCTGCTTGTAGTTGCTGTGCTGGTCGCGGGTAGCGGAAGCACGACGCACGAAGCTTTCAATGGCATGTTCATCAATGACGGCTTTGCCCGGTTTGCAAAAGTCGCCATTCTTGTCTCGGCTGCCTGTGTCTTGATCATGTCAGAAGGCTATATGAGAACACGGGATTTGCTGCGGTTCGAATATCCTATTCTGGTAGCGCTTAGCGCGGTCGGTATGATGGTGATGGTCAGCGCCGGTGATTTGATGGCGCTGTATATGGGGCTGGAGCTGCAGTCGCTGGCGCTTTATGTTGTGGCCTCCTTGCGCCGTGACAGTGTGAAATCAACCGAAGCGGGCCTGAAGTATTTTGTACTCGGCGCATTGTCCTCGGGTTTGCTTCTCTACGGTGCATCCCTGGTTTACGGCTATTCAGGCACCACGCTGTTCTCTGGCATCATCACAACGGCTGAGGGCGGACAGACCTCTGTTGGCTTGCTCTTCGGGATCGTGTTCCTGATTTCGGGCATGGCGTTTAAAGTATCGGCTGTCCCTTTCCATATGTGGACACCCGACGTGTATGAGGGCTCTCCAACGCCGGTTACCGCCTTCTTTGCGACAGCCCCAAAGGTCGCTGCGATGGCGCTGTTTGCCCGTGTGCTGCATGACGCCTTCGGCAATGCAGTCAGCGACTGGAGCCAGATCATCGCGTTGTTGTCATTGCTGTCGATGTTTCTGGGTTCTATTGCTGCGATTGGCCAAACCAATATCAAACGCTTGATGGCCTTTTCCTCCATTGCCCACATGGGCTATGCGCTGATGGGCCTGGCGGCTGGCACGGTATTTGGCGTGCAGGCCTTGCTGATCTACATGGCAATTTACGTGACCATGAACATCGGTGTGTTTGCCTTCATCTTGCTGATGGAAAAAGACGGTGCACCGGTCACGGACATCAGAGCGTTGAATATGTATTCCAAATCCCACCCCGGTCGTGCGCTGGCGGTGCTGGCCCTGATGTTCAGCCTTGCAGGTGTACCGCCGTTCCTCGGCTTCTTTGGTAAGCTCTACGTTCTGCGGGCTGCCTTTGAAGGTGGGTTGGCTTGGCTGGCAATCGCAGGTGTGATTGCTTCGGTAATCGGCGCTTACTACTATCTGCGGATCGTGTTCTTCATGTACTTTGGTAGCGACCAAGGTGAGGCGTTGGACAAGAACCGTGGTGGTGTTCTGGGCGCGTTCCTGGTTGCTTCGGCTGTGATCATGCTTGTCGCTATCGTCAACATGTTCGGTATTGAAGGGGCGGCGGCATCTGCGGCGGCCACGCTAGTTCAATAGCATCTGCTGTGGGTGGCTGGCCGCAAGGATATGCGCGGCAGGTCTTTGACACGTTGGATTCGACCTTGTCAGAGGCCGCGCGTATAGCCCCGACATTAACAGGGCCGACGTGGATACTCGCCATAGAGCAGACAGCCGCAAGGGGCAGGCGAGGGCGGACATGGTCCACGCCGCGCGGCAATTTTGCCGGCACCCTCATCATGCACCGAAAGGGAACAGCAGCAGATGCTGCTTTGCGCAGCTTTGTGGCAAGCCTTGCCCTTAGAGATGCATTTGTTGCTGTGACAGGTATGGCCGATGCCTTTGCGTTGAAGTGGCCGAATGATGTGCTGTTGTTTGGCGGTAAGGTTGCAGGGATTTTGTTGGAAGCCGTGGGACCGCATCTGGTGATCGGTATCGGTGTCAATTTGGTCCATGCACCAAACCCCGCACAGATCGAAGCCGGGGCGGTCACGCCCGTAAGCCTTGCCGGGGCTTTGGGTGTCAATGTGCCGCCAGAGGCGTTTCTGGATGCGCTGGCCTTGGCCTATGACTATTGGGAAGTTCAATTTAACACTTACGGTTTTGCGCCGGTACGCAGTGCGTGGCTTGCCCATGCGGCCCGCATAGGTGAGGTTGTCACAGCGCGCACTATGCGCGACGAGACAGTAGGCGTTTTTGAGGATGTGGATACGGCCGGAAATCTGGTGCTGCGGACGCCCAAAGGTCCCGTCGCGATCACAGCGGCTGACGTCTATTTTTAAAAGATAGGAGGGCGCGCGATGCTCTTGGCAATCGATTGCGGGAATACCAATACGGTCTTTTCGATCTGGGACGGGGCCGAATTTGTGGCAACCTGGCGCACGTCCACAGAATGGCAGCGCACAGCGGATCAGTATTATGTCTGGCTCAGCACGTTAATGTCGCTCCAAAAGATCGAAGCCAGCATTACGGACATGATTATCTCCTCGACGGTGCCGCGCGTGGTGTGGAATCTGCGGGTCATGGCAGATCGCTATTTTAATACCCGGCCGTTGGTTGTGGGCAAACCGGAATGCGCGTTGCCTGTGGATGTGCGTGTGGATGCGGGCACCGCAGTAGGGCCGGACCGTTTGGTGAACACCGTTGCGGGGTTTGACCTATATGGCGGCGACCTGATTGTGGTCGACTTCGGAACGGCGACCACCTTTGATGTCGTGGCCGAGGACGGGGCCTATGTAGGCGGGGTAATTGCACCGGGTGTGAACCTGAGTCTTGAGGCACTTCACAATGCCGCCGCCGCGTTGCCGCACATTGATATTACCCAACCGGCGGATGTTGTGGGCACGAACACAGTAGCTTGTATGCAGTCGGGTGTCTTCTGGGGTTACATTGGGCTCGTGCGTGAGATATGTGCGCGGATAAAGACGGAGCGCGGGCGCGAGATGCGCGTGATCTCTACGGGCGGGCTTGCACCGCTGTTTCAACAGGCTGAAGCCCTGTTTGACGAATATCAAGATGATCTGACGATGCACGGGCTGACCGTGATACATAAGTATAACAAGGAATTTGCGAGCGAATGAGCAACGAGAGATTAATCTACCTTCCCCTTGGCGGGGCGGGTGAAATTGGCATGAACGCCTATGTCTATGGGTATGGTGAGCCAAACAAGGAACGTTTGATTGTCGTGGACATCGGCGTGGCCTTTCCGGATATGGACACATCCCCTGGTGTGGACCTGATTATTGCCGATATTGATTGGCTGGTGCAGCGCAAGGACCGTATCGAGGCGGTGTTTGTAACCCACGCACATGAGGACCACGTAGGCGGGATCGCCCATACCTACGGCCGTCTGCAGGCCCCGATTTTTGCCCGTAAATTCACGGCCAATATCACCAAGCGCAAGATGTCGGAATACAACCACCCTGACGATGCGGTCACCATTGTGGGAACCTTCCCGCATCAGGTGGATGCAGGACCGTTCAAGGTGGGCTTCCAACCGATTTCCCACTCCATCCCTGAAAGCTCTGCCTTGATCATCGACACGCCCGTTGGGCGCATCGTACATTCGGGCGACTTCAAAGTTGATCTGACACCGGGTGTGGGTGAACCTTTTGATCCGGAAGCCTTTGAAGAGATTGCAAAGGACGGGATCAAAGCGCTCGTCTGTGACAGTACCAACGTATTCAGCCCTGATGCTGGCCGTTCCGAAGCGACATTGCCTGACGCGATTACCGAGCTGGTCTCGGGTGCGCAGGGCATGGTTGTGGCGACCACTTTTGCGTCGAACGTGGCACGGGTGAAAACCCTTGCTGTTGCAGGGCAAAAGGCGGGGCGCTCTGTTGTGCTGTTGGGCCGTGCGATGAAGCGTATGGTCGAAGCGTCGATTGAGGCGGGCGTTCTGAAGGACTTCCCACCTACAATCAGCCCGGAGCAAGCACGTGATGTGCCGCGCGAGAACCTGCTGCTGTTGGTGACCGGTTCTCAGGGCGAGCGCCGTGCGGCATCGGCGCAATTGGCGCGTGGCAAATACATGGGCCTGACCATGAAAGAGGGCGATATGTTCCTCTTTTCGTCCAAGACCATTCCGGGCAATGAAAAAGGCGTGATTCACATCATGAACCAGTTCTCGGAAATGGGCGTTGACGTGATTGACGACAGTTCCGGAAAATACCACGTGTCGGGCCACGCGAACCGCCCTGACATCGAAACACTGCATGATCTGATTAAACCACAGGTCGTCATTCCGATGCACGGCGAACACCGGCATCTGCGCGAACATGTAAAGATCGCGAATGGCAAAGGCTACACCGGCGTGATGGCGGTGAACGGCATGATGATCGATTTGTCGGGCAATGCGCCCACAGTTGCGGAATACGTCGAAACCGGCCGCACGTATATCGACGGTTCGGTTCAGGTTGGCGCGTTGGATGGTGTTGTCCGTGACCGGATCCGTATGGCGCTGAACGGTCATATGACCGTAACTGTGCTCATGGACGAACAGGATGAGCCTTTGGGCGAGCCTTGGGTCGACACAATGGGTCTGCCGGATATGGGCATCAGCAAGTCTTCTTTGACGGATGTTGTTGAGCATGATCTGGGCCAGTGGCTGGGTCGGGCAGGTGCCAAAACCCTGCGGGACGACAAAGCACTGGATGACGGCCTGCGTAAGGTCGCGCGCCAATCGGCTCAGAACGAGATCGGCAAAAAGCCCGAAGTGACTGTTGTAGTGAGCCGCCTAAGCTAAGGCAGTGCACGACCCGTAGATTGAAACAAAAAAAGCCCCGCAGGAATGATCCTGCGGGGCTTTTTCTATTTGGTGGTAAAACGGCTTAGTCTTTGGGACGGTCCGCAAAGCTTAGCTCGATAAAGGCGGGGGTATGATCGCCAAGGCCAACCACACGGTTTCCACCGCCACGGTTGTCGTCGCGGCGGTCGCCCTTGCTGCGGCTGCTGTTGGAGCGTGATCGACTGCTGCGGCTGCTGTCCGATTTAGACGAGCTGGCGGTTTCCGACTTTGGTGCGGGTTTGGTTTCCGCCACCGGGGCTGCGGCGGTTTTGGTTTTCGGCGCGGCCTCTGTCTCGGGTTTAGCCATTGCGCGGCTGTTGGAGCGGGGCGGCGTCTTTACCGGTGCTGTGGTTGTCTCTTCCGCGGCTGTGCTTGGCGCTTCGGTGGATTTGCTCCGGCTGCGAGAGCGGGTACGCTTGGGCTTTTCAGTGCTCGCGGCCTCGTTGTCAGTCGGTTTTGCCTTTGATGCACTCGGTGCTTTGGCTGCGATCGGATTTTCGATGCGCGGGATTTCCTTTTGGACAAGGCGTTCCACGTCTTCAAAGTTTTTCTCGTCGCGCGGCGAGCAGATCATGATCGCCTTGCCATCCCGACCTGCGCGGCCTGTTCGGCCGATCCGGTGCACATAGTCTTCGGCATGGCTGGGCACGTCAAAGTTGAACACGTGGCTTACCGTCGGCACATCCAGCCCACGCGCGGCCACGTCGGAGGCGACGAGGAAACGCAATTCGCCACCGCGGAAACCGTCGAGGGTTTTTGTGCGTTGGCTCTGGTCCAGATCGCCGTGGATCGGCGCCGCGTCATAGCCGTATTTCTTGAGTGACTTTGCCACTGCATCCACGTCCATCTTCCGGTTGCAGAAAATGATCGCGTTTGAGCATTTGTCGCCCTCCGCCTCGATCAGCGTGCGTAGGAGGCGGCGTTTTTCAGTGGCTTCGCGGTCCTTGCGCGATGCCTTGAACATCACCACACCTTGTTCGATGTTCTCGGACGTTGTCGCCTGACGCGCCATTTCGATCCGCTCGGGGTTGGACAGGAAGGTGTTGGTAATCCGCTCGATCTCGGAAGCCATTGTGGCTGAGAAGAACAGCGTCTGGCGCGTGAAGGGGGTAAGGCCAAAGATACGTTCAATATCGGGAATGAACCCCATGTCGAGCATACGGTCGGCTTCATCCACCACCATAACCTTGACATCTGTCAGGATCAGCTTGCCGCGCTCATGGTGGTCAAGCAAGCGACCCGGTGTGGCGATCAATACGTCCACGCCTTTGTCGATCAATTTGTCTTGCTCTTTGAACGACACACCACCAATCAGCAGCGCCTTCGTCAGCTTGGTGTATTTTGCATAGGTGTCAAAGTTTTCGGCAACTTGCGCTGCAAGCTCGCGTGTCGGGCATAAAACCAATGAACGCGGCATACGGGCGCGGGCACGGCCCCGTGCGAGCATGGTAATCATTGGCAGCGTGAAGCTGGCGGTCTTGCCTGTACCGGTCTGGGCAATCCCCAGAACGTCGCGCCCTTCAAGGGCAGGAGGAATGGCACCCGCCTGAATCGGTGTGGGCGTGGTATAGCCTGCTTCTTCGATGGCTTTGAGAACCTTGGGGTTCAAGCTGAGGTCGCTAAATTTTGTCATGTGTATCCGTTAGTTACGGACACGTCTTGGCCCGCGGCAGCAGTAGCGTCGGCCCGAATGGCCCAAAGGGCGGCACTTGCCGCGACATATCTGCCTTGCGCATAGCAATTTGTGCGGTCAGCGTCAAATAGTTGCGATATCAGGGAAATGTTTAGCCACGGCTGTGTCAAATGGGAATGCTGTGCGAAACAGGTGCCCATGGGCATCGAGCCGGTCACGCAGCTGGGGGGTGTCGGCGCATACTTCATCAAAGAAGGCGCGTAATCCGGCCTCGCCGCTGTCCTCATGGATCATGTTGAACAGCTCATGCATGCTGATCCCGCCGCGTTCACGGCTGCGCGCGGGTCCAAGCCCATCGCGATAAGAGCCGTTCTGGAGGCGATAGGCGAAATGCGCATGCCATGTTTCCCAATCTGCGGCATGGAAATGGGCCAGATGCAATTCGGGCAGCTCAACCTGATTGGGATTGGTTTCGCCTCTTAGAAAGGCATTATGGATGCGGAACTTCAGCCCCTCGATGCCTGTACGTACAAAAACCTTGCCTGCGATATGGCTCAAAAACCCGCCTTTGATGTGCTGACCAAAGGTGGGGTAGAGGGCGGCAACCGTGCGCTCGCGCTGTTTTCCGGCAGGGATAAATGTTTTGAATGCGGCGTCCAGTTGCGGGTCGCCGCCCGAAAGCAGCTCCATGGGGCGCGCACGGGCGCATTGCACAGTGTCGGGCAGGGTCCCAAGCAGATTTGCGATCAGCGGTTTACTGACCAGAAACTCGTCTACATCAAGATGCATAAGCCAATCAACTTCGTGCGCGCGGTGGTAGGCGCGCGTGGCGTTGAAAGTCTGGCGCGGCTGGTGCATGTCAGGCCGGCCGTCTGCGTTGCGCTTCCAATAGCCGTCGTCGCATCGCACCACACGGCAGCGCGGATGATCACGCAGTAGTTGCTGTACTTGCGGGTTGGGCGTGTCGAGATATACATAGACACGATGTGCGCCCAGATCGAGGTGATGGGAGACAAAGCGCAAAATCAAAGGCAGCTCGGCCTTGATTGTCGCGATGACACCCCATTTCACCATGGTCTAGACCATCATCTCTTTTGTCGCGGTGAGTTTTACATCCGGATAGTCGCGGTCAACGCGGTCGATGTCCCACTGCAGCCGTGTAAGATAGACAATATCGCCGTCGTGATCATGTGCGATATGTTGTTTGTTGGCTTCGGTGAATTTATCCACGGCTTGCTTGTCCCCTGCTACCCAGCGGGCAGAAGTGAACTGCGACTGCTCAAACCGTACGGGCAGACCGTATTCCAGCTCGATCCGGCTGGCGAGGACCTCGAATTGCAATTGGCCCACGACCCCGACGACAAAGCCTGAACCGATGGCGGGTTTGAACACTTTGGCGGCACCTTCCTCGGCGAATTGCATCAGGGCTTTTTCAAGGTGCTTGGATTTCAACGGATCGCCCGCGCGCACGCCTTGCAACAGCTCGGGTGCAAAGGAGGGGATGCCCGTGACGCGGATGGCTTCGCCTTCGGTCAGCGTATCGCCAATGCGCAGCTGCCCGTGGTTGGGAATGCCGATGATATCGCCGGCCCATGCTTCCTCGGCTAATTCGCGGTCAGAGGCGAGAAACATCACCGGATTGGTAATGCTCATCGGCTTTTTGGTGCGCACATGGGTCAGCTTCATACCGCGTTGAAAGTGACCTGAGGCGAGGCGGACAAAGGCAACACGGTCGCGGTGTTTGGGGTCCATATTGGCCTGCACTTTGAACACAAACCCTGCGACTTTCTTCTCCTCGGGCAGGATTTCACGCGGCTGGGCCTTTTGGATTTGAGGCTCTGGCCCGAAGGTGGCGATCCCGTCCATCAATTCCTTGACGCCAAAGCTGTTGATCGCGGAACCGAACCAGATCGGCGTCAGCGACCCTTCGGCCATCAGCGCAGGATCGAGCGGGGGCATCAGCTCACGCACCATTTCCAAATCTTCGCGCAGCTTGTCGAGCAGGGCCGCAGGCACATGTTCGGCCAGCTTGGGGTCATCCAGCCCGTCAATTTCGATGCTTTCGGCGACCTTGTTGCGGTCCGCGCGGTCCATCAGCTCCAGCCGGTCGCGCTGGATATCATAGCAGCCGACAAAATCGCGGCCCACGCCGATGGGCCAAGAGGCGGGCGTTACATCAATGGCGAGGTTTTGCTGGATTTCGTCGATGATCTCGAACACATCGCGGCTTTCGCGGTCCATCTTATTACAGAATGTCAGGATCGGGAGATCGCGCATACGGCAGACTTCAAACAGCTTTTGCGTCTGGCTTTCGACGCCTTTGGCACCGTCGATTACCATCACGGCCGCATCCACAGCCGTCAGCGTGCGGTAGGTATCTTCCGAGAAATCCGAGTGGCCGGGCGTGTCCACCAGATTGAACCGAAAGTTTGTGCCCTTGTTTTCAAAGTCAAAAGACATGGCCGAGGCGGATACAGAGATACCGCGGTCTTTCTCCATCGCCATAAAGTCCGAACGCGTGCGCCGCGCTTCACCTTTGGCGCGCACTTGGCCCGCCATCTGGATTGCGCCGCCGAACAACAGGAACTTTTCGGTCAAAGTTGTCTTGCCCGCATCGGGGTGGCTGATGATCGCAAAGGTGCGCCGCCGCGCGATTTCTGGCGGTAGATCGGGGCGATTTGTATTTGTATCCAGCATGTTGCGGCGCAATCCTGATGTATATTCCACATGGTCGTGCAGGGCGTGCACAGGCCATTTCAATTGGCGCTACACATACCCTAACAGGCCTCAGAGGCAAGCCTCAGCGGCGCGAGGCCTTTTTGAGTAAATCCGCCGCGTCATGACGTTTGAGCAGACCTTCATTCACGTCGAGGCCCGCATGGGGCAGATCGGAGTGGCCTTTTACGTGGGTTCCAAGGCTTTCGGACAGATCCGCAGGCAGCACGCGGCGTGTTCTGCTTGTGATCAACATGCTTTCGGCGGCGATGCCTTCGGCATAGATAATCTGGTGGCTGTCAAACAGCAGTTGGAAATAGTCAACAAACCCGCCCTGCGCCACGGTGACTGTATCGCCGTTGACCAGATGGCGCGCCTTAACCAGCAATTCGGCACGCCCCGCGCCCAGCTCGTCTGTGCGTTGATAGATGAACAACCGGTGGTCAGGGCTCACCAGCAGGTCAGCGGTATTGTTGAGCGTGCCGGCGCTGATGCGGATGGGGGCAAATTCGCCCACGGCACGGGTGGTCGAGGTGCCGATCCAACGCAAGGTTTGTACGCCATCATCGCGGGTCAGGACGCGGTCGCCCACGCTCAGCTCCTCGACAGGTTTTTGCGCGCCTGACGCCATGGTGATATGCGTGCCGCGGGTAAAGCTGACGCAGGCAAGCTGTGCGAATTTGAGGTGCGCCTCATCACGCTCGATGCCTACCAGCCTGTATTCCGTTCCGGGGGCAAGCGTCGTGAAGGGCAGCAGGTATATCTGCGCAGCAGCACCTTCCTCGTCGACTTCGACCATCAGTACCGCATCGCAGATCCCGCCGTCCGGCGACATGAACGTAAGCGCGCTGTCCAGATGCACCACGGCACCGGGGTCCCCGATGCTAGTGTCCTGGCCAATGCCGAATGTTTCATCATCCCGTGCTGTCAGCGACAGGCGCGCCGGTTCTGCGCCTTGGTCGAGTTCGTACACATCGTCGAGTGTTAGCTCGCTGGCAAAGGACAAAAGATCGCCCATATTTGCCCCGTCCGTCGCGCGGATGTGCGCGGCCAGATAGACCGGAACACTCTGAGAAGAAAGAGAGCCTGTGGACATGTAAGAAGCCTTTTAAGGTCTGATTTTGCGCTTGGGTAATCTATAATTATGGCAAGCTGCGGTCAATGAGAGGGTGTTTTGCTGGCGCAGGCAGGCATGGTGGGCTAGCACTTCCTCCAACATCATAGGGAGAGACAAGATGGATCTGGGAATCAAAGGCAAAAAGGCGCTGGTATGCGCGTCTTCCAAAGGTTTGGGCCTTGGCTGTGCCGAGGCGCTGGCAGCGGCGGGTGTCGATCTGGTGATGAACGCGCGTGGTGTCGAAGCGCTGGAGGCCTCGGCGGCGCGGCTGCGCGACACTTACGGCGTCAATATCACTACTGTGGCAGCCGATGTGGCCACGCAAGAGGGGCAGGCCGCGGTGATCGCAGAGGCGCAGGGCGTGGATATTCTGGTGAACAATGCAGGCGGCCCGCCTCCCGGCATGTGGAGCGATTGGGACCGCGATGATTTCATCGCTGCCCTTGATGCCAATATGCTGGCACCCATCGCGCTGATCAAAGCGTTGATCCCCGCGATGATGGAGCGTGGTTGGGGCCGTGTGGTTAACATCACCTCGCAATCTGTGCGTGCGCCAATTGGTGTTCTGGGGCTTAGCAATGCGGCGCGGACAGGGCTGACCGGTTATGTCGCGGGCACCTCGCGGCAGGTGGCAGGCTCGGGCGTGACAATCAACAACCTGTTGCCAGGTATTCATGCCACTGACCGCGCGGACGCGTTGGACGGTGCTGTGGTTTCTGCGCGCAACATCTCGCTTGATACGGCACGGGCAGAACGTGCCGCGACGATCCCCGCAGGGCGCTATGGCACCCGTGATGAATTCGGCGCGGCCTGCGCTTTTCTGTGCTCACAGCACGCCGGCTTTATCGTGGGGCAGTCGATTCTGCTTGATGGTGGGGCGACGAACCTCACCATGTGATCAGGGTGCCGGTTCTTTTGAAAGACCAGCTGTTCAATGCGACAAGCGTCGGGCAGCTGGCGGGTGAGTATGCGGCCGCAGTGCCGGGTTTTGACGGCCCGCGCTTCGCGGCCGCTTGTCTTGCGGGGTTTCCCGCGCGTGAATTGATGGCGCGGCTGGAGTGGATGGCCGATTGTCTGGAAGAGCAGCTTGCCACCGACTTTCCGACCATGGCAGACCAATTGCAGGCCGCCTTGCCCGCCCGCCTTGATCCATCAAGGGCGGATGATGATTTTGGACAATTCATCCACGCGCTTCCCGGTATTCTTGCGGTGCGCCACGGATTGGAAGAACACCGCGCGCGGGCTATGGCGCTGTTGTATGAGGCGACCCAGCGGTTCACGATGGAGTTCTACATCCGTGCCTTCCTCATTCGTTGGCCCGAGGAAACTTTGGCCGAGCTGGCAGTCTGGGCGCAGAATGACAATTACCACCTGCGCCGGTTGGTAAGCGAGGGAACGCGCCCGCGTTTGCCATGGGCCGTCGGCGTAGGGCTCACCTTTGCACAGACGTTGCCGTTGCTGGATGCGCTGCATGCGGATTCTACCCGCTATGTCACGCGCTCGGTGGCGAACCATTTGAATGACCTAAGCAAAACAGCACCGGATGAGGTGTTGGCACGGCTTGCAATGTGGCGCGGGCAGGGGCTGCAAAGCCCTAAAGAGCTGGCTTGGATGACGCGCCATGCGTTGCGTACATTGATCAAACAGGGGCACGCAGGGGCGATGGCGGCGTTGGGGTACCGTGGGGACGTGCCTGTTACCGCTCAGGTGACGCTGGCCGATCCGCGGGTGAAGATCGGGCAGGCGTTAGAGGTGGATATAACGCTAACAGCCGGGCAAGAACTGCCTGTATTGGTGGATTACAGGATCGCCTTTCTGCGCCCTTCCGGCAAAACAACCGAGAAAGTGTTCAAGATCAAGACCGCAGTGATCCCCGAGAACGGCGCGCTGAGCCTCTCCAAACGACATGTTTTCAAGGCCGCAGCCAGTACTTTTTCGCTATGCGAAGGTGCGCACCGCTTTATTCTGCAGGTGAACGGGCGGGATTTGGTGTCTGTTGATTTTGCATTAATCGCGTAACAGCCATCACATTTTGTCTATCTGATGTAATTTATATGGTTTAACCCACACGGCTCATGTAGCCCGAAATCACCGAGATAATTGAGAGAATAGCCATGCTGCCCATTGTAATGATTACTGCTTTTACCATTATTGTCGCAGCTTCGCTGTTGGCCGCGCCGCGCAGCGCGAGCCTTGAGGGTTTCTTTGGCGGGCAGGGTACGCAGGGGCGTGCGCCGGGGCTTTGGGTGCTTGTTCTCAGTCAGGTCACCACATGGATTTTTGCCCGCAGCCTGATGAATTCGGCCATTCTTGGCTATTATTACGGGATTGCGGGTACGCTGGCCTATGCCGCCTATTACGGGTCTTTCCTTACGGGGGGCTTTATCGTGGCGCGCTTGCGGGCGCAGGGTGCGGGATCGGTGCAGGATTGGCTGAGCGTGCGGTTCGGGCGCGCGGGCACGGGGTGCTACAACTTTGTTATCGCGCTACGCCTGCTGTCCGAAGTATTTGCAAACCTCATCGTCGTAGGCCTGATCTTTAACGCGGTCATCGCGGGAAGCGGGACGGCTGCGATCTGGATCGTTGCGATCCTTGGCCTTGGCTACTCCGCTTGGGGGGGGCTAAGCGCGGCGCTGCGCACGGATGTGGTGCAAATGGCGGTGTTTCTGGTTGTGTTCATCGTTGCGCTGGTCGCACTTGTGCTTAGCCCCGGTTTTGATGTGGCAGCGGTGCTGACGGCGCCGGGCACTGCAGGCAGCTACAATGGTTGGGTTTTGCTGGCCGTGGCCGCATTGCAGGTATTCAGCTATCCTGCGCATGATCCGGTGATGATGGACCGTGGTTTCATCGCGGATGAGGCGACAACACGCACGTCTTTCCTGCATGCTTTCTGGATCAGCACCCTGTGCATTATCGGCTTTGGCTTTTTCGGTATTCAGGCCGGTCTGATCGGGGCCGCCTATGAGGGTGAGCTGATCGGCACATGGGCGGCAATGTTCCCCACCTGGATTTTTGGTCTGCTTATGATCTCGCTGCTGGTGTCCGCCATGAGCACGCTGGATTCGGCTTTGTCTTCGGCGGCGCGTCTGGCGGTTGAAGAGGGCGGTTTGCCCCGCACGCTTGCCTCGGGGCGCGTTGTGATGGTGGCCTTCATGCTGGCGGGCACGTTGCTGACGCTGTGGGGTAATGCGACGCTGTTTGACGCGGTCGCGGTTAGCGGTACTGCTTCGATGTTTTTGACGCCGGTGTTGGTTGTTGGTCTGGTGATGGGCCGCACGATCGCGCCGTGGGCCTATATTGTGGCATTTGCCTCGGCAATTCTGGGCGCGTTTGTATATTTCGCGCGCGGTTGGGACATCGTATCGCCGTGGTTGATGGAAGGTCACAAATACGAACAGCTTTTGTTGATCTGTGTCTGTGTTCTTGTGGCGGGGTTTGCTGCGGTGCTTGCGGGGACGCGTCAGCGCTGATAGCTGGAACCCGACAGAAACAATCGGATAAGCCCCCATATGTCGGGACCCATACCGCGCCTTGTTCCGCGCCTTGAAATTCGCAATCTGCGCCGCTCGTTCGAGGGACGTGCAGTTGTCGATGATGTAAGCCTGCAAATCATGCCGGGGCAGGTGACCTGCCTGCTGGGGCCGTCGGGCTGCGGTAAATCAACTACTTTGCGCATGATTGCCGGTGTTGAAATGCAGGACAGCGGGACGATCCATGTAGATGGTAAGCTGATCTGCGATACCGTGTTTCGGGTGCCGCCAGAGCGGCGCGAAATTGGCCTGATGTTTCAGGACTTCTCCCTGTTTCCGCATCTGACGGTGGCAGGCAACGTGGCCTACGGGCTACGCGGGACCAAGGCGGAAAAACGCGCCCGCGTGGAAGAGCTGTTAACGCGGGTGGACCTGCTGCGCTACATCGACGGCTATCCGCATCAATTGTCGGGCGGTGAGCAACAGCGCGTGGCACTTGCGCGCGCGCTTGCGCCGCGGCCACGGATCATGCTCATGGATGAGCCGTTCAGCGGTTTGGACAACCGCTTGCGTGATGGTATCCGTGATGAGACGCTGAGCATTCTCAAAGAAGAAGATACAGCCGTTCTTTTGGTGACGCATGAGCCGGATGAGGCCATGCGCATGGCCGATGAGATCGCGCTGATGCGCGATGGGCGGGTGGTGCAGCAAGGCGCACCTTACAATGTCTATACCTTCCCCGTGGACCGTGCTGCGGTGTCGTTCTTTTCGGATGCAAATGTGGTTGAGGCAAAAGTGTCGGGGGCTTTGGCCCATACGGCATTCGGACGTTTTCTGGCTCCGGGGGTGGAGGATGGTACGGTTGTGGATATCGTGTTCCGTCCCCAGCACGTGCGGATCGATTTCGACCGCGCAGGCAAGGGCCCTCTGCCCACAGCCGTAGATGGGACCGCCGCCCGCGCCGTTGTCGAGCGGGCGCGCTTTATGGGAAATGAGAGCCTTGTGGAATTCCGCATGGATCATGACGGCAGCCTGCTGAAAGCGACTGTGCCGAATGTGTTTATCCCCAATGCGGGGACAGTCATGTGGTTGACGATCCGGCGTGACAAATGTTTCGTCTTCCCGCGTGAGGCCTAGGAAAAGGACGATCTGATGCAAAAACTGCTGATCGAATTTGGTATGGGTACTTCGCTGCGGCGCGGTGACTATACTCAGGCTGCCACACGGGCGGTGCAAGACGCGCTGTGGCATAACTCGATCAATCTGGCCGAGCTGTTCGGCTTTGATAAAGAGGACATGCGCATCACGCTGGATGTGGGGGTGCAAAAGCCCGAAGAAGTCGATGCCGAGGCGCTGCGCGCGGTGTTTCCCTATGGGCAGGTGACAGTAAATGTCGTCAAAGGCGGGCTTGATATCGCCCGACCCGAGGGCACGGGAAACCCGACGATCATGGCCAATGTGGCGCTATCCGTTGGCTTTGACATGGAGCGCACATCATGAGCGAACAGCGGTTGATTATTGAAATGGGCATGGGCAATGACCTGCACGGTATGGATTATACCAAGGCGGCCAAACGCGCGATTGAAGACGCCTTTCGCCATTCATCCTTGCCTATTTTCGGCGTTGTCGAGATGCCTCATGAGATGATGCGCGTGCAGGTTACCGTGGCTGTGCAGGAGCCCGATCTACTTGACCTTGCGGCGCTGCGGGCAACCTTGCCGCGCGGTCGCGCCGAAGTGACGGCAGTTCATGGCGGGCTGAATGTGCCCAGTGGGGATGAGACAATCGTCATCGCCCAAGCCAGCGTCGAGGCCTTTTTGCCTAAGCAAAGCGGCTGGTCTCTTAAGGATTAGGCGTATAGTCGGCCAGCGTTTTACCTGGCTCCTCTGTGAAAAGCTCTGGTAGCGCTTCGGCCGAGGTCATCAGATCAAGCCGGAAAACACGGTGGGCCTGCGCCTGCTCACACCATGCGGTGACGGCCCAGATGCGGGTCCAATAGGACATTTCGAGCGGACGGATAACGCGGATGCTTACGTCGCCGTCACGCCCTGTGTAGGTGATGCGCAGTTTTTGACGTGCTTTGATTGCAGCGCGCAGGGTCGGCATATGGGCAAAGCTGCGCGCGGCATCGGTGAACGGTGAGGTGGCAAAGCCCCAGCTGTGATGGGGCGGCGCGCCGACCTCGGGCAAAGCGGCGTCGATTTTCTCGGCCAAACGGGTTGCCGCTGCTTTCAGATCGGGATCGGCGACCTGTGCCGCGATCGCAAGGCCAAGGTTGAGCGCTTCGAGTTCGGGTGATGTGAGCATCAAAGGGGGCAGGGCGGTCAGATCGGCCAGCCTGTAACCGGTGCCACGTGTGCCCTGCACTGGCACGCCCGAGGCTGCAAGTTTGTCCATATCGCGGTAAAGCGTGCGCTGGGAGACCCCCAAGCGTTCGGCCAATGCGCCGGCTGTATGCAGTGCGCCATCTTGCAAGATCTGTAAAATACTAAAAAGACGGTCGCTGCGGGACATGCAACTGACATAAACCTGTCAGTATGGGCCAGCAAGAGTTAAATTCGCAGTGTTTAGCAGGCCTGTGTCCCTGCGCCGATGCATTTTGATATTTTTGTGCAAAAGCATCTTTGTTATTTCAACAATAGACAGCCCGCGCCGGATGTGGGCCTTATCTTTAGGAGTGACGACATGCTGAATAACATCGGGTTGCCGGGTCTGCTGCTGATTGCAGTGGTGGTTTTGGTTCTTTTTGGTCGGGGCAAGATCTCTTCGCTGATGGGCGAAGTAGGCAAGGGCATCACCAGCTTTAAAAAAGGCATCAGCGAAGGCGAAAAAGAACAGCTGGATGATAAATCCGCAGATATGGCCGAGGCTTCACAGCCTGAAGTCGAAACCAAGGACAAGGTGTAAACGCCCATGTTCGATATTGGCATGACCGAAATGCTGGTGGTGGGGGTTGTGGCGTTAATCGTCGTGGGCCCCAAGGATCTGCCGGTGATGTTTCGCCGCGTGGGCCAGTTTGTCGGTAAGGCCAAAGGCATGGCGCGAGAGTTTTCTTCGGCCATGAACGATGCCGCTGACGATACCGGCGTGCGCGAGATGGCCTCGGGGCTCAACAGCTCGCTAAAAGCTGCCACCAATCCGGTGGGCGCTGCGATGGACGGGGTCAAGGACGCGGCAAGCTCTCTCACCAATTTTGAGACAGAGAGCGATACAAAACTATCTGCTGAACGTCAGGAGAATGTGAAGCGTATTCAAGCGAGCACTGCGCGCTCTGCTGCCGAACGCAAAGCGCGTGAGGCAAAAGAGGCGATGCAAAAAGCAGACGAGCTTGAGGCGTCTTTGCAAGAAACGCTGGCGGCTAAGGATGCGTCGGCGGCCACACCTGCTGCGGTCAAACCTGCAGCCGCCAAGAAACCTGCGGCCAAAAAGCCTGCTGCAAAGAAACCTGCCGCGAAAACCACAGCGGCCAAAAAAGCCCCAGCCAAGAAGAAGGCCGCTAAATGACTGCGAGCGACAATCAAATCGACGACAGCGCCGCGCCGCTGATCGAACATCTGGCCGAGCTACGCACGCGGTTGATCCGTTCGGTGCTGGCGTTTGTGGTGGGGATGATCATCTGCTTTTCTTTTGGCAGTGCGATCCTGGATTTCTTGTTGATCCCGATCGAAAACACCATGCGCGATCTAGGCAACCCTAACCCTGTGATGCAATATACCGCGCCACAGGAATATTTCTTTACGCTTATTCGTATCTCGATGGTTTGCGGGCTTGCGGTCAGCTTTCCCGTTATTGCGCACCAACTTTGGCGGTTCGTGGCACCGGGGCTGTATAAAAACGAGAAAAGCGCGTTTTTACCGTTTTTGATCGCCTCGCCGGTGTTGTTCCTGCTTGGCGCTGCATTTGCGCATTTCGTGGTTGTGCCATTGGCGATGCAGTTCTTTCTGGGGTTTTCGGATGCGGCAAGCTACCTGTCTGCGATGCTTGCCGACGCAGAGCCGTCTACAGGCGGGATCGAGATCGTCTTTAACGGTAAGGTGAACGAAAGCCTTGATATCACGCTGAAAATGATCGTTGCCTTTGGCCTGTGCTTCCAATTGCCAGTCCTGTTGACCCTGATGGGCAAGGCCGGTCTGGTGAGTGCTGAAGGGCTACGCAATGTGCGTAAATACGCGCTGGTGGGGATTTTGCTGCTGGCCGCTTTGGTGACGCCGCCTGATGTTGTGACACAGATGATCCTGTTTGTGGTGGTCTACGGCCTGTATGAGGTGTCGATCTTCCTTGTGAGCCGTGTGGATGCAAAGCGCGAAAAACAGCTGCGCGAAGATGGTTTTTACGACGACGAAGAGGCCGCAGACATGGGCGTGGAAACCATGGATCAAGACCCCATCGTCGAGGATGTAAAGGACCGTGACCTGTGATCGATGATCCCATGGACCGTATCGCTGCGGCGCTGGAACGTATGGCTCCAGCGCCGCAGCCCGCCCCCGATTTCGACGCGGCCACGGCTTTTGTCTGGCACACGGGGCCCGACCGCTTAGAGCCTGTGAAAAAAGTGAGCCGTGTCGATATCTCCCTTTTGGTCGGGGTCGGGCGCACGCGCGATACTTTGATGCAGAACACCACACAGTTTGCGGCTGGATTGCCAGCAAATAACGCGTTGTTGTGGGGAGCAAGGGGGATGGGAAAATCCAGCCTTGTCAAAGCTGTGCACGGTGCTGTGCAGGCTACTCATCCGGATTTGAAGATGGTCGAGCTTCAGCGCGAAGACCTACCGTCGGTGGGCCGTCTGCTGAACCTGCTGCGCGGTGCTAAGGCGCGGTTTATCCTGTTCTGCGATGATCTGAGCTTTAGCAATGATGACGCCCATTACAAATCGCTCAAGGCGGTTCTGGATGGCGGGATCGAAGGGCGGCCTGACAATGTGGTGCTATATGCCACGTCCAACCGCCGCCATCTGATGCCTCGCGACATGATCGAGAACGAGCGTGGTTCGACGATTAACCCTGCAGAAGCCGTGGAAGAAAAAGTATCACTTTCGGATCGGTTCGGCCTGTGGCTTGGGTTCCATGCTTGCGATCAGGACCAGTATCTAACGATGATCCGCGGCTATTGTGATGCCCATGGCGTCGAGATTGACGACGCCACATTACGCGCCGAGGCGATTGAGTGGCAAGCCACCCGAGGTAGCCGCTCGGGCCGTGTAGCATGGCAGTATTTTACTGATCTGGCCGGGCGGCAGGGGGTTGCCGTCGGCTGAATGCTTCCATCGGTGGTAGGTTGAGACATGACAAAAGCTCTGTCCCTAACGGGGACAGAGCTTTTGTTACTTTTAAAGGTAGCGTGAATTAGTTGAAGAACGGGTTGGGGTCGACGCTGTCGGTGCCTTTGCGGACTTGGAAGTGAACAAATGAATCCTCCCCGCTGCGTAGCTTGGCGATACTTTGACCGCGGGTGACCGTGTCGCCGGTTTTAACGGCAACGTCATCGACATTTGCATAGACCGTGATCAACTGATCGGGGTGGCGGACAATGACAATCGGGATGCCATCGGGGCTTTTGGTCAGGGCAATGACCGTGCCAGCCTCGGCTGCTTTTACAGGCGTGCCCGGTGCCGCCTTGATGTTGACGCCTTCATTGCGCCCCTTGGCATAGTCGCGGATGATCGTGCCGGAAACAGGGCGGACGAATTGGCCTGAAGCGGCGGGTTTGGTTGTTTTGCCAACGTCAGCCACCGGAGCCGGCGCGGGCTCGGGTTTCGGGGCGGCGGCGGTAGAGGTCGCCGGAGTGGCCGGTGCGGGCTGAACTGCTGGTGCAATTTTCTCTGCGGGCAGTGGTTTGGTCGCGGATGGCGGTGTTGGCGTGGCCGAACCTTGGCCTGGCAAGGTGGTCGCGGCAGCGGCGCTTGCGGTTTGTGCTGGCGCTGCCTTTGGCGGGTTCTGTGACGGAACCGGGATCAATAGGAATTGCCCCTCGCGGATCGCAAAATCAGAACCAAGCCCGTTCCATTGGGCCAAATCCTTGACCGGAACAGAGTAGAGGCGCGCGATGGTAAAGGCGGTCTCGCCCCGTTCGACCTTGTGGCGCACAGGCTCTTTGCCGGTTTGGGCCTTGGGGGTTTGCGTGGCCGGCGTGGTGGCGGCTGGTGCTAGTGCTGCGGTCTGTACGCTGGGCGTTGCAGGCGCGCGGTCGATGGCGCTACCGGCTAGGCTGGTGACGTCCACGGGTTTGATCGGCCCGGTCCCTGTTGCCCCTGTTGCGGGGGAAGGCTCTGACACGCGGGTCGGCAAAGCGATGATTTCATCCTTGCGCAACGGCACATTCGCGTCGATGCCGTTGTAAGAGGCCAGCGTCGCGGCGGGCAGGCCCACACGGCGGGCAACATCGGTCAGCGTATCGCCGCGCTGTGCGACGGCGACCTGATAATTGGGGTATGAGATCACACCGCGGCTGTCGGGTTGCGGCCGTGCGGCCAGCGGTGCCTGCGCTGCGTTGGCGGTTGAAAACCCGCCGCCCAAACCGCGCAAATCAAAATCAAGCGGGTCGCTGCATGCGGTTAGTGCCATGCAGGCAGCGCCCGCAAAAAGCGATGTGCGCAGGGTTTTGCGCCTTGGAAAAGCTGTCATTCCGTGTGGTCCTTGTCACTGCCCATCCCGTGTGCCCGGGATTTTCAGTGTTCCTACCACATTATGTGTCTTTTCCCAACCCTTCGAGTAAAGGAACAAAGCGAACGGCGCGCATTTCGTCATATTCCAGCCCGTCGGCGGTTTTTCGCACGCGAATAAGATGCTGAACTGCGTCTGACTGACCGACGGGCAAGACCATGATGCCCCCTTCTTTTAATTGGGCAAGCAATGGACCGGGGGGGTCTTCGGCAGCAGCAGTGCAGATGATGCGGTCAAAGGGGGCCTGTTCGGGTAGGCCAAAGCTGCCATCGGCGATGATTGCGGTGATATTGTTGAGGTCAAGCACGTCAAAGACGGTGCGCGCTTCTTGCACAAGGCGGCGGTGCCGGTCGATGGTGTAGACGCGGCGGGCCAGTTTGGACAGGATCGCGGCCTGATAGCCGGAGCCGGTCCCGATCTCGAGTACCTTGTCGCGCGGTGTCAGTTCAAGCGCTTGGGTCATCAGCCCCACAACGGATGGCTGGCTGATCGTCTGACCGCAGGCAATGGGCAGGGGCATGTCCTCATAGGCGCGTTCGGCAAACAGGCCACGGATAAACGGGCCTCGGTCGACTGCTTCCATCGCCTCCAGCACCAGCTTATCCGTGACGCCCTTGGAGCGTAGGGCATAAAGGAACTGCATTTTGCGTTCAGCGATTTCGTCCTCGGGGGTGTCGTTCATGTGTTGATGTCCGTCATGTCGGCAAATTCGTCATGGGCGGTAAGATCGGCGCGCATGGGCGTGACAGAGATATACCCCTGCAGATTAACCGCAGCGTCAGAGCCTGCAGCAGGGGGAACCTGCTGGTCACCGCCGGTGATCCACAAATAGCGCCGCCCGTTTGGCGCGTCATGGGGCTGGGTTGAGAAATTCACACCGGGTCTGCGTCCTTGAGGGGCAAGGCGGATGCCGGCCACGTCTTTGGCGGCCACAGGCGGGAAGTTCACGTTCCAGAACAACCCGTACCCGTTGGCCACGGCAGGGGCGCGGGCAAGGATGCGGCGGCAGACATCTGCGCCGTGCTCAACTGCGGCCTCGAATGGGTTATCGAGGTCACGGTTGGCAGGGCCATAGAATTGCGACAAAGCAATCGAGGGCACGCCTTGCAATGCCCCCTCGATCGCGGCACCGATGGTGCCGGAATAGAGCGTATTCTCGGCTGCGTTATTGCCGCGGTTCACGCCTGACAGGATCAGATCGGGGCGTGCGTCTTTCATCGGATCATAAAGCGCGCAGAGCACGCAATCCGCAGGGCTGCCTTCGATCATATAACGGCGGGGGCTGATTTTCGTGATAAGGGTTGGTTTTGTGTAATTGATGCAATGGGCTACGCCTGATTGCTCAAATGCGGGGGCCACGACCCACAGCTCGCCCTCGGGTCCGGCCAGCGTTGCCGCAATGCCTTCGAGCACGGCAAGACCCGGTGCGTTGATGCCGTCGTCGTTGGTAATCAGAATACGCATAAATTGCCCCTTTTTGCCTTGATAAGCGAGGTGCGGCAGGCGGGCAAGCGAGGGGGCGCTTATTTATCGAGTGTTGCCAGAAGGCGTGCTGCTTCTACGTGGATATCATTCAACGCATCGCGGGCCTCACCGGGGAAAAAGCGCGCGCGGGTGGCTGTCGGCATAGGCTGCGGCGTCATGATATCGACCTTGGGGCCAATACGCGCGCTTTCACCTTGCCAACTGCGGGCAAGAGAGATTTGCGCTGCTTTGGTCGCACCGTATGCACCATAGAAATTTCCACCGCTCACCGGATGATCAAAAAACACGGCGCGGCCCTGTTCACCCAACAAAGGTGAGACATAGTTGATCAGGGTTGAGGTGGCAGTGATGTTGATATCCACGGATTGTTTGAGGTCCTTGGCGTCAATGTGATGGCACGGCGTCAGTGGTGCCGCATGAACCGCAGTATGCATCCACAGATCAAGGCTCCCCCAGCGGTCATAGATACCGCGACACAAGGTTTGCATGGCACCTGTGTCTGTAATGTTCATTGGTGCAAGTGTCGCGCTACCGCCACGGGCCTTGATGCGGTCATCAAGCTCTTCGAGCGCGCCAACGGTGCGGGCGACTGCAATGATGTGATGGGTCGGAGCGAGCGCTTCTGCGAGGGCGGCACCAAGGCCGCGCGATGCGCCGGTGATCAATACGGTTTTATCTGTCATTCAAGGGATATGCGCGGGAGGCGCGGTGCCGTCAAGGGCTCTAACCTTTTGGCATGGTCAGGATTTGTGTGCTGCCGCCGCGCGATAGAACCAGCTGGTCATCGCTAATTGCCGCAACTGTGCTGCGTGCGATGCGGTCACCCACACGCACGGTCTGGGTTTTGCCCTTGGACAAACGGACAAGCGCGCGGCGCGCAGATGCGGTGCCAACGATACCCAACAGCGCCGTACGCGGCAGGTTTACCTGTTCAGTCGCAAGCTCTGCGACGGCGGGCGAGGTAGCGGTGTCTTGCGTGGCCATGGTGGCTCCTTTGGTCATTCCAAAGGGTCAGTTATGCCTTTGTCCGCAAGCGAAACAGGGGGGCACGCTGCGCTCGGCAGAGCATTGCCATAGGGTGCGCGCAAAGGCGCCGGTCAGGTGTTTTGATGGTAGGTGAAGGTGGCATGGGCCAAATAAGCGATGGCGTCTTTGGGCAGAGGGGCATTCAGCTGCATACGCATGGCGCGATTGGATTCGTATTGAAAATCATCTGGATAGGCCGCGAATATTTCGGCGGCGAGCGTGGTTTTACAATCTACAAAAAGCGCAAGGGTCCGGGGGAGCTTATCGCTCCAATTGAGCCGAAGTGTGCTGCCTTTGCGCGGACGATCCGGCCGCCATGCGGGCTGGCCCCATTTCAGGCTCTCGGTGAGCGGGCCGATATCAGCACGCGCACCCGCTTCTAGAATCAACGCTCGGATATCTGTGAATTTTAACCGGGCTTCAGCAGGCCAGTGGGCTGTGGTGCGGGTGATGGGATCGGGCAGAGGATCAAGCATAAGGCCAGCATAGCACAGCCGCGCAGGCTAAGGTGACTTTACTGCCAAAATGTAGAGAGGGAGGAGGCATAGGGCGCAGGTCGCGCCCTATGGTAATTTTGAAGGCGCGCTTATTCAGCGGCTGGCTTCATCTCGAAACCGTCTTCGACCCGATCAGAGGGGACCACAGGGTATTCGCCCGAGAAACATGCATCGCAATATTGCGGGCAGGATTTCTTGCGGCCCTCGGCTTCGCCGACCGCGCGGTAGAGACCGTCGAGCGAGATAAATTTGAGGCTGTCGACGCCCAGATAGCTGCACATTTCGTCTTCGGACATGGTCGCGGCCAGCAGTTTGTCGCGGTCAGGGGTGTCCACGCCGTAAAAGCAGGGCCATGCCGTCGGAGGCGAGGCGATGCGGAAGTGGACCTCGGCCGCACCGGCATCCAGGATCATCTCTTTGATCTTGCGGCTGGTGGTGCCGCGTACAACGGAATCGTCAACCAGAATGATGCGCTTCCCCTTCACCAACGCGCGGTTCACGTTGAGTTTCAGGCGCACACCCATGTTGCGGATGCTCTCGGAGGGCTCAATGAAGGTCCGACCCATATATTGGTTGCGGATAATGCCCATTGCATAGGGGATGCCGCTCTCGAGGCTATAGCCGATGGCCGCGGGGGTGCCGGAATCCGGCACAGGGCAGACCAGATCAGCCTCGATGGGGTTTTCCTTGGCCAGTTCACGGCCAATCGCTTCGCGTGTCTCATAGACCGAGCGCCCGCCAAGGATACTGTCGGGGCGAGAGAAGTAGACATGCTCGAAAATGCAGAACTTGGAAGGCTGACGGCGGAAGGGGAAGTGGCTTTGCACGCCTGCATCCGTGATGACGACCATTTCGCCGGGCTCAATTTCGCGGATGAATTCGGCACCGATGATATCCAGCGCACAAGTTTCAGAGCTCAGGACCCAGCCATCGCCGAGCTGCCCAAGAACCAGCGGGCGCACGCCCAGCGGATCACGCACACCGATCAATTTGGTGCGGGTCATGGCCACAACAGAAAAGGCCCCCTCGACACGGCGCAATGCGTCTTCCATCCGCTCGGGGATATTCCGTTGGAGCGAGCGGGCCATCAGGTGAATGATGCATTCGCTGTCGCTGGAAGATTGAAAGATTGAACCGCGCTCGATCAGCTCGCGGCGCAGGGCGTTGGCGTTTGTGATGTTGCCGTTATGCGCAATCGCCGCACCGCCCATGGCGAACTCGCCAAAGAAGGGCTGTACGTCGCGGATGGCGGTCTGGCCTTTGGAGCCGGCAGTGGAGTAACGCACATGCCCGATGCCAATCGGGCCGGGCAGGGTTTCCATCACTTTCTGGCTGGTAAAGTTGTCACGCACATAGCCAAAGCGGCGGGCAGATTGAAAGCCGGCTTCGGAATCATGGGTAACGATTCCACCTGCTTCCTGGCCGCGATGCTGGAGGGCGTGCAGGCCGAGGGCTACAAAATTCGCGGCGTCAGCGACACCGACAACGCCGAAAATGCCGCATTCTTCCTTTAATTTATCATCATCCCCTGCATCCGTCAGATAGGATGTATCAAATGGATTTGCTGGGGGCATTAACTTGGGCGGGGTGTGGGACAAGGGGGCGCTCCTGTGACCGGCAAAGGTTACGGGGGTATTACGAAAGTCCGCGCCCAGAGTCACGCTGTGAATGTGCTAAATAACTCCGGGGCGGTTTTGTGTAGCGCCAAGACGGAAATTTCAGCGCATTCGGCAGGTGAACCGCTGGCCTTTGCCGATGTTTTGAAAGCCGGGGGCCACAATATTAAAAAACCCGGCGATCCAGAAGGATGCCGGGTTCGCGATTGGTTCGTTAGGGTAACGGATCAGCTTGCTGTGCAGCTTGCGACCAGTTCTTCGTATTTGCCGGTGATCCAGCCCAATGCCTGATCGGGGTCGGAGTTCTGGATGTCGTCGGTGAAGCGGCCAAACACCTGTGCCGAACGGCTGTCGTCCACGATGGTGAACTGCTGGCCGGTGATCACGGTGGAATAGACGAAAAACGCAATCGCAACGAGCAGGATGCCGCGTGCCACACCGAAGATAAAACCAAGCGCCTGATCGAAACCGCCAAGGATCGACCGTTGGACAAGCGACGAGAAAAGCGGAGTAAACAGCGATACCACAACAAGGGTGATAGCCAGTACCAAAGTAAAGGCTCCGATGATCGACAGTTCACAGCTGTCGGCCAGAAACTCACCTACAACGGGGATTTCACGTACCAGCGGTTCGACCTGTGGGGCGAACAGATAGGCCAGCACAGCCGCAGCGATCCAACCTACAATGGCCATCAATTCGCGTACAAAGCCGCGTCCGTATGCCAGCAGTGCCGACATCACGATGACCAATGCCACCACGCCGTCAATGAGGGTAAAACCTTCCATGCTTGTCTCGCCTTTTGTTGTGACGCGTTAGCCAGCGCCGAAAATTTCACCCACAAACGCTGTCAGATCGGTCATCGGTCTGAGCGCGATACCGTCTACGACAACAGGTTTGCCCCCTTTGGGAGCTATCGCCGAGGTAAAACCAAGTTTTTGCGCTTCTTTCAACCTGTTTTCGGTCTGTGTGGCGGGGCGCAGCGCACCTGACAGGCTTAGTTCCCCGAAAACCACGGTTTCGGCAGGTAGCGCGGTATCTTCGCGCGCACTTAGTAAGGCGCAGGCCACAGCAAGATCGGCTGCAGGTTCGGATATCTTCATACCGCCTGCCACATTCAGATAGACATCAAGCCCGGCAAAGGGAATCCCGCAGCGCGCCTCGAGAACGGCAAGGATCATCGCCAGACGCCCACCGTCCCAGCCGACAACCGTGCGCCTTGCCTGCGAATGAGGCGAGGGGGCGACGAGCGCCTGAATTTCGACCAGTACGGGGCGGGTGCCCTCGATGCCTGCAAAAACCACTGATCCCGCAGCGGGCTGGCCGCGTTCGGATAGGAACAGGGCCGATGGATTGACCACCTCGGACAGCCCGCGGCCTGTCATCTCGAACACGCCAATTTCGTCGGCAGGGCCAAAGCGGTTCTTAACCGAGCGCAGAATGCGGAAAGGGTGGCCGCGTTCGCCTTCGAAATAAAGGACAGTATCTACCATATGTTCGACCACGCGCGGGCCCGCGATCTGGCCTTCTTTGGTGACATGGCCGACCAACACAATCGAAGTGCCGGTGCGTTTGGCAAAGGAGGTGAGTTCATGAGAGGCGGCGCGCACCTGTGATACCGAACCGGGCGCGCTTTCTACGTTGTCAGCCCACATGGTCTGGATTGAATCGATGATCGCAAGCTGCGGGCGTTCTTTGTCCAATGTGGTCAGGATGTCGCGCAAGTTGGTTTCTGCGCCCAGTTTTACGGCCGCGTCGGACAGCCCGAGGCGTTGCGCGCGCATCCGCACCTGCGCCGAGGCTTCCTCGCCCGAAATATAGACGACCTTCAGGCCCCGGTTGGCAAAGGCGGCAGCGGCCTGAAGCAGTAAGGTGGATTTACCGATGCCGGGATCACCACCGACCAGAATGGCCGAGGCGGCCACAAGCCCGCCGCCCAACACGCGGTCGAGCTCTCCCAGACCGCTCAGCGTGCGGGGCGGGGGGGATTCTTCAGTGGCAAGATCCATCAGCTCCATCGAAGAGCCGCGTCGCGCACCTAATGATTTGGACGGCGGGCCTGCGCTGATGCCCTTGTCTTCCTGAATGGTGTTCCACTCGCCGCAATTGTCGCAACGGCCTGACCATTTGCCATAGCTGGCGGCGCATTTGGTGCAGGAGAATGATTTTACAGGTTTTGCCATGGTCGCCTTAGTGCCTTGGGTCGGGGTAAGGATCAATGGGAAACAGATGGCAAAAGTGCCCGTATGACGTGCCAGTAATTTTGTTGGATCAGGGCCGTCCTAGTCGGGCGTGATTATTCCGCAGCTTTGGGGAGCTCATAGAGGCTGTTATCAAGGGCTGTGCTATCAAGTGGCGCATCCTCGGTGGATGGGGCTGGAACGTGGAGCACTGTCTCACGGCCCAGTTGCGGCAGGATTTCGTTCATTTCTTCGGAGAGACGGGCAAGTTGGGCTGCGGCGACGCTTTCTTCCAATTCGACCTCATGGAGCCAGTGCTTCATTTCGGTCGAGATGGATTTGGCCTGATCAAGGCGTGCATTGAATTGATCAATCTCTTCTTGGCGTTGCTTGAGGAAATTGCGCGCGCGGTCGATTTTTTCGTCAGAGTAGACCTCGGCCAATTCGCGGCTGATATGGCTCATCTGGGCAGCGGCTTCGAGAAGGGCAGGCTCAAGCGTGCTGAGGTCAGGGTGGTCACGCAGATAGATAAGGCGTTCGCGCACAGCATCGAATTCCGAACTCAGCTGAAAAGCGCGGCCGCGGTCAGCGGCATGTACGGCACCGTATGCCCGGGCTACATCGTCCATAGAAACCGAGAAACGGCGGTGCGAATTTTCCAGCTGCATGATGCGCGCGTTGGCGGGCAGGAAAAAGCAGATGCCCGTGGCCAGAGCGGTCGCTGCGATCTGCAAATACATGCCGGCATTCTGCACCGGCTCGCCCGCATAGCTGAGCGGCAGATCAACCCATGCCCAGACCCCCAATACGGCCATGACTGTCGCCACTATCAGCCCTGCGGCGCAAACCGCAAAAAAGAACACAGCTGCGCGCTGCATCATGTATTGGATAAAAAAGCCAACGGCTTTGAGCTGCTTCATCTGGGTCCTCGGGTGGCAGGTTGAGCAAAAATTCGCTCAATTTCAAGCTATAGCAGAATAAGGGCCGCAAGATGACTTGCAAAGAAAATTTTTCTAAACAACCGACAGCTATTGCGCAAACTGTCTCCGGGAAAACACTCAACCGTGGCCAAAATGCATTGATTGCTGTGTTTTACAGCTTATGAACAACGATGTAAGGATGCAGAAGGTAAATAAATACAACCCCCAGGCGACTTCGATGCGGCCGACACCGATTCCTTTTGTGATCGTGATATAGAGCGCGATAAGGAAGATATCCGCCATGGCCAACCGTCCCAATCCGTCCAGTACCGGTTTGAGGCGCGGGCCAATTCGCCCTGTATGGATCAATGCCAGCCCGATCGTTTTGACGTATGGGGCCACCAGCGCAAACAGCGCGACCAGGATCGCCAGAAACATGCTTGATGACCAAAGGGATTGCAGCCCGGTCATAACCGATATTTCGCTTAATCCGAAGAGCGGCAATAACCCCGCGCGCATCAAGGGGGCGAACCAGGACAGAGGGTACAAGACAAGGAGCGACAGGTTTAGCAGTCGCAGCAGTCGCATCAGCTTACCCATGTCCTGTCGTAGCGCCCGCCGAGGTTGGTCAGGATTTCATAGCCGATAGTGCCTGCGAATTCCGCAACCTGATCAACGCTTTGATGCGGGCCGATCAGTTGCAGGCTTTCAGGAAAATCCGACAGAGAGGTGATATCGACGGTGATGGAATCCATCGACACCCGGCCCACGAGAGGCACTGCTTGGGAGCCGTGATAGAACATGGCATTTGCACCCATGGCACGGATCAGCCCGTCCGCGTAACCGGCAGCAATTGTGGCGATCCGGCTTGGCGCGGGTGCGGTCCATGTGTTGCCATAGCCAACGGTTTCGCTTTTGGCGACTTCGCGGATCTGGATCACGGGTATATCAAGGGTCACAACGGGTTGGGCCTGCTCGAACGGTAGCGCGCCATAAAGCCCGATACCGGGGCGCACAATGTCGAAATGGTAATCTGATCCGAGCAACGTCCCTCCCGTGGCGGCCAATGAGCGAGGCACATCAAGGCCTGCAGTCATGGCCTCGAATTGCTCAAGCTGATGTTTGTTCATGGGGTGGTCCGGCTCATCGGCGCAGGCCAGATGGGACATGATCAGAACCGGGTTTTGCGCGAGGGCAATGTCGCGCAGTGCGGACCATTCGTCCGGTTCCATGCCGAGGCGGTTCATGCCGGTGTCGAGCTGAAGGCCAAAAGGATGGCCCGGCAGCGCTTCGACGTGGCGCAGCATTTGGTCAACCGAGTTGATCATCGGATGCAGATTCGCACCCGCAATCGCCTGCGCATCGCCCGCCATATGGCCCGAAAAGACCGAGATCGTGGGTCCGTTCCCAAGAGCACGGCGCAGGGCCACGCCTTCTTCGGCCGTTGCCACAAAAAATTGCCGCGCGCCTGCTTTTGCCAAATGCTGGCCCACACGGGCCATGTCGAGGCCATAGCCGTTCGCTTTGACAGTGGCACCTGTTTCGACTTGCGAAATTTTTGCCAGCGCGCGCCAGTTGGCGGCGACCGCGGCCAGATCGATGGTTAATTTTCCTGTACTCATGCGCCACGTTTGAACAGAGCCGCCCGCGGCGTCAAGACGCTGTGCACAGGCCAGGCGGAATATCCTGTCCGAGGGGCATAAGTTTTTGCATGTATCGGGGGCCGGTGCGACGATAACGACACCGGTGACATGCGGGATATGTCATGGAACTGTCACTTGCGGGTCGGTCAGGGCGCAGTAGGGTGCGCGCAAAGATAAGGAGATATCAATGACTAAGGTGACAAAGTCGGTTTTGCCAATCGCGCTGATTGCAAGCGGTGCAGCTTGGGCCAATCCGATTGATACGCAGCTGCCAAACGCGCCGGCCCTTGCAGGGTATGGCGCGTATCCCGTTGGGGTGCGCCAGCTTGAGATGGTCAACGCTGATCAGGTCAATATTCTTGCCATAGACCCTGCCGGCGAGAAGCCCGAAACTCTGCCACGGTATGACCGCCCTCTGACGGTCGAGCTTTGGTATCCGGCAGACAATGACGCAACAGGCACGACCGAGCTGCGCACATATTTGCGGGACGGCACCACCGAAGTTACCCTTACAGGCCGGGCGATGCGTGATGCGGCACCAGCCGTCAGCGAGATGCCCTATCCGCTGGTTCTGGTCAGTCACGGTTATCCCGGAAACCGGTTCTTACTCAGCCATCTGGCGGAAAACCTGGCTTCCAAGGGTTATGTTGTAGCCTCGATTGACCACACCGACAGCACCTACCGGACGCAAGCTGCATTTGGATCAACCTTGGTGAACAGGCCGCTGGACCAGCTGTTCGTCCTGCAGCAAATGGCGGATATGGCCCAAGAAGGCGAGGTGTTTGCGGGCCTGTATGACGCGGATAACACCGGTTTGATCGGTTATTCCATGGGGGGATATGGGGCAATCATCACCGCAGGTGGTGGCGTGACCGAGGCATCTGTTGCCTATGACTGGGGCGGACCGTTCGGCACGCTTGGCATTCATCAGTCCGGTTCAACAAGCCATGCAGAGCTATTTGATGACCGAATCAAAGCCGTGGTGGCGGTCGGCCCTTGGGGTATGAACCGTGGTTTTTGGGATGCCGAAGGCCTTTCCGGCGTAAAAATTCCGACTTTGTTTGTGGCGGGCAGCGAGGATGACGTGTCGGAATATGAAACCGGTGTGCGCGCGATCTGGGAGAACGTGAACACGGTCGAGAGCGCTTTGCTCACCTATGTGAACGCCGGACACAACGCCGGCGCGCCGATGCCCGCGCCAAAGGAGAGCTATTATTTCAACGAAGACAAAGGGTTCAATATCTCGGAGCATTACTCTGATGCTGTCTGGGATACGGTGCGAATGAATAATATCCTGCAACATTTCACGACCGCGTGGCTGAATGAAAAGCTGAAGGGGGATGCGGAGGCTGGCAGCTATCTTGATTTGACCGAAAGCTCGAATGATGGGGTTTGGTCGGTCGATGAAGACGGGAAGCCAACCGATGAGCATAGCTATTGGAAGGGCTTCGCCGAGGGCACGGCCAAGGGTCTGCGTTTTGAAGTGAAAAGGCCGCAGTAGCCCAAAACAAAATCACTTTGTACAATCCAAACGCCGCGCCAAGAGGTCCGGCGTTTTTGTGGATAAGGTCACGGACGAAGACCGCGCAACACAAATGAATGCACGTGAAGTTCGCGCTTTAATCAGCTGAATTTGCTGCCTGAGTTCGGTATCAGCGGAAATTTTGCACAGAGTTATACACCGGCTAGAATTCTTCTTCGCCGCCGTCCTGCTGCCATGGTTTCACAAGGTTGCCAAAGCGGGTAAAGCGCCCTTCAAAGCTCAGGTCGACCGTGCCGATAGGGCCGTGGCGCTGTTTGCCGATTACGACCTCGGCCCGCCCGTGCAGACGTTCCATTTCTTCTTGCCAGATCGCCATTTTGTCCAGCTCGTGATCGCCTGGCTTTTCGCGTTCCTTATAATATTCCTCACGGAACACGAACATCACCACATCAGCATCCTGTTCGATCGAACCGGATTCACGAAGGTCAGACAGCTGTGGCCGTTTGTCTTCGCGGTTTTCCACCTGACGCGACAGCTGGGACAGGGCGATAACAGGAATATCGAGTTCTTTAGCGATCGCCTTGAGGCCCATCGTAATCTCGGAAATCTCGTTCACGCGGCTTTCGCTTTTGCCGGTGCCGCGCACGAGCTGAAGATAGTCGATGATCAGCACATCAAGGCCATGGGTCCGTTTCAGGCGGCGCGCACGGGCAGCGAGCTGGGAAATGGGCAGGGCGGGCGTGTCGTCGATATAGAGCGGGCAGGCTTCCAGTGCCTTTGCGGCGTCCACAAAGCGGCGGAATTCTGACTCGGTCATATCCCCCGAGCGGATCTGTTGGGAGGGGATTTCGGAGGCTTCGGACAGGATCCGTGAGGCGAGCTGTTCGGCGCTCATCTCGAGGCTGTAAAAGCCGACGACGCCGCCTTCAACAGCGCCTTCGCTGCCGTCGTGCAATTGCCCGCGCTTATAGGCTTTGGCCACGTTAAACGCGATGTTTGTCGCAAGCGAGGTCTTCCCCATAGAGGGGCGACCGGCGAGGATCAAAAGGTCAGAGCGGTGCAAACCGCCAAGCTTCTTGTCCATGTCGATCAGGCCGGTGGATACACCGGACAGGCCACCATCGCGCTGATAGGCTGTGTTGGCTACATTAACAGCGTCGGTTACAGCCTTGAGAAAGCTTTGAAATCCGCTTTCCGCCTGACCTTGTTCGGCCAGTTTATACAGCTGCTGTTCGGCTTCGACGATCTGTTCGCGTGGTTCATTCGCAACGTCGACGGTGGCGGCTTTGGCTGCGATATCGCGGCCCAATTGAATGAGGTCGCGGCGCACAGCGAGATCATAGATCATCTGCGCATAGTCGCGTACGGCAAAGGCCGAGATCGCAGCACCTGCGAGACGCACCAGATAGGCGGGGCCGCCAAGTTCCTGTAGGCCTTCATCCTCCTCCATAAACGCCTTGAGCGTTACGGGGCTGGCAAGGTTGTTCTTTGCAATACGGGCGGCGGCGATCTCGAAGATTCGCGCATGCACAGGATCATAGAAATGCTTGGGGCCGATGACACTGGCAACGCGGTCATAGATATCGTTATTGGTCAGGATCGCACCGAGAAGCTGCTGCTCTGCCTCAATAGAATGAGGCATCGTTTCAGCGGCTTGAACAGCAATTCCAGTTGTTTCTAAAGACGATATTTCGTTCATGGTGTACCCTGATTTGCCCCGTCGTTTCACATAACGAGTGGGGTGCGGGCGCGCAAATTGTATATTTTCTGTGGATAACCTGTGGAGGAAACGCGCGCACCATATCTTGCGATACTTCCGCTGCGCGCGTCAACCAATGGTATTATTTCTTCCGTGCTTCTTGCCACTCACGGGGAGACTTGAGAAAGTTTTCCACCTCGTCGAGCGTTTCCTTGGCAAAGCTGCCTTGGCGCTTGGCCTCGGCCAGTACATCCCACCATGTGCACAGATGGTGCAACGCTACGCCATGATCGCCAAGTGTCTTTTCCGTTTCGGGAAAGATGTCGTAGTAGAAAATCACGGCCGTATGCCCGCAGCTAGCACCTGTATCGCGGATCGCATCGACAAAGCTCAGTTTCGAGCCGCCATCGGTGGTCAGGTCTTCGACCAGCAGCACGCGCTGTCCTTCGCTCATGTCGCCTTCAATGCGGGCATTTCTACCGTAGCCTTTGGGCTTTTTGCGCACATAGGTCATTGGCAGGGCCATCCGTTCGGCGACCAACGCGGCAAAGGGGATGCCTGCGGTTTCGCCGCCGGCGATGTTGTCAAAAGCCTCAAAACCCGCGTTGCGCATCACTGTCACGGTCAGGAAGTCCATCAACGTGCTGCGGATGCGCGGATAGGAGATCAGTTTGCGGCAATCGATGTAGCTGGGTGAAGGCAAGCCGGAGGCCAGCGTGTAAGGCTCATCGGTGTTAAAGTTTACCGCGCCGATTTCCAGCAGCATACGGGCGGTAAGGCGCGCCATTTCGGCAGCGTCGGGGTAGGAGTTGGGGATCATAGCAAGCAGTCCTTGAGGGTCAGGTTATGGCTCAGGCGGTCCAATGCAGCGTCATTTGCGGATCAAAGACGGTGACGGGGCCATCGGGCGTCTGGATATGGGGCGGGAATGTCGCCTCGTTACGCGTCAGGGTAAGCGTTTCTTCATTGACGGGCAGACGGTAGAATGCCGGACCGTTAAGGGAGGTGAAGGCCTCGAGCTTATCAAGCGCGTTTTCGTCTTCGAATACCTGCGCGAGGATCGACATGGTGTTGGGCGCGGTAAAGCAGCCGGCGCAACCACACGGGAGCAGCTTGTTCTCGTCGGTGTGTGGCGCGGAATCTGTCCCGAGGAAAAACCGTGCATCGCCCGAGGTCGCAGCAGCGCGCAGGGCTAGGCGATGTTTCTCGCGTTTGGCCACTGGCAGGCAGTAGTAATGCGGTTTGATCCCCCCGGCGAGGATGTGGTTGCGGTTGATCACCAGATGGTGCGTGGTGATTGTCGCGCCAAGGTTCTTGTCGTTGGCCTGTACATATTCCACCGCGTTTGCCGTGGTGATATGTTCCATTACCACGCGCAATTCGGGATGTTTGCGGCGGATCGGATCAAGGACGCGGTCGATGAACACAGCTTCGCGGTCAAAGATATCTACGTCAGGATCGGTCACTTCGCCATGGGTGCACAGAGGCAGGCCAATTTCGGCCATTTTTTCCAAAACCTTGGCAACATTGTCAAAGTTGGACACGCCAGAGGCCGAATTTGTGGTGGCTCCGGCGGGGTACAGCTTTACCGCCGTGATGAGGCCTTCGGCATGGGCGGCGGCCATATCCTCGGGATCGGTATCCTCGGTGAGATACAGCGTCATCAGCGGCTTGAAGCTATCGCTGTTGGGCACTGCGGCCATGATCCGGTCGCGGTAAGCGCGGGCATCAGCGGCTGTCACCACAGGCGGTACAAGATTGGGCATAATGATCGCGCGGGCGAAATGGCGCGTGGTCTCAGGCAGCACAGCGCGCAGCATGTCGCCGTCGCGCAAATGCAGGTGCCAGTCATCGGGACGTCGAAGCGTAAGGGTTTGTGTCATGGGCAGGGTGCTAGCACGCTGCCCCATCCCGCGCTAGTCGTCTTTGTCGGTCTGGGAGGCGGCAGCAGCGGTCAGGCGACGGGCAAAGCGCGGCGCGTGCATGCGCGTGGTCACATTGCGTGCCAGAGCAAGGGCCAGTGTTTCGCGTCGCTGCGCATCCAAAGCGGCAAGCAGGTTGCGCAGATAGGGCGGGTGCAGCCGCCGTGCGCGCATCATCTTGGCAAAACGGACATCATCCAGACTGTCTTTTGCGATCGCATCAAGCAGGGGGCCAAGTTGCTCCATCTCCAGCAGGTCGGTCTGGATCGCGTCGCCCATATGGGGCAGGCGTAATTTGCGGGTGTTGTCGCGTGTAAACAGGGCAGCGTGCATCGCATCAAGCTGCTGGCGGGGGTCATAGACGACAAAGGCCGCTGTGGCCCCATCGAGCATGTCAGGTGCATACCCATAGCGCGATGTGAAGTCTGTCCGCCGCATTTCGACGAACCGGTCGTCCCATTCGGTGACCCGTGGATCAAGCGTGGCTTGGGGTTGGACAGCCAGAACGCTGGCTTCGGGTGCGGCGACCGAATAGGCAGCAGCGGCATAGCCACAAGGGCCAGCACCGTAGAAAATAATCTGGTCGAATTCATCAAAGAACCCGTCGTCGATCAGCCGGTCGAAATAGGCATATACCGCTTCGTCGCGAAACCACGTGTCGCCGTTTGAGGCTATGCACAGGCTGGACCAGTCATACTCCTGCATCATCTCCCATCCCAGCGGCTGGGCGAGGGAGGACAGGGCAGGGATGCCCTGCAATGTCTCGAAAGAGACAAGCAAAGTGGGGGATTTTTCAATAAAAGCCGCATAATGACGCCGGCCCAATTGCTCGAACGTGCCATCTTGGGCGCAAAGTTCTTCGACGGCTGCCAGCCAGTCGGCTTTTTTCATACCGGCGAGCGACGTGTCGAAGGTTAAGCTGTTCTCGGGCATCGAATTGTCCTCAATCTGCTCCGCATATCGGTGTACGCATGCGGTTTCCGGGCCGGATATACCTTGGTATTTTGGCAAAATTGAGGTGAATAGGCGCAAAATTATGGCGCGGTTTTTCTACGGGCGCGACCTAGATTGGCATGTTTGATCATGAATTGGGCGGCTTGCTGTGAAACCGGCTGTGACGGCGGGGTCATCATAAGCCGACCAAAGAGCGCGCGAAACGGTTCTTGCTGCATGAGTGTATCAAAGCGTGATTTGCGCCATGCGACGGCACGGGCGTGTAATGTGGCGAGGGTTTCGTCGGCCATCAGTTCCGCATGGTGGGCTGCACGGGGGGTAGCAAGGCTTTGTACGCTGATATCTTCATCGGTGTTAAAGTTCCGCTCGACCCAGTAATCCAGCCCCAGCATATCATCACTGTGCACGGCGCGGCCACGGTCGGCTTTGAGAACAAAGCTCTCCATCGCGCCAAGCGGGTAGTGATTTAGCTGGACCAAGCCGTAATTGTCTTTGCCAAAATTCGAGAAGATGCGGTTTTTCACGAATTGCTCTGGCAGGGGGGCACCATTGCCGTCAAACCAGCGGGCCTTTGCCATTCTGCTGTCATTGCTGTCGCGCGGGCGGTGCACGCCGGGTTTTTTATATATGCCATCGTTGCGGTAGAGCGTTTTGAACATTGAGGCGCGCCACGGCCAATAGAGCACAGCAGGTGCTGCGCGTGTAAAGGTGTCAAGCACGGGGGCATCTTTGTAGCGGACCTGAGCGGCTGCGCCAAACAGACGCCATGTGAGGGTAATGGCCGTGGCATCGGGGATGGCGGCGTGCAGCGCCTCCAATGTGTGATCACCGCAGTGGATATTGACGAACTCATCCACATCCAGCGGCAATATCCATTTGGCCTTCCGCGTGAGACTGTGCTTGGCCGCGGCTTTGAGCGCGGTGAACTGTATGCCTGCTTTGTCATAGGGGCCATCGTTGCGAATGTGGGTGACGATGCCCATCGCGTCCAGCCGGTCCAGCATGGCGTCAGTGCCGTCCTGACAGTCATTCGAGAAGATCAGGAAGTTATCAAAGCCCACAGCGCGGTGATGAGCGAGCCATTCCAACAAAAAGGCAGCTTCGTTACGTACGCAAAGGATGGCAAGATGGCTCATGCTACCGCTTGTTCCGCAAACGGGATGGCTTTGCCGTGATCTGCGGGCCTTTCATTCAACTCTCCATGTCCAGAGCCAGCGCATAGGCCACCCGCTCTGTCTCGGTCAGTTTAACGGCGAGCGCATCGCGGTATAGATCGGCGAATTCGGGATTTTTATGAAGCTCTTCGGCCTTTGCACGGTGCCAGTCGAGGCCGGTCTCGTGCCAACCGCGCAGCACGTCATCCTGCATTAGGCGGTCGTATTCGGCACGCAGGCGCGGCAGGTTCCGTTTGATGGTTACGTCGCGGAAATCCGACCAATCCATGCGGATCCAGTAATTGATCCCGATAGAGCGGTCCACATGCAGCGCACGGCCACGTTGGCGTTTGATCAAGAAGCTCTCGGCCGAGCGCAACGCATAATGGTTGAGCTGTAGCAGGTCATAGCCGATGTTTTTCTTGGAGGACCGCCAGCCGTTGGTGGCCACGTCCTTTGTCATATCCTTGCCCGAGCCGTTGACCCATTTGACCTTGGAGACAAAGGCATCATCAAGCTTGTTGGGGCGGTGGCACGAGATTTTCTCATAGGCCCCGATGTTTTTGAACATCGTTTTAAAGCCCCAGACGGTATGCGGCTTGGGGCAGAATTTCGGCGCACAAGTATCGAACTGATCAAGCACAAAGTCATCGTTCAGCTCTGTCACGCCGTTATGGCCAAACAGCCGCCAGGTCATCGCGACATTTGTGGCGTCTGGCACAGCGGCAAGGAAATCCTGCACGGTGCCATTGCCACAGCGCACATTCATGAATTCATCCACGTCAATGTGGATGATCCATTCGGCATTCTTGATGACAGGTTCTTCAAGGGCGCAGTTAAGCGCATGTTGCTGCGGGGAATTGCCCTTCCAGTCGTCATTGTTGCGGTGTTGCAGCACGCCCATTTCTTGCAAGCGGTCAAGGATTTCCGAGGTGCCGTCCTCGCAACCATTTGTATAAATGAGGAAATTATCCACGCCCATGGCGCGGTGATAGGCGACCCATTCAACGATATAGGGCGCCTCGTTCTTCATGCAGCCGACGATAACATTGCCGCTATTCCCTGCGGGCAGGCTGCGCGGGGGGATTGGGGTATAGGCTGTGGCCAGTTCTTCCTCGTTGACCGACCCCATTTTATTGTGCGGCGCAAAGGTCGAGATGCGAAGTTTTTCAAAGTTCTGCACGGCCAACGGCGGCATCAACTTGCGCGCGCTCTCGCTTAGTTGGGCAGGGGCGTCGGCTTCGCTTCGCGGGGCCGCATCGGGGGCGGGCGCTTGCGATAGCTCGACGGGCGCGCCCGCAAGCTGTGCCAGATCGGCAGCACGCTTTTGCCGTTCCTCGCGGGTGGCTTTGTCGATGCGCCACATAAAGCCCAGCAAATATTGTGAAGGCCGGTAACCGAACAGCGGATCGGCCTCTGCCCATTGCCCTTTGGCGCGGGGGGCTTTGAATGTGTCCTTGTGCAGAGTGGGCTGTTGTTTGATCAGGTCTTTAAGGCCAGCGGCGAAATGTCTGGTGATCGGGTGCAGGCTGGCAAGGTCCATTGGCGGGCCATCGATGGCCACATCCTGCACAAAGCTACGCCAAAGCTGTCGCGGCAAGATACGCTGGCCGCTGGCCAACACACGCAGCACCAGCGCATTAAGCTGGCGACCCCGTGCCAATGCGGCATCTGGTGTCGATGAGGGCAAAATAACGGGCGTGGCTTTGGCTCCGATATCTTTGACGTCAAAGGCATTTGCGATGTCGTCCACCACCTCTGGGCCTGAAAACCGGTCAGCATCATAGCTGTGCAAATGCACTTTCCCCGACCCGAATTCGGCCTCCCAAAAGGCGACCAATGCAGGCAGATCAATCCACGGAAGGGGGGCTTGCGTTTCGGCAAAGACGCCGGCGGCGGGGTCAATTCGCGGGGCTGCTGCTAGGGCTGCTGCGCGCCAGCTATCACTGCCCACAAGGTCGAGTTCGGCCTGCAAAGACAAGCCGCGCCCTTCGAGGATCTGGTTGGCGTAGCTGCGCGCAAGCATCCGCACGGGCAGGTCCACATGGGCGATGACCGTGATGTCCTCTGACAGCGGGCGGAGCATCTCATGAAGGCGGGCCAGCTCGGAGGTGCTGTACAGGTTTGCGCCCAATTGCGCGCAAGAGACGATTAATGTCTCGGGGGTATGCTGGGCCACTTCGCGGGCCAGCTCACTAATAACGGCTTCACGCAGTTCGGCCTGTTTTTGCGCCGTGATGTAGCCGCGGTTAAAACGCAACGGATCTACGTGTTCGGGATCGGTCGCTGCCATGAACAGCCGCGTGTGGTTCTTGTTGCCCGGGCTGCGGGCAAAAAGGACACCCTTACGCGCCAATTGATCACGTTTGCCTGCAAGCACGGATTGAATGCGCTCTGCGCTGACCTCTTCAGGTCCGATATGTAGAAAAATACGCATCAACTAGCCCTATTTTTGGAGTTGGCGTTGGCCCGACCCCACCATGGCAGATCCACGCCCAAATGGGCCGCCACCGCCGCCTGCGCGCCACTGTCGGCCACGTTGAATTCCAGATATGCCGTGTCGCCTGCAAACAGCCTGTCCAGATGCGCGTAATGCCCTTCGATCCAAGTCACCCGTTCGGCGGACGTTTCACCATAGCCTGCGGGCAGGCCGGGAACGGTGGCGCGGTGCAGCCGCTCCGTACCCAGATCGGACCACGCAAGCATGGATTGCGACACATCCCACGCATCGCGGCGCGAGGCGACAAAGCGCACATCGGGGTGATGTTTACGGATCGCATCAATCATCGCGAAATCCATCTGCGGCCAGAGCGAATGATCTTTGCGCAAACAGCTCATCTCGGTCACGGCGTCGAAATCTTCCAGAAATTCTGCGGGGTCGCCGTTATGGAACAGCCCGCGATAGAGCAGCTCGGCAACAAATGCATCTTTCAACGCCGCAGTTTCTGTCTGGCGCGGACGTATGCGGTGATCGGCCACGCGAAAGCCCGCGATCTTTAGAGCACGCGCCAGCGTTGTGGTGCCGGTTTTGGGAAGGCCCAGATTAACGACCTTGAGCTTAGTCATGTGGCCGTTTCCAACAGGCCGAGGCCGCGCAGCATGTCTTCTTCTTGCGGCGGGAGCTTCGAGGCGCTGCGCAACTGGTGCTGCATCTCACGGTATTCGGGACGCTCCAGTAAAGTATCGCGGCGCGCAATATGGGCTGCAACACAAGCGTCATGTAATTCGGCGATCTGCCCCTGCGCTTTAAGCGCGTCAATCTGTTTGCGCAGTGCGGGCAGATAGCGCTGGATCGATGTATCCTCCCACGCAGGATCATTCCGTTCTCGCCAATAGGTATCATCAAAGGCGCGGTTTTCACGGTTCACATCGCCGCGGTCGTTTTTGACCAGATAACTATCGAGACTGCGCAAGGCATAGTGGTTCAACGTGGCATGAGCCCGCGATCCGCCCGCGGGAAAGCGGCGGATACGGCGCGGATTGGCTGCTACCAGAAACCGGTGGGGCACATTGCGCCCAGAGGCATCAGTCCAGACAGGGCGTTTGTTTTTCTTGATGCTATTTTTGAAAAACGGACGATGTGCGCCATAGTAATGAAGCGGAAAGTCGCTGCGCACCAATGACTTGACTTCGATGGCGGCCTCACCGCACCACATATCGGGGTTGTGGCTGTGGGTGAATTGCTCAATCACGGGCCGGTCTTCGAATTGATCAATGTCATTGTTGGCGAAAAACTGAAAATTCAGGCTGATGGCCTGGGGGTCGCCGCAGGCGTCAATGAGGGCGGCAAAACTGTGATCGCCTACATGGATGTTCGGGAATTCATCTACATCCGCGATCCAGATCCAATCCGCATCTTGCACCACACTCTGGCCTTTTGCGTCTTTGAGCGCCTCCATCTGGTAATTGCGCCCCTCTGCGGGGTTGGGCAGGTGGGTGACATGCCCTAGCTCGGCCAGCGCATCAAGCAGGCTATCCGTGCCGTCGTCGCAATCATTGGAGTAAAACAGGAAGTCAGTCACCCCGATGCACTGATGAAACGCGATCCATTCCAATAGGAACGGGCCCTCGTTTTTCACGCATGTGACCGCTGTGATGCTCAGCTCAGATGCCATTGCAGTCCCCTGCAAATTGCATTGTTTTTACCATATCCGCCTCGTTACGGGTTTCAGTGTCAATATGACCGGAAACCTCTTTTTTGCTCGTTAACACGATGCCATCTAGGGGGAAACGCGTCAATCTGTGCAGCACATCGGAGGCAAATGTCGTGACATATCTATCATTGCCGACTTGACCCGGGCGGGATCAGATGCCCTTGTGAGACAGCGCAGGCTGAGGGGGGGGCAAAGGCCATGGACGATTATTCATCTATAGACGCCGTGCAAAAAATGCTGGCCGCACAGGGATATGTCTGCGGCCGCCCACTGGCCACAGTGGTGTTTTTAAGCCTGTCACTGGGCAGGCCGCTGTTTCTGGAAGGTGAAGCAGGCGTCGGCAAGACCGAGATCGCCAAAGCCCTTGCCGCCTCAATGGGGCGCCGTCTGATCCGCCTGCAATGCTATGAAGGGCTGGATGCGACCACAGCAGTCTACGAATGGAACTTTGCAGCCCAGATGATTGCGATCCGTACAGCCGAAGCCGCCGGCGGGGCTGATCGCAAGACTCTCAACACCGAACTGTTCAGCGAAGAATTCCTGATCGAGCGCCCGCTGCTGCAAGCCATGCGCGCGCATGATGCGGGGCCGCCCGTGCTCCTGATTGATGAACTGGATCGCACCGATGCCCCATTCGAAGCCTTTTTACTCGAAGCTCTGAGCGATTTTCAGGTCACAATCCCGGAAATGGGCAGTGTCAAAGCCCCCGAACCGCCAATTGTCATCTTGACCTCTAACCGGACCCGCGAAGTCCACGATGCGCTTAAACGCCGCTGCCTGTATCATTGGGTCGATTATCCGGATTTCGAACGCGAGATGGAGATCCTCACGGCCCGCGCGCCGCAAGCGGCCACAGCGCTCAGCCGCGAAGTCGTCGCCTTTGTGCAGCGCTTGCGTACCGAAGACCTGTTCAAAAAGCCTGGCGTGGCCGAGACCATCGACTGGGCCAAATGCCTACTGGCGCTGGACGTGCTCACGCTCAGCCCCGAAGTCATCGCCGATACGCTGGGGGCGGTGCTGAAATATCAGGACGACATCACAAAACTACAAGGCTCTGAGGCCAAGCGCCTGCTAGACGAAGCCCGCGCCAGCCTCGCACCATGATCGCGGGCCCCTGCGAAGTGCGATGCGGGTGCCAAATCTACCTGTCCTCTATTTTCTCTAGCCATAAATACTCAATCCCGCAGTCAAAAACCGCACAGGAGGTGGCGTTTGGTTGAACATACCCCGCTCGAACTCCCCGATAGCCCACGCCTTGCGGGCAATATCACCCATTTCGCCCGTGCGTTGCGCCGTGCGGGGCTGCCCATCGGGCCGGGGCGGGTGATTGATGCGATCCGCGCGGTTGAGGTTGCCGGATTTACCGAGAAGCGGGATTTTTACTGGACGCTGCACGCCTGTTTTGTGAGCCGGCCTGAGCATAGCCGCGTCTTTGCACAGCTTTTCCGCCTCTATTGGCGCGATCCGCGGTATCTGGAGCATATGATGGCCGCGATGCTGCCTGCCATTCGCGGCGTGCAGGAAGAACGCCCTGCACAAGCCGCCGAAAAGCGCGCGGCGGAGGCCTTGTTGGATGGGGCACAGGCACCGCCACGTGATGAACCGGAGCGCCCAGAAGAGGAAAATCTGATCGAGGTCGATGCCTCGTTGACGACGTCCAGTTCGGAGCGCCTCAAGACGCTGGACTTTGAATTGATGAGCCTTGCCGAAGTGGCCGAGGCCAAACGGATGCTTGCGCGGTTGAGCCTGCCGATCCGCCCGCTGCCATCACGCCGCACCGCACCCAGCTTTGGGCAAGGGCGTGTAGACGGCGCGCGGTCCTTGCGTGCCGCTTTGCGGCAAGGGGGCGAAATGCACAGGCTTGCGCATAAACAGCCCAAGCCGCGCTGGCCCAATCTTGTTGTGCTGAGCGATATTTCAGGCTCCATGAGCCAATACAGCCGTATCATTCTGCATTTTATCCATGCTGTTGCCAATGAACGTGCTGCTGGCTGGGCGCAGGTGCATGCGTTTACCTTTGGCACGCAGCTCACCAATATCACCCGCCATTTGCGGACCCGCGATGTGGATGCGGCGCTCAAGGCTGCAGGTGCCGAGGCTCAGGACTGGGAAGGGGGCACGCGCATTGGGCAGTCGCTGGCCGCTTTTAACCGCGACTGGTCGCGGCGGGTGCTGGGGCAGGGCGCTGTTGTGCTGTTGATTACCGATGGGCTGGATCGTGACGCGCCGGAGGCGCTGGCCAAGCAGATGCAGCGGCTGCATCTATCTGCGCGGCGCGTGATCTGGCTTAATCCATTGCTGCGTTGGGACGGGTTTGCGCCCAAGGCCGCAGGTATCCGCGCGATGCTGCCCCATGTGGACAGTTTTCGCGCAGGGCATTCGATTGCATCTTTGGAAGCGCTGGCAGCCGCGATCTCTAAACCCGACGATACGGGCGAGAAAACGCGGCTGCTGCGCGAGATGGCGCTTTAGGTTACCGTTTGGGCAAAGCTGGCGCGGTAAACCGTGGCAAGCTCGCTAAGTGCGGCACTGCTGGTGCCAAAGCTGAGCATGTCGCCGCCGAATGTGCCAGTTTGGGCCAATGTCAGCCCTGCGGCCTCTGCAGCGGCGATGAGCTTGGCTGCATTCTCAGGGGTTGCAGCGATCAGGTAGCGTGCTTGGTCTTCGCCAAACAAGGCGGCTGTGTCTTCGCTATCGAGGGTGAGGCCAAGCTTTGCGTGCTCGGCCATCTCAAAGGCGGCAAGCGCAAGGCCGCCATCTGCCAGATCGGTACAGGCTGCAATCAGCGCGCGGTTTGCGCGGATGAAATCGCCGTGAGCGGCCTCAGCGGCAAGGTCAACCGCAGGGGCATCGCCATCAGCGCGGCCAAAGGCTTCGGCAAGCAGGGCGGATTGGCCGAGGTGGCCAGCGCCAGAACCGAGGACCAGTGCGACATGGCCCGTGGCCACGTCAAAACCGATGATATCCGCGCTATTTTTGATCAGGCCAACCGCGCCGATTGTCGGTGTGGGCAGAATGCCCGAGCCGTCGGTTTCATTATAAAGCGACACGTTGCCAGAGACGATTGGCATGTCGAGCGCGGCCACAGCTTCGCCGATACCTTTGATGGCGCCGACAAACTGGCCCATGATCTCGGGCTTTTCGGGGTTACCAAAGTTGAGGTTGTCGGTGGTGGCCAATGGCACAGCACCAACAGCTGTGAGGTTGCGGTAGGCTTCGGCCACCGCCTGCTTGCCGCCCTCAACGGGGTTGGCTTTTACATATCGCGGGGTCACGTCCGAGGTGAAGGCCAGCGACTTATCTGTGCCATGAACACGGATAATGCCTGCGCCCCAGCCCGGTGTGCGGGCGCTATCGGCCATGACCATTGTGTCGTATTGCTCATAAACCCAGGATTTGCCGGCATAGTTGGGTGAGCCCAGCAGCGCGCGCAGGCCGGTGATGGGATCAACTGTCGGCACATCCGTCAGGGGCGCTGCGGCAGGTGTTTCGACCCATGGGCGGTCATACTCAGGGGCGGTGCCGGAAAGTGCCTTGAGCGGCAGGTCGGCTTTCACTTCGCCGTTCAGACGGATCAAGAAGCGGTCTTCGGCGATTGTTTCACCAACGATGGCAAAGTCGAGGTCCCATTTGTCAAAGACGGCCTTGGCTTGGGCTTCCAGCTCGGGGCGCAGCACCATGAGCATGCGCTCTTGGGATTCTGACAGCATCATCTCATAGGCGGTCATGTTCAGCTCGCGGGTGGGAACTTTCTCAAGGTCGAGAATCACACCAAGGTTGCCCTTGTCGCCCATTTCAACAGCAGAACAGGTCAGGCCAGCGGCCCCCATATCCTGAATAGAGATCACAGCGCCGGTTGCCATCAGCTCTAGCGTGGCTTCCATCAGGCGCTTTTCGGTGAAGGGATCGCCAACCTGTACGGTGGGGCGCTTGTCTTCGATGGTATCGTCGAACTCGGCCGAGGCCATGGTCGCGCCACCCACACCGTCGCGGCCGGTTTTGGCCCCAAGGTAGACAACAGGCATGCCGACGCCGGATGCGGCGGAATAGAAAATCTTATCGGCATCCGCGAGGCCGGCCGCAAAGGCGTTTACCAGACAGTTGCCGTTATAGGATTTGTCAAAACGGACTTCGCCGCCGACACAAGGCACGCCAAAGCAGTTGCCATAGCCACCAACACCGGCAACAACACCGTGCACCAATTGCTTTGTTTTATGGTGTGACGGCTCACCAAAGCTGAGCGAGTTCATCGAGGCGATGGGGCGCGCGCCCATGGTGAAGACATCGCGCAGGATGCCGCCAACGCCGGTGGCGGCGCCTTGGTAGGGCTCGATATAGGAGGGGTGGTTGTGGCTTTCCATCTTGAACACGACCGCTTGACCGTCCCCGATATCAACCACGCCTGCGTTTTCACCGGGGCCGCAGATCACTTGAGGGCCGTCCGTGGGCAGGGTGCGCAGCCACTTCTTGGAAGACTTATAGGAGCAATGCTCGTTCCACATCGCCGAGAAGATTCCCAGTTCGGTGAATGTGGGGGTGCGGCCCATCAGATCAAGGATCGTCTGATACTCGCTATCGCTTAGCCCGTGGGCTGAAATGATCTCTTGGGTGATTTCCGGCTCTGACATGGTGTGCTCCCCGAGGGCTACAAAACTTGGCCACCCTCTTAGGGCAGGAGCGGGCAGGTGGGAAGGGCTGTTTATGCATTAACGCATGCTTATCGTTGCCCCGGGCTGAAGATAAAAAAAGACCGGGCACAATGGCCCGGCCAAGTCCAACAGGGAGGTATAAGGACGGGCACGGGAGGTGCCGCCATCCTTATGAGGGTCAGTTAGGGTGCGTGTTGCTTAAATTCAATGCAGATTATGTACGTATAAAAGCATGCCCGCTATGCATTTTGTGCATGGCTCGTTGTGTCCTAGGAGAGCGAGCGCAGTTGCTTACGGTAGGAAATAATCTCGTCCTGAACAAATTCCTTGAATGCAGCGACGCGTTTTGATTGCCGAAGCTCTTCGGGATAGGCAATGAATACAGGGACTTCGCCGGAAACAATGTGTGGAAGTACCGGCACCAGATGGGGGAAGTCCTGTGCCAGATAGTCGGGAAGTACGCCGATGCCCAAGTGGTTGAGCACTGCTTGCAGCACCCCGAAATAGTTATTCATCGTGAGCAAAGAACGTATGTCATGCATCATCAGACGTTGAACAAGATTGAGGCCTGCGCCTACCTGATCGCTCGCGGGGCTTTGACAGATGAGCCGGTAGTCGCCGATTTCCTCTACGGTTTGCGGCGTGCCGTTTTCTGCGAGATATTCGGGGCTGGCGTACATGCACATGCGCACGCTCATCAGGCGTTTGCGCACGAGATCGGCCTGTGACGGTTCTTTGAGGCGGATCGCAACGTCTGCTTCGCGCATAGGAAGATCCAGAACGCGTTCTTCAAGCATCAGGTCGACCTTGAGGTCGGGGTATTTATCAAACAGCTTGGACAGGCGCGGGGCCAACCACATGGTGCCGAATCCCGTTGTGGTGGTCACGCGCAATTCGCCAAAGACTTCTTCCTCGCTGTCGCGGATACGCGCGGATGCCGTATCAAGGCGCTTTGACATGGCACGGGTCGCGTCAAACAATAACTCACCCTGTTCAGTGAGAATCAGTCCGCGTGCGTGGCGGTGGAACAGATTGGTGTTCAGCTGTTCTTCCAGCCCGCGCACCTGCCGGCTCACGGCGGATTGGGATAAGTTTAGCTTGTCCCCGGCATGGGTTAGCGACCCGGCGTCAGCTACCGCGTGAAAAATCCTTAGTTTGTCCCAGTCCATGATGCTCCCCTCACTGTTGCCGGCCTTTTAAACTGTTTGCGCTAGCAGACACAGGGGGAACTATAACAGAAAAGTGTAACATGTGGATAAGGAGCTATGCAGGTCAGTAAATGTGACCTATTGTGCTGTAATACTATGCAGGTTCAGGCGGTGGAGGCCGCTTTGGTTTCTTGGGAGGGAATGCCATGACAACGCAGAAGATAACACTCAACGACCGTTTTGATCTGGAGAAATCGTCCGTGCTGCTGAATGGCACGCAGGCGCTGGTGCGGGTGATGCTGATGCAGGCCGCGCGCGACAGGGCGGCGGGGCTGAATACAGCGGGTTTGGTCACAGGCTACCGCGGCTCGCCGCTGGGGGCTGTGGATATGCAAATGGCCCGCGCGGAAAAGCAACTGACGCAAGCGGGGGTGACGTTTCAGGCAGGACTGAACGAAGATCTGGCGGCTACCGCTCTTTGGGGCGCGCAGCAGGCCGAGGTGCGCGGTGAGGGAAAATATGACGGTGTATTTGGCCTGTGGTATGGCAAAGGGCCGGGGGTGGACCGCTCGGGTGATGTGATGCGCCATGCCAATATGGCGGGCAGTTCGAAATTCGGCGGTGTCGTAATGGCGATGGGGGATGACCACACGGGCGAATCCTCGACCGTGTTGCACCAGTCCGATTTTGCGATGGTCGACACTTATATGCCTGTGCTGTCTCCTGCCGGTGTGCAAGAGATCATGGATTACAGCCTTTACGGCTGGGCGCTTTCGCGGTTTGCGGGCGTTTGGGTCGGGCTCAAGACGATGAAGGACACGGTAGAGGTCACATCGGTCGTAGATGGAGACCCGCACCGCTTGAGCTTTGTCGAGCCGGAGTTTGAAATGCCCGAAGGGGGGCTAAATATCCGTCTGGTGGATGAGCGGATCGCGCAGGAGGCGCGGTTGGTCAATTATAAACGCTTTGCCGCTGAGGCTTTTGCCTATGCCAATGGCATAGACAAGCGGGTCTGGGGGCGCAAAGGGGCCAAGATCGGCTTGGTCGCGGCGGGGAAGAACTATCTCGATTTGGTCCATGCACTGTCTTTACTGGGGATTGATGCAGATGAGGCCGAGCGCTTGGGGATCACCACCTATAAGGTGGGGCAGGTCTGGCCGCTGGATATGCGTGGATTCAACGAATGGGCAGAAGATCTCGATCTGATTGTTGTGGTTGAAGAAAAGCGCAAGCTGATTGAGGTACAGATCAAGGAAGCGCTGTTTGACCGTATGGACCGGCCACGGGTTTACGGCGGGCGCAAAGGGATGGATGAGCTGTTCTCGGCCGCTTGGGCGCTTGATCCTTTGGATATCGCCGAAAAGCTGGGTGCCGTTCTTTGTGACGAAGGGCGCGGGACAGAACGTGTTTTACAAGGGTTGGCTGATCTGGCGGAGGCGAGGCGTGCGGATAACGCCGAAGAGCTGGCGGGACGTACGCCATATTTCTGCTCGGGGTGCCCGCATAACTCCTCTACCAAAGTACCCGATGGCAGCCGCGCCTATGCGGGGATTGGTTGTCACTTTATGGTGCAATGGATGGACCGTGAGACGCTGGGATTTACCCATATGGGGGGCGAGGGCGCGAATTGGATCGGTGAGGCACCGTTCTCGACCACACCACATGTGTTCCAGAACCTTGGGGACGGGACCTACAACCACTCAGGGGCGCAAGCGATCCGCGCGGCCATCGCGGCCAAGACGAATATCACCTATAAAATCCTCTATAACGATGCTGTTGCCATGACAGGCGGGCAGCATAACGAGGGTGATCTGGACGCGCCGCGTATTGTGGCCGAGCTCAAGGCCATGGGGATCAAGAACCTTTGTGTCGTCTATGACGAGAAAGAAGATGTGCAAGCGTCAGATTTTCACGGGGTAGAGATGCATGAGCGCGCAGAGCTACAATCCGTACAGGAGCGCATGGCCAAGACCACGGGCGTGAGCGCCATTGTCTATGTGCAAACCTGCGCTGCCGAAAAGCGCCGCCGCCGCAAGCGCGGGGCGTTTCCTGACCCTGACAAGCGGTTGTTCATCAACACAGACGTCTGCGAAGGCTGTGGCGATTGCGGAGTGCAGTCCAACTGCGTTTCTATCGTTCCCGCCGAGACCGAATTGGGCCGCAAACGGGCGATTGACCAATCCTCCTGTAACAAGGACTTCTCTTGCGCGAATGGCTTCTGCCCTTCTTTTGTGACGCTGGAGGGCGCGACGATCCGAAAGGAGGCCACAACAGAGGTGGAAATCCCTGATCTGCCGATGCCGCAGCTGCCTGCGATCAACGGCACTTATAATGTGGTGATCACAGGGGTTGGCGGCACTGGCGTGGTGACCATTGGTGCCGTGCTGGCGCAGGCGGCGCAGATCGACGGTAAGGGCGCCGGAATGATGGAGATGGCAGGCCTTGCCCAAAAAGGCGGCGCGGTGAGCATCCACTGTCGTCTGGCAAATCGCCCTGATGATATTTCTGCCATCCGCGTGGCCACGGGCGAATGTGATGCGCTTGTGGGGGGGGATTTGGTTGTCTCCGCAGGGAATAAGACATTGGGGCTGACCTCAACAGGCCGTACGGGGGCGGTTGTAAACAGCCACCAGATCATCACGGGGGAATTTACCCGTGATACGGAATTCCAGATGCCCTATGATCGGCTGGAGCTGGCGCTGGAAGCGCGGATTAACGACAAGCTGGCGATGTTTGACGCCTCTGAACTAGCGCGCGCTACGCTGGGCGATTCGATCTATTCCAACATGATGATCTTTGGCGGGGCATGGCAGCGCGGTTTGATTCCGTTGACGTTGGAGGCCGTACAGGCGGCAATCCGTCTCAATGGGGCCGCGGTTGAGCGGAACTTGCGCGCCTTCGAGATCGGGCGCTGGGCGGTGCTTTTTCCCGAGCATGCGCAATCTGTGCTGACACCGAATGTGGTGGTCTTGCCCGATACGCTTGAGGGGAAGATTGCGTTCCGCCGCGATCATCTTATCGCCTATCAGGGTAAGGGGCTGGCCAAACGCTATGACAAGCTGTTGGCGCAGGTTGCAGACCGTGACGTGCGGGAAGCGGCTGCCACGGGCTATCATAAACTTCTCAGCTATAAGGACGAATACGAGGTCGCGCGGTTGTTGCTGAGTAGTCGCGAAAAGGCACAGGCCGAGTTTGAGGGGGACTTCAAGATGAGCTTCAATCTCGCTCCGCCAATGCTTTCCCGAACGGGGGCGGACGGGCATCCGGCCAAGCGGGAATTTGGCCCATGGCTTGAGCGGGCTTTGCGCATGGTGGCCAAGCTCAAGCGCCTGCGCGGCACGCCTTTGGACGTGTTCGGCTATACTGCCGAGCGCAAGATGGAGCGCGCTTTGATCAAGCAATACGAGCATGACATGGGCGAGGTATTGCCCAAGCTGGAGGGCGGCACGCGGGACGCCATCATTGCGCTTGCTGCATTGCCTTTGCAAATCCGTGGTTTTGGCCATGTGAAGCAGGCAAATGAGGTCAAAGCGGCCAAGCGCCGCGAGGAGCTGTTGAGCGTGATCCGCGCGGGTGGGCCGCGTCAGGATAAAGCGGCTGAGTAATGTAGGAAATTTGTTACGGTTACGCTGTAGAGCAGAGAAAAAGGAGCCTGTGATATGAGCGTGACTCAGCGCACTGTGCCGACCCGCGAGTTGAGCTATGCTACTTCTGCGCGCAGCCGTGGGGGGAAGGCCTTGATCAGATTGATCGAGAACAGCACCGGGCGGCGATCGTTACTCAAGCGGGTGCGGGGGTATGAAGAGGAACTTGCCTCGGGGGCAAATTTCTTTGACATAATGGTGGCGCGCTACGGGCTTGAGCTGGACGTGGTGCGCGGGGCGTTGGATGATATTCCGCATGACGGGCCGCTGGTCGTGATTGCAAACCACCCATATGGCATTCTCGATGGGTTGGTGTTGGGGCATGTCCTTAGCCGGAGACGAGGCACATTCAAGATTTTGGCCAACTCGGTTTTCAGTCAGGGACCGGGTCTTCAGCATCATATTCTGCCCATCAGCTTTGACGAAGACCGCGCGGCTGTTGCTACTAATCTGGCAACACGTCGGGAGTCATTGTCCTATCTGCAGGCGGGCGGGGCCATTGGCATTTTCCCCGGTGGCACGGTGAGCACGGGTGCCAAACCGTTCTCAAGGCCTATGGACCCAAGTTGGCGCAGTTTTACGGCGCGAATGATTGCAAAGTCGAATGCCACCGTGCTGCCCATATACTTTGACGGGCACACCAGCCGGATGTTCCAGATTGCCAGCCATATGCATGCGACATTGCGCTTGGGGTTGCTTATCAAAGAGTTTCGCAGCCGTGTGGATACGCCCGTGCGTCTGGCGATTGGAAAACCCTTTTCGCGTGCCCAGCTTGAGCCGCTTTTGCCCGACGCAAAAGGGATGATGGATTTCTTGCGCAAAGCAACGTATGAGCTTGCACCAGAACCGCTCGACTCCTTCGATGCGGGCTATGATTTTGAGGACCGGCGCGCGCGCCGGTAAGGCAAATGGCGGTAGGCATTTTCGACAGCGGATTGGGCGGGCTGACAATTTGGCAAGCGGCGCAGGCGCGGCTTCCGGAACAGAAGTTTATCTATCTCGCGGATAGCGCGCATGCGCCTTATGGCGTGCGCAATGCGGATGATATTTATGATCTGACTGTGGCCGCGACACAGCGCCTGTTCGATGCTGGCTGTGATCTGGTTGTACTGGCCTGCAATACGGCTTCGGCGGCTGCCTTGCGGCGCATGCAGGAAGGCTGGGTGCCAGCCGACAAGCGTGTTCTGGGGGTGTTTGTGCCGTTGATCGAGGCGCTGACTGAACGGCAGTGGGGCGATAATTCACCCCCGCGCGAAGTGGATGTAAAGCACGTGGCGCTGTTTGCCACGCCTGCCACTGTTGCGTCGCGTGCGTTCCAGCGCGAGCTTGCGTTCCGCGCGATCGGCGTCGACATAGAGGCGCAGGCCTGTGGCGGTGTTGTTGACGCAATTGAAGACGGGGATATGATTTTGGCCGAGGCACTGGTGCGCAGCCATGTGGATGCGCTGATGCGCAAGATGCCTCAACCGGATGCCGCTATTCTGGGCTGCACCCATTATCCGTTGCTGAAAGAGACATTTCAGGATGCGCTGGGCAATGATGCGCGTGTTTTCAGCCAGGCTGATCTGGTGGCCGAGAGCCTTGCCGATTATCTGGCCCGCCACCCCGACAAACACGGTACGGGCGAGGCGGCGTTTTTGACCACGGGCGATCCCAAGCGGGTCAGCGACCGTGCCACGCAATTCTTACGACGACAGATTTCGTTTACTGCGGCCTAAGGCCGATCATACGAAACTCTGACACAACGGACCAATATCATGTATAACATCGCAATTCTTGGTGCTTCGGGCTATACCGGTGCCGAACTGATCCGGCTGATCGCTGGCCACTCCTCTATGCAAATCAAAGCCTTGGGGGGGAACTCGAAGGCGGGGCAATCTATGGCATCGGTGTTTCCGCATCTGCGCCATCTGGACCTGCCCGATCTGGTGACGATGGATGAGATTGATTTTTCTGCCATTGATCTGTGTTTCTGCGCTTTGCCGCACAAGACCTCGCAAGAGGTGATTTCAAAGTTGCCAAAGGACCTGAAGATCGTCGATCTTTCAGCGGATTTCAGGCTGCGGGATCCTGAGGAATACGCACGTTGGTATGGCAATCCCCATGCAGCGCTGGAGCAGCAGGCAGAGGCCGTTTATGGGCTGACCGAATTCTACCGCTCCGAGATCAAATCCGCGCGGTTGGTGGCTGGCACCGGGTGCAACGCGGCGACCGGGCAGTTTGCCATGCGGCCGCTGATCGCGGCAGGTTTGATTGATCTGGATGATATTATCCTGGATCTGAAATGCGCTGTTTCGGGGGCGGGGCGTGCGCTGAAAGAAAACCTGCTGCATGCGGAATTGTCTGAAGGGTATCACGCATATGCGCTGGGTGGCACGCACCGGCATTTAGGCGAGTTTGATCAGGAATTCTCTGCGATTGCAGGGCGTCCTGTACAGGTGCAATTTACGCCGCATCTGGTGCCGGCCAACCGGGGTATCCTTGCAACCTGCTATGTCAAAGGCGATGCGGCTGCTATTCATGCCGCGCTTGCGGCCACCTATGAGACCGAACCATTCATCGAGGTTCTGCCCTTTGGCGAAGCCCCGTCGACCCGCCATATCCGTGGCTCGAACTTTTGCCATATCGGGGTGAGTGCTGATCGCATCGCGGGGCGGGCGATTGTTGTGGCGGCGTTGGATAATCTGACGAAAGGGTCATCGGGCCAAGCTTTGCAAAATGCCAATCTGATGCTAGGCATCGCCGAGACCGAGGGGCTGATGATGGCACCCTTGTTCCCGTAATCGAGGTGTCGCGATGAAAAGCCTGAAGAAACAGCGCCGTATCCAGTTGATCGCCGTGGCTGTGGTCGCTTTGATCGGTTCTACCGCGCTGATCGGATATGGTATGCGCGATGGCATCAACTTTTTCCGTGCGCCTTCTCAGGTATTGGCAGATCCGCCAGCGCCGACCGAGGTGTTTCGCATCGGTGGGCTGGTCGAGGAAGGCACGCTTGAACGTGGTCAGGGAGAGCAGATCCGGTTTTCTGTGACGGATGGCGGGGCCAGTGTTGCGGTGGTCTATACCGGTGTGTTGCCTGATCTGTTCGGAGAGAACGAGGGCATGGTTGGTACGGGTCGCTACATTAATAACGTCTTTGAAGCGACTGAAATACTTGCTAAACATGACGAGACCTACATGCCGAAAGAGGTTGTCGACGCGCTGAAAGAGCAAGGCGTCTACGTCGCACCCGAAGGTTGAGTGCGCCCGCTCAGGTGAGGCCGCGTTAACAATTTTGCGGCCTTGTTTCCCCACAGGTAGAGGGGAGATATCATGACCAGCGTCAAGCAGATTGCCAAAGAGATTGTCGCCCGTGAGGGGGGCTATGTGAATGATCCTGATGATCCGGGTGGTGCCACGAATTTCGGCGTAACGATCCATACTATGCGGCGTCTCGGGCTTGATCTGGATCGGGACGGGGTGATTACTTCTGCGGATGTGCGCCGCCTCACTCGGGCGCAGGCCGAAGATATTTTTCTGGAATATTATTACAAGCGCCCGCTGATTGCAGAGCTGCCGGATGCGATACAGCCGTCGGTGTTTGACATGTATGTTAATGCGGGCAGCAATGCGGTGAAGATTTTGCAGCAGCTTCTGGTCGAAATGGGCTATGCGGTCAGTGTGGATGGCGCGCTTGGGCCGCAATCGCTGGCAGCGGTGCGGGCGGCTTACCGTGCTGGTGCGGGGCATCTGGTGGATGCTTATGGCATAGCGCGGCGCAATTATTATTTTCGTTTGGCTGACCGCCGTGTGGCAAGTCGCAAATATGCGCGCGCGCGGGCAGGCGGTAAGGGGGGCTGGATCAAGCGGGCGGAGGAGTTCATTTCCGCCAAGTACCATCTGACCCAAGAGGAATTTAACCAAAGGACTGCAGCATGGGGTTGATTGGCAGAGTTGTGGATGTAGCCTTTGGTGCGGAGCGCAATGTGGTTCGCGACACAGTCGAGGTGTTCCGCGAGAACGCCGAGGCAGGCGCTGCGCGCGGAGCCGTGGTGCAGGGGCAAGCAATGGCCCAATATGGTCAGGAATTTGCGGCACCGGCCAAAGGGGGATTTGATCGCTTTATGGATGGGCTGAACAGGTTGCCGCGTCCCGCGCTGGCGCTTGGTACGCTGGGATTGTTTATCTCGGCGATGGTGGCGCCTTTGTGGTTTGCGCAGCGGATGCAAGGGATCGCGCTGGTGCCAGAGCCGCTTTGGTGGTTGTTGGGGGTGATTGTGTCCTTCTACTTTGGCGCGCGCCATCAGGTTAAGGCGCAAGAATTCCAGCATAGTATCGTGCAGACGATCAAACATGTGCCGCAAGTGTTGGAGAATATCGAAGCGATTGGCAAATTGCGGGCAGATTCTGTGGGGGCAGCGGATGTCGGCACTGATGCCCGACTGGCCACACAGGCGTTGCAGCCAGAGGACAACCTCGCCCTGCGCGCGTGGCGCGCGGCGCAGTAGCGACCTGCGGCTCTTTGACCATGCGAATGTGATTGGAACCCTATCGCGGGCCGCGTATATTCGGCGCATGATTACAGAACTCGGACATTTCGCCCTGCTGCTTGCCTTTGGTGTGGCGCTTATTCAGATGATTGTACCTTTGGTGGGGGCGGCGAAGGGCTGGTCCGGCTGGATGGCCGTGGCCGAGCCTGCGGCCACCGTGCAGTTCTTGTTGGTAGGGGCATCCTTTGGCGCGCTGACATGGGCATTTGTGACGTCTGATTTCAGCCTCGCAGTGGTGGTGGCCAATAGCCATTCGCTCAAACCGATGATCTACAAAATCTCAGGGACTTGGGGTAATCACGAAGGCTCTATGCTGTTGTGGGTGCTGATTGTCGCGTTGTTTGGTGCGATGGCAGCGTGGTTTGGTGGCCAGTTGCCCGAAAGCCTGCGTGCGCGGGTGCTCGCTGTTCAGGCCGCGATCGGGGTGGCGTTTCTTGCGTTCATCTTGCTGACTTCTAACCCGTTTGAACGCCTTCCTGTGCCGCCATTCGATGGCCAGGACCTGAACCCGCTGCTGCAAGACCCCGGTTTGGCCTTTCACCCACCATTTTTGTACCTTGGCTATGTCGGGTTGAGCATGGCGTTCAGCTTTGCCGTTGCCGCGCTGATCGAGGGGCGTGTGGATGCCGCATGGGGGCGTTGGGTGCGGCCATGGACGCTGGCCGCATGGGTGTTCCTGACCATCGGCATCGCACTTGGCTCTTGGTGGGCCTATTATGAGCTGGGCTGGGGCGGGTTCTGGTTCTGGGATCCTGTTGAAAACGCGAGCTTCATGCCATGGTTGCTTTCGGCGGCGCTGCTACATTCGGCCATTGTGGTGGAAAAGCGCGAGGCACTAAAAAGCTGGACTATTTTACTGTCTATTCTTGCCTTCGGCTTTTCCCTGATCGGGACTTTCATCGTCCGTTCCGGGTTGCTGACCTCGGTGCATGCCTTTGCCAATGACCCTGACCGCGGGATTTTCATTCTGGGGATTATGGCCTTCTTTATGGGCGGTGCGCTGGTGCTTTATGCGCTGCGCGCTGGCGCGATGGAGGCCAAGGGCGTATTCGGTCTGGCCAGTCGGGAAAGCGCGCTTGTGGTGAATAACCTGCTGTTGGCCGTATCCTGTTTTGTGGTTTTTGTGGGTACTATGTGGCCACTGGTGGCGGAGATGTTTTTTGACCGCAAGCTGAGCGTTGGGCCACCATTTTTTGATGCCGCCTTTACGCCCTTTATGGTGCTATTGGGGATTGCGCTGCCAATCGGGTCCTCCATGCCGTGGAAGCGTGCCTCGATGAAGCGCGCGTTATATCCGCTGCGCTATGCGTTTGCCGCGGCGCTTGCGGTGGGCGGGCTGGCGTGGTCGATGCAGACAGGGCGCAGCCTGATTGGACCTGTGGGGATGTTTCTGGGTGCTTGGGTGATCATGGGTGTCGTGATTGATCTGGCACAGCGCACGGGGCGGGGGCCGAACCGCTTGAGCCGTTTGTTCCGCCTGCCGGGGGCCGATTGGGGCAAGGCAATTGCCCATGCGGGCCTTGGTGTGACTATGATGGGTATCGCGGGTATTTATGCCTGGACCACCGAGGATATTCATGTGGCGCAGATCGACGTGCCCTTTGAAGTGCAGGGCTATGAGTTGACGCTGCGCAGCGTCAGCCGTGGGGACGGGCCGAATTATGTGGCCACAACGGCGGTTATCGACGTAGCGCAGGGGGGCAAGTTTCTCACAACGCTCTCCCCCGAGAAACGATTTTATCCCGTAGCCCAGATGCCCACGACCGAGGCGGCAATCCACCAAAATCTCAAACGGGATTTTTATGTGGTGATCGGGGATGAGCAGGACAATGGCGGCTGGGCCGTGCGGACCTATATCAAGGCCATGACATCATGGATCTGGATCGGCTGTGCGCTGATGGCGCTTGGCGGTGTATTTAGCCTGTTTGATCGCCGTTTCCGCGTCGCGGTGAGCGCGCCCAAGCGGCTCAAAGGGGTGCCTGCAGAATGAAACGTCTGGCCTTTGTCCTGATGCTGCTGGCCAGCCCGCTTGCGGCGGTCGAGCCTGACGAGGTGTTGTCTGATCCGCTATTGGAGCAGCGCGCGCTTGAGCTGTCGAAAGGGCTGCGCTGTCCTGTCTGTCAAAGCGAAAGCATCGACGAAAGCAATGCACCTATCGCCAAAGACCTGCGACTGCTGGTCCGCGAGCGGTTGTTGGCAGGTGATACGGATGCGCAGACGGTAGAATATATCGTTGCGCGCTTTGGTGAATTTGTGCTGCTCAAGCCGACATTTGGCGGTGCAAACTGGCTACTTTGGGCGGCGGGGCCCTTGATGCTTTTGCTGGCGGCGGTGATGGGTGTTTCCTATGTCCGAGGGCGGAGCAGGGCGGATGCGCCGCAAGATGCAGGGCTTAGCGACGACGAAGCAGCCGCCCTTCGGGAGATCCTGAACAAATAGACTTGGCCAATGTAACGCGCCGTCGTGCTGGCGGCGCGGCTTACTCCTTTGCTATGCTAACTCAAACAAACATTCAGAGGGCCTTATGGATTACCAGACGATCACCTACGCGCTGCGCGATGGCATGGCTGTCATTACGATGAACAGGGCTGAAAAATACAATGCCCTCTCTACCCAGATGCGCGCCGAAATTGCCTATGCTTTTAATGAGGCGGGACGTGACGCGCGGGTGGTGGTGATCACCGGTGCCGGTAAGGCGTTTTGTTCGGGGCAGGATCTGGGCGATAGTATCGCCAGCAACTCAATCGACCTGGAGCGAACCCTTCGCGACGAATATACCCCTATGTTGCGGGCCATTGCCAATTGCCCTGTGCCCACGATCGCCGCCGTGAACGGTCCGGCAGCCGGTGCAGGCGCAAACCTGGCCTTGGCAACAGATGTGGTTTTTGCCACGCAAAGCGCATATTTCCTGCAGGCTTTCACTCGGATCGGCCTGATCCCTGATGCAGGGGGCACCTATGCAATGCCGCGGCAGATGGGGATGGCCAAGGCCATGGGCGCGGCGCTGTTTGCCGATAAGATCAGCGCCCAGCAAGCCGATGATTGGGGCATGATCTGGGAGGCCGTACCGGATGAAGATTTCGATGCCCATTGGCGTGCAAAGGCGGCGCATCTGGCTGCGGGGCCGACAGCAGCCTATGCTTCGGTCAAGAAAGTCATGCGCGAAAGCTGGCAAAACGATTTTGAAGAGCAGATGACACTAGAGGCCTGCGAACAGGGGAAATGCGGCAACTCGCGTGATTTCAAAGAAGGTGTGATGGCCTTTGTGCAGAAACGTAAGGCCTCGTTCGAGGGGCGTTAACGGGCCTGTGCGAAAAGGTAAAAGGCCGCTGTACCCGATAAGGTCAGCGGCCTTTTACATGTCTGAAACTACGCGTTAAATTTGAACGCGACGTTCGACCAAAAGGACATCTTCGGGGCTTGGTGCAGTGCCGCTGGCGCGGGCAATCACTGCGACGGCAATTCCGTCAGCCAGAACGCTGTGAACCGATCCCGAGATTTGCTTGATCGTGATTTCGGGAGGGACCTCGCCCTTGTCGTATACGACTGCAATATGATCGGTGTCACCTTGGCTGTCGGGAACTAATGCGCCTGTGATACCTGTCTCGTTTTTGGCTTGAGCAGGCATAAGGCTTTTTGCTTCGGACCATTGGTAGGTTTGGTTATGTAGGGGGGGATTGGGCAATGTACTCTCCTGCCGCACTAATTGAGCAAACAAGGGGAGCGGCAAATCCCGCTCCCACGACCGAATGGAGTTAACCATTCGGATCAAAGAGACTTTCGACAAAGGATTCCGAGATCAATGAGACATCAGCTTCGGTGAGCGTGCCGGCTGATCCCTCGACGCGCGCCAGAACCGTGTCACCCAATCGGATAACCGCATCTTCTCCATCATCCGTTACGGTGATTTCCGCATCATCTTCGACGTCTTCGACGATGACGGTGATGGAATCCTCTTCTGGATCAAAGCTGGAGATGGTGGCTTCACCGACTGAATCGGCGTTCACTTGTTCGGACATGATATGATAGGTGTCTGCACCTTCTCCGCCATCCGCAACATCACCAGAGCCGATAATCAGCTCGTCATCCCCTTCGCCGCCGTCAACCTGGTTGCCGATGCTGTCATCGCGCAAATCAATGTCGCCATTGAGTTCTTCCAATGATCCCCCATCACGCAGGGCTTCGAGCTCTTCCAGGTTCAGCGGTACACCTTCGATGATACCGCCAAAGACGATGTCATCGCCTTCACCGCCATCCACAACGTCAATACCGCGGCCACCCAGAACGGTGTCGTTGCCTTCGTCGCCGCGGACCGTATCGGCACCATAGTCGCCCGACACCAAATCGTCGCCGCCTTGTCCTTCGATCAGGTCATTGCCGCGGTTGCCGGTCAAAACGTCTTCACCTTCACCACCACACAGCATGTCATCGCCATCGGCACCCTCGATCACATCATCGCCGTCGCGGCCAAAGATCGTGTCGTTGCCGGTGCGGCCGTGCAGAATGTCATCACCTGCCTGCCCGTCAAGAAAATCATCGCCAGAGCCGCCTTCAAGGGTATCATCCCCTTCGCCACCTTCTTCGATCACGTTGCTGTCGTCATCGTCGTCGTCCATGCTGATGGCCAAAAAGGCGAGCGGTAGTCCCAGTCCGAGAAGCATTAACATTTTTGTAACCCCCAAATTTATTCTTGAGGCTGACTATGTAACCTTGATTGGGGCGGTCAATAATATGTTAACTATTGTGTAACCACTCGCAACAATGCCTTATTTTCGCCCCTTTTTCAGAGATTCTGTTGTCGACGTTGTTCGCTGAATGGCGACAGTCCAAGGCTTATTCAAAGATTGGTTCAACGACCTAAAGCAGGGCGCATCTGCCAAGGGAGGGTCGCTGCTGCGATTCGGATTTGTAAAACTTGGTACTTTTTAAAGGTTTCATCAGTGCCGGATTGAATTGGCCCGTAAAATATACCGTTTGGATCTAGCACGGTTTTCCCATGTGCCTGATTGGGGCACTGGGGGGAGAGGTGCCACATTTCATGTCGGAGCTGCCGTAATTATGCCTTATTTCCGCAAAGCAAAGAAAAGCCCCGGATGCGGTATACATCCGGGGCAATTTCGCGTCGCTAAAGGTTCAGCTTAGCGGTTTTCGATATCCACATACTCGCGAACATCAGCACCCAGATACAGCTGGCGTGGGCGGCCGATTTTAAGCTGCGGATCGTTGAGCTGCTCTTTCCACTGGGAAATCCAACCAACAGTCCGCGCAAGCGAGAAGATCGGTGTGAACATCGACGTGGGGAAGCCCATCGCTTCGAGAATGATGCCGGAATAGAAGTCCACATTCGGGAACAGCTTCTTCTCTGCAAAATACGGATCGGCCAGCGCTTGTTTTTCAAGCTCTTTGGCGACCTGCAGGATCGGATTATTCTCGACGCCGAGCAGCTCCAGAACCTCGTCAGCAGATTCTTTCATCACCGTGGCACGCGGATCGCGGTTTTTATAAACGCGGTGACCAAAGCCCATCAGGCGGAACGGATCATCTTTATCCTTGGCGCGTGCGATGAATTCAGGGATGCGGTCCGGTGTGCCGATCTCTTTAAGCATCTCGAGGCAAGCCTGGTTCGCACCGCCGTGGGCAGGGCCCCAGAGACATGCAATACCCGCGGCGATACAGGCAAATGGATTCGCACCCGAAGAAGATGCCAGACGCACAGTGGAGGTCGAGGCGTTCTGCTCGTGGTCGGCATGCAGGGTAAAGATACGGTCCATCGCACGGCTCAGGATCGGATCAACCACATATTCCTCGGCTGGCACGGCAAAGCACATGCGCAGGAAGTTGGAGGCATAGTCCAGATCATTGCGTGGATACACGAACGGCTGACCGATGGTGTATTTATACGCCATGGCTGCAATTGTCGGCATCTTGGCGATCAGGCGGATGGAGGCGACTTCGCGCTGCCATTCGTCATTGATGTCAGTGGAATCGTGGTAGAATGCGGACATCGCACCAACAACACCAACCATAACGGCCATCGGGTGGGCATCGCGGCGGAAACCGCGGAAGAAGTTCATCATCTGCTCGTGCAGCATGGTGTGGTTTGTCACACGGTGCTCGAAATCTTCCAGCGCTGCAGGGGAGGGCAGCTCACCATAAAGCAGCAGATAGCAGACTTCGAGATAATGGGATTTCTCGGCCAACTCACCGATGGAATAACCACGGTGCGTCAGGATACCTTCGCCGCCATCAATAAAGGTGATGGTGCTGTCGCAAGAGGCGGTTGACGTAAAGCCGGGATCATAGGTGAACACACCCGCTTGGCCGTAAAGCTTGCGGATGTCGATGACATCGGGGCCGGACGTGGGGGTGAAGATCGGCAGTTCAATTGATTGATCTCCAATGGTCAGCGTCGCTGATTTCGTACTCTCGGCCATGGTATTTCCCCTTATAGGTTGGTTACAAAAGGCGTTTTGCCCCTGCAGTGCGTAAACACGTGTCTGCGCATCCGGTTCTTACTATTAGCGCACCCTTAATGACAGGTTTATGACTGTCTCAGGATGCAGCGTCGCTTAGGCGGGCAAGGCTTTCTTCACGGCCTAGCACCAGCATCATGTCAAACACCGAAGGGGTCACAGCGCGGCCGGCAAGGGCTGCACGAAGCGGCCCGGCCAGCTTGCCGAATTTGGTATCTTTCGCGGCAGCAAAGCCGTTGAGTACCTCCTCAAGCGTTTCTCTGTCCCAGCTAACATCTCGCAACTGTGGGGTCAATTCGCCTAGTATACCACGGGATACCGAATCGAGAGCCTTGGCTGCTTTCTCATCGGGTTGGATCGGACGTGAGGTCAGGGCAAAGTGAGCTTTTTCAATAAGTTCGGGGAATATCTTCGCGCGTTCTTTGAGGCAATACAACGCCTTTTCTAATGCATCAGATTGCACAGATGTGAACGCAGGCAGGCCTGCTGCTTCCAAATATTGCTCAACTTCGTGCCGCAACGTAGCGTCATCTGCGGCTGCGATATGCTGCCCACAGATGTTTTCGAGCTTCTTGAGGTCGAATTGTGCGGGGCTTTTGCGGATGCCGTCGATATCGAACCATTCTTGTGCCTGAGCATCGGTAAAGAATTCATCGTCGCCGTGGCTCCAGCCGAGGCGGGCCAGATAATTCCGCATGCCTGCGGCGGGGTAGCCCATGGCGCGGTATTCTTGTGCGCCCAATGCGCCGTGACGTTTAGACAGTTTTTTGCCGTCGGACCCGTGGATCAGCGGAATATGCGCCCAAACCGGTACGTCCCAACCCATGCCGTGATAGATCATCATCTGGCGGGCCGCATTGTTCAGGTGGTCATCGCCGCGAATGACATGTGTGACGCCCATATCGTGATCGTCTACCACCACGGCCAGCATATAAACCGGAGAGCCATCCGAGCGTAGCAGGATCATGTCGTCAAGCTGTGCATTATCAATGGTCACATCGCCTTGCACCGCATCGCGGATAACGGTCTGGCCGCCATCGGGCGCTTTGATGCGAATAACAAAGGGCGCATCGGGGTGGGTGCCAGCATCCGCGTCGCGCCACGGCGAGCGGTAGAGCGTGCTGCGGCCCTCGGCACGGGCGGTTTCGCGGAAGGCTTCAATTTCCTCCTGGGTTGCGAAACATTTGAATGCCGCGCCTTTTTCCAGCAGGGCATTGGCCACTTCTACATGGCGGGGGGCCATTTCGTGCTGGCTGACAATCTCGCCGTCATGGTCAAGGCCCAGCCACGCCATGCCTTCCAGAATCGCCTCGGTTGCTTCGGGCGTGTGGCGCGCGCGGTCCGTGTCCTCGATCCGCAGCAGGAATTTACCGCCCCGCCCGCGCGCATAGAGCCAGTTAAACAGCGCAGTGCGCGCGCCACCAATATGAAGAAATCCGGTGGGAGACGGGGCAAAGCGGGTGACGATGTCGGCGCACATGGGGCGGTCCTTTCGGGGGTGTTCTGGCAGGCAGTTGCGTTAACGCTTGGGTCATTTTTACCCTTTGGTAACCACGCAAGGCCTAAGGTTCGGGTCTGTTTATCCAGTGCAACGAATGGGGGCAAGTAATGGGTGCAATGCAATTACTTGCCGACATGATGCGCGCCCAACGCGGCGCGCTGTTCGGTTGGGTTCCTGTCTGTCTGGCCATCGGGATCGGAATTTATTTTCAGCTGGGTTTTGAACCTTCGCCTATGGGGCTTGCACGGGTTGGGGGCACCGGATTTGTCTTAGGCTGCCTGACCCGCATTGCGCCTGAAACGGTTCGCCCTATTGCATTGGCTTTCGCTTTGATGTGTGCAGGTTTTTTGCTGACCTCTGCGCGTGCGCATTACGTGGCAGGGCCTGTGCTTGAGTTCCGGTATTACGGTGCGATTGAGGGGCGTATTGTTGCCATCGACCGGAGCCAGTCCGACGCGCTGCGCCTGACGCTTGATCATGTAAAGCTGGACCGCGTGGCACCACATAAGACACCACAGCGGGTGCGTATTTCGCTACATTCAGATCGCAGCGCCGATATCGCGGTTGAGCCGGGTTTGCGGGTGATGGTGACTGGCCATTTGTCGCCTCCCTCCGGTCCGGTCGAGCCGGGGGGATTCGATTTCCAGCGCCACGCATGGTTCGCAAGGCTGGGTGCGGTCGGTTATGCGCGAACGCCGTTAATGGGCGCGTCCGAGCCTGCGAGCGGCCTTGGGGTTTTCAGGCTGCGTATGGCGGCCACTGCGCGCATCCAGCAGGTGCTGGGAGGAGATGCCGGTGGGTTTGCAGCTGCGATTACCACAGGTGACCGTTCTGCGATCAGTCAGGGGGCGCTGGATGATTTGCGTGCCAGCAATCTGGCGCATTTGCTGGCCATCTCGGGCCTTCATATGGGGCTGATGTCAGGGGTTGTTTTCGCAACGTTGCGCATTGCGATTGCGCTGGTGCCGCCATTGGCACTTCGGGTGCCTGCGCGCAGCATCGCGGCGGTAGGTGCGTTGATTGCGGCGGCGATATATCTGGCTTTGTCGGGGGGAAATGTCGCTACACAGCGCGCTTTTGTGATGGTGGCTGTGGCTCTTTGTGCGCTGATGATCAACCGCCGCGCAATCAGCCTGCGCGGCGTGGCGATTGCGGCGATAATTGTTTTGGTCCTGCGTCCCGAGGCGCTGATGGGGCCGGGGTTCCAGATGTCATTTGCTGCCACCACTGCGCTGGTGGCTGTCTTTGGTTGGATGCGTGACGGTCAGGTCAAGATCGGGCCGACGTGGCTACAGCCAGTGGTGGCGGTGGTCATTTCCTCGGCGGTTGCCGGTTTTGCCACGGCTCCGATCGCAGCGGCGCATTTTAACGCGGTAGCGCAATACGGGTTGCTCGCCAATCTGGCCTCTGTGCCGTTGATGGGGGCACTTGTTATCCCTGCGGCGGTCGTCGCGGCGGCGCTGGCGCCTTTCGGGCTGGAGGTTGTTGGCCTTTGGATCATGAGCTTTGGCGTCAAATGGATTTTAGGCGTCGCGCATTTTGTGGCACAGCTACCGCAGGCGCGCAGCTATGTCATAGGGCCGAACGCGGCGGTGCTGCCGCTGCTTGCGCTGGGGTTTCTTACCTTACTGTTGTGGCGGGGACGTCTGCGTTGGGGAGGCGCTGTGGCAATGGCGGGGGCGTTTGTGTTGTGGTCCGGCACTCAGCGCCCGGATGTGTTGATCTCGGACAGCGGGACACTTGTCGGAATAATGACGCCGGAAGGTCGCGCACTCAGCAAACAACGCGGCGCAGGGTTTGCAGCACGTAACTGGTTGGAAAATGACGGGGACGGGCAGGACCAATTCAGCGCAAATGCACGTTGGGATGGCAGCGGTGATGTTATTCACCTATCGGGAAAACGCGCCGTGGCGGCGTTTGACGGATGCCGCGAGGGGCAGGTCGTGGTTAGCTCTGTGCCACTGGCTCAGCGAAACTTGCCTTGTGTGGTACATGATCCCGATACACTCAGATATACCGGCGCGCTTGCGCTAAGCGCTGGCCCGCAAGGGCCGGTGATCCTGCACACTGCGCGCGACATCACCGGTGATCGGCTTTGGACCCGTTGGCCGGATAAAAAACAATCGGTTATGGCGCAGGCCGAACCGGACCCCTCGACAAAAGGGGGATCCTAGCATGCCATGCCGCCGCATCCGGCCGCGGCATGGCATAAGTCGATCAATATGAGCGGATCAAACCAACGAGGCGCCCTTGTACCTTCACCTGATCCGCTGGCAGGACGCGGGTTTCATAGGCAGGGTTGGCCGCCTCGAGGGCGATGGCCGCGCCTTTACGCTTAAAGCGTTTCAGCGTGGCTTCATGGTCTTCGACAAGGGCCACGATGATATCGCCATCGTCAGCCACGGCGGTTTCGCGGATGATGACTACATCGCCGTCATTGATGCCGGCCTCGATCATGGAATCGCCTTTGACTTCGAGGGCATAATGCTCACCTGCGCCGCTTAGCATCCCATTGGGCACCGTCACCCCGTGGGAGCGTTGATTGATCGCCTCTATAGGGACACCGGCAGCGATCTTGCCCATAACGGGGAGTTCTGTTGCCTCGACCGTTGTGACGGGCAGGGTGGCTGCGGGGGGCGGGGTATCTGGCAGGTCGCCTTCAATCACGCGGGGCTTGAAACCCGCTCCGCTTATGCTGTCGGGCAGCTTCACAACTTCGATGGCACGGGCGCGGTGGGCCAGACGGCGGATAAACCCACGTTCTTCCAAAGCGGTAATCAGGCGGTGAATGCCGGATTTGGAGCGCAGATCAAGCGCCTCTTTCATTTCATCAAAGCTGGGCGGGACGCCGTCGCGCTGCACCCGTTTGTGAATAAACGCCAGTAAATCGAGTTGTTTTTTCGTCAGCACGTGCACATCCCTTACCTGTTGTATCACATTTTGTTCTAGGGACGTTCTTGTTTTGTGTCAATGGATCAAAGATTAATGGCCTCGACAAGTGTACCTGCGGGTTTTGCCGGATCATGAGGCGGGCGCACCAGTAGGGCGTTGGCACCAGCCAGCACCGACAAGAGCGAGCTGTCCTGACGAGCCTCGGGCGTAATTGCCCCATCGGTGATGGTGGCGCGCTGGTAATGTTCGCGCGGGCCGTTGGCGGGAATATCCTGCGCCAATGGGGCGGTTATGCGCGGGGCCGCATTCTGGCCAAGCCCAAGCATGGCACGGATCATCGGGGCCACAAATACCGTACCGCATACCATGGCGGATACCGGATTGCCCGGCAGGCCAATCATTGCGGATGTGCCTAGACGGCCCGCCATCAGAGGTTTGCCAGGGCGCATGGCAACTTTGTAAAATGATTGCTCCATGCCCATTTCGGCGGCGACAGGCGCGACCAGATCATGGTCGCCCACAGAGGCACCTCCGATGGTCACAATCAAATCAGCCCCCTGAGCCAGCTCAAAGCTCCGCATGAGCGCGGGTGCAGTGTCAGCTGCAATAGGCAAGAGCCGTGTCTCTGCCCCCAACCCATCCAGCATGGCAGCAAGGCCGTAGCTGTTGGAGGCGATGATCTGGTCCTCGCGCGGGGTCTCGCCGGGTTGGACCAGCTCGTCACCGGTGGCAAGGATTGCGACCACAGGTTTGCGGTAAACAGGCACGCGGGCGATATTCATCGAGGCAAGCAGCGCGATATCGGCAGGGCGCAGGCGACGTGGCGCAGCCATTGGGGTGCCTTGCATGAAATCACCACCGGCGGGGCGGATATTATCCTTGTCACCGATGTTATGGCCCAGCGTAATCAGATTGCCACGGCGGGTGACATCTTCTTGGATGACCACGAAATCGGCACCCTCGGGCACAGGCGCGCCTGTGAAAATGCGTGCCGCTTGGCCTGCCTTTACGATCCCGTCAAAACGGTGACCGGCAGCGGCTTCGCCAATGACCTTGAACATGGCATCCGGTTCGACCTCGGCGCGGCGCAGGGCGTAGCCATCCATTGAAGATGCGGCAAAAGGCGGCTGGGTGCGCTGTGCAGTGACCGTCTGCGCCAGCACGCGACCGGCGGCGTGGCGCAGGGGGACTTCTTCGATATCCATGACCCGTGTGAGGGCAAAAAGCCCCTCAAGCGCTTGGGCAACGGGGATCATGGGTGCGTGTGGCGGCCTGATTTGCCGCCATCCTTGAGCGTGACGCGCAGGCCCCCGATTTCCATCGTCTTATCGACAGCTTTGCTCATGTCATAGACAGTCAAGGCGGTGACCGAGGCCGCGGTGAGCGCCTCCATCTCGACACCGGTTTGGCCGGTGGTTTTCACCGTGGCCGTAATGCGGATGCCGGGCAGATCGGGGTCCGGCACCAGATCGACGGAAACAGAGGTGATCGGCAGCGGGTGGCACAGCGGAATGAGGTTTGAAGTCTGTTTGGCAGCCATAATGCCGGCAAGGCGGGCCACCCCCAGAACATCCCCCTTCTTGGCGCGGCCTTCGGTAATGATATCAAAGGTTTCTTGCTGCATCTTGATGTGATTTTCGGCGGTGGCAATACGCGATGTTACTGCCTTTTCCGATACATCAACCATATGCGCGTGGCCATCGCCGTCAAAATGGGTAAGGGCCATTACATGCCTCCTGCGCGCAGTGGGTTTGCGAGCAGATGGCGGGTGGCGGCGGCCACATCTTCCTGCCGCATCAGGCTTTCACCAATAAGGAAGCTGCGCGCGCCATAAAGCGCCATGTCGCTCAGATCCTCGGGAGAGTTCAGGCCGCTTTCACAGACAATCATCCGCTCTCCGGGAATGTGTTTGGACAGGGTGCGGGTCACATCCAGCGATGTCTCGAAGGTGTTGAGATTGCGGTTATTGATCCCGATCAAACGCGACTTGAGCATCAGGGCGCGCTCTAGCTCTTCTTGGTTATGGGTCTCGATCAGCGCGTCCATACCGTAATGGGCCGCCGCATCTTCCAGCTCGGCCGCTTGGGCGTCTGATACAGACGCCATGATGATCAGGATACAATCGGCCCCAAGGCTGCGGGCCTCGGCCACTTGATAGGTATCATACATGAAATCCTTGCGCAGGATCGGCAGATCACAGGCCGCGCGGGCATCCACCAGAAACTGCTTGGCTCCCTGAAAGCTGGGCGTGTCGGTCAGAACAGACAAACAGGTCGCACCGCCGGCGGCGTAAGCCTTGGCAAGCTCCGCAGGTTCGAAATCAGGACGGATCAGACCTTTTGAGGGGCTGGCTTTTTTGATCTCGGCGATCAGGCCATAGCCTTCCTTGGTCGCGTCAAACAACATCTGGGCAAAGGGGCGAGCCGGTGGGGCAGTAGCGGCCATCGCCTCGACCTCTTCGAGGGGCACCGCAGCTTTATCAGCGGCAATTTCTTCCAGCTTGTATGTTTTGATCTTGTCGAGAATGGTCTGTGTCATAAATCCTCCGGGTCGCCCCAGTTTATGGCGGGATGCCCTCGGCTGCGCAACCACGCATTGGTCTGGCTGAAGGGGCGCGAGCCAAAGAAGCCTCGATATGCGGATAGGGGCGAAGGGTGCGGGGTCTCGAGTTTTAGATTGCTTTGCGGGTCAACAGCGCGGGCAGCCTTTTGCGCAGGGCCACCCCACAGCAGATAGGCGCGTGGCTGATCGGCCAGACGTGCGAATATCTGGTCAGGCAAGCTTTGCCATCCCAGATTGGCATGCCCCTTCGGAGTGGCTTCGGGTACGGTCAGGATCGTATTGAGCAACAGCACACCCTGAGCGGCCCAATCGTCTAACTGGGTTGTGCGGCGTGATAGGCCAAGGTCGCTTTCAAGCTCTTTGAAGATATTCCCGAGGCTATCAAGCTTGCCGCCGAACTCATCGGTGATGGAGAAAGCCAACCCATGCGCCTTGCCGGGGGTATGGTAGGGATCCTGTCCAAGGATGACGACGCGCACATCGTCCGGTTGCACCTGCTCCAGCGCGTTGAACACAAGATGGGCAGGGGGCAGGATGTTGCGGGTTTCTGTGCTTAGGTTCGTCTGGATCGCGGGCAGCGTGTCGTTAAAGAAAGGCAGCGCAGCCCATGCGCCCAAACGGCTGAGATCGAACATCACCCTTCTTGAGTGATTCGTGCAACGGCAGTGATCTTGTCCCGTGCGGCACCGGAATCGATACTGGTACGGGCCATTTCGACACCTGATTTCAGGTCCGGGGCCTTATCCGCAACCACCAACGCTGCGGCCGAATTCAGCAATACAGCGTCGCGATAGGCAGAGGGCGTACCATCCAGAAGCGCGTTAAAGGCCACGGCATTTTCTTCAGGTGTGCCGCCGATGATGTCCTTGAACGGATGCACAGGCAGGCCAGCGTCTTCGGGGTGGATTTCCATGTCGGTGATGGTGCCATCCTTGAGCGCGCTGACCCAGCTTACACCGGTGATGGTCAGCTCGTCCGTGCCATCCGAGCCATGCACAAGCCATGCTGCCTCGGACCCCAAGGCCAACAGCGTTTCGGCCATAGGGCGGGTGAGGCTTCGCAGATAGGTGCCGGTGAGTTGGCGTTTGACGCCCGCAGGGTTGGTCAGCGGGCCAAGAATGTTAAAGATCGTGCGCGTGCCCAGCTCGGCCCGTGTGGGCATGACATGGGCGATGGCGGGATGGTGCATGGGCGCCATCATAAATCCGATACCCGCCTCGTTCAGGGCCCGTTCCACCACGGGCGCGCCGACCATTGTGTTTAGGCCCATCTGCGTCAAGGCATCTGCCGCGCCGGATTTCGAGCTGAGGTTGCGGTTGCCGTGTTTGGCCACAACAACACCTGCGCCAGCGACAACAAAGGCCGTCGCGGTTGAAATATTGAGCGTGCCTTTGCCGTCACCGCCGGTGCCGACAATATCCATTGCGCCCTCGGGGGCATTCACAGGGGTGCATTTGGCGCGCATCACGGCGGCGGCGGCGGCATATTCATCCACCGTCTCGCCACGTGTGCGCAGCGCCATCAAAAACCCGCCGATCTGGCTGGGGGTGGCTTCCCCGTCAAATAGGATGCCAAAGGCTTCCTCGGCCTGCGTGCGGGTCAGCGGGCCGTTGGCCGCCGCATCAATCAGCGGTTTGAGACGTTCACTCATGCCGGCTCTTTCACCTCTTTGAGGAAGTTTGCCAGCAAGGCATGACCGTGCTCGGAGCGGATCGATTCGGGGTGGAATTGTACGCCATGGATGGGCAATTCGCGGTGTTGCAGGCCCATAATCGTGCCGTCTTCGAGGTCGGCGGTTATTTCAAGACAATCGGGCAGGCTGCTCCGCTCAACGGTGAGGGAGTGGTAGCGGGTTGCTTGGAAGGGATTGGGAAGACCGGCAAAAACGCCTTTGCCAGTGTGGTGCATCTGGCCCATTTTACCGTGCACAATCTCATCTGCGCGCACGACCTTGCCGCCAAAGGCTTCGCCGATGGTCTGGTGGCCCAGACAAACCCCCAACAAGGGGATGCCCGCGTCAGCGGCAGCCCGTGTCAGGCCAAGGCAAATGCCTGCCTGTGCCGGATCGCAAGGACCCGGTGACAACACGATGCCCGAGGGGCGCATGGCCAGTGCATCATCGACGCTTAGCGTGTCATTGCGGCGGATCTCCATCTGCGCGCCAAGGCCGCCCAGATAGTGCACCAGATTATAAGTGAAACTGTCATAGTTATCGATCAGCAGGAGCATCTTGGGCAATCTTCGTATTAGGACTGGAGAATGAGGGCGGTGGACGTGTATAGATATGGAGGGTAGATGGTCAGTCTTGGGGGCAATCGTCAAGAGGCAGGGCCGCCGGATCGGGTAAAAAACGGGTGCTTAATAGCTCGTAACTTCGTGAACGGCATGTAACAGGACAAGGAAAAAGCAGCCATGGCACAGGGTGTTTTGAGCGGAATAGCTCTTGGTGCGGTATTTAGCATCGGGGCAGCAGGCGTGATTTCGGTTTTGGTACCGATACAACCCTCTCCGGCTCCGCAGATCGGCACAGCAGAGGGCGTCGCCCCACCGGAAGCAGCGGTGCCTCAGGTAGAGGCCATTGTCACACGGGATGATGACGCAGCACTTCCCGACCAGCCCCCAGTTACGCCAAGCGCCCCGCTTGAGCAGAGTTTGCCGATCGAGCCAATGCCGGCGGCCCAGTCACCTCAGGTGGCGACCGATCTTGAGCGGCCGGAACAAACAGCATTGTTGAATGATGCCCCCGCGACAGCACCGTCTGAGCAGGCAGCCCCACTTGCCCCGCGCCCTGTGCCGTTGGAAGTGTTGGAGAGCGAGACCGCCGATGCGGCTCCGCAACAGCCCGAACCATTGCCGGCACAGCCGAGCACAGGAGACATCGAAGAGCTTCCAGCCCCCGATGCGCTGCCTGAAACGCAAGCGGCGCAAATTGGTGAAACCGATCCTGTTTTGCCTAACCCACAGGCGTTGGCACCGATGATTCCTGATGGCGGCGCAGATGCGGAAATCGCCGAGCAAGCAAGCGCACCCGCGTTGCCTGTTGAAGATGTTGAAGAAAATGAAGTGATCACAGCCGTCGTGCCTGAAGCGCCCGCGACTTCGCCAGTGCCCGAGGCATCGCAAGCAGAATCGCAGGTGCCAGATGAAGAGATCGAAATCAGTGATCTGGCACCAGTTGATCCGGCTCCGATAGACCAGACACCGGAGGAGGTCACACCGCTTGACCCTGCACCGTTACCCCGCATCGTAGAGACCCCCGGCGCGAGGGTATCAGATGTTCCCGGCGCGCGGGTTGTCACATTGGGCAATGATGCGCGCCCGCGCGTCGGCACACCTGCCAGCTCTTTGATCCGCTCCCCGTCCGAGGCAGAGAGCGCACCTATCGAAAGCATCAACCGAACAACGCCAACCGATCCTTCCGCGCTACCTCCTGTGCAGCGTTATGCGCAGCCGTTCCAGAACCCCGAAGGCAAACCGCTGATGAGCATTGTGCTGATTGATGGCGGTGGCGATCTTGATGCTGCCGAGATCGGCTTGCCCGCCTTGTCCAGCTTTCCCTATCCGATCAGTTTTGCAGTAAACGCGTCCTTGCCGGATGCGGCTGAGCGGATGGCACGTTACCGCACCGAAGGCTTTGAAGTGCTGGCCATGCTGGACCTGCCCGAAGCGGCCCAGCCTACGGATGCCGAGGTTTCATTGGCGGTGACCCTGAACGATCTGCCCGAAGTGGTTGGCGTGATTGAGGGAACGGGCGAGGGGCTGCAAAGCTCGCGTGACGTGGCCGATCAGGTCACAGGGATCCTGCGCGCCAGCGGGCACGGGCTTGTTACGCAAAGCAAGGGGTTGAATTCGATGCCCAAGCTTGCGGTGAAAGAAGGGGTGCCTGCGGCTCCGGTATTCCGGGATTTCGACAGTCAGGGCCAAACGCCCCGTGTGATCCGGCGCTTTCTGGATCAGGCAGCCTTTAAGGCGGGGCAGGAGGGTGGCGTGATCATGCTGGGCCGTCTGCGCCCCGAAACGATCGAGGCGCTTTTGGTCTGGGGGCTGGCCGACCGCGCGGGCACCGTGGCATTGGCACCTGTATCGGCGCTGCTGTTGTCGCAACGCTAAGCCCTGACAACAGCTGTTTTTGTCTACATTAAAAGGATCAGAAGGTGCGGCGTTTGCCGCGCCTTAACTGTTGCTCCCGTCATCAAAGCGTGCGGCATCTTCGGCTGCACGGCGGATGGCGCCGGATTTATGCACTGTCTCCATATACTCGGCCTCGGGGTCGCTGTCATAGACAACGCCGCCGCCTGCTTGGATATAAAGGGTTTCATCCTTGATCACGGCCGTGCGTAGGGCAATGCACATGTCCATATCGCCGCCCGCGCTGAAATAGCCGACGCCGCCGCCATAAAGGCCGCGTTTCTCGGGCTCGAGCTCGTCGATGATTTCCATCGCACGTACCTTTGGCGCGCCGGATACGGTGCCTGCCGGCATCCCCGCAAAGAAGGCATCCAGCGCATCACAGCCCTCGCGCAGTTCGCCTACCACGTTGGAGACAATGTGCATGACATGTGAATACCGCTCGACGATGAATTCCTCAGTCGGGCGCACAGTGCCGATTTTGGCTACGCGGCCCACATCGTTACGACCCAGATCAAATAGCATCAGGTGCTCGGCCAGTTCTTTCTTGTCGGCCATCAGATCGGCTTCGAGTGCGCGGTCTTCTTCCGGGGTTTTGCCGCGTGGTCGGGTGCCCGCGATGGGGCGAATAGTGACCTCTTGGCCAAAGACCCGCACAAGGATTTCAGGGCTGGCACCGACCACGTGGAAGCCGCCAAAGTTGAAATAGAACATAAACGGCGAGGGGTTGGTGCGCCGTAAGGACCGGTATAGTGCAAAGGGCGGCTGCGGAAATTCCTGTGCCCAGCGTTGGCTTGGCACCACCTGAAAAATATCGCCTGCGGTGATATATTCCTTGGCCTTGAGAACGGCCTCTTTATACGCGTCTTTGGTGAAATTGCTGACCGGTTCAGGCACGGGGGCGGCTTCGCCCAGATTACGAGAGGTGCCTGCGTTGCTACGATCAAGGTCGCGCACGGCATCCATCACACGCTCGGCCGCTTGGGCATATGCGGCGCGGGCGGATTGGCCGGGGACGACCCAAGCAGGGGAGACAACGGTCACTTCGCCTTTGACACCGTCCAGCACGGCAATCACCGACGGGCGCAGCATGACCGCATCAGGCAAGCCCAGCGGATCGGGGTTCACGTCGGGCAGGCGTTCCACCAGCCGGATCATGTCATAGCCAAGATAGCCGAACAGGCCCGCCGCTGATTGCGGCAGGTCCGCGGGCAGATCAATCTTGCTTTCGGCGATCAGGCTGCGCAGAGCATCCAGCGGGTTGCCATCCATGGCAGTATAGGCGTCTGCATCATAACGCGCTGTGCGGTTGACCTCGGAGGTTGTGCCACGACAGCGCCAGATCAGATCGGGCTTCATGCCGATGATGGAATAGCGCCCGCGTACCTCTCCGCCCGTGACGGATTCGAGCATAAAGGCATTCTCGGCAGCGCCGCCCAGCTTGAGCATAAGCGAGACAGGCGTGTCGAGATCGGCGGCAAGGCGGGTATAGACAACTTGATGGTGGCCCGCAGTATAGCGGTCCTCGAAAGCGTCAAAAGCAGGTGTAAGGTTCATTTTAATGGAAATTCACATTCACGGCGTTGATGGCGTTTGGATCAATGGATTGGCCTGCGCGCAACAGGGCGTCATCGGCAAAGATGTCGAACAGTCCCCGCGCCAGCGCTTCGTTCTGCTGGGTGCGTAGTTGGGCGACAAGCGCAGTGGCTTCTTCGCTGTCGCCGGCAGCATTGACCGCATCCAGACGTACCAGAACAACTGAAGTTTCGCCCTCTATGATGCGGATATCGCCGATGGCCATTTCGAATACTTCATTCATAAAGCCGGTCGGAGTGCCGCCGATAAAGGCGCTGCGCATCTGATCGGTTTCCTCGCGGGCGGTCAGGCCCAGTTCGGGAAGGGAGCTGCCAGCCTCAAGCGCTTGTTTGGCTGTCTCGGCCTGCGCTGTCAGAGCGGTGATGACCTGCTCTTCGTGCCAGCGTTTGGTCACCTCATCGGCAACATCGTCAAAGGTTGCAGGGCGCTCGTCCAGGGCTTCGTCCAGACGAAGGGCAACGATACCGCCATCGTCCAGTTCTTCGATCTGTGGGAAGTCACCGGCGTTCACGGTTGCTGCTGCTTGGCGGAAGGCCTCGTAAGCTGCAATGCCGTGGCTGCTGTCTGTGGTCCAGTCAATCTGGCCCAGAACCATGTCGCTTTCGGTGGCAAGCTCTTCGATGGTTGCGCCACCTGCAAGGCGGTCGTCAAGATCTTCTGCCTGTGCTGCAACGATACGGACCGCGCGGTCTGCGACAAGCGCGTCGCGCAGTTCAGGCTCGGCCTGCTCGAATGTGATGTTCTGCGCAGGCAGCACCGCGTTCACGCGGAACAGGGCGGGGCCAAGGTTGCTGGTTGCGGGACCGGTCACGTCGCCGGCTTGCGCTGCAAAGATGTCCGCACCGGCCGCCCCCAAGGAGGCCTCGGTCACATCGCCCAGATCAATATCTTGCAGCGACAGGCCGCGTTCTTCGACCAGTGCTTCAAAGGTTGTGCCTCCAACTTCGAGCGCTGCAGCAGCCTGATCAGCGCTTTGCTGATCGGCAAACACAAGACGTTCGACCAGACGGCGTTCGGGTTGGTTATATTGGTCGGACCGTGCGTCATATTCCGCACGAAGGTCTTCTTCGGGGATTTCGACCTGATCAATGATGTCGGAAGGGTTCAGCCACGCATAGGTGATTTTCTTGGTGGCGGGTAGGACAAAGCTGTCGGCGTTTTCGTCGAAATAGGCTTGCAGCGTTTCCGCATCAGGCGTGGGGATTTCCGCCTCAAGGGCGGCTTCGTCGAACGTGGCCCATGTAAAGTCACGCTCTTCGCCGACATAGCTTACCAGAGTTTCTGCGTAAACTGCGGGCATCTCGACGCCACTAATGATGGCACCGGACAGCAGTTGGCGGGCTGCTTCTTCGCGCAGGCTCGTTTCAAAGGTGGCTTCGGTCAAACCGGCTGAACGTAACGATTGGGCATAGCCTTCGCGATCGAATTCGCCGTTGATACCCTGAAAGGCGGGCACTTGCAGGATGCGCTCGCGCAGTTCTTCGTCGCCAATTGACAGGCCGATTTCGGTGGCCTCGTTATCCAATGCACGGTCGCGCATGATCCGTTGCAGGACTGCGCGATCCAGACCCAGCTGTTGCGCCTGCTGAAAGCTCATGGGCGATCCGGTCTGTTGGCTGATCGCGTTGAGTTCCTGCTGCATCTGGCGCGCGTATGTATCCACATCAATGGATTTGTCACCAACCGTGCCGATGGTACGGATGTTGCCCGTCAGGTTGACCGCGCCAAAGCCGCCCAGACCCAGAAACAACAGGCCCATAAGCCCCCACATGGCGGTTTTACCGACGCCTGATTTCTTTGCCATGTCTTCGCGCTCCCGCTTGGTGTTTTATGACTGTCTAAGGACTTGACCGCATAGGGGCAAGAGGGCGCTACCGGAGCGCCAGATCAACTGTTTGCAAGCGGTCGAAGAGAGCGCTGAGCCCGGGGACATCGAGATTGGCAAAGGCAATGCGCAGCTCGGATGCGCCAGCGGTGGCATCATCGGGGTAGAACATTGTCCCGGGCAGGCACAACACCCCGAATTCGCGCACCAAAAGCGGTGCAAGCTGCGCACTGCTCATCGCGAAGGGGTGGCGCAAATAGGCAAAATAACCACCAAGGCCAAGCAAGGACCAACCCTTTGCCTCAAGGCGCGGCATCTCGGTCTGGATCGCGGCGCGGCGGCGCAGAATTTCGTCGCGTTCGCCGGCCAGCCATTGATCAAGGTTCTGCATCCCCCATAGGGCTGCATGTTGACCAACCTGAGCAGGGCAGATGGCGACGGTATCAAGGAACTTTTCAATTTGGGCCATCAGGGCGGGCGAGGCGGCCATCGCCCCCATGCGGTGTCCTGTCAGGCGGTATGCCTTGGAAAAGGAATAAAGGTGGATCAGCGTTTCATCCCAATCTGGGAGGCTGAACAGACTGTGGGGCGCATCGCTGCGGCTGTGGAAGTCGCGGTATGTCTCATCCACCAGCAACTTGATACCATGGGCGCGGGCAAGGTCGTAGAACGCAGTGACCAGACTGTCGGGATATTCCGCTCCGGTCGGGTTGTTGGGGGTGATCAGCACAATCGCACGGGTGCGCGGGGTGATCAGCGCGGCCGCGGCCTGTGGGTCGGGTGTCATGTCGGCGGTGCAGGTCAGCGGAACAGCGGTCGCTCCTGCCATATCAAGCCACATTTTATGGTTGAAATACCATGGCACCGGCACGATCACCTCGTCCCCTTCACCGCAAAGCGCGGCGATGGCCGCCGCGAAAGCCTGATTGCAGCCCGAGGTGATGCAAATTTGCGCGGGTGTGACGCTACCCTCGTAAATGCGCGATGTCCGCGCGGCAAGCTCTGCGCGTAGATCATCATTGCCCAGCACCGGACCATAAAGATGGGCGCTGTCGTCTTGCAGCACCGCATCGGCCATGGCCTGACGCAGGTCGGGGTGGGGCGGTTCAACCGGCGCGGCTTGGCTCACGTTGATGAGGGGGCGCTCGGGCGGGAAATCCACCCCGTCAAGCCAGCGACGGGCCTCCATCACGGGGGGCGGGAAGGTTGTGGAAGTACGCGATGTTCTCATGATGGGGGTCCGTCCGGGGAAATTTGGAAATGCGGGTTTAGTCTTTGCCGCGGTAGGGTTCAACGTATTGCAAGGCCATATCCCACGGGAAGAAGATCCACGTGTCTTGGCTGACGCCAGTGATGAAGGTATCTACCATCGGCTCGCCTTCGGGTTTGGCGTAAACAGTGGCAAGATGGGCCTTGGGATAGATCTTGCGGACCAGTTCGAGGGTTTTGCCGCTGTCGACCAGATCGTCGATAATCAGGATACCACTGCCGTCACCCATCATTTCGGCATCAGGAGACTTGAGCACCTTTGCCTCGCGGCGCTGGTCGGCTTTGCCGCCGCCCGAGTGGTAAGAGACGATTGAAATCGTATCCACAGTGCGGATATCCAGTTCGCGGGCGACAATCATCGCAGGGGCCATGCCGCCGCGGGTGATCGCCACAACGGCGCGCCATCCTCCGTCATCGGGGCCTTTGCCATCCAGACGCCATGCCAACGCGCGGCTATCGCGGTGGATTTGGTCCCAACTGATGTGAAACCCCTTTTCATGGGGCAGACGGGTATCGGACATAGGATTTACCTTTGTAGCAAAAGTTTTAGGCCCAGCCCGCCAAGCAGCACCGCGGCGGTGCGGTCGATGACGGGTTTGGCACGTAAGAATTGAGCGCGCGCAGCGGGCGCGGTGAGGATAAAGGCACAGGCGGTGTAGAAAACCACCTCGAGTACCAGATGATTCAAGGTGACAATGGCGATTTCACCTGCGCCAAGGTCCGGCGGAAAGATTACCACCAGCACAGCGGCGGCAAAAAGCACTGATTTCGGGTTTCCCAGATTGACCAGGAAACCGCCAATAAAGGCGCGGCCGGCGGCTTTGGGGGTGCTGCCCAACGGGGCAGCGGCACCCCGCCACGTTTTTATAGCGAGATAGATAAGATAGAGCGCGCCGCCGATCTTCAGTGTGGCAAAAGCCCATGGGAACAGCGCAAATACCGCATCCATCCCCAACAAGGCCGCGAGCGTCCAAAGGCTGGCCATAATGCCAAGGCCCAGACCGGTGGCGATGCCCGCGCGTCGCCCGTTCGCAACAGAGCTGCGCACAGCCATCAAAAAGGCGGCACCCGGGCTCAGGATCGAGACAATCAACACCGCGTTAAACGCGATTAGATGAGCCGAGGTCACCGCCGGGCCATCCTAGGCTTTGGACATGTCAGGCGCGTCAACGGCCTTCATACCGACAATGTGGTAGCCTGCATCCACATGCAGGTTCTCGCCTGTCGTTCCCGAGCCGAGATCGGACAACAAGAACAGCGCGGATTTGCCGACTTCGTCGATGGTCACGTTGCGGCGCAGTGGCGAGTTATGCTCGTTCCACTTCATGATATAGCGGAAATCACCAATGCCAGAGGCGGCCAGTGTCTTGATCGGACCGGCAGAGATCGCATTGACGCGGATGCCGTCCTTGCCCAGATCCTCGGCGAGGTATTGAACGCTGGCCTCAAGCGCGGCCTTGGCCACGCCCATAACATTATAATGTGGCATGACTTTTTCGGCACCGTAATAGGTGAGGGTCAGGCAAGAGCCGCCATTTTTCATCATCTTTTCGGCGCGTTTGACGACGGATGTGAAGGAAAAGACCGAGATATCCATGGAAAGCGCGAAATTGGCGCGGCTTGTATCGACATAACGGCCGCGCAGTTCGTTTTTGTCCGAAAAGCCGATCGCATGGACGATAAAGTCCATACTGTCCCATTGCTCGGCCAAGCCTTCGAATAGCGCATCAATGGATGCTTCGTCACTGACATCGCAGGGCAATACGATGTTGGACCCCAATTGAGCGGCAAGCGGATCGACCCGCTTTTTCAAGGCATCCCCCTGGTAGGAAAACGCAAGCTCTGCGCCTGCATCGGCCAATTGCTTTGCAATGCCCCAGGCAATTGATTTGTCGTTGGCCAATCCCATGATTAGCCCCCGTTTGCCTGCCATCAGGTTATTTGACATCGCTGCATACTCCGTTCTTCATGTGCTTCGATACGGTCTACGCCATTGCATAGGGGCCATCAAGTGACGCGGGTGCTGTTCGACCTGAAGTTGCATGAAAGGGCTGTACAGATTTTGTTTTGTATCTATGATTGTGGATTATATTATACAGATGATGCGTAACCGAGACGAATTGTGTTCGTCCTGGTTGTTTGCGTTGGGCATTGGGGGCCGCGTTGATGGACCGTACTGGCATATTCTCTGGGGATGATCCTTTTGCGCTGGCGCGTGACTGGCTTGCTTTGGCGCGCACAGAGGAGATTAATGATTCCAACGCCATGGCGCTGAGCACGGTAGATCCGGACGGCATGCCCAATGTGCGTATCGTTTTGTTGAAAGAAATCGAAGAAGGTGCATTCGTCTTCTACACAAATTTCAATAGTGTGAAGGCGCACGAACTGGATAGTAGCGGTAAAGCTGCATTCGTGATGCATTGGAAGTCCTTGCGCCGTCAGGTGCGGGCGCGCGGCCTTATTAGCCGCGTTGATGATGCGAAAGCGGATAAATATTATAATTCGCGTTCGCTCAAAAGCCGGTTGGGTGCTTGGGCATCTGACCAATCACAGCCGCTTGATTGTCGTGAGACACTTGAAAACGCGTTGGAAGTGGCGACGCAAAAATATGGGGATACGCCACCAAGGCCGCCATTCTGGGGCGGTTTTCGGCTTATTCCTCTGGAGATGGAGTTCTGGGCAGATGGTGATGCCCGGCTTCACAACAGGTTTAAATGGGTGCGTGATACCATAGAGACGCCTTGGCGCGTCACACGTCTGAACCCTTAAAGTTACGAGTAAACCGCATGTTTTAGCGGCAGGGCCAATTACGGCACTGAAATCCAATTTTAGAAATGGTATGTCCAATATGGCGCAGTCAGAAAACGTTGAGATTCCGCAAACCCGTGTGCAAGGTACGGTTAAATGGTTTGATCCGGTAAAGGGATTTGGGTTTGTTGTCGCCGATTGCGGTGGGGCAGATATTTTGCTGCATGTGAACGTTCTGCGTAATTTTGGGCAAAGCTCGGTCGCTGACGGTGCGCGCATTGAGCTGTTGGTTCAGGTGACCGAGCGTGGTGTGCAGGCCAGTGCAGTGACCTCTATCACGCCACCGGTAGGGGTGCAGCCGTCACTGCCTGATATTATCGAGCTGGATAAGGAAGAAGTTGCCCGCTCGCCCTTGTTGCCGGCGCGGATCAAGTGGTTCGACAAATCAAAGGGGTTTGGCTTTGCCAATATCTTTGGTCGTAGCGAAGATGTGTTCGTGCATATGGATGTGCTGCGCCAATCCGGCCTGTCGGATATGGCCCCGGGCGAGGCGATCGTGCTAAGGGTCATTGATGGTAAACGTGGTTTGATGGCAGCAGAGGTGCGCGCATGGGAAACGGTTGTTTTAGAAGAAGAGAGCTGCTCGCAGCGTTAACGGCATGGAGCGTTATGGGGGCAGGGCCCTCGGTTGCGCTCACGCCTTTGGCGGCGCCGTGCCCGACCGACAGGGTCACCATTAACGGCGAATTCGGTACAGCGGCATTCAATATTGATGTGGCTGACGACGAACCAACCCGCGCACAGGGGTTGATGCATGTGGCGCAGATGCCGTTGAGCGCCGGCATGTTGTTCGTCTATCAAAAACCACAACCGCTCAGCTTTTGGATGCGCAACACGCTGATCGAGCTGGATATGATTTTCGTCGACGGTTTCGGCGAAATCAAACACATCCATCACCGCGCGCAACCCCATGACGAAACAGTCATCAGTCCGGGTAGTATCCCGCTTGTCGGTGTTCTGGAAATCAACGGCGGTCTGGCTAAACGGCTGGGGATCAAGGTGGGGGATGTGCTGCGCCACCCAGCCTTTGAGAGCCGCGAAGAGCCATGGAATTGCGCGGAATAAAATTTCCTGACTGTTGTGCTGTTTTCGGCTTTTCAATCCGATGAAGCTTCGCTAAGTAAGCCTCAGTCGGGGCGTGGCGCAGCCTGGTAGCGCACCTGTTTTGGGTACAGGGGGTCGGATGTTCGAATCATCTCGCCCCGACCACTTCTACTAAAACCCAGTATCTTGTTTGGCTCTTCCGTTTCACGGAAGGGCCACAAGGTGTTTTAACCCTACCTGTCATCTGTGTTAGAATCGCATGTCGGGCCAACTCGCCTCTCATTCGCTACATGTTGTGTTTGGTCGCCTGTCGGTTGCGATATATGGACTGAAAGTCTCATTTCCGTTGTTGCTATGTTGTGCCGGTGTCGCAGTGCGCGGTGCTGTCGCAGGCACGTGCCTTTTTTTTCCGCGCGCCACAGATCAAGAGATTCGGAGCGCGGAAAACGCGAAGAACGGAATCTATCAGTGTTGGATGTTGTCGTAATCGGCATGATTTAAAGCATTTTCCACGGGTCGTAAAAATTTGGAATTTTATCCACAGTCAAAGATGACCCACGCAGCTGTGAGGGCGGCGTGATCAGAGGATTACGTCAAGCATCAAAATCTGGATTTTTCGACAATAAATGCGTTGACCCGTCGGGGTGGAATACGCCAAGTTGTGCGGGCTGATAGTCACGCCACTAGATGTAGTGGGTAACGCTCAACTGGCGGGCTTGGCAGCAAAGAACAGGCAACGGTCGAAATGGCAGTTTAAATCGGCTGCGTCGGTGTGCGATAGCACCTGACGTGAGCACGGGCTTGGCTTTGCGGCCCAGTATCAAATCGGATGTCACAAAGCATCTGCAATGGGAACGCTGGAAAATGGGGCAGCGCTATGAAAATAGAACGTAATTTTACTACTCAGGGCCAAGATGCTTACGCGGATCTGGATTTCGTCAAAACAGTCTCCGAGATTCGCAACCCCGACGGCTCGGTTGTGTTTCACCTCGACAATGTCGAAGTGCCCCGTTCCTGGAGCCAGGTTGCATCCGATGTCATCGCGCAAAAGTATTTCCGCAAGGCTGGCGTCCCCTCAGAAGTGAAACGCGTTAAAGAAAAAGGTGTGCCTGAGTTCTTGTGGCGCTCTGTGCCCGTAGAGGGCGCAGAAATGGGCGGAGAGACCTCCTCCAAGCAGGTGTTTGACCGTCTGGCAGGCGCATGGGCCTATTGGGGCTGGAAGGGTGGTTACTTCACCACCGAAGAAGATGCGCGCAGCTATTACGATGAGATGCGCTATATGCTCGCGTCCCAGCGTGCTGCTCCGAACTCTCCCCAATGGTTCAACACTGGCCTGCACTGGGCCTACGGGATTGATGGCCCTGCCCAAGGCCACCATTACGTTGATTACAAAACCGGTAAACTCACGCGCTCGACCTCATCCTATGAGCATCCACAGCCGCACGCTTGTTTCATTCAGTCCGTTGCGGATGATCTGGTGGGGGATGGCGGTATCATGGATCTGTGGGTCCGCGAAGCGCGCCTGTTCAAATATGGCTCTGGTACGGGCACGAACTTCAGCTCGCTGCGCGGCGCGGGTGAGAAACTGTCGGGTGGCGGTAAATCCTCCGGCCTGATGGGTTTTCTGAAAATCGGTGACCGTGCTGCGGGCGCGATCAAATCAGGCGGCACCACACGGCGCGCGGCCAAAATGGTGATCGTGGATGCGGATCACCCGGATATCGAAGACTTTATCAATTGGAAGGTGCTTGAAGAGCAAAAAGTGGCGTCGATCGTCGCAGGCTCGAAAATGCACGAGCAAAAGCTCAACCTGATCTTCAAGGCCATTGCGGGCTGGGATGGCTTGGAAACGGACGCTTATGATCCTGCCAAGAACGAACAGCTGAAAGACGCCATTCGCGCTGCTAAAAAATCCATGATCCCCGAGACATACGTCAAGCGCGTGCTGGATTATGCAAAGCAGGGCCATACCTCGATCGAGTTCCCGACCTATGACACTGATTGGGACTCAGAAGCCTATAACTCTGTCTCCGGCCAGAACTCCAACAACTCGATCCGCGTCACAAACGCGTTTTTGACAGCCGTCGAGAAAGATCTTGATTGGGAACTGTTGGACCGCACAAGCGGCAAGGTTTCCAAGACGATCCGCGCCCGTGATCTGTGGGATCAGGTCGGCCACGCCGCATGGGCCTGTGCTGATCCGGGGATCCAGTATCACGACACTGTAAACGACTGGCATACTTGCCCCGAAGATGGTGCCATTCGCGGTTCTAACCCGTGCTCGGAATATATGTTTCTTGACGACACGGCCTGTAACCTTGCGTCAATGAACCTGCTGACCTTCCTCAAGGACGGCGTATTCCAGACCGCAGACTATATGCACGCTTCGCGTCTGTGGACCGTGACGCTGGAAATCTCGGTGATGATGGCGCAATTCCCGTCCAAAGAGATCGCTCAGCGGTCTTATGACTTCCGCACATTGGGCCTTGGCTATGCGAACATCGGCGGCTTGCTGATGAACATGGGCTATTCCTATGACAGCGACGAGGGTCGCGCGTTGTGTGGTGCGTTGACAGCCGTGATGACGGGTGTGTCCTATGCAACTTCTGCCGAGATGGCGGGCGAATTGGGTGCCTTCCCGGGCTATGCCAAGAACAGCGCGCATATGCTGCGCGTGATCCGCAACCACCGCAACGCAGCCTATGCCAATGAAACCGGCTATGAAAAGCTGAGCGTGAAGCCCGTGGCGCTGGATCATGGCAACTGCCCGCAGGGCGATCTGGTTGAGGTGGCAATGTCCATCTGGGACGAAGCTTTGGCACTGGGGGAGCGTAACGGCTATCGCAACGCTCAGGTGTCGGTGATCGCGCCGACCGGAACTATCGGTCTGGTGATGGATTGCGACACCACCGGGATCGAGCCTGATTTTGCCTTGGTGAAATTCAAGAAGCTGGCCGGTGGCGGTTACTTTAAGATCATCAATCAAAGTGTTCCTGCAGCACTAGAAAAGCTCGGCTATGGGTCGGCGCAGATTGAAGAGATCGTCAGCTACGCAGTAGGGCATGGGACCATCGGCAACGCGCCCGGCCTCAACCACACGACGCTGATGGGCCACGGTTTTGGCCCCAGCGAGCTGGCCAAAATTGACGCGGCATTGGCATCGGCCTTTGATATACGCTTTGTGTTCAACCAGTGGACGCTGGGCGAGGATTTCTGCACTCAGGTGTTGGGCATCCCGACTGAAAAGCTGAACGATCCGACATTTGATCTGCTCAAATCGCTGGGCTTTTCCAAAGCGGATGTGGATGCGGCCAATGACCATGTTTGTGGCACGATGACGCTGGAAGGTGCGCCGCACCTCAAGCCCGAGCATTACGCGATCTTTGACTGTGCAAACCCTTGCGGCAAAAAGGGCAAACGCTATCTGTCCGTCAACAGCCACATCTACATGATGGCCGCCGCGCAAAGCTTTATTTCGGGGGCGATCTCCAAGACGATTAACATGCCGAATGATGCGACCATCGAGGACTGCCAGAAAGCCTATGAACTGTCTTGGTCTTTGGGCATCAAGGCCAACGCGCTGTACCGTGATGGCTCGAAGCTGAGCCAACCCTTGGCTGCATCCTTGGTTGAGGATGACGACGAGGCGGCAGAAGTCCTCGAGAACGGTTCGATGCAGGAAAAGGCCGCGGTTCTTGCAGAGAAAGTGGTCGAGAAGATCATCGTCAAAGAGCTGGTTAAATCGCACCGCGAAAAGATGCCTCAGCGCCGCAAGGGCTATACCCAAAAGGCGAATGTGGGCGGGCATAAAGTATACCTGCGCACGGGCGAGTATCAGGACGGCTCTTTGGGCGAGATTTTCATCGACATGCACAAGGAAGGCGCGGGCTTCCGTGCGATGATGAACAACTTTGCCATCGCCGTTTCCGTGGGCCTGCAATACGGTGTGCCGCTTGAGGAATTCGTCGATGCCTTTACCTTCACTAAATTCGAGCCCGCTGGCATGGTGCAAGGGAACGACAGCATCAAATCCGCAACCTCGATCCTTGATTATATCTTCCGCGAGCTGGCGGTGAGCTATCTGGACCGGACCGACCTTGCGCATGTGCAGCCCGAAGGGGCGACTTTCGATGCATTGGGGCGTGGCGAGGAAGAAGGCGTGGCCAATATTTCGCAACTCAGCGAGGATGCAGCGGCCCAATCTCTGGAAGTTCTGCGCCAGATCACTTCACCCGGCTATCTGCGCAACCGCGTGCCGCAAAACCTGACAATGCTGCAAGGCGCTCAAAAACCGGCGGCGGCGATGGCTCCGGGCAACGTAACCATGGCTCCGACCAAGGTCAGCGATACGACAGCGCTTTCCTCGGGGTCGCTTTCAATGGACAGCCGGACCAAAGCAAAGATGCAAGGCTATGAAGGCGAAGCCTGTGGCGAGTGCGGCAACTACACGCTGGTGCGCAACGGCACCTGCATGAAGTGCAACACATGCGGCGGCACCTCCGGCTGCAGCTAACCGAACAAGGGCAGGGCGCATATTGCGCGCCCGCCCATCCAGACAAGGGGCAGGTGCGCTTGCCCCCTGACGCTAATCAGGCCGCAGGCATAAAACAAAACGAGCGGTAAACTAATGAGCTTGGTTATGCGAACCTCGGGGTGCCTTTATGGCACCCTTTTTCTTTGTAAAAGCAGGGGACATCTGCCGCTGGCCTGTTGGTGGTTGCGAGGGCTGTGTTATCACGAGACTGTGTTTCGAATATCCAGCGCATATGTGGCTTGGTACGCGCAACGCGGCGGTGTATTCATCTTGTCGCGCTTCGGTGACTTTATTTAACTCGATAGTGGAGGCTTTTGCGATGACGCAGGATCCGAAAATTTCTATTTCTCTTCTCATCATGCGGTTGGGCATTGCAGCATTCTTTGGCGCTTGGACCTCGCTTAAGTTCACCCGCCCTGAATGGTTTGAAAATGTGTTCCAGAACTTTTACGGGCTGTCCTTTATATCGGGTAGCATGGCAGCGATTGTTGGCGCTATTCAGCTGCTGTTGCTATTGGCATTTGTGTTAGGCTTCAAACGGACGATCAGCTACGGGATCATGGCCTTGATGCAGGGGGTCGGTGTATTGGCGTCGATCCCGAACCTGATGAACCTTACGCAATACCCCAACAACCTGATGTGGGCGGCTGTGCCTGCACTTGGATGTGTGATCGCTTTGTTCATCCTGCGCAGCTATGACCGCTATACCATCGACGGTATGCGCGGGACGCCCGCGCCGACCGTTTGAGTTTAAGGACATATCATGCCCAAAACTGTGGTAAAAATTGCAGCGGCTGCCATTGTGGTGGCTGCTGGTTATGCAGGCTATACGGCGTTAAAGCCGCCGTTCTGGCAAACCGGCGCACCATTGCGGGCCGGTAGCGCTCCGGTGGATTTATTGGCTGATCTGGATACCGGTAACCTTACAGAGGGCTGGAAAGAACGACGGTTTTTCCGTGTCACCCCGACGGATTACCGCATGACAACCGAGGATGATGCGCCCGCATTGCGCTGTACGACCAACCACGGTGCCTCGATCCTTGCACGCGATACGGATATCGCTCTTGATGATCTGGCCATCCTCAGCTGGCAGTGGAAGGTGACACAGCCGATCCAAAGCACGCTGGACGAAGACACACATGAGGGCGACGACCACCCGCTGCGCTATTATCTACGGTTTGTGAATGACACAGGCGAAGAGAAAAGCACCGAAATTATCTGGAGCAACAAGAAATACGCAGCCGGAGATTTCAAGATCATTGGCGATTTCTATCATCTTGTTGCCAACGGTCTGGATGCGAATGTCGGCACATGGCACGATCAAACTGTCGATCTGCGCAAGCTTTACGCCGACATTGGCGGCATCGGCGATGCGCGGTTGGACGTGATCGGGTTCTTTTGTGACAGTGATAACACCCGCACGAACAGCGACGGGTTTTTTCGTAACATCCGGCTGAGCCCTGCACCTTAGACCGATTGTGATCCGGTAAGCGGATAGCGGGCAATCTGGTGGAACATTCCGCCAGCGTCTTGCCCCATCAATGTAATGGCATCGACGACAAAGGGCGCAGGAAGCATAGTGTCGATCTGCGGCGTCAAAGTATCGATCAGCACGGCGGCTTGCGGCGCTGGCATCCGCCCGCTCAGGGTGAGGTGAAAGTGGAAGTCCTCGAAGACATAAGGATAGCCCCAGCGCAAAAGCTGTGCGTCCTGACGCGGGCTGAGGCGTGATTTGCGCCGGCGCGCGATATCCTCATCCTTCAGCGGGGAGCGGAAGGCGTCAAAATCGCGCACAACCTGTGCTGCAAGCACACTCAGGCTTTGGGCGTCGGTGGTCGGGCGCAGTGCGACAAACCCGTTGGTATGGCGCAAGGCCAATGCGTCAATTGTGGCGGGGGGGTGATGCGCGGCAAAGTGCTCCGCGGCTTTGTGCAGCTCTGCCTCTGAGCGGCCTTCAGACAAATGAAACGGGGCCTTTAAAGTGCCATGCAGCCCGTATTTGCGCGGTATCGCGGTGATGCGGGGCACATCAATGCCGGCAAGCTGCGGTTGCGGCACATGGCAGCCCCCCGCGCTGTCCCAGCCCAGCCATGCAGCTCCCCAATCGGCAAATGCTCCTGTCGGGGTGTAAAAGACTGCGTATCGTTCAAACATGATGCCTCCGGCGGGTTGCGGTATTGTGACCCAAGCACATGACACAGATATGACAGAGCCGCCGCCACAGGCCAGTCCCAAGTGGTCTTCCCAACTATGTTCCTAACGGTTGTTTCACGCTTGTGCGCTTTAACCCTGATCTATGTTGAAAACGGTTTCCCTGATCCTGCCCATACTGCTGCCGTCATGGCGGTTTTTTAAAACTGTAGAACCATCGCCAAGGATCGAATGGATGTTGGCCGACGGGGCGGGGCAGTGGCACCGCTATCGCCCACGACCCCTGCGGGTAACGGTCGGTGCGATGCTGTGGCGGCTGTTGTGGAACCCACGCCGGAACGAGGCACTTTATATGGTCAGTTGCGCCGAGCGGTTGCATCTGGATGCGGATCCTCACAGCGCAAAGCAGATTGCAGCGCGGCTGGCGCGCGAAATTTTGGCCAGCAACGCGGCGCAGGTGGGGATGGCTTTCCGGTTTCGCGTGGTGTTCGTGCAGCGGGTAGGCGCACAGATGGTTGCCGATATACCCTTTACCTCTGATCTGCTGCCCCTGTCAGAGGATGCCTTATGCTAGAGCTGGATGCGGCGCTGCGGCTATCTGAAATCCTGCTGGCGCTCGCGTTTTTGCAGCAATCGACCGAGCATATGGCAGGCGCTCGTGCCGAGCGGTGGCTGTTTGCGCCGCGCATTGTCCTTAGTCTGGCGTTGCTGGCTGGCTGGTTTGTGCCTTATGTGCTGGTGGGGTTGGTGTTGCATGCGGTGGTGTTGCTGCATTATTTCAATGGCCCCTATAACGGCGGTAGCGACAAGATGGGTATGTTGGTGCTTTTCTGCCTGTGTGCGGCGGCGCTGCTGCCCGAGGGGCCTGCGCAGGCAGCTGTGTTTAGCTATCTGGGCCTTCAGGTCGTGCTTTCTTATTTTGTGTCAGGCTGGGTAAAGGTTGTAAATACCGAGTGGCGCAGCGGACAGGCGCTGTGCGAGGTGTTCGACTATTCCGCCTATCCGGTCAGTTGCCAATTGCGTAGGGCGGCACAACAACCCCGCCTGATGTGGCTTGGGTCATGGGTGGTGATCCTGTTCGAGCTGGCCTTTCCGCTGGGATTACTGTGGGAAGGGGTGCTGCTGGCTATGCTGGTGCTGGGCGCCGTGTTCCATGTGGTGAACGGGATGCTCTTTGGATTGAACCGCTTTGTCTGGGCGTGGGTGGCGTCTTATCCGGCGCTGGTCTGGCTACAGGGGCTGCTATCTGGGGCGGTCTGATCGGGGTATTTCCGCCGATGCCACAGGGCGGGGCTTTTTCGGCGGTGCGGCGCCCATGCCAAAGCGGCAGATCGGCGGGGCGCCGCGTTCGCGGGCTGGTTGCGGAATGGGTTGTGGCACGATGCGCTTTGATGCGGCATGAGCGCGTCGAGGATCTTATCCCCCCAGAACCAGATCGGAGCAGTCCATGACACATCTCAAAACTTTCGCCGTCGTAACCGCAACCGTTATATCCCTGCCTGCCTATGCCATGGCGAAAAATGCGCAAGAGGCGGATGTGAACAAGGATGGCGTACTCAGCATTACCGAGGTGCAAACGGCTTATCCCGACGTAACCGAAGATCAATTTCTCACGCTTGATCTGAATGGTGACGGGTTGTTGGAAGACGTAGAGGTAAAGGCAGCCCAAGAGGCGGGCCTGATGGCCGATGGCTAAGGCATAAGAATTTGTTTGCGCGTGGCAGCGCGCGGGCAGAGCATCGCAGGCCCGAATGTCCCCCAGAGTTCTGGCCTGCGGTATTTCTCTTTCCTCCTGCGTTAGGCCGGGAGATGGATGTTGAACTTTGCGCGGATGGCGCGATCAAGGGCGGGATCAAACATGGCTGCCGAAGGGGCATTCAAAATTTCATGTTTTCTCGCGGTGGCTGTTTCCAGCAGATCAGGCTTGTCCCGTTCGACCCATTCTTTGGGCGACATCCTGTTGCCATAGGTGGGATAGCAGTGATCGCTTTGCATCCGGCTCAGCGTGGCAGAGGTGCCAAGGTAGTGACCGGGGCCGCCTAGACATACTTCGGCAATCTGGTCGAGGGCCAGTGTTTCTTCGGTGACTTCAATTCCCCGCACACAGCGCAAGGCCTGACCGATAACATCATCCCCGAGGATCAGGCTTTCGTGGCAGAACCCCAATAACGAAGCGTGCATCCCCGCGGCTTCATAGATCATATTGCATCCCGACAGCCCCGCCATCACGTTCGAACACATGGTTTCCCATCCTGCTTGCATGTCGGGCAGCTTGCTATCAGCGATGCCTGCGGCGGCCCCGCCGGGCAGGTCATAAAAGCTATGCATCTGGGCGCAGCCAGCGGTCAGCAATGCCTGCTCGCCAGAGCCGCCTGTCATCGCACCGGTGCGCAGGTCAAGCCCGAAGGGCCATGTGCCAAATACCGTCGGATGCCCCGGCTTGACGGCCTGCACGTAAACCAGCCCCGCAAGGCATTCGGCCACAGCCTGTACAATTGCACCGGCAATAGTAGAGGGGGCCGTAGCCCCCGCCATGCCGGCGGACAACAGCAGCACAGGCATGCCGTGTTTGATACATTCCTCCATGACCAGGCACGATTCAGTCGCGAATTTCATGGGCGGGACGACAAAGCAGTTTGTGTTGGACACAAAAGGGCGCTCGCGCCATTTGTCTTCACCGCCGGCGATCATATGCAGCATTTCCATTGCGGGATTGACGAATGCAGGATCGGTAAAGGATGTGCCGATGTGTTTGGTGGTGCCGGACACGCAGGCGTAAATGGAATTATAGTCCATTTCCAGATTATCGGTGATGTCGCGGCAGACCATCGGGCGTTGGCAGAAATGTACATTGTCGAGTCTGTTCACGATCTTTGCCGCGTCATGCAGGTCCTGTACGCCGCAATCGCGGTAATGCTTGCCGTCGATATCAACCAAATGCACGGCAGCGCCCGCTGTGCCGTAATGAACGCGGTCGCCTGACAGATCCAGATCGGTCAGACCGTCGCGACTCATCAAGATTACGGAGCGATTTGCCTTGGCCAATGCGTCTTCGACCAAGGCGCGGGGGAAGCGAATGCGCCCATCCGCACCCTGTATTGCACCCGCATTCGTCAAGTAGTCCACACCGGATTTAGGAGCATCTGCAAGGCCAATTGTTTCAAGCGCGTCGAGTGCAGCGTGATGGATTTTGAGCACATGAGCTTCTGAAAGAGGCTTGTATTGCCCGCCTTCAAGGCCAGCACGCACAGGGCGCAGGTTTTCGGGCAGGGCGGTGGCACGTGCGGCTCGGCGCGCGGCGCGGCCGCCGGAACGGGATGTGTTTTGAACATTCATAAGGAGCACTTTCTGAAGAAATTAACAGGAAATAGTCGTTTTGACCTGTTCTCGGGTGCTCCGCGTGCCGCATTGCCCCGCTCCGCGCCGATGGTGCGGATCACCAGAATAAACGTGCAGATAACATGCTGCATATCGCTCCTCCCTCTGGTTCCAGTTTGCGGGGCGAGACGGCAGGGGTCTGTCTTGTTTGCGACGTGATGACGGTTTCATCATATCACCAAGAGTGGCGGTAATTAGCCTGCTCTCAAAAGGGTTTCGGCCAATTAGTGCCATTTTTTATCACAGCTTTGTTACGGGCTGGAACCTTCGGCACAGCAGGGTGTTAACAACCCGACGGGCAAGAGGTTTGCCCGACGAATTAACTATTTTTGAGGATAAACTCATGACAATGATCAAAACACTCGGTGCAGTAACAGTCGCAACTTTCGTACTGGGTAGCGCCGCTTTTGCCGGTACGCTGGAAGAGCCGATCGTGGAAACAGCACCCGCACCAACAGTTGCGCCAGTTGTAGCTTCGTCTGACTGGACAGGTCTCTATGGTGGTCTGAACCTGGGTTACGGCGACTACGACGCAGACGGTGGTCTGGACGGTGATGATGTCACTTACGGTGTACACTTCGGTTACGACTATGACTTTGGCGATTACGTGCTGGGTGCAGAAATCGAATACGACGAGTCCGACATCAGCCTGGGCGGCGGCGAAGAGATCAACAACGTGACACGCGGTAAACTGCGCGCCGGTTATGATCTGGGCAATACACTGGTATACGCCACAGCCGGTGTTGCCTATGTGGACACATCTTTCGGCAACCAGACAGGTGGTTTTGCCGGTGTAGGTGCAGCGTATAAAGCAACCGAAAACATCACTGTCGGTGGTGAGATCCTGCAGAACCGTTTCAACAATGTCGGTAGCACCACAAACGACATTGACGCGACAACGTTCAACCTGCGTCTCGGCTACCGCTTCTAAGACGGTATAGAACGATCAAAAGAATGCGCCCTGCAAGGGGCGCATTTTTACGTTTCAGGTCCGGCTTTTGGCGAAATCGCAAAGGGTCTGCATTGCCGTTGCAAATGCATTGTCCTCGATTGTCATCGCAACGCGGATGTGGCCCGCCGCAGCGGCACCAAAGCTTTCGCCGGGCATGGTCGCAATGTGATGGGCGTCGAGTAAGGCATTGGCAAAGGCCTCGCCATCCATCCCCGTGGCCGAGATATCCAGCATCATATACATCGCTCCGCCGTTGGGTACGGATTTAACGACGTTTTGCGCGCGCAGGATATCAAGCGCGATATCGCGGCGCCGGCGAAATGGTTCGGCAATCTGCGTCTCGAAATCTGGCCCTTGGGCCAATGCAAACAAAGCTGCATCCTGAATAAATCCCGCAACCCCATAGGTGGTGTGGGTGGCAAGGTTGGTCAGATGCTCGATCATATCCTCTGGCCCCACGATCCAGCCAATGCGTGATCCGGTCATCGCATGGCTTTTCGACATCGAGCCGACGACCAAGGTCCGCTCAGCCATGCCATCAAGCGCGCGTGGGGATAGATGTGCACCTTCCCAGATCTGGGTGTCGTACACTTCGTCCGAGATCAGCCACAGGTCATGTGTTTGGCAGACCTCTGCGATGCCTTGCAATGTCTCGCGGCTATAGACAACACCGGTAGGGTTGTTGGGGGAATTGACCAATAGGCTTTTGGCGCCGGCCGCAAGGGCTGCGATATCAGCGGCACGCGGTTGAAAGGCGTCACTGGCCCGTGCCTGGACCGCCACGGGGGTGCCAGAGGCTGCGCGCAGTGTACCGGGGTAGGTTGCGTAATAGGGATCGATATAAAGCGCGGTGTCGCCGGGGTCGAGCACGGCACTATGGGCGGCAAAGAGCGCCGCCTGGCCACCGGGGGTGATGATGACGTTGCCGCGGGTGGTGGGAACGCCGCTTTGTGCTTGGACGCGGGCGGCGACAGCATCGCGCAGGCTGTCGATGCCGGGCACGGCGGCATAGCCCGTATGGCCGGCCATCGCAGTGCGGTGCATTTCTTGCAGGATGGGGGCTGCGGTGCGTATGTCATGCTCGCCAATTGTCAGCTCGGTCACCGGCGTGCCGCTGGCGATCATCTGCCGCGCGCGCAAAAACACCTCCCAACCGTCAGAGCCGCCACCCAGAATGTTGCTGATCCGCTTTGAAGCCTGCATGTCGTGTCCTCTTACTCGTTCATGTGCAGGGGCGCAGAGGTGTCGGGGTTTGTCAATCAACCTTGACCGCTGTGGGTGCGATGGGCTAGGCAAACCCTATGACAACGATGATGATCATTATTTGCTGTACGATTACCTGCTGAGATACTTCTCGCGGGCCTTGAACACGTTGTTTTAATTTCACCAAAACTGTGCCATGTCCCGCGCACCCCCGCGCCGATAGGACCTACTGCTATGACACAGATTAAACTGCACAACACAAAGACCCGCCAACGCGAGGATTTTGTGCCGATCGACCCCGACAATGTGCGGATGTATGTTTGTGGCCCTACGGTCTATGACCGTGCCCATCTGGGCAATGCCCGCCCTGTGATTGTGTTTGATGTGCTGAACCGTCTGCTGCGTCATGAGTATAAGGGTAAGGTCACCTATGTGCGCAACTTTACTGATGTGGATGACAAGATTAACGCCACCGCCCTAAAACGCCGTGAGGAAGGTGCGCAAGGGACGTTGGAAGAACTGATCGCCCAACGCACTGAAGAGACAATTGAGTGGTATCACTCTGACATGGATGCGGTAGGTGCGCTGCGCCCTGATGTGGAGCCGAGAGCCACGCAATACATTCCTCAAATGCAAGATATGATAAGTGAGTTGATCGACAAAGGTTTCGCCTATTCGGTTGCGGCTACAATCGGTCATAACTCTCAGGCTCAATATGTGTACACCGATAGCAGCAAAATACCTGCCCACGCATTTTTGTCGGTTGATGAAATGGAGACTGATAGAGAGAGGGTCGGTTATGGCTCGCTCTCAGGTCGTTCTGTCGAAGATATGATCACAGGGTCCAGAGGCGAGGTCGGCGAGGGTAAGCGCAACCCTATGGACTCGGTTCTTTGGAAGCCTTCGACATTAGAGCAACCTGGCTGGGATAGCCCTTGGGGATTTGGCAGACCTGGTTGGCATATTGAGTGCTCTGCCATGTCGCGGCAGTTGCTTGGCAAAAGTTTTGACATTCACGGTGGCGGGTTAGACCTTTTGTTCCCGCATCACGAGAATGAGATGGCGCAGTGCAAAGCCTGTGATGGTTCAGACGCATCGGCCAACTATTGGCTGCACAACGAAATGTTGCAAGTAGAGGGCAAGAAGATGTCCAAATCCTTGGGCAATTTCTTCACCGTACGCGATTTGCTGGATCAGGGCGTGCCGGGTGAGGTGATCCGCTTTGTGATGTTGTCCACGCATTACCGTAAGCCGATGGATTGGACGGAGAAGAAGGCGCAAGAGGCGGAAAAGACACTGCGGAAGTGGCGAAAGGCAACGAGGGGAGTGGTTCCTTCAGCGCCTGTGGAAGAATTCTTAAACACATTAAAATCAGATTTGAACACTCCGGAATCTATTAGCGTGCTTCATAAAATGTTTTTGGGAGCTACAAGCCCTCTTCCGTCCGGATTAGTAGTTAATGAGAAATATGATCTTCCAAGTTTCTTAGCTTCGGCACAGTTGATTGGGCTGTTGGAAGAAGACACTCCAGACTGGGCTGCTGAGGTATCGTTTGATTTATCGACCTATGAAAGAGTTTTGGCCGATGCCCGTGCAACCGCAATGGAGTCCAAAGACTTTTCAGAGGTAGACCGCATCAAGACCATGCTTATGGCCGCTGGTGTTCAAGTGCAAATGAGCAAAACGGGTGTATCGCTCAAACCCGACAGCAATTTTGATGCATCGAAACTGGAAGCCCTCAAATGACCCGCACCTCAACACAGAACGGAGACAGTCCGAGAGGGGGCATGAAGCGCCACCCATTTCACCTTTGGTTTGCCTCTGGCAAAACGGGGGCGGACTGGCGCTGTTCGTGCCATGCGCACGAACTTAAGAAAAAGAAAAATGAGGCCAGCCAATGACCAAGCAACGCCTCTCACTCTATGACACCACCCTGCGTGACGGCCAGCAAACTCAAGGTGTGCAATTCTCGACCGAGGAAAAGGTCACCATTGCTGCGGCGCTTGATGCGCTGGGCGTTGATTACATCGAAGGGGGGTGGCCGGGGGCAAACCCGACGGATAGTGCGTTCTTTGACGCCGCGCCCGAAACAAGCGCGCGCATGACGGCTTTTGGCATGACCAAACGCAACGGTATGTCTGCCGAAAACGACGATGTGCTGGCCGCTGTAATGAATGCGGGCACCGCTAGTGTGTGTCTGGTGGGGAAAACCCATGAGTTCCACGTTAAAACGGCGCTGGGCATCACATTGGCCGAGAATACCGAAAACATCGCAAAATCCATCGCGCATCTGGTGGCCCAAGGCCGCGAGGCGCTGTTTGACGCCGAACATTTCTTTGACGGTTACAAATCCAACCCCGCCTATGCGCTGGAGGCCATTCGCGCCGCCTATGAAGCGGGCGCGCGTTGGGTTGTGCTATGTGATACCAACGGCGGCACGCTGCCGTCTGAGATTGGCCGTATAACCGCCGAAGTTATCGCCGCGGGCATTTCCGGTGATCGTCTGGGCATTCACACGCATGATGATACGGAAAATGCTGTTGCCTGTACGCTGGCCGCTATCGACGCAGGTGCGCGGCAGCTCCAAGGGACGCTGAACGGTTTGGGAGAGCGCTGTGGGAATGCCAATCTGACCACGCTGATCCCCATCCTCAAGCTGAAAGAGCCCTATGCCAGCCTGTATGAGATAGGCGTGAGTGAGGATGCCTTGAAGGCGCTTACCCGCACCTCGCGGATGCTGGATGAAATTCTCAACCGAGTGCCGCAAAAGCAGGCGGGTTTTGTCGGATCTTCGGCCTTTGCCCATAAGGCGGGGTTGCATGCCAGTGCGATCCTCAAAGACCCCAGCACGTATGAACATATTGACCCCGCTGTGGTCGGCAATGCGCGGATTATTCCGATGTCTAATCAGGCGGGGCAATCCAACCTGCGCCGCCGCCTGTCCAGTGCGGGTTTGGAGGTAGCCAAAGGCGATCCGGCGTTGGCGCAGATCCTTGACGAGGTAAAAGCGCGAGAGGCCGAAGGCTATAGCTTTGACACCGCGCAGGCGAGTTTCGAATTATTGGCACGTCGGGTGCTGGGTGAAATGCCTGACCTGTTCGAAGTCAAACGCTACCGCGTGACCGTAGAGCGGCGCAAAAACAAATATGACCGGATGATCAGCCTCTCGGAGGCTGTTGTGGTGGTGAAGGTTGATGGCGAAAAGCGGCTGTCTGTCTCAGAAAGCATGGATGAGACCGGCAGCGACCGTGGCCCTGTGAACGCGCTGAGCCGTGCATTGGTCAAGGATCTGGGCCGTTATTCGGAGTATCTGGAGGATTGGCGGCTGGTGGACTTCAAGGTGCGCATTACCCAAGGCGGCACCGAGGCGGTGACCCGTGTGATCATCGATAGCGAAGACGGGCAGGGCCGGCGGTGGTCCACCGTGGGGGTGTCGGCCAATATTGTGGACGCTTCGTTCGAAGCGCTTGCCGATGCCATCCGCTGGAAGCTGATCCGCGACAAGGCCGGAGTCTAGGCTGATGATCTGGCGGATTATAACAGGGGCTGTTCTTGCTGTCGTTCTTGCTTTTACGGGGGCGCTGGGCCTGATTTTCACCCAAAACCCCAAAGAGATGTCTGGCCAGAGCGCGGCTGATTTCAGCCTGTGGGCGAATGACAGCGGGGAAGATGCAGCGCCGCTGCAACCGCTGCGCATGGCGGATGGGTATGATCTGATGGTGCGCACCTATGGGGGTGCTGACAATGTGCCTTTGCTGGTGATCCTGCATGGAGCGGGGTGGCATGGGCTTGGGTTGGATAAGCTTGCCAATGGCTTGTCTGGCCATGCTGATGTGATCGTGCCTGATTTGCGCGGCCACGGCACCTCTCCGGGGGAGCGGGGCACGCTTAGCTATATCGGTGAGTTCGAGGATGATCTGGCGCGCATGATTTACATGCTCAAAAAGCCGGATCAAAAGATCATCATGGCAGGCCATGGGGCTGGTGGCGGTCTGGTGATGCGATTTGCGGGCGGGCCGTTTGGTGGTTTGCTTGACGGGGCGGTGCTGTTGGCGCCGTCGCTGGGGCCGAAGGCGGTGACTGTGCGGCAAACATCTGACGGATGGAACCATGTGCTGTCGCGGCGTATTCTCGGGTTGCGCTTTCTCAATTCTTTCGGGATTACGGCGCTCAACCATCTGCCAGTGGTCCAGATCAATATGCCAAAGGATGTGCTGGACGGTCCGATCGGGGACACAGCCACCACATCCTATTCCTACAATCTCAACGCCTCTTACGGTCCGCACAGGGATTACCTTGCCGATGTGGCGGCATTGCCGCCTTTCATCGTGATCGCGGGGACGGCGGATCCGCTATCTGTTGCCGACCAATATGCGCCCACTATGGGGGCGGTCACCGACAAGGGGCGGTATGACTTGCTTCTTGGGGCGTCCCATCTGGGTGTGGTGGATGATCCACGCACATTGGGCATAATCAAAGGGTTTCTTGATGAGTTCTAGTTATACAATGGACGATTTCTTTGTCTTGCACCGCGATTTGCTGCGCGAAGGGCCGGGCAGTGCGCAGGATGTGGCATGGGCCACTTCACTGCTGGACCTGCCTGCGCGTGCGCAGATCTCCGATGTGGCTTGTGGTGCAGGTGCCGACATTGCCGCCTTGCTGGACGCTGTGCCCGAAGCGCGGATCACAGCACTGGATAAGGTGCCGCATTTTGTGCAGGCCGTTCGCAATGATTGGGCCGAGGATGACCGCGTTACCGCCCTTAAGGCGGATATGAAGGTAGTGGCGAACCAATACGATCTGATCTGGTGCGCAGGGGCTGTTTATTTCATGGGGGTTGAGGCCGCTTTGAAGGCGTGGCGCAAGGCGCTGTTGCCCAATGGGGCGATTGCCTTTTCCGAGGCCTGCTGGTTCACTGACTGCCCGTCGCCCCGCGCGCAATCGCATTGGGCGCAAAGCTATCCCGATATGACGGATGAAGCGGGCGTCAGTGCGCAGATCAAGGCGGCAGGTTACAAGATCATAGGCCAGCGCCGGCTGGATGATGCCGCATGGGAGGCGTATTTCACACCGCTTGATGCGCGTATCGCAATGCTGCGGTCAGGGGCGTCCGAGGGGGTCGCGGCCGTTCTGGATGAGGCGGCTCAAGAGGCTGCATGCTGGCGCGCGCATAAAGCCGAGTATGGCTATTTGCTGAATGTCGTGGTCCCTGCGTGAACTGGTCCAATGATCTGAACGCCTGCGCCGCCATCGTCGAGCGTGGCGATCCGCTGCGGTTTCGCACAGCGATGCTGGCCCCTGTGGCCAAGCGCGGTGCGCTGTTTGCGCTTTATGCGTTCAACGTCGAGGTCAGCCGCGCCCCGTGGGTGACCAGTGAGGGGATGATTGCCGAGATGCGCTTGCAATGGTGGCGGGATGTTCTGGAAGAGATCGCTGCGGGGAGCACCGTGCGCCGTCACGAGGTGGCCACGCCACTGGCGGCTGCGATTACGCCGGATCAGGCCAAAATGCTTGATGCTCTGGTGGCTGCGCGGCGTTGGGATATCTACCGCGATGCATTCGAGAATGAAGTGCACCTAAAGCGCTATATTGATCAGACCGCGGGTCATCTGATGTGGGTTGCGGCGAATTTGTTGGGACAGGCGGTGGAAACGCCCGTGCGCCGTGCAGGCTTTGCGGCTGGTGTGGGGGCGTGGTTGCGCGCTATCCCGGCATTGGAGGCCGCGAACCGTGTGCCGCTATTGGATGGAACACCTGCGGGTGTTGTGGCGCTGGCCCAGCAGGGCAAGGATGCATTGATCCAGGCGCGCAAGGACCGCAGCCAAATCCCGCGCAGCTGTGCACCTGCGCTATTGCTTGCTACTGCTGCCGAGCCGGCATTGCGCGCGGCAATCAAACAGCCGCAAGCCGTGGTGGAGGGGGCGTTACCCGAGGTGGGCGTGGGGTTCACTCTGCGCGCCGCCACAGGTCGTTGGTAGCGCGCTTAGGCGACCACGCGGCGCTCGCGCAGCATGAGCCACAGCAACGCACCAGCAGCGAGGATCAGAAACGGGATCATGGCATAATTCACAGCGGCCCAACCAGCCTGCGGTGAGCCGCCCGAGCAGTTCATCAATCCACCCGAGGCAAGTGAGGCCATTGTCACCCCGCCAAAGACCAGCAAATCATTCAGGCCCTGTATCCGGCCGCGTTCTTCTGGTGCATGGCTACCGGCCAGCATGGAGGTCGCGCCGATAAACCCGAAGTTCCAGCCGATGCCCAGCAAAACGAGCGCTACAAAGAAGTTCTCGAGCTCGACGCCGTTCAGCGCCACAATCCCCGCCAGACCCAAGATAGCAAGGCCCGACGCGATAATTCTTTCCACGCCGAAGCGGTTGATCAGATGGCCAGTAAAAAAAGAGGGCACGAACATCGCCAGCACGTGACCGGTCACCACAAACCCCGCGATAATCTTGAACATCGCAGAAGTATCCTGTCCCGAGAACATATCGGCAAAGAACGGTGGCAGGCTGGTATCACCGGAGATGCCACAGCCAACAACGGCCAGCGGCGTCGAGGTCATCACTAGGTTCATCAAGGCGTAAGATACCATGGCGCAAATCACGGCAACGGCGATACGCGGCGTGCGCAGCATCTCCATCCGGCTGCGGCCTTTGGGGCTGTCCTTTGCGAGCTTTGGCGGGTTGGGGATGTCGATAAAGAGAAACAACAACGAGCCAAGAATATTCAGCGCGGCCACGGCCACATAGGTGCCAACAAAAGGAATGGCCGACAGGCTAAGTGACGTGGCAGACGCCAGCTGTGGCCCGATGAGCGCCGAAACAAGACCGCCTGCCATTACATAGGAAATCGCCTTGGCGCGGTATTCATCAGATGCGGTATCGGCAGCGGCAAAGCGATAGAACCCTTGGGCGGACATATAGATCCCCGTAAGGAACGATCCGGCAAGAAAGATCGCGAAAGAGGATACAAAAAGCCCGTAAGCCGCGATAAGGGCACCGGCCGCGCCGCCCGATGCGCCGACGAAAAAGCCCACGCGCCGGCCATAGCGTTGCATGATCGCAGACACCGGTGTTGCCGAAATCATTGACCCTAGAACGATCATGGAAATCGGCAATGTAGCAAAGCAGATATTGCTGGCCAGTGATTGCCCTGCCAAGCCGCCAACAAGAAAAACCATCGGCATTTGCGCGCCCAAAATGGCTTGGGCTGCGACCAATACGGCCACGTTACGTTTGGCGCGGGTGTCATCAATCATGGGTGCACATCCTTAGGTTATGTTCCATCGCTAAACTGCGGTGCGGTGCTGGGCAACCCCTCCTGCATCCCCTTGCGTCCAGCGCAGGCCAAGCTAAAGCTAGGTGCATGACAAAGACCCCTCATATTTTATTGCTCGCGGGCAGTTTCGAAGCGCGACATCTGGCCGAGCAGCTTTCGGAGCAAGGTCTGCAATATACGGCGTGGTTGTCTGAGGCACCACGCGGCAGCGCGATGATGCCACAGGTCCCACTGCTGCGCCCTTTCGCGGATGGGGCGGCGATGCAGGCGGCAGTTGCTGAAGGTGGATTTACGGCTGTGATGGACGCAAGCCATACCTTTGACCGCAGCGTAACGCATCAGGCCGTGGCCACAGCGCAGGCATTGGATTTGCCTTATCTGCGGCTTGAGCGCCCCGCATGGGAGACGCAGGGCAGGGCGCATTGGTGCAGGGTGCCTGACGTGGCGCAAGGCAATGCCCGCATTTCCCAAGGGGCGCGGGTATTCTGCGCAACCGGTTGGGACAGCTTGTCGGGGTATGCGGGCTTTGCCGGTGAGGTTTTGCTGTTGCGCCAGACGCGGCGGCATCGCCGTTTGGCACCCTATCCCTTTGTCGAGCTGGTGTTTGGTGATCCGCCCTTCAATGCACACGATGAGCAGGCGCTATTCAAACGCCTGTCCGTCGACACCCTGATCTGTCGTAATCTTGGTGGCGCGGCCAGCCGCCCGAAACTGGATGCGGCGGACGCGCTTGGCCTTGATGTGATCCTGATCGACCGGCCTGCTGCACCGGAGGGCACAGCCAGTGTGGCCGATGTAGGGGCTGCGTTGGAGTGGGTGCGGGGTTTATGACGGGACGGGTTACCTGCGACGCCGATGTGGCACAGGGGGCTGCATGGCTCGCACAGGCCGAGCCGCGTTTTGCCACAGCCCTTTCACAGATTGGGCCGTTGCCCTTGCGCCTTGCACCTGATGGTTTTGGCGCTTTGTTCAACAAAATCGTCAGCCAGCAGGTGTCGGTGGCATCGGCGGCCGCGATCTGGACCAGAGTGCAGGCTGCGGGGCTGGATGACGAGAGCGCTGTGCGCGCCGCCAGCGACGATGATCTGCGTGCCGTGGGGCTGAGCCGTCCAAAGGTGAAATACGCCCGTGCGCTGGCCGAGGCGCGCATTGACTATGTCGCGTTGCGCAGCGCCAGTGACGCACAGGTGGTCGAAACACTCACCGCGGTAAGCGGCATCGGCGTCTGGACGGCCCAAGTCTATGCGATGTTTAATCTGGGCCGCGCAGATGTCTTTGCCCCCGGTGATCTGGCCCTGCAAGAGGCCGCGCGGATCTTGTTCGAGCTGCCCGAGCGTCCCACAGCGGGTGCGCTGACGCAGATGGCCGTGCAGTGGTCGCCGTGGCGGGCAGTTGCAGCGCGGCTTTTGTTCACTTACTACCGATTTGAAAAACAACGGGAAGGCATAACATGACACGAGTCCTTAATTCGATGCGCCGCGAACCGGTTTCAGGCGAGACGCGGTCAGTTGTCGTATTTCTGCACGGCTATGGGGCCAATGGTGCCGACCTGCTGGGCCTTGCCGATCCGTTGAGCGAGCATCTCCCCGATACGTTGTTCATCGCGCCCGATGCGCCCGAAAGCATTCCCGGTATGCCCAATGGCTATCAGTGGTTTCCGATCCCGTGGATTGATGGCTCAAGCGAGGAAGAAAGCGCGCGCGGCATGGCGCAGGCGGTGGATGACCTCAATGCCTATCTTGATGCGCTGATGGTGGATGAGGATGTGTTGCCCGAGCAGGTTGTGCTATTCGGGTTTTCCCAAGGCACAATGATGAGCCTGCATGTCGCAGCGCGCCGCGAAGATGAAGTGGCAGGCGTGGTGGCTATCTCGGGACGGTTGCTCAATCCTGAATCTTTGGCGGATGAAGCGGTCTCGCGTCCTCCGATCATGCTGATCCATGGCGATCAGGACGATGTCGTGCCGCCGCAATCCCTGCCAGAAGCCGCAGAGGCGCTGCAGGAAGCTGGCTGGAAAGACGTGTTTGCGCATGTCATGAAGGGCACCGGCCACGGCATTGCACCCGATGGCCTGTCTGTGGCGCTGGCGTTTATGCGCGACAAACTCAACCTGTAACAACGGGGCGCTGTCAAATTGCTGTTACGTTTGGTGGATAAACATCTGTCATACCAACGAGGTTTGGCAAAAGAAGTCAGTCGATGCGATGCGGTAGTACAGGGTTGGTGCAAAATCAGGCAATAGACCTGAATGCGACATCTTGTGCCATCAACACACTTGCCAGCTTCAAACCACGAGATATAGTTAGTTCAAACGACTAAGGGATGGCGTGCGAATGGACGGCGATTTTAGAGTTGAATTTACACGAAGTCCGGGCGGGCTAAAGCATAAGCCCGCGCTGGTGCTCAATGCGGACTACAGACCGTTGAGTTACTATCCGCTGTCACTGTGGAGTTGGCAGGACGCGGTGAAGGCCAAATACCTCGATAGGGTGGATATTGTGGCCGAGTACGATGATTGCGTACATTCGCCCACAACGACCCTGCGCATCCCTTCAGTGGTTGTGCTCAAAGATTATGTAAAACCTCAAAAGCGCGTGGCCTTCACGCGCTTTAATTTATTTTTGAGGGATGAATTTCTCTGTCAGTATTGCGGTGCAAGGGGCGAGTTGACGTTTGACCACGTGGTACCGCGCGCCAGTGGCGGGGTGACGAGCTGGCAAAATGTGGTCGCTGCCTGTAGCCCGTGCAACCTGCGCAAAGGCTCCAAAGCGTTGCATCAGACAGATTTGAGACTGCGCAAACCGCCACGCCAACCGGAATCCGAAGAGCTTCGTAATCTGGGTCGCAAATTTCCACCAAATCACCTGCATGACAGCTGGATGGATTTTCTGTATTGGGATGCAGAGCTGGAGGCCTGATAGGGGGTGGCGTAGGGTAATGTTGTGCTGGGTGGCTAATCGCGTTAACCAACCCTATGTTTGATAGACGAACACTTCTTTCTGCCTTTGGCGCGGCTGCGCTTGCGCCTGCTGGCCAGTTATTTGCCGCGCAGGGGGACCAAGTGGCTTTGCGTGGTTTTAACCTTGTTGAAACGGATGAAGTGCCCTTTGGCAGTGCGGCGGCACAGCAAAGCATTGAGATGCTGGCAGGTACGGGGGCAACGGCTGCGGCGGTGATCCCTTTCTTGTGGCAGGAAACGGCTGATGCTGGCGATATCGAGATGGGCAATGCGCTGCCTCCAGAACGCATTGTTGCCGGAGTGGAGCAGTTGCATGCAGCTGGTTTGGCAGCGATCGTAAAGCCTCATGTCTGGGTGCCCGAAAGCTGGGCAGGGGCCATTGAGCCGGAGGCCACTTCGAGATCGCGGTGGTACGCGGCTTATGGTGAAATTCTGCAAGACGTTGCCAAGACGGCAGAGCAGGCCAAAGCGGAAGTATTGGTAATCGGCACAGAGCTGCGCGGTGTGTCCGGCGCGTCCGAGTGGAAGGCGATTATCGCCAAGGTGCGCAATATCTTCTCTGGTCGGATCACGTATGTGGCCCACGGTGCAGACGAAGCCGAGGAAGTGGCGTTTTGGCCGGAACTGGATGCGGTTGCCGTATCGCTTTACCCTGTTTTGGGGGCGGATGATGCCTTTGGTGATTGGGACCGTGCCATGGCCGAGCAATTGGATCGGGTGGAAGCAGTTGCACGGAGTTTTGGCAAACCGGTTTGGATTGCCGAAATCGGTATCCGGTCTGCGCAAGGGGCTGCCCTCAAGCCATGGGAAAGCGCCGAAGAGCGGGTCTCACCGCCTGATATGGCGCTTCAGGCGCAGGTGTTGAAACACTGGCTTTCCGCGCTTGAGGCGCGGGGGATCCGCGATGTCTGGATCTGGCGCTGGTTCAGCGACCCTGAGGGCGGCGGGCCCGAAGACACGGATTTTACGGTCCAGAATAAAACAGCACAGACCGTTATTACGCAATGTTGGGCGAAAATCCCAGCGTAGCAGGGCCGAGGTAGCGGGCCGGTCTGCGGGGTTTACCGGGTCGCCTATGCCCGTCACCAAGAGGTGCGCATCGCCTTGAAAACTTCTTTGAGGACGGGATTGTCCATGCGGCGCGCCAAAGCCACGAAGCACAAACACGCGGGGACGGACACGGTATTGCATATGGATAGGCCGAAAGCTTGTCGTTGATGCAGTGCGATTGCTTCGCGGCTCAGGCTCAGGCCGATGCCAGAGCGTACCATTTCCAGCATCGAAGCCTCCTGATCGACCAATGCGGCAAGGTTTCGAGGCGTGGGTGAGGCTGCGAATACTTTATTCAGCAGCCGGTTATGCACCGAAGTTTCGGGGGTGCCGATCCATGGCAGTTTCGCCAATGCGTTCCAATCGGCATTCTCGATTTTATCCTGCCATCCCGCTGGGCCGATGACGCGGTAATTGAAATCTGCCAGCTTGATCGCATGGATTGCATCGTCACCACCCGCGCCCAAAAGAGACAGATCATCTGGCGCGCAGAGATAAAAACCGGCGTCAATCCGGCCTTTTTTGAGCCACAGCATGATATCTCCGCTGACGCCGTGCCTTAGCTCGGTTTCGATGTTCGGGTGGTCGTGACGCAGTCCGGCCAACATGCGACCCAGACGGATGAATTCCGGATCTACGATTGTGCCAAGCCGCAGTTTACCGCTCAACTGGCCCGATTGCTGGCGCGCGCTGCGTTGGAATTCATACAGCGCATCAAGCACATGCTCTGCTTTGGTCAGAATTGCTGCACCATCCGCACTAAGCTGCACGCCGGTGGTGGTGCGGTCAAAAAGCGTCACGCCAAGCTCTTTTCCCAGTCGTTTGATTTGGTGGCTGACGGCGGGTTGCGTCAGGCTCAGCACATCTGCGGCGCGCGACACACTACCTTCGCGCGCGACGGTTACAAAGGCGAGGATCGTGTTAGCGTTTGAAATTCTTTCCATATAAATTTTTGTAATATGCCTCGGTGGCAAAAGTCATTAGCCTTTTGGGAGATTGGGACCCAATCATGGTCAATAGCGAGCCGGGAGGGCCGCGCAAAGGTTTGGATAATGCCGGCGCTCGTTTGCGCCGAATGCACCGCTGAACGTGATGTTCTCCCCACCGTGGTATTGATGGCGGCAACAGGTGGACATGATGGGTGATGGTACAAACGGGTTCGACTATGTCGTGGTGGGCGGAGGAACGGCGGGTTGCCTGATGGCAAATCGGCTCAGCGCGGATCCGGCCAATCGTGTTCTGCTTTTAGAGGCGGGTAAGGCGGACACTTATCCGTGGATACATATCCCTGTTGGGTATCTTTATTGTATCGGTAATCCGCGCGCGGACTGGATGTATAAGATCGAAGCCGAAAAGGGGCTGAACGGGCGTAGTTTGCTGTATCCACGGGGCAAGACACTGGGGGGATGTTCGTCGATCAATGGTATGATCTATATGCGCGGGCAGGCGCGGGATTATGACAATTGGGCTGCTTTGACCGATGAGCCCGCGTGGAATTGGGACAACGCTCTGGCGGATTTCAAGGCCCATGAGGATCATTACAAGTTGGATGACGGTGCCAATCCGGTGACAGGGGATAACAGCCGCTTTTCGGATATGCATGGCCACGGGGGCGAATGGCGTATCGAAAAACAACGGCTGCGGTGGGAGGCGCTGGATAGTTTTGCCCAAGCAGCCAACCAGATAGGCATCGAGCATACCGAAGATTTTAATACCGGTGATAACGCCGGGGTTGGGTATTTCGACGTCAACCAACGGTCCGGCTGGCGCTGGAATACATCCAAGGCGTTTCTGCGCCCTGCCAAGCAACGTAAGAACCTGACGATCTGGACGCAGTCGCAGGTTGAAAAGCTGACCTGCGCAAAAGATGCGGCTGGCGCGTTGCGTTGTCTGGGGGCCAAAGTACAGCACGCTGGCCGGTCGGTCACAGTTACGGCCTCAAAAGAAGTAGTGCTATGCGCAGGTGCGATAAACTCGCCCCAGATATTGCAATTGTCGGGCATTGGTCCGGCGGAGGTTTTGAAACAGCATAATATCGACGTGGTTCTGGACCAGCCCTATGTGGGTGAAAACCTGCAAGACCACTTGCAAATTCGGGCCGTGTATAAGGTAAACGGCACCAGAACGATGAATACGCTGGCCAATTCCATGCTTGGTAAGGCAAAGATCGGGCTGGAATATTTTTTCAAACGCTCCGGCCCCATGAGCATGTCGCCCAGCCAGTTAGGTGCATTCACGCGGTCCGATCCCGCACGGACCCATGCGAACCTGCAATACCATGTGCAGCCGCTTAGCCTTGAGGCATTTGGTGAGGATTTGCACCGCTTTCCGGCGATGACGGTGAGCGTGTGCAACCTGAACCCGACCAGTCGCGGCCATGTGCGCATTGCCTCGGGAAACTTCCGCGACGCGCCAAAGATTGCACCGAATTATCTTGATACCGAAGAGGACCGAAAAGTGGCCGCGGAAAGCCTGCGTCAGGTGCGCAAGATTATGGCCCAGCCGGCAATGGAGCGCTATGCGCCGGAGGAATTCAAGCCGGGCGTGCAATATCAAAACGATGCAGATCTGGCGCGGCTGGCCGGTGATATTGCCAGCACGATCTTTCACCCTGTCGGTACGGTAAAAATGGGACACGCTGACGATCCCACCGCTGTGCTTGATCCTTTTCTCCGGCTCAAGGGGGTGGCCGGGCTGCGTGTGGTAGATGCTTCGGTCATGCCTGAAATCACCAGCGGCAATACCAATTCACCAACAATCATGATTGCGGAAAAGGCTGCTCGCTGGATTCTAGCCGCTCAGTAGTCGGACAGCTGAACGAAATTATCCGGAATTACCGATAGCTTAAGACCCGGCAAAGCTCCGGCTTTTGCTGGATGACGCATGTAATGCCGGTAAATATAGTCACCATGCGGTAGATATTTTTCCGGTTTTTCTAGGAAATCAGGGTGCTTGTTTCGGAAACGGGAAAGGTTTTACCACTTCGTTTCTTTCCGGGCGCGGCCGTATTGTAACGCAGCCCTCATGCTTTGATATATGGGGGCAAGGATACAAAGCTTTGACATTGAAGCTACGTAGCAGGAGAGAATTGTTGTGACCCAGGCTAATAAAAAAATTATCTCAAAGACCGTTGCAGAGGGCCCAAAGGTGTTCTCAGCCGCGAATGAATGGTTAGAGCAGCAACCGGCGGAAATTCGGGTTGAGTGGGCGTTGGAAAACCTGCCGCGCGATCACGTTGTGTCGTCCAGTTTTGGTATCCAGTCTGCGGTCATGTTGCATATGATGACCAGGAAAATGCCGGAAATCCCTGTTTTGTTGTTTGATACGGGTTATCTGTTCCCTGAAACCTACCGCTTTGTGGATGACCTGACAGAGCGGCTGAAGCTGAATTTGCATGTCTTTCGCTCGGAAATGAGTGCGGCATGGCAAGAAGCCCGCTTTGGCAATCTGTGGGAACAGGGCGAGGACGGCCTGAAAAAATACAACTCAATGAACAAGGTCGAGCCCATGCAGCGTGCGATGTCCTCTGTCGGGGCAGGGACATGGTACAGCGGATTGCGTCGTGCGCAGGCCGACAGCCGTGCTGACCGGAAGATCCTTGAGTTCCAACATGGCCGTGTAAAATTCCACCCGATCGTGGATTGGAGCAACCGCGACATCCATATGTATCTAAAAGAGCATGACCTTCCTTATCACCCGCTGTGGGAGCAAGGCTATGTCAGTGTGGGTGACACACATACGACAACCAAGCTTGAAGAAGGCATGCGCGAAGAAGACACGCGTTTCTTCGGCCAAAACCGCGAGTGTGGCTTGCACCTTGAGCAGAATTAACTGCACGTCGTCATATAAATTCGAACATCAGATCGGCCTGAGCATTGGAAGCTCGGGCCGTTTTTGTGATTGATCATGCGGCTTGTTTTTGATGGTGCAAACGGCGCTGTTCACTGTCGGGAAGGGTTATACAAAGCATGACCCCGAGAGGGAGCGGGTAAGATTCTTCCGGCAGAACATGGCCCCTACGGCGCTATTTTCCGTTTTTCCAGTCATTCAAGCACAATATGGCTCCCCTTACTGATCTTACGGAACATTAAAAGCGCTATACTGAGGCCGGCCGCCCCAGAGAAAGCTTCAGATCAACGATTCCTGTGGATTTGCGACGGGATCTTTTGGAGTTTTTCTTCCGAGGGATGCTACCTTAACATATGAAACGGGTCAGCTTTGTGCTTTTTTGGGGGCTCTATAGCTCCTGCATCACGCTTAAATATCGGGCAATGCAACTTAGGGTTCAGACTTTTTCACAAAAAACTAAAATTACAAATTGCGATTGATCCCATTTTGTCCCAACGCTGAAGTGCGTTCTTAAATCAGATCACGCATTGGCAATCGCCAATCAGGCATCCGGGCCTCGACAAAAGTAACTTTTAGTTGCTGCGTCGGGGCTTTTTTTTATGGGGAATCCATGTCCGAGAACTTTGATATTGGTGTTTTGTACTCCCGGTCGGGGACCTACCAGCTGCTGTCCGAACCGTTGTTTGTAGGGGCGATGTCTGCAATCGATGACGTGAATTCAGACAGCGCATTACCGGTAATCTTTAACCCTGTTGTCCGTGACCCAGCCGGTGACCTCACAAACTATGCGCCCATGTGCGCGGATATTCTGAACACATCGGACGCCAAACACGTGGTAGGCTGCGTTACGTCTTCAAGCAGAAAAGAAGTTATTCCCGAGCTTGACCGTGCCCATGCGACGCTGTGGTACAATGTACCCTACGAGGGGTTCGAGACATCAGCGCGTGTTGTCTATTCACATGCGGCTACAAACCAGAACATTTTACCAATCTTGGGGTGGGCTATGCGCCATTTTGGTATGTCTGCCTATCTCGTCGGGTCCAACTATATCTGGGGCTGGGAAACCTGCAGAGTGATGCGAACACGCCTTGAGGCGTCGGGTGGAGCGGTCTTGGGCGAACGCTACCTTCCGTTGGGGGACACATCTGTTGACAGCTTAATCAGCGACATTGAACGGAGCCGGCCCAAGTTCATTCTCAATTCTCTGGTTGGCGCATCCTCTTATGCCTTCATCAAGGCCTATGCTGAATTAGGGCACCGAGATCCGCATTTTGCGCCGGGAAATTGCCCGTTGCTGTCCTGCAATCTGACCGAGGCAGAGCTGCCAGCGCTGGGTGATGCAGCAGAAGGGCTTATCTCTGTCGGTCCATCTTTTTGTAAGATGCCAACCGCCGATGGTCGGGGGTCGTCGTTGGAGCGGACTGCCTATCAGTCAGTCCTCACCTTGGCTTCCGTGCTTGCCCAAGGTGTCAGTGGCTCATTTGACAGCTATTTGGCCGAACATGGTGGCCGTTACGGTATTGACCCTGCCACGCAACACAAGACCCTTGATGTGCACATCGCACAGGTCCGCAATGGTGCGTTTGAAATCCTCCATAGTTGGTCAGATATCGCGCCCGATCCCTATCTCACGCGGCCTTCGCGTCACCCGCAATTTGATAGCCCCACCTTGTCTGTGGTGCAGGCATGAGCAAGCGTATCGACATCGCGGGATTGGAGGGCGCGCGGGCGATTGTCCTGCATCCCGATCATGACCGTTTGCCCGTTTTGCTGCGCCAGTTGCGTGCGATCGGCTTGGAGGTTGAGGTTGCTTGGCCGCTGTTGCCTACCTCTGCAATCACTGCTGATTTCATTCTGTATGACACTGATGCGGGCCATGATGAACAGTTTCCATGGCCTGCCGGACAATCGCCTATGCCGATGATTGCCCTTGTCGGATCAGAAGCACCGGGGCGCATTGAGTGGGCTTCCAGAACCGGAGCGGACGCGTTGCTGGTCAAGCCTTTGGCCGCCAGTGGCGTGTTTGCCTCGCTGCTTATGGCGCGCCAGTCTTTTGAGCGCAGAAAGGCTCTGTTGGCGGAGGTCAGTGCCCTGCGGGATCGGTTGTCTGCCCGCCAAACCATTGTGCAGGCCGTATCGCTTTTGGCGAAAAAGACTGGCTCGGAAGAGACGGCATATGACGATTTACGCCAGCTTGCGATGGCTTGGAAAATGACAATGGAAGACGCCGCAGTGCAGATCGTGAAACACAAAGAGGCGACAGGAGAAAACCGTGGCATTAGCTGAGACCACCCCTGCGCTGTTGCCACCCTCAGTCTGGCAACGCCTGAGAAAACGCAAACTGGCCTTGTTCGGGATGGCGTTGATTTTTCTTACCTTGTTTGGCGCAATCTGCGCGCCTTACCTGACACCTTATGAGCCGAACGATCAGATGTTTGACGGGCTGACGATGCAAGGCGCGCCTATGGCACCTGGCGCGCAATTTGCATTGGGGACAGACCTGTTGGGCCGTGATCTGTTGACGCGGATTCTATACGGCGCGCGCACGTCATTGATCATCGGTTTGGTCGCCAATGGCGTCGCTCTTATCATCGGTACTTTTGTGGGTGTTACGGCCGGTTATTTCGGTGGTCTCTGGGGGAGTGTCTTAATGCGCTTCACCGACTTGATGATGGCCTTTCCGGCATTGCTTTTGGCGATTTGTTTAGCTGCGATTTTCCAGCCTTCACTCTGGATTGTGGCTATGGTCATCGCGACTGTGAACTGGGTGCAAACGGCGCGCGTTCTTTATGCAGAGACCGCCAGCCTGTCAGAGCGTGAATTCATCGCGGCCGAACGCACTTTGGGTGCGGGCAATATCCGCATTCTGTTTCGCCATATCCTTCCGCATCTCACACCGACAATCATCGTTTGGGGAACGCTGGGTATTTCAACCACCGTACTGCTCGAAGCAACACTCAGCTTTTTGGGGGTAGGGGTCCAACCTCCGACGCCGAGTTGGGGCAATATCATCTTCGAAAACCAAACCTATTTCCAAGCGGCTCCTTGGTTGGTGTTCTTTCCGGGATTAGCGATTGTCACATTGGCTCTGGCGTTCAACCTTGTGGGGGATGCTCTGCGCGATGTGCTTGACCCTACGCAGCGGGGTCGCGTGTAATGCTTGCATTTATTGTCAAACGTCTGATCCAGTCTGTATTCATTCTGCTGGGTGTCTCGTTCATCACATTTGCGCTGCTGTATTTGTTTCCTGCGGACCCTGTGCGCCAAATCGCTGGCCGTTCAGCCACTCCCGAAACCGTCGCGAGCATTCGAGCTCAGCTTGGTCTCGATAAGCCCTTTATCGTTCAGTATGCGCGGTACTTCGGAAGCCTTGTTCAGGGTGACCTTGGACGTTCATATCTGCAAAAGACGGAAGTCAGCACGTTGATCGCCTCTCGATTGCCGGCATCGTTGTTGCTGATGTTGGGCGCAATTGTTTGTGAGCTGATCCTGGGCATCACGATGGGTGTGGTGGCTGCGCTGCGCCGTGGGACAGCGACCGATAACAGTCTGATGATGGCCAGCTTCATCGGTGTGTCGGCACCGCAATTCGTTGTGGGCCTCCTGATGCTTTATGTATTCGCCGTACAGCTGCGTTGGTTCCCGATTGGCGGCTATGGGACTTTTGCGCATCTGGTCTTGCCGTCCATCACTTTGGGGATCCTTGGATCAGGCTGGTACAGCCGCATGATGCGTTCTTCGATGATTGATGTGCTTCGGCAGGATTTCATCCGTACCGCGCGGGCCAAAGGGCTTGGCCGTATGCGCGTCCTCATGCGTCACGCGCTGCCAAACGCGATCCTGCCGATTATTGCGATGATCGGTATCGATGTGGGCATCTTTATGGGGGGGATCGTCGTTGTTGAATCTGTCTTTGGCTGGCCGGGTATCGGTCAGCTCGCGTGGCAGGCCATTCAGCGCGTGGACATCCCGATCATCATGGGCGTCACGCTGGTTTCAGCTTGCGCCATCGTCATTGGCAATCTGGTCGCGGATATCGCGTCTTTGTTTGCCGACCCGCGGATCAAGGTTCGCTAAAAATACCAACCCAACAGGAGTAAATCTGAATGAAGAAACTGCTTACAACCTCGGCTCTCGTAGCTGCACTCGGCCTGCCACAGTTGGCGGCTGCACAAAGCGACTCCAGCCTCGATCCAAATGCGAAATCCGGTGGTAATATCACCGTCACTTACAAAGATGACGTAGCCACACTGGACCCCGCTATTGGCTATGATTGGCAGAACTGGTCCATGATCAAATCGCTTTATGACGGTCTGATGGACTATGAACCGGGCACAACCGAGTTGCGCCCAGGTCTTGCCGAAAGCTACGACATTTCAGATGATGGCATGGTGTTTACCTTCAAGCTGCGTGAGGGCGTGAAGTTCCACAACGGTCGCGTGATGACGGCAGAGGATGTTAAATACTCGCTGGACCGTGTGACTGATCCAAAAACACAAAGCCCCGGCGCAGGCTTCTTTGGCTCCATCGCGGGGTATGATGCGGTATCTTCCGGTGAGGCAACAGACCTTTCCGGCGTCAAAGTAGTTGATGACCAAACGGTAGAAATCACGCTATCGCGCCCTGACGCGACCTTCCTACATGTGATGGGGCTGAACTTTGCGTCGGTTGTTGCGAAAGAAGCGGTAGAAGCGGCTGGTGCCGATTTTGGCAAGACCGCAATGGGCACAGGCGCATTCAAGCTGGCAGATTGGACCATTGGTCAAAAGCTGGTCTTCGCCAAGAACGAAGATTACTGGCGCGATGGTCTGCCGTATCTGGACAGCGTAACATTCGAAGTCGGGCAGGAGCCTATCGTCGCTTTGCTGCGTCTCCAGAATGGTGAAGTGGATGTTCCCGGCGATGGCATTCCACCTGCCAAATTCCAAGAAGTGATGGGTGACCCAGATCAAGCAGCACGCGTGATCGAAGGTGGTCAGCTACATACGGGCTACATCACATTGAATGTAAAAATGCCTCCATTCGACAATGTTGATGTGCGCAAAGCAGTCAACATGGCGATCAACAAAGAGCGCATTACCCAAGTCATCAATGGCCGAGCTGTACCAGCGACCCAGCCGCTGCCACCCTCCATGCCGGGCTATACCGAGGGTTATGCAGGCTATGCCTATGATCCTGACGCGGCCAAGGCCTTGTTGGCTGACGCCGGTTTTGCGGATGGGTTCGAGACCGAGCTGTTTGTGATGAATACTGATCCCAACCCGCGCATCGCTCAAGCAATTCAGCAGGACCTGTCCAAGATCGGGATCAAAGCGTCCATCCAGTCCCTTGCACAGGCCAGCGTCATTGCGGCAGGTGGCGAAGCGGATCAAGCGCCGATGATCTGGTCAGGCGGTATGGCTTGGATCGCGGATTTCCCCGATGCATCAAACTTTTATGGCCCTATCTTGGGGTGTGACGGGGCAGTGCAGGGCGGTTGGAATTGGTCGTGGTATTGCAACGCTGACGCGGATGCGATGGCAATTGAGGCCGATAGCATGACAGATCCAGCAAAAGTAGATGAGCGCCTGAAAATGTGGTCGGATATCTATATGAAGGTCATGGAAGACGCGCCTTGGGTGCCGGTGTTCAATGAACAGCGCTATACCATGAAGTCCGAGCGTATGGGCGGCGATGACAAGCTCTATGTCGATCCGGTCTCGATCCCTGTTAATTATGACTATGTGTATGTAAACGATGTGCAATAAATGTCCTGACTACACCATTCACGGCGCAAGCCATCATTTTGGCTGGGACAACTCGTTTGTCCCGGCCATCACGGTAGCACCGGGTGAGACAATCGAGTTCAAATGCCACGATAGCTCTGCTGGCCAGCTGACGGCTGACAGCACAGTTGCTGATGTTGCGGCGATGGATTTTGGCAAGATTAATCCTGTCTCTGGCCCCGTCTATGTGGACGGCGCCGAACCGGGTGATGCGTTGAAGATCACGATTGAGGGTTTTGCTCCGTCCGGCTTTGGTTGGACTGCAAATATCCCGGGTTTCGGGCTGTTGGCAGATCAATTCGAAGATCCCGCGCTGACAATCTGGAAATACGATCCTGATACTTTGGAACCTGCGTTGTTTGGCAAGAACGGGCGCGTCCCGCTCAAGCCATTTGCGGGAACCATCGGCTGTGCTTTGGCTGAGCCGGGTCTGCATTCGGTTGTGCCTCCACGTCGCGTGGGTGGAAACCTCGATATTCGTGATTTGGCAGCAGGAACAACATTGTACCTACCTGTTGAAGTCGCGGGCGCGTTGTTCTCTATCGGCGATACGCATGCCGCCCAAGGTGACGGTGAGGTCTGTGGCACCGCAATCGAAAGCCCGATGGACGCGACAGTGACGCTTGATCTGATCAAGGATGCGGGGCTGAAAATGCCGCGTTTCACCACACCTGGTCCCGTGACCAATCACCTCGATGCAAAAGGGTACGAGGTCACGACAGGTATCGGTCCCGACTTGATGACAGGCGCGCAGGAAGCGGTCAGTCAGATGGTGGAATTACTCTGCAAAACCCAAGGGTTGTCGGCTGTTGACGCTTATATGCTAGTGTCCACCTGCGGCGATCTGCGCATTTCCGAGATTGTTGATATGCCGAACTGGATTGTGTCCTTCTACTTCCCGCGCTGCGTGTTCGAATGAGCATGAGTGTTAAAATAAATTCGGCGGCCTCAGTGGCCGCCGATGAACAGCCCACGGTCCTGTCCGTGCAGCAACTTGATATTTCGGTACGGACCGAGGCGGGCATTGTGCCACTTGTCCAAAGCCTCAGCTTCGATTTGAAGCGGGGAGAGACATTGGCGATTGCTGGCGAGAGCGGATCGGGAAAGTCCCTTACGTCATTGGCGATCATGGGGCTGCTGCCACCGCCTGCGGTGCATGTCGCTGGCGGTGAGATTATATTTGATGGCTCCGATCTGACGAAGCTCCCAGAGAGCAAGATGCAAAGCCTACGTGGTGACCGCATCGCGATGATATTCCAAGAACCAATGACCGCGCTGAACCCTGTGATGCGGATTGGGGATCAGTTGACGGAAGCTATCCGTGCCCATGAGCCGATGTCTGGCCGCGCCGCGCGCATCCGCGCTTTGGAAGCCCTGAAGGCTGTCCGCTTGACCGAACCTGAGCGCAGGCTCAAACAATATCCGCACGAACTTTCAGGCGGTATGCGTCAACGCGTGGTCATTGCGATGGCCATCGCACTGCGCCCCGATGTAATGATCGCGGATGAGCCAACGACCGCGCTGGATGTGACGGTTCAGCGCGAGGTTTTAGATCTGTTGCGTGTACTGACTGCCGAAATGGGCATGGCGTTGATCCTCATCACCCATGACATGGGGGTTGTTGCGGAAATGGCTGACCGGGTCCTTGTCATGCAAAAAGGTCAACTGGTTGAAGAAGCAGACGTGCGTACCTTGTTCGCCGCGCCAAAGATGCCCTACACGCAGCAACTGCTCTCAAGCGTGCCGCGGATGGGAAAAGGGCGTGAGAGCGTGGTGGACACATCCTTGCAGCCGTTGATTTCAGCCAGAGATCTGAAAGTCACCTATGATCTACGTGGTGGGGTCCTCGACAGGGTACAAGCCCGTGTTCATGCGGTCGAAAAGATTAATTTCGACATTTTTCCAGGTGAAACCTTCGCAGTGGTCGGTGAAAGTGGTTGCGGAAAATCCACTGTAGCGCGCGCCTTAACGGGTCTTGTGCCTCATCAAGGCATCATAAAACTAGAGGGTAAACCTGTTCTGCGCGACCGCGCATCTCAATTAGCTAATACCCGCGCCATGCAAATGGTTTTCCAAGACCCCATGGCCGCGTTGAATGGCCGTATGACAGTAGGGGATTTGGTGCGAGAGCCTTTGGTAATCCACGACATAGGCACGGCCGAAAGCCGCACAAAACGTGCCGCCGAGCTTTTTGAGCGTGTTGGCCTTGGCGCAGAAGCGCTCGATCGTTACCCTCACGAATTTTCCGGAGGGCAACGCCAGCGGATATGCATCGCGCGAGCCTTAGCTCTGAACCCAAAACTGATAATCGCCGACGAAAGTGTCTCGGCTCTGGATGTATCTGTACAGGCAACGGTCCTGGAGCTTTTACAAGAGTTGAAGGCCGAGCTTGGTATGTCCTATCTATTCATATCACATGACATGGCCGTCGTAGAGAATTTCGCAGATCGCGTCGCGGTCATGTATTTGGGGCAAATCGTCGAGCTGGGTTCCAGTTCACAAGTCTTTGGGAATCCACAGCATCCGTACACGCGGCGACTCATTGCTGCAGCACCATTCCCGGATCCTGATCGTGTGCTTCCCCCACGCGAAGGGCATGGATATGAGCTGCGAAGCCCGATTGTAGAAAAAGGGCAATCTCCCGAACTTCTAAAGTACCGCTCATTGGGGGGAGGGCATCTGGTGGCTGTTTGATCAACCCAACGTTTTTCTATTCTTGCAATCGTCGATCCAAAAGGGCGCCAAGGCTATTCACTTGCCAGCCGGCATCATTCAACAAGGCGTCTACGCCAATGAAAACCGGTTTTTCGGTTTTCGAGATGAAGTTGTGATGTGACCGGGATGCCCAAGTTTGCGACGCCTGTGCCAAGAGGAAGGACAGGTTTTGTGCCAAGCGACTAACTCCTCGAAAAAAGGGGGGGGGACTGCCATATAAATCAGGTATATAAGATTTAATGGCTCCGACGGTAGGGATCGAACCTACGACCAATTGATTAACAGTCAACTGCTCTACCGCTGAGCTACGTCGGAACGGTCTGCATCGTATAGCGCCGAGGATTCTGGGCGTCCAGAGGCTTTTGACCGGTTTTTGCAAAAAAAAGTTCATTTTTCTTGAGAGGGGCTGAAAATGGCTGTTTCGCAGAGGGGGGAATTGCAATCGGCGAGGTCGCGTTGGTGTAAATCAATGAGGTGGGCAAGCACGTTGCGTGTCGCGGCACCCAGTAGGGCCTCGGGGGTTTCCGTATAAATAGCGCGGGCAAGTGCGGGTGCGGACTGTGGCGCTTTGTGGAGCAGGGTCAGAATCTGTGCCTCGCGGTTGCGGCGGTGGGTGATAAGCCATTCCAGTCGCTGCGCAGGTGAGTCGATCGGCGCGCCGTGACCAGGGTAGAATACGCGCCACGGGTCCGTCTGAAGCTTGGCGCAAGAGGACATGAAATCGGTAAGGTCGCCGTCGGGCGGAGAGACCAGCGAAGAGGCCCAGCCCATCACGTGATCTGCGGTAAAGCACACATCGCCCCATCCCAGCGCGATATGATTGCCAATATGGCCCGGCGTGTGAATGACGCGCAGGGTCCAGCCATCGCCGGAGATAATTTCACCGTCCGTAAGGCACTGATCGGGGGTAAAGGCGGTATCAACACCTTCACCACCACCGGCCATGCCTGTCGCGGCCAAGGCCTGCATGACGGATGAGCGGCCGGCTTGGGCCGGGCCAAAGGCGAGTGTTTGTGCACCAGTGCGGGCCTTAAGGTCGGCGGCCAGCGGTGAGTGGTCAAGATGCGTATGGGTGACAAGGATGTGGCTGATATATTGTTCGGCCCCTAGTGCGCCAAGGATTGCTTCGAGATGTTGGGGGTTCTGTGGACCGGGGTCAATGACAGCCAGACCGCGCGTGCCCAGTAGATAGGTGTTGGTCCCGCGATAGGTCATGGGGGAAGGGTTGGGGGCCACAATCCGGCGGAGACCGGATTCGAGAGTAATCACCTCGCCAACAGGGGGATCAAAGGCATCGGGGGCTTGCACAGGTTTGGCCTTTCGCTTGGAGGGGGGGTGGCCTAGGTTTAGCCCATGTTACAAGACTATCTCAAACGCTATATGCCGCGGGGCATTTACGGGCGCGCCACGCTGATCCTTCTGTTGCCAGTGGTGATCTTGCAGCTTGTTGTCACGGTCATTTTTGCACAGCGCCACTTTGAAGGCGTGACCCATCAGATGACTGATACGGTGGTGCGCGAGCTGCGGCTGGTGATGCAGGTGGCACAGGCCGAGCCTACGCCTCAAGCAGCAAAAGAGGCCGTAGCCCGACAGCTTGGGCCGCTGGATATCACTTTTGCAACCGCAGATCCCGATGACGTTGTGACCGCGCGCCGGTGGTATGACTACTCGGGCAGCGTTCTCACCCCAAGGCTCAGCGAGATGCTCGAAGGGGTCGTGGGCGTTGATTTGAGGGACGACAAAAGCGTCACCGTATTTGTGCAGAACAATCAGGGCTTGTTCGCGTTGGGGTTTGAGCGGCGGCGCATATCGGCCAGCAATCCACATCAGATGTTCGTTTACACAATATTTTTCGGATTGATTCTGACGTTTGTGGCGCGGATTTACCTGCGCCAGCAATTGCGCCCGATCAAGCGGCTTGCCCGTGCGGCGCAGGCATTCGGGCGGGGGCAGCATGTTCCTTATACGCCTGCCGGCGCGATTGAGCTGCGTGCGGCGGGCAGTGCCTTTCTGGACATGCGCCACCGGATTGAGCGGCATATTGAACAGCGCACCCTCATGCTTTCGGGGGTGAGCCACGATCTGCGCACACCGCTGACACGCTTGCGGCTGGGTCTGTCCATGCTGGATGATGAGGAAGCGGAGCCAATGCTGCGCGATGTGGCGGATATGCAGGGGATGCTGGATGAATTCCTCAGTTTTGCCAAAGGTGCTGCCGAAGGGGAACCCGCGTCCGTTGATCCGCATGTCCTGATCGCTGATATCGTGGAAAAAGCACAGCGCGGCGGGCGTGATGTCACCTTGCTCACCGCAGAGGGTGAGGGGCAGGGGCCGGTCGTCATGCGTGAGGTTGCCATGCGCCGCGCCGTCGATAACCTGATTTCCAATGGTGTGCGCTATGGCGCGCGGGCCGAGGTTTCGGTCATGTTGACCGATAAAACCCTGCGTATTCGGATTGAGGATGATGGTCCGGGTATTCCCGAAGCACAACGCGAACAGGCCACGCGCCCCTTCACCCGGTTGGACCCTGCACGCAATCAAGATAAGGGCGGCGGCGTAGGTCTGGGGCTGGCGATCGCTGTGGACGTGGCGCGAAGCCACGGTGGCGTTTTACGCCTTGGCGTATCCGAGCGGTTGGGCGGGCTTCGTGCCGATATCGTTGTCGGGCGGTAAGCCGCTCATGCCGTTGACTGGTTACTTGGTTGTGTCATCATATTTCAACCTCAGATTGGAGTGAGTTATGGATCCTTACGAGCTGATCAAAGCCCATCTGGGCCAGGCAGTCCCTTATGCCACCCACACAGGTGTCGAGTTGCTCGAGATCTCGGACGGCAGTGCAAAAGCGCGGCTGGCGCAGCGTCGGGATACGGAAAACCATATCAAGGGCCAGCACGCAGGCGCGATGTTCACATTGGGCGAGGCGGCATCGGGCGCTGCTGTAGCCGGCGCTTTGGCACCGGTTATTTTGCAGATGCGCCCGGTCGCTGCGATGGCGGAAATTACCTATAAAAAGTTCGCCGAAGGTACGCTTTATGCGACAGCAACAACATCGCACAAGGGCGCTGATCTGATGGCGTTGATTGATCGTGATGGCAAGGTGGCTTTTGATGTAGAGATCGATATTCGCAACGCGAAGGACGAAACGGTCGTGGAGATGAAGGTTAACTGGTACGTCAGTCCGATCCGTAATTAAGCATTTATCCCGCATCCCCTCTTGACGCGGAAAAGCGACCGCAATACCCAAGCACCAGGCGGGCCTGTAGCTCAACTGGTTAGAGCAGAGCGCTCATAACGCTTTGGTTGCGGGTTCAAGTCCTGCCGGGCCTACCAACATTTTCAGCGACTTAGCTGAAACCGCCTATTCTCAAACCTTCCGTTTTTCTGGCTGTGCGATTGCGCATTGGCCGTCTATTTTTGTGATATCCGGTATGTGCGGGCACAAAACTTCATCAAGCTGTCATATCCCTGTCAATGAACCGTTACTGGCAAGGCGGACACAGCAGGCTGTATCAACAGCTCTGGAGCGTTCACATGCCACGTATTTCTTTTACACGCCGCGATGCCCTTCTTGGATCTGCCGCCCTTGGTGCCTCATTGGCGGTGCCGTCCTTGTCGCGGGCGAGCGCGCGCCCTGTAATTACCCACGGAGTTATGTCGGGTGATGTCGCCCATGACGGTGCCGTCATCTGGAGCCGTGCTGACCGTGAGGCCAAGATGCTGGTGGAATGGGCCACCTCGGAAAGCATGACAGATGCACGGGCAGTGCCTGCTTTGGCAGTTGGATCGCCGTCCGATTACACGGGCAAGCTGGCCTTGACGGGGCTCCCCAGCGATCAGGATATCTTTTACCGCGTGACGATGACCGATCTGGCCGATGGCACAATGTCCGAGCCTACCACAGGCACCTTCCGCACTGCGCCCATGGGCAACCGGGACGTGAGCTTTGTCTGGTCGGGGGATACTGCGGGGCAGGGCTGGGGTATTGATGAGGACCGTGGCGGCATGACGACCTATGCCACAATGCAGGGCCACAGCCCTGATTTCTTTTTGCATTCGGGGGATACCGTCTATGCGGATGGGCCCATGCAGGAGGAAGTCACGCTGGACGACGGGAGCCTGTGGAAGAATATTGTCACCCCCGCAAAGCGCAAAGTGGCCGAGACGCTGGATGAATTCCGCGGGCAGCATCTGTATAACTATCTGGATCGCAATGTGCGTGCTTTCAACGCCAATGTGCCGATCATTGCGCAGTGGGATGATCATGAAGTGACCAACAACTGGTACCCGAACGAGGTGCTGGCAGCGGATGATCGCTATACGGTCAAATCCCTACAGACGCTATCGGCCCGCGCGGCACATGCGTTCCACGAGATGATGCCGACACGTCAGAACCTTGCAGAGCCGAATCGCGTTTATCGCAAGGTGTCATACGGGCCGTTGCTGGATATCTTTATCATCGACATGCGCACCTACCGTGGTGACAACACGGCCAATACCGAAGCCGAAGGCACGCCCTATCTGGGAGCAGAGCAGCTTGCGTGGCTCAAGCGCGAGATGGTTAATTCAACGGCTACGTGGAAGGTCATCGCCTCTGATATGCCTATTGGCATGATGGTGCGCGACGGCGAAGCCAATATGGAAAACGGGACAAACGGGGATGGTCCGGTTCTGGGGCGTGAAAAGGACGTTGCAGCCGTGTTGTCGTTTATCAAAACGGCTGAAATCCTGAATACTGTCTGGCTCACTGCGGATGTGCATTACACTGCAGCGCATCATTACTCTCCTGATCGTGCGGTATTTCAGGAGTTTGACCCATTCTGGGAGTTTGTGTCCGGCCCCCTGCATGCAGGCACATTTGGCCCCTCCGACTATGACAATACCTTCGGGCCCGAAGTGCGTTTTGCCAAACACCCCGAGGAAGGGCAGGCGAACCTGCCTCCCAGTGATGGGATGCAATTCTTTGGCAAGGTCGACATTGCGGCAGATACGGGGGTGATGACCGTGCGGTTGATGGATAGCGCGGATATCGAGCTTTGGTCGGTCGAGCTGGAACCAGCGCAAGCCTGATCCCATCCAGGCGGGAGGGAGGGCCGAGCGGGCCTTCCCTTTTGCATTTATGCGGCCAGCGCGGGCAAGACGGCAGTTCGCTTGTGTGATTGCATTGCTCACGGTGCGCATCTGCGGTATCGGGTGTGCAACGCAAACGGGCAAACGGTACATAAAGCTATGAGCGACCAGAAAAACGGGATCACCTATGCAGACGCAGGGGTGGATATTGACGCCGGAAACGAACTGGTGGAACGGATCAAACCGGCCGCCAAACGCACCTCACGCCCGGGGGTGATGTCCGGTCTGGGTGGTTTTGGCGCGTTGTTCGACCTCAAAGGGGCCGGATATGATGATCCGGTTCTCGTCGCAGCGACTGACGGTGTCGGCACCAAGCTGCGCATCGCGATCGATACCGGCAATGTTGACGGCGTGGGCATTGATCTGGTGGCCATGTGTGTCAACGATCTGGTATGCCAAGGCGCAGAGCCCCTGTTTTTCCTGGACTATTTTGCCACTGGCAAGCTTGACCTTGATGTGGCTGCCCGCATCATCGAAGGCATCGCCAAAGGGTGTGAACTGTCTGGTTGTGCGTTGATCGGTGGCGAAACCGCTGAAATGCCGGGCATGTACCCCGAGGGTGATTTTGATCTTGCAGGGTTCAGTGTTGGCGCGATGGAGCGTGGCGGCACTTTGCCCCGCGATGTGGCCGCAGGCGATGTTCTGTTGGGGCTGGCCAGCGATGGAGTGCACTCCAACGGCTACAGCCTTGTGCGGGTGATCGTTGAGCATTCGGGCCTAAGCTGGGATGACCCGTGCCCATGGGATGCCGGTACATTGGGTGAAGTGTTGCTGACGCCCACAAAGCTTTATGTGAAATCGACGCTTGAGGCTGCCCGCGCAGGTTTGGTGAATGCGCTGGCCCATATTACCGGTGGCGGTTTGACAGAAAACCTGCCGCGTGTCCTGCCTGACGGGATGGGCGCGCAGATTGATCTGAATGCTTGGGAACTGCCACCTGTCTTCCGCTGGCTGACAGCGCATGGCGGTATGGATGAGACCGAGCTGCTCAAGACATATAACTCCGGCATTGGCATGATTGCTGTTGTGCCTGCCGACAAAGCAGATGCCGCGCGCAAGATGCTTGAGGACGCGGGTGAGACTGTTTTCGTAATCGGCAAGGTGACCGAAGACGAAGGTGTGACCTATGAGGGTAGCCTCGTTTAATGAAGCGGGTTGCGATTTTTCTGTCCGGTGGCGGCTCGAATATGGTGGCGCTGCTGGATGATATGGCGCGTAGCGGCCATGCAGGTATGCCCTGCGTGGTGCTGGCCAATAGTGCTGATGCGGGTGGGCTGGAGCGCGCGCGCGAACGTGGTGTACCGACAGTGGCCGTAGATCACCGCCCGTTCAAAGGCGACCGTACAGCATTTGAAGCGGCAATCTCAGCGGCGCTTGAACCCTATGCGCCCGATATGATTTGCCTCGCGGGCTTTATGCGGGTGTTGACGGGTGGGTTTATCGAACAGTGGACCGGCCGGATGATTAATATCCACCCATCGCTGTTGCCCAAATATAAAGGCCTACACACCCATGCCCGGGCGTTGGAGGCTGGTGACAGTAAACATGGTTGCAGTGTGCATGAAGTCACAGCGGCGTTGGATGATGGCCCTATTTTAGGCCAAGCCGAAGTACCGGTTTTAGCCGGTGATACGCCCGAAACCCTTGCTGCGCGTGTGCTGGTGCAGGAACACCGCCTGTATCCTACGGTGCTGCGCCGCTTTGCAGCGGGTGATCGTACACCAGTGATGTTGCAAAGCTGACTGGTAAATCCCGCGCGTAGGTTGTACCGCTAGGGTAAGCCACAGGAATTTAGCGATATGCGTACGATTACAACGACTCAAGACCTTGCAGAGTACTGTGCAGAGGCAGCAACCCATCCCTTTGTCACCGTTGATACCGAATTCCTGCGCGAGCGGACGTATTACTCTAAACTGTGTCTAGTGCAGCTTGCCATGCCGGGCACTGATGACAGCGGTGCTGTGTTGGTGGATCCACTGGCCGAAGGCCTGTCGCTCGAGCCGCTTTATGAATTATTCCGCGATACATCCGTGGTCAAAGTCTTCCATGCGGCGCGGCAGGATCTTGAGATTTTCTATGTCGATGCGCAAGTCTTTCCCGAACCGCTGTTTGATACGCAGGTTGCTGCAATGGTCTGCGGCTTTGGAGAGCAGGTGGGCTATGAAACGCTGGTGCGCAAGATTGCCAAGGAAGGCGTGGATAAGACATCGCGTTTTACCGATTGGTCCCGCCGCCCGCTGACAGAGGCCCAAAAAAGCTATGCCTTGGCGGATGTAACCCATCTGCGGCAGATCTATGAATTCCTTGCGGCCAAGCTCGAGAAAACAGGCCGCCACAGCTGGGTCGCAGAAGAGCTGAAGGTGCTGACATCACCGGACACCTATATCACCGCCCCGCAAGATGCATGGAAGCGGGTAAAAACCCGCACCAGCTCGGGGCGCTTTTTGGCAATTGTGCGCGAGTTGGCGGCCTTTCGGGAGGCATATGCCCAAGAACGCAACATCCCGCGTAGCCGTGTCTACAAGGATGATGCGCTGGTCGAGCTTGCATCCAACAAGCCTAAGAACCACGAAGAGCTGGGCCGCGCGCGGCTTTTGCTGCGCGATGCGCGTAAGGGCGAGATTGCAGAGGGTATTCTCAAAGCGGTGGCCGAAGGTGTTGCCTGTCCGAATGACAAGCTACCGCAACCCGATCGCAGTCGTGAGAAATTGCAGGTAAACCCTGCGTTAGCCGATCTCCTGCGCGTCTTGCTGAAGGCGAAAACCGAGAGCGCCGGTGTGGCGGCGAAATTGATCGCAACTGCGGCTGATCTGGATTCGATTGCCTCGGGTGCGCGGGATGTGCAGGCGTTGAGCGGCTGGCGTATGGAGGTATTCGGTACTGATGCGCTGGCGCTATGCGAGGGTAAGATTGCGCTTACCGCCGCTGGCAATGAAGTCAAAGTTGTGCAGGTCTAAGCCTGCACAAATTTATAATATAATTCAATTGATTGCGCGCTAAGATGACGCGAGGTGCAGCGCGTCTTTAGCGGCGTACCACGCGGGAGTTCCGCAGCCCTTCGACCCGGATTGAACGCACGCCGCGCAACTTCTGGTCGGTCAGGCTGCGCGCAACTGTCACCTCACGGCTGGCAGGGCTGCCCACGCGGGTATTGGTCGGCTCAAGCCCTTCAAGACGGTAAGTGAGCACACCGTCTACGGGTTGTTCGTCTTCATTCATTGTGGTCAGCCGTACATCGTAGACGCCCTGACGGTCAGAGCGACCGGTGACACGGACGATCGCCCCGCCATCGCGACGCTCAACCACCAGTTGGACCACTTCGCCGAAGGGTTTTCCGTTATAGACAGGTTCGACCCCGATGCCTGTGACGCTTTTCAAAAGGCTCCGATCGCCGCCTGTCGGGATAAGCGGATTCACCGGCCGGTCGTCTTGGGGGGGGGCAACTTCGGATGTGCTTCGCCCGAACCAGCCGAAAGGGTTCAAAGAACCGCCGCAAGCGCCAAGCGTAAGAGATGCAACGAGAAGGGCGGAAAGTGAAATGCGCATGGGACCTGCCGAATGATACTGCCGTTCCTTTGTGACCTACTTCATCTAGGCGCACAAGAAAAGAGGCAGCACTGGACCTGAGTGCCGCAAAGGCATACCTCAGAGCGGATAAGACATCACAGGAGCAGGCCATGAGCACCGCGCAATTTGAAGAATTGGTTGAGGATTTCGAATTTCTCGAGGATTGGGAGGATCGTTACCGCCATGTGATTGATCAGGGTAAGGCTATGGAGGCATTGCCAGAAGCGCTTTGCGTTCCGGCGACCAAGGTGGATGGCTGTGCCAGTCAGGTGTGGCTTCATGCCGAGATGAAAGACGGGCGGCTGCATTTTGACGGTGCCTCTGATGCGATGATTGTTTCGGGGCTGATCGCGGTCTTGCGCACGCTCTATAACGGGCTGACACCTGCCGAGGTGATGGCGGTGGACGCAAGGGCGCAATTGGGACGGTTGGGGCTGAATGAGCATCTATCGGCACAGCGATCAAACGGATTACGGGCGATGATCGAGCGGGTGCGCGAAACGGCGGCGCGAGAGGTTTAGCAAGGAAGGGGGGCGCTGCCCCCTTGGCCTTTGGCCAATTCCCCCAGAGTATTTCCGGCTAGAGAAAATAGGGATCAGAGGTTTGAGAGGGCGGTTTTCAGGTCGCCGTAGCCGGTATGCCGGTGTTCAAACGCAAGGCCGAGGCGATCTGCACAGATTTTGGCCCGGGCGAGCAGGGCAGGGTCTTCTGTTTGGGATTGATAGACGAGTTTTTCGTAATTGGCGAAATACATGTCGCGCAGTTCGGGATGGCGATCGAGCCCCATGGGTTTGATGATAAATGCGTCGAATTGCCGAACGAGAAAATCGGTTAGGTAGAAGGTCGTGATTTCATCGGCGCTGGAGGCGGCGAAGCGGTCGTTGCCTTCAAAAAAGCTGTAGCAATGAGGCCCTGCTATCATCTGCACGCCAAGTTCTTTGCAGGCGGCTTGCAAGTGGCCGCCTGTGCCGCAGTCGGCATAGGCGACGAAGATGTCGGCGTAAGAGTCGCGATGTTTGGCGACAGCATTGCGCACGGCATCGGTGATTTTGTCGGGGTAGAGGTGATAGTTGGCCGGCAGGCAGGTAAGGTCCAGATGGGTCCAGCCGTTTGCGGCTTTTAGATCTAGGATTTCGCGGGCGAGGGCGCCGCAGGCAATGATCAGGACACGCCCTTGCTGCGCAGCGAGGGGCAGGCCTGCCTCGGTCAGTTGGGTGTCACTAAGGGTCATTTGAGAGCAACCCGCGCCGCGATGGTTGCAATCGTAAGGGCAGGAAGGGGAAGGGCCATGAGGCTGGCACCGCCAAGGGATATAGCCCAGAGGGTGATGCCGCTGGCTGATATCACAGCAGCAAGAAGAAGAGCGAAGGATTGGATTGGCATGGATGTCTCCTTTACCTTTGTAAGATAGGCGGGGATGAGCCACGAAAAAAGGCCCCGCATCATGCAGGGCCTTTGGGGAAGCGCATATGCCAGGATCAGGCGTTTATGCTGTTGTGTTTGCGGCCGACCCACTCTTTTGCTGTCTCCACAGCCACGGCTGCGTCACGACAATAGGCGTCTGCACCGATGGCTTTGCCGAATTCTTCGTTCAGGGGCGCGCCGCCGACCAGCACGATATAGTCGTCGCGGATGCCTTGTTCGACCATCGTGTCGATCACGACCTTCATGTAGGGCATTGTGGTTGTCAGTAGCGCGGACATGCCGAGGATGTCAGGGCCTTCTTTTTCCATCGCTTCGAGGTAGGCTTCGACGGAGTTGTTGATGCCAAGATCGACTACTTCGAAGCCGGCCCCTTCCATCATCATGCCGACAAGGTTCTTGCCGATATCGTGGATGTCGCCCTTTACCGTGCCAATAACCATTTTGCCGACGCGGGGGGCACCGGTTTCGGCCAGCAGCGGTTTGAGGATAGACATACCGCCTTTCATGGCGTTGGCGGCCAGCAGCACTTCGGGCACAAAAAGGATGCCATCGCGGAAATCCGCTCCTACGATGGTCATGCCACCGACAAGCGCTTTGGTCAGGATGTCGTAAGGGGCCCATTTGCGTTCGAGCAGGATGTTCACGCCTTCTTCGATCTCTTCTTTGAGACCGTCATACAGGTCGTCGAACATTTGCTGGACAAGTTCTTCGTCGTCGAGTTCGGACAGGATGATTTCGTCTTCGTCAGACATGGCATTCCCCTTTATTGCTGGGCTTTTGAACCTGGTAAATTCTGTTTTCGCAGGTTGCGACCAAAATACTAAATCATTTGCGACCTCACAGCGGCAAGCCGCGACGCGGTGTCGCAGATTTTACTTGCTCAGGCGCGTCGGCGGCTTCTGCGTGGCGCACGGGTGGGGCCAGCGCCGTCTGTGCCGTCGCTTTCGGAAGAGAACGCGCCAAGAGCGCTGGAGATCTCGGCCAGTTCGGGCAGGCTGCCTTTTGGGGTGCTGTCCAGAGCTTCGCGCATCTTTTCGAGGTGGGCGGGCATGGTGCCACAGCATCCGCCGATGACCTGCGCGCCGCAGTTGCGCGCCATCACGGCATAGGTTGCCATCAATTCGGGCGTGCCGTCATAGTGGATGTGGCCATCGTGGTATTTGGGAATGCCTGCATTGCCTTTGGCAACAAGCGGGTGGGTGGCACCCGCAGTGGCAAATCCCAACACGGTGCGCAGCAGATCGGATGCGCCGGTGCCGCAGTTGGCCCCATAGGCCAGCGGGGCGGCCTGCATCTGGCCAACCATTTCGACCATGCCGGCAGAGGTAAGGCCCATCATCGTGCGCCCTGCGGTGTCAAAGCTCATGGTGCCGACCCAGGGAAGACCAGCCAGCGCAAAGCCTTCGGCCGCGGCGCGGTATTCTTCGGGGGCCGAGATTGTCTCGAGCCATCCAATGTCGGCACCGCCTGCTTTTAGTCCGTCTGCCGTCTCATGGAACATCTCGACAGCGCTGGCATGGCTGAGCGTGCCTACGGGCTCCATGATCTCGCCCGTGGGACCGACGGAGCCTGCAACGATGACCTTGCGCCCTGCGGTGTCGGCGACTTCGCGGGCCAGCTCGGCTGCGACGCGGCTCAGCTCATGGGCGCGTTTGGCCGCATTGTGCAGTTTCAGGCGCGAGGCATTGGCGCCGAAGCTGTTGGTCAGAAACAGGTCCGAGCCCGCATTCACAGCGCCGCGATAGAGCTTGAGGATATTATCCGGCTTTTCTGTATTCCAGAACTCTGGCGGCTCGCCTGATTCCAGACCCATGTTGAACAGGTTGGTGCCCGTAGCCCCATCGGCCAGCAGGAAGCCTTTTTCGGCAAGTAGATCGTCAAAAAGATTGCTCATGGGAATATGTCCTGAAGATTTCCCTGCGCTGCTTTCATGTGCTGGACTTGAGTGCAACTTCATATTCTTCATCTTGTTTATGAGGTGGCCTCAAAATGCCGGCGTGTCCATGGCTTGCAGCCGATGTCAGCGCTGGAAGCTTGCAGCACACCCGCCCATACACTAAGAGAGGCGCAAACACGCAGCGGGACTGTCCCGCACCCATCCAGACAGGGGACGCCCATGGCCCGCCGCAAGAAAATCTACGAAGGCAAAGCAAAGATTCTCTATGAAGGCCCGGAGCCTGGCACGATTGTGCAATACTTCAAAGATGACGCCACTGCGTTCAATGCGCAGAAAAAGGACGTGATCGACGGCAAAGGTGTCCTGAACAACCGTTTGTCCGAGTATTTTATGACTGGTCTGAACCAGATCGGCGTACCGACGCATTTCATCAAGCGACTCAATATGCGCGAGCAACTGGTCCGTCAGGTCGAGATCGTGCCGCTGGAAGTGATCGTGCGCAACTATGCTGCGGGCACCATGTCCAAGCGGTTGGGCATTGAAGAAGGCACGCAATTGCCGCGCCCGATCGTGGAATATTGCCTCAAGGATGATTCCCTCGGCGATCCGTTGGTCAGCGAAGAGCACATCGCAGCCTTTGGTTGGGCCAGCCAGCAAGACATGGAAGACATCCTGAGCCTCGCGCTGCGGGTGAATGATTTCATGTCCGGTGTCATGTACGGTGTCGGTATCAAACTGGTCGATTTCAAGATCGAGATTGGCCGTGTGTTTGATGGTGACTTCCAGCGTTTGATCGTTGCAGACGAGATTTCGCCGGATAGCTGCCGTTTGTGGGACATCGAGACCGGTGAAAAGCTGGACAAAGATGTGTTCCGCCGCGATCTGGGGTCGCTCACGGATGCTTATACAGAAGTGGCTAAACGGTTGGGTGTTATGCCTAAAACCTCAACGCCGATTACAAAACCAACGCTGATCAACTGACGCCTGCGTCGGATCTGGAAACGAAAGAAAAGGGTGTGGCACGATGAAAGCTCGGGTGCATGTGATGTTGAAAAACGGTGTTCTGGACCCGCAAGGCGAGGCCGTGCGCCACGCGCTTGGGGCCATGGGCTTTGACGGTGTGCAAGGCGTTCGCCAAGGCAAAGTGATCGAGCTGGATCTGGCCGACGGTGCCACAGAGGCTGACGTTGAGCAGATGTGTGAAAAGCTGCTAGCGAATACGGTGATCGAAAGCTATTCGGTGGAGCTGGCCTGATGCGCGCTGCTGTCGTTGTATTTCCCGGGTCCAATTGTGACCGCGATCTGGCTGTCGCTTTTGAGCAGGCCGGTGCCGATGTCACCATGGTCTGGCACAAGGACAGCGAACTGCCCGAAGGTGTCGACATTGTCGGCGTTCCGGGCGGGTTTTCTTATGGCGACTATCTGCGTTGTGGCGCGATTGCGGCAAACTCTCCGATCTGCAAATCCGTTGCGGCCCATGCCGGACGCGGTGGGTATGTTTTGGGGATTTGTAACGGTTTTCAGGTCCTGACCGAAACCGGCCTGCTGCCTGGTGCCTTGTTGCGCAACGCAGGGCTGAAATATATTTGCAAGACCGTTGGTTTGAAGGTCGAGACTTCGGCATCCGATTTCACCGCAGGCTATAACGCTGGTGATGTGATCGACATTCCGATTGCCCACCACGATGGCAATTATTTCGCGGATGACGACACTTTGGCGATGCTGAAGGGCGAGGACCGTGTGGCCTTTACCTACACGGACAACCCGAACGGCGCACGCGATGATATCGCAGGCATCCTGTCGGACAACCGCCGCGTGCTTGGTATGATGCCGCACCCCGAGCGGGCAGCGGATGCTGGCCATGGTGGCACCGATGGTGTGGCGCTCTTCCGCGCATTGGCGGGTGCACTGACCACAGCCTGACTTGAGCACGCTTTACTGTGTGATAGAGTGCAGGAATGGACCAAACCCAATTCCGTGATCCCGATACATGGCAGCCGTCGGCAATCAGCTGGCGGGTGCGCATCGCATTAGTTGGCCTTTTGGTGTTGGCGATTGTTGTCATCTCGATCACCAACCGGCTTTTGACAGATCGTTTCACCGAAAGCACACGCAACCGTGCCGAATTGCGCATCGCGCTTTATGGCGGCAACCTTCTGGCCGAACTGCGACAGAACGCGATTGTGCCGCAGCTTTTGGGCCGTGACCCTACGCTTATTTCTGCATTGGAAAGTGCCGATTATTCGCTTTCTACCCAGCGGTTGATCTCCTTTGTTGAGGAAATCGGCGCTGCATCTTTGATGTTGTTGGATAATGACGGGCGCATTGTTGCGGCCACGGATCGCAACCGCCTTGGTTCGTCTTTTCGGTCCGAGGCATATTTTGTGGATGCCATTCGGGCGAATTCGACCATCTTCAGTGTGATCGAGCTGGAAACAGGGGGGTATGGATTCTTTTATTCCCGCCGTATCCAGAATGGTGGCAACACCATTGGCGTGATTGCGGTAGAGGTCGATCTCAAGAAATTCGAACGCGCATGGGCGGGGATTTCCGACGCGGTCATCGTGACTGACAGCACGGGGCAAATTCTTTTGGCGACCGAACCGCGTTGGCGCGGGGAGACAGAAGCAGAAGCGCTGGCAAACCAGACCCCTCAAAGCGCGATCGAGCGTGCAATTCAGGCAACCGCAGATTGGACTGCCTTGCCGCCCGATGCCTATCTACAGGGCGAGGCGGTGATGCGTCTGGATGCACGGGTCAATTTTCGCGGCTGGCGGATGGTGAGCTACACCACATACGCCAGCGTACGCGAACGTGTGAACGGGGTGCTTGCGCTTGAGGTTATGGGATTCGCGATCCTGTTGGCGCTGGCCTTCTATTTCCTCAGCCGCCGTACGGCGGGCCGCGCGGCGATTTTCCAACGCGAGTCGGCAGAGCTTCGCGCATTGAACGCCGCACTCCAGCGGGAAATCGCTGAGCGTAAGCGCGTGCAGGAAACGCTGGCTGTGGCGGAACAGACACTGGAGCAATCAAGCAAACTGGCAGCATTGGGCGAAATGTCGGCGGCGGTAAGCCATGAATTGAACCAACCGCTTGCAGCAATGAAAACATATCTGGCAGGCGCACGCCTGCTTTTGCGCCGCAACCGCCCCGATGAGGCGCTCAGCAGTTTCGGGCGCATTGACGACTTGATCGAACGTATGGGGGCCATCACCCGCCAGTTGAAATCCTATGCCCGCAAGGGGCAAGAGGCCTTTTCTCCGGTAAATATGGCGGATGCGCTCAGTGGGTCCTTGTCGATGATGGAGCCGCAGCTACGTCAGAGGCAGGTGCAGATCGCGCAAATCCTGCCTGATACGCCGGTGTATACGTTGGGTGACCGGATGCGGTTGGAACAGGTTTTGGTCAACCTCTTGCGCAACGCATTGGATGCCACCAAATCAGAGCGGAGCCCGAAAGTAGAGATTATGTTGAGCGCAGGAGAGACAGTAACATTGACAGTGCGCGACAACGGTCCGGGGATTGAAGACTTGGATGCGCTCTTTGAGCCGTTCTACACTACCAAACAGCCCGGCGATGGGGTGGGGCTTGGCCTTGCCATTTCGTCGGGGATTGTCAGCGACCTTGGTGGTCGACTGACGGCGCGCAACGGCCAAGGGGGCGGCGCGGTATTCGAGATACAATTGCCGGTCTATGATGGCAAAAGAGAAACACAAGCGGCGGAGTAATATAATGGCTCAGGCGATGAAGATTGCGATTGTGGATGACGAGCAGGATATGCGGCAGTCCATCAGCCAATGGCTGGCCTTGTCAGGCTATGACACGGAAACCTTTCCAAGCGCTGAGGATGCGCTCAAGGTATTGGGGCCGGATTATCCGGGCATTGTGATCTCTGATATCAAGATGCCGGGCATGGACGGTATGCAGTTTCTGAAAAAACTGATGGGTTCGGATTCTGCCTTGCCGGTGATCATGATCACTGGTCACGGCGACGTGCCCATGGCCGTCGAAGCCATGCGTGTAGGGGCGTTTGATTTTCTCGAAAAACCGTTCAATCCCGACCGGATGAGCGAGCTTGCCAAAAAGGCGACAGCATCGCGCCGTTTGGTGATGGATAACCGTCTGCTGCGCCGCGAGCTGAGCGATGGTGGGCAGCTGATGAAAAAGCTGATTGGCCAAAGCCCCGTTATGGAGCGTTTGCGCGAGGATATCCTTGATCTGGGGCAGGCTGATGGTCATGTCCTGATTGACGGTGAAACGGGCACGGGCAAGACGCTGGTGGCACATGCGCTGCATGCAGTCGGTAGCCGTGCGGGTAAGAAATTTGTTCTGGTCAGCGCGTCCGCCTTTGAAGAAGAGGCGTTGGCCAAGCGTTTGTTCGGCCCGATGATGCCCGAGGATGCGCAATTGCCCGCGATCGAGCAGGCGCGCGGCGGAACGCTTGTTCTTGAGGATGTCGAGGCGCTTTCAGAGACTTTGCAGGCACGTTTGCTTTCCGCGATCAACGAACAGGGGACCCCTGCGGAAACACGCATCGTGGCGATATCAAACCTGCAGGAGGCAGGGCGCACATCCGAGGATGTGCTGCGCTCTGATCTCTTTTACCGATTGGCGGCCTTGCGGATTACCGTTCCACCGCTGCGCCAGCGTGGCGAAGATATCTTGACCCTGTTCACCCGTCTGAGTGACCAGTTCGCGGATGAATATGGCTGTGAAGCGCCTCAAGTCACCGCACAAGAGGCCGCGCAGCTGCTACAGGCCCCTTGGCCGGGTAATGTGCGCCAGCTGATCAATGTGGCAGAGCGTGCTGTTCTGCAATCGCGCCGCGGTTCGGGCACTATCGCGTCGCTGTTGATGTCGGATCATGACGAGATGCAGCAGGTGATGACAACAGAAGGCAAGCCGCTCAAAGAATATGTGGAAGCCTTTGAACGTATGCTGATCGACAACACCATGCGCCGGCACAAAGGGTCAATCGCCAGTGTCATGGATGAACTTTGTCTGCCGCGCCGGACGTTGAACGAAAAAATGGCCAAATATCAGTTGCAGCGATCCGACTACCTGTAACCTGTTCGTAATGATCTACGAAAAAGGGGCGCATCGGATGCGCCCCTTTTTGTTGAATGTCGTGTATTGCGCTAAAAAGCTTTAGCTGGCGTCCATTTTTACCAATTGCTGCGCGTTGCCTTCATCATCGGTCAGGCACATCCAGCGTTCCTGCAAAGCGGGCGCATCAACGATATATTGGTTTACCTCGATCACGGGCAGGGTAGTGTTGAGCGTTGCGTCCGATTTGGTCTGGTTCTTCACGGCGCTGATGCAGGTACGTGCTGCGCGTGCTTCGCGGCGTACTTCGGGATCTTTATCGAACTCGGCCACATCACATGCAGTGAGGGCGAGGGCAGCCATACAGCCAAATACGGCGGGGCGGGAAAGTAACGTCATTGTGTCTCCTGAAGTGCAGCATTGGTGCGCATGCACCTTGATTGTTTCAAATAACCGTATCCCTAATAAACTCGGGCGGCAACATGCATGCATGGGGAAACCATGAGCATATCCTCGCAGAATTTCATTCTAATTACGGGTTTGCACGTATTTGAGCGTGATTGCCCATTGTGTTTGCACCCCGCGTGCTTTTACTTAGGACGAAGGGCATAGCTCGCGTGAAATACGCCACCTATGTACCCCGAAAGATGAGTTTCGCTGTTGCCATCCGACATATCGGATGTGCCACAGACCGATAGTGCCGGAAACGGCAGTGAGACGCTGATGGAATTTGATGGTTTATCGCCGGAAATGACACAGTTTTTAATGGATGTTCGGCGCGCCCTGCCTGTTCGGGTTGCGCACCCTGCATCGGAGAAGAACCGCGATGACGCGCGCAAAAACTGAATACAGTATCGGGAGCGGCCTACGGGCCTGCACCGCTGTGCCGTCATACATCGCCCTGACAAGACACATATCGCACCGCCTAGCCCCCTTAGGGAGGCCAGCGCCGTCGCGCCTGTGCAGAAGAGTAAAATGCCTAAGAAAATGCTTATCGATGCCACCCACGCGGAAGAAACCCGCGTTGTTGTGGTCGACGGAAACAAAGTCGAGGAATTCGATTTCGAATCCGAGAATCGCCGCCAGCTGGCCGGCAATATCTATCTCGCCAAGGTAACGCGCGTAGAGCCGTCGCTTCAGGCGGCCTTTGTCGACTACGGCGGCAACCGTCACGGGTTCCTTGCGTTCTCGGAAATCCACCCTGATTACTACCAGATTCCTGTAGCCGACCGCGAGGCGCTGCTGGAAGAAGAGCGGGCCTATGCCAAAGCGCAAGCCGCTAAGGATGAAGAAGAGCCAAAGCCCAAGCGCCGCACACGATCACGCAAGCCCAAGGCAGAAGAAGCAGTCACCGAGGATGCAAAGACCTCAACCGAGATTGACGGCATGGAAACCGTCGATCTGGACGAGGAAGATGTGTCCGAGGATGAGGCGTCTTCGCCGATGGAGCGGGTCAAGGAATCCCCTGTCGAAACACCTGAGACAAGCGAAGAAGCTGACAGTGATGACAGCGACGATGACGCCTCAGAGGCTGGCAAAAGTGATGCTGCCGAAAAAGACGAGACCATTGAATCGGTCGCGGATGAAGACGACAGCGAAGACATCCGTCCAGTACGTAAACCCCGTCCTCGCCGCTATAAAATTCAGGAAGTTATCAAGGTACGCCAGATTTTGCTGGTTCAGGTCGTCAAGGAAGAACGCGGCAACAAAGGCGCTGCTTTAACGACCTACCTGTCGCTGGCAGGGCGTTATTGCGTTTTGATGCCGAACACAGCCCGTGGCGGTGGCATCAGTCGCAAGATCACCAATGCTGCCGACCGCAAAAAGCTCAAAGAAATCGCGCAAGAGATCGAAGTGCCGCAAGGTGCCGGCCTTATTGTGCGTACAGCAGGGGCCAAGCGCACCAAGGCCGAGATCAAGCGCGACTATGAGTATCTGCAACGTATGTGGGAGCAGATCCGCGAGCTGACGTTGAAATCCATCGCGCCTGCCAAGATCTACGAAGAAGGCGATCTGATCAAACGCTCGATCCGCGATTTGTATAACCGCGACATCGACGAAGTCTTTGTCGAGGGTGAGCGCGGCTACCGCATCGCCAAGGACTTCATGAAGATGATCATGCCGTCCCACGCGAAAAACGTGAAGCGCTATGAGGAAACGCTGCCTCTGTTCGCGCGCTATCAGGTTGAAGGCTACCTTGCGGGGATGTTCAATCCCACGGTTCAGCTTCCCTCGGGCGGCTATATCGTGATCGACACCACCGAGGCGCTTGTGGCCGTTGACGTGAACTCGGGCCGTGCGACGAAAGAGGGCAGCATCGAGCAGACCGCTCTGAAGACCAACCTTGAAGCTGCTGCCGAAGTGGCACGTCAGCTGCGGTTGCGTGACCTTGCGGGCCTGATCGTGATCGACTTCATCGACATGGACGAGCGGCGCAATAACTCTGCCGTCGAAAAAATGATGAAGGACAAGCTCAAGACGGACCGCGCGCGCATTCAGGTGGGCCGCATCTCCGGCTTTGGCCTGATGGAAATGTCCCGTCAGCGTCTGCGCCCTGGCATGATCGAGGCGACAACACAGCCTTGTCACGCCTGTCATGGTACCGGCCTGATCCGTTCGGACGACAACCTTGCGCTGTCGATCCTGCGCGCCATCGAGGAAGAAGGCACACGCCGCCGTTCTCGTGAGGTATTGATCAAGGCTCCTATCGGGATCGCCAACTTCTTGATGAACCAGAAGCGCGAACATATCGCGCATATCGAAGCCCGTTACGGCATGAGCGTCCGGATCGAGGGGGACCCCCATTTGGTCAGCCCTGATTTCTCGATGGAGAAATTCAAGACGGCGACCCGCGTGGTGGCTGCGTCCAACCATGTTGTATCCGTAGATACATCGTTGATGGATCAGATCGACGAAGCCGATGCCGCCGCAGCCGAAGCAGCGGAGGCTGCGGATCGGGCAGAAGAGGCCAAAACAGCTGAGGGTGGTCATCAATCTGCAACCGTCGGTGAGGATGGTGAGGCCAAACCAAAGCGTAAGCGTCGTCGTCGTCGTCGCAGCCGTGGTGGCCGTACGACCACTGAAGAGACGCAAAACGAAGAAACGCAATCAGACGCGCAATCTGCCGAGGGTGAAGCCAAGGCAGAAGAAGCGGCCACTGAAACGCCGGCGACACCCGATGGGGAAGAGGCGGCCAAGCCCAAAACCCGTAGCCGTTCTCGCACGCGCAAGCCAAAGGAAGAGCCAACCCCGGTTGCCGAAGTGACCGCTGCGCCAGAAGAAGCCACTGAGGCTGCGCCGGAAGCCGCAGAAGAACCGGCACCAAAGCCCAAGCGCACCCGTGCACCGCGCAAGACCAAAGCGGCAATTGCCGCCGAAGCGGCAGCCGCAGCTGAGGCAGAGGCCACAGGGGCGGATGCACCTGCGAAGGGCGAAACCGAAGCAGAGCCAAAGGCCAAACCTGCGCCCAAACCCCGTGCGCCGCGTAAGCCGCGTACGACTACAACCAAGAAAGCGGCAGCAGCACCAGAAGCTGATGACGCGGTAGCACCGACCAAGGCTGAAGCCGCTGTTGAGGAGCCGAAAGCCGAGCCGGCAAAAGTAGAACCAAAGGCCGAAGCTCCGAAAGCAGAGCCTGAGGTAGCAGAGGTCAAACCGGCCGAAGCAGCACCAATGCCTGCGTCCGAGCCTGCAGCAGATCCAGTGGTCAGTGCTGCGGTCGAGGAAAAAGCCGCTGAAGCCCCTGCAGAAGAAGCGGCCAAGCCGCGTCGCAAGGGGTGGTGGTCACTTGGACGCGGGTAAGCCCGCCGCATCCTGAAACGAGAAAAGGCAGGCATAGCGCCTGCCTTTTTTGTTTTGTGTCGCCGGATTTAACCGGATTTTTCGATCAGATAGATCTGCGTGTCGCCTTCTTGGGTGCTCTCGATCAGCATGTGACCGGATTCCGCGCAATAATGAGGCACATCAATGACTGCTGCGGGATCATCCGCGCGCAGGCGCAAGCGGTCGCCGGCGGCCAATCCGGCCAGACGTTTGCGGGCTTTGAGGACGGGAAGGGGGCACAGCAGGCCCGTGGCATCAAGGTCATGTATCATGCATCTGGATGTAGGCTGCATGTTACAGCCTGTCCACAACCTTGTGACCATCTGACAGGTGACGGTCCGCGATCCAGCGTATAGCTGTGGCATATGTTTGGAATCGATATCATAGACGCAAGTCTTCTTCCCGCGATCACCATCGCCCTTGTGGCGGGTGTGATTAGTTTCCTGTCGCCCTGTGTGCTGCCCATTGTGCCGCCGTATCTGGCTTATATGAGCGGCGTTAGCCTCAATGATATGAGTTCGGAAAAGGTCGCACGCCGCAAGGCAACCATGGCGGCGTTGTTCTTTGTCATGGGGCTTAGCACGGTTTTCCTGATCCTCGGGTTTACGGCATCGGCTTTTGGCGCGTTTTTCCTGCAAAACCAGATCCTGTTCAGCCAGATATCGGGTGTTGTGGTGATTATCTTCGGTATCCATTTCCTTGGAATATTCCGCATCCCGTTTCTTGAGCGCGAAGCCCGTCTGGATGCGGGTGACAAAGGCGGATCATCCTTTGGTGCCTATGTTCTTGGTCTTGCGTTCGCCTTTGGCTGGACGCCTTGCATCGGCCCGCAACTTGGCGCGATCCTGTCGCTTGCGGCGGGTGAGGCTTCGGTGGCACGAGGCACGCTTTTGTTGGGTGTCTATGCGCTGGGTCTGGGCATTCCCTTCCTGCTGGCCGCGATGTTCATGAGCCGTGCAACCGGTGTGATGAACCACCTCAAACGCCATATGAAAGCGATCGAGCGCGGCATGGGGTTGCTGCTTTTGGTTGTGGGGATTGCGATGCTTACAGGTGCATTCACCACCTTTAGCTTCTGGTTGTTGGAAAGTTTCCCGGCGCTGGGGAATTTGGGTTAACCAAAGGCCTTACTTTGGCCGAAAACGCACGCTAGCATTGGCCAAACAATAACGAGGCCTGATGCAGACCCATGGCTGTCCCTGACAATCCAGTGTCGCGCCGGCGGGTGTTCTACATCCCCGGCTATGACCCCATCCATCCGCGCCGCTACCGCGAACTTTACCGCAAAGAATCCGCAGCACAGGCGGCGATATCGGGCTATGATATCGTCCTTCATGCCCGTCAGGGCGGGGCGCGATACGGTTGGGATGTGGCAGCGTCGATAGAGGGCAGCGAGGTCGCTGCGAGCGTTGATGTATTGGTCTGGTCCGATATCGTCCGCGACAGCATGGATACCTCGATCATCGGCACCTATGGTCAGCTTTTACGCACTGCTTGGGTTTATATGGGCAGTGGCGCGCTATGGCGGTTGATGCGGTTGCGCAAAGGTCCGGTGCTGGCCGCGCTTTACCCTGTCTTGATGCTTCTTGGGCAGCTGTTGCTGGCCTATCTGGCTGGAAGGGTGTCCTTCTATGTGATCACGGCGGTTTTAACCCCGCTGCTGGCGGGGGCGGCATCGGCGATTGCCGTTTTGATCGGGCTTGCTGTGTTTATCGGGCTGTTGCGTTGGTTCAAGGCCAAAGATGGCAAGTTTTTCGCTTATTACCTGATGCATGACTATGCTTATGGTGCTGCGACACGCGGCGCGAATACGCCTGCGTTAGAGGCGCGCATGGCTGAGTTCGGTGATGCGATTGCCGAGGCGCTGGCAGATGATGTGGATGAAGTGCTGGTGGTTGGCCATTCATCGGGCGCGCATCTGGGGGTATCCGTGCTGGCAGATCTTATCCGTGCAGGCAAGGTGCCCAAGAACGGCCCCGCCTTGGGGTTTTTATCATTGGGTCAGGTGGTGCCTATGGTGTCTTTTCTGGAGAATGCCCATCGGCTGCGGGGCGATCTTGCGTATTTGGGCAGTTCGGATGCGCTGACATGGGTAGATGTGACGGCACCTGGGGATGGCTGCGCCTTTGCGCTATGCGATCCGGTCGCGGTGAGTGGCGTCGCCGCCAGTGATCAACGTTGGCCTTTGGTGTTTTCCGCCGCCTTCACCCAAACGCTAAGCCCCGAGCGGTGGAAGGCGCTGCGGTGGAAGTTCTTCCGTCTGCATTTCCAATATATGTGCGCCTTTGATCGCCCGCGCGATTATGACTATTTCCGCATCACGGCGGGCCCCCAAACACTGGCTGCGCGCTATCACGGTCGCGGTCATTCCCGATCACGGATCACTGCAGCGGTGAATAAATTTACGAGCATAGGCACGTGATACAGCCCCCCAAACCCCCCAGCCGACCGGATCGAGTATCGCTTTGGCAGTATGCCAAACTATTCCGCGCAGACATCCTTTCGGCACAACCGGCAAGGCTATACCGCGCGTGGATGGCCGAGTTTCGCACGCCTTTTTTCCGCAGCTATCTACTCAACCAGCCTGATCTGGTGGCGCGGGTCCTGAAAGAGCGCCCTGATGATTTCCCCAAATCGACCCGTGTGAATGAAGGGCTACGGCCTTTGCTGGGGAATTCGGTCTTTGTCACCAATGGTGAAACATGGAAACGCCAGCGCCGCATTATTGATCCTGCGTTTGAAGGGGGGCGTTTGCGTGAGACGTTTCCTGCCATGTGGGACGCAGCAGAGGCCTGTGCTGCGCGGCTCGATGCGCGGGTAGGGACGCAGATCGAGGTTGAGGAAGAAACCAGCCATGCCGCTGCGGATGTGATTTTTCGCACATTGTTTTCCTTGCCGATTGAACACCATTTGGCGCGCGATGTGTTCGAGGAATTTAAAACTTATCAACGCAGCCAGCCGATCCTGAACCTTGCGGCGCTTGTTCCATTGCCGCGCTGGATGCCGCGGCTGTTTCGTCGGGACACAACCCGCAGCGCGGCGCGCATCCGCGCCTTGATCACACAACTCACCCAGGATCGGGCCGAAGCCATTCACGCCGGCAGCGCGCCCGATGATCTTGCGACCAAGATCATGACAACAGTTGATCCGCAAACAGGTGAGACCTTTAGCACCGAAGAAATGGTGGATCAGGTTGCGATATTCTTCCTTGCAGGTCATGAGACAAGCGCCTCGACCCTTGCCTGGGCGTTGTACCTGATGGCGCTTTATCCCGAATGGCAGGACCGTTTGGCAGCAGAAGCACAGGCCATGGAGACATGCGATTTCAACGTGATGTCCAAACTGCGGCTAAGCCGCGATGTATTTCGCGAAACACTGCGCCTTTATCCGCCTGTGCCGATGATGGTGCGTGAGAACACCTGCCCGCAACAGATGCGCGACCGTACCGTGCCCAAGGGCGCGCAATTGGTGGTAAGCCCGTGGCATCTACATCGGCACAACCGGTTATGGGATAATCCTGACGGCTTTGACCCGACCCGCTGGGCCACCGAAAATGGTAAAACCTGTCAACGCGAAGCGTTTATACCGTTTAGCGCGGGCGCTCGGGTTTGCCCCGGTGCCGGTTTTGCGATGATTGAAGGACCCCTGATCTTGAGTCGGATTCTACGCGACTATAAAGTGGCTTCAAATGCCGTTCCGGTGCCTGTTGCACACCTGACGGTACGGTCAAAAGACGGGATTCGGCTATCTCTTACGCGGCGTGAGCGCTAACAGGTATACTAGTTTGCGATAACATCGCTGTGACATCTGGCGCAGGGGGAATGAGTGTTCTAGGACTTGTATCGGAAACTTCTGAACCAAAAGGCAACAATATGTCCTCGAAAGATGCGCAACGCACCCGTATTTCAACTGACCCCGGCTTTATTGCTGCGTTGGATCAATCGGGGGGATCAACGCCAAAGGCATTGGCGGCCTATGGGGTCCAGCCATCCGATTATAGTGGTGAAGCGGAAATGTACGCCGCCGTTCATGCCATGCGTAGCCGGATCATCACCGATCCCACGTTTTCATCGCAAAAGGTGATTGGCGCGATCCTGTTCGAACGTACCATGGATAGCGATATCAACGGTAAACCCACCGCTGAGGTCTTGTGGGAAGATCGTGGCGTTGTGCCCTTTCTGAAGATCGACAAGGGTCTCGCAGATCAGGCAGACGGGGTGCAAATGCTCAAACCCATGCCCGATCTGGATGCACTTTTGGCCAAGGCGAATACAAAGGGTATTTTTGGCACCAAGGAACGTTCCTTGATCCTTGAGGCCAATGCCAAAGGGATTGCGGATGTCGTGGCGCAGCAATTCGACGTGGCACGTCAGGTGGCTGCTGCTGGTTTGGTCCCGATTGTTGAGCCGGAAGTAGACATTAATAGCGATACGAAATCAGAGGCCGAGGAAATCCTGAAGGCTGAGATTTCAACTCATCTCAATACCTTGCCAGCTGATGTTGATGTAATTTTAAAGCTAACGATCCCGACTGTGGCGGGGCTGTATGACACGCTTGCCGATCATCCGCGTGTGCTGCGGGTTGTCGCGCTGTCGGGCGGGTATTCGACGGATGAGGCCTCTGCCTTGCTATCCAAAAACCCCAAGATGATCGCAAGCTTCAGCCGCGCCTTGGCCGAGGGGCTGACTTTTCAAATGTCCGACGCTGAATTTAGCCAAGTATTGGGCACCAACATCGAAAAGATCTACGCCGCATCAGTGGCATAGCAGGCAGGGCGTGCCAATCGGTTGACCGGTGAAGCATTTGCAATGACGGCTTTATGAATACGCGGGGCGGCTCTTGTCTGTTTGGGATGATGATCCGGCCCGCGTTTCCAATGGTATGGCTTGTTTAGCGGGCTTTTATTGTCTCAAGAACATAAACGCGGATGGCCGAGGCCAGACCGGAATTCATGCCGCGTTCAGCATCAATTTCCGCGACTAATGCGTTGATAGGTAATGATTTTTCTTTTGCGATGAGGCGCAGTTCTTCCCAAAAGGGGGCCTCGAGCGATATTGAGGTGCGGTGCCCGTGCAAGGTCACAGAGTGCTTGACGGGTCGTGCGCTCATATGGTGCGTTTGTGGCCGTCCAACACGCGGACGGCCTGCGCTTCGCTTGCTTTGCGCGCTTGTTTTTGCGCTTTGCCTTCACCGAACCGAACAGAATTTTCGTCCGCGCGCGCCTTACGATCGGCGCGCGCACGTTCCTTGCGAAATTTGTTCAGGTTCAGCGGAGTGGTCATTTTGGCCCGATCATATCTTCTGGGCGCACGACGCGGTCAAAGGTTTCGCTGTCCACAAAGCCCAAAGCGATTGCTTCTTCCTTCAGTGTGGTGCCGTTCTTATGCGCGGTTTTGGCAACCTTTGTCGCATTGTCATAGCCGATTTCAGGGGCCAGCGCAGTGACCAACATCAACGACTCCCGCATCAGTTTTTCGATACGGTCAGCGTCCGCCTGAAGGCCTACAACAAGGTTGTCAGTAAACGCAGAGGCCGCGTCGCCCAATAGCTGCATGGATTGCAGAACATTATAGGCCATCATGGGCTTGTAGACGTTCAGCTCGAAGTGGCCTTGCGAACCGGCAAAGCCGACAGCGGCGTCATTGCCAAAGACATGTGCGCAAACTTGGGTCAGCGCTTCGCATTGGGTGGGGTTCACTTTACCGGGCATGATGGACGAGCCGGGCTCGTTCTCGGGGAGGATCAGTTCACCCAAGCCGCAGCGCGGGCCAGAGCCGAGCAGGCGGATGTCATTGGCGATCTTGAACAGGGATGCGGCAACGGTTTTCAGATGGCCAGAGATTTCCACCATCGCGTCATGGGCGGCCAGCGCTTCGAACTTGTTAGGGGCTGTGATGAAGGGCAGGCCAGAGATCCGCGCCATGTTGGCAGCTACAGTTTCAGCCCAACCTTTTTTGGTGTTCAGGCCGGTGCCAACGGCGGTGCCGCCTTGGGCCAGCTCATAAATACGGCCCAGACCTTCTTCGACGCGTTTGATCCCCATGGCAACCTGATGGGTATAGCCCGAGAACTCCTGGCTCAACGTCAGGGGGGTGGCATCTTGGGTGTGGGTACGGCCGATTTTGATGATACCGTCAAATTCTTCGACTTTGGCCTGCAGCGCTGCATGCAGTTTTTTCAGACCGGGCAGCAGTACATCGCGCGCGGTGGTCGCTGTGGCGATGTGCATGGCTGTGGGGAAGGTATCGTTTGACGATTGGCCCATGTTGCAGTGGTCATTGGGGTGCACGGGGTCTTTTGATCCGATGACGCCGCCCATGATTTCAATCGCGCGGTTCGCGATGACCTCATTGGCGTTCATGTTGGATTGTGTGCCAGAACCGGTCTGCCAAACCACCAGCGGGAAGTTATCGTCAAACTTGCCTGCCACCACTTCGGATGCGGCCTGAACGATTGCTTCACCGCGCTTTGCGTCCAACGATCCTTGGGCCATGTTGGCCTCGGCGCAGGCTTGCTTGATCACGCCAAGCGCGCGCACGATGGCGACGGGCTGTTTTTCCCAGCCGATGGGGAAGTTCATGATCGAGCGTTGTGTCTGTGCGCCCCAATATTTGTCGGACGGCACTTCCAACGGGCCAAAGCTATCGGTCTCGGTACGGGTATCGGCCATGGGGCGCTCCTGATCTTTGAATGGTCAGAGCGTGTTTAGCCGCAAGCGGCGCATCGCGCCACCTTATGTTTTGCGAAAACTGTCCAAAGATACGATTTCTGCGGCCTTTGCAGGTGCTTCTTCGACTTCTAGTTCTGATTCTTCGATTTGGGGCAGGGCGTCTTCGTCTTCGTCGGAAACCTCATGGATGCCGGCGGTGCCGTTTTCCTCGTCCTGCTGTTCGAACCGCAGTCCGAATTCCACCGACGGATCGACAAAGGTCCGGATCGCGTCGTAGGGCACATAAAGTGGCTCGGGCGCATCGCCAAAATTCAACGTGATGGAGAACCCGTCCTTTGTAACCTCAAGGTTGTCATACCAGTGCTGCATGACCACCGTCATCTCGTCGGGATAGCGGTCTGACAGCCAGTCGGCCAATTCGGCATCGGGGTGCGAGGTGTCAAAGGTGATAAAGAAATGGTGCGCGCCTGGCAGCCCATTGTCGGCAACATCCTGCAATACATTGCGGATAAGGCCGCGCATAGCGTCATGCATGAGGTTGCCATAATCGATGGTGCGGCTCATGGCCTATCCCCTGTGTTTCTTTCTATTCGCATCATCATAGGTGATTCCGGGCGGGATGAAAGGGCCTGCCGTTAGATGAGCGTGAGCGCGAGCGCACAAAATACCGTGACGACCAAAACCTGCACAGGCCAAGCGCGCGCAAAAGCCGTGTTTGCTTGAACAGTCGCGGGTTTCGACCAATTCGCGGTGCATCAGGGTGATCCGTTGCGCGGGCCCACCAAGAGAAAACAGGCCGGTCCGCTCGAAAACCCGCACCATATCTTTTCGCGGCACTCTCTCACCGGCTAAGAAAGGCGTCAACGTGGATGAGCAATGTGTTGATATAGAGGGGAAAGTGCCGGATTCTGTTGCCAGGCTCCGGCGGGCCCCGCCTAGGGTCGCTAAACGCTAGGACTTAAGGTTTCAATAGTTCCGGTCGCTTACGCGGCCATCGCCATTGGAGCACGATTGTCATTTGCAATTGTACATTTTGGGCCGATACGGTGGCACCCAGCCGAGATAAAGCTAACCCCTTTAGACGTTCGTCGATCCTGTTTCGACCCCATGATCCGCAAATGACGGATGATTGGTGGAGTCGCCGGGTACCGCCCCCGGGTCCGAACCGCTTATTACGAGCGCGTTTATATCCATAGTCCCGAAGGACATCTCACAAGTAGAGGCAAGGGGCGCGCAGTTCAAGGGGCATGATGGGTTTCGTATCCTAGGGGCGGGCGGCGCGAGCGGCAAAAACACCTGCGCCAAGCTGCTGTGTTTCTTCCTCGAGTGCTGTGAGGCCTGCGCTAACGGCTTTGCCATCGCGGGCCTCCACGGCATCGGCGATGTTTACATGCAAATCCACGATGCGTGCGCGGTCACGGGCACCAAAGGTGATCATGTTCATCAGCGGTTGCATGGCCTCTACCGCACCGGCAAGTTGGTAGGATAGGACCGGATTGCCCGCACCATCCACCAATGCGCGGTGAAATGCGATGTCGGAGGCGCAAAATGCCACATCGGTCAGCTCTGGCTGGGACTGGCGGTGGATTTCAGCACGCATACCGGCAAGGTGATCAGCGCTGCGCCGTTGGGCCGTTAGCATGGCACAGGACCGCTCAAGGGCGAACCGCGCCTCGCAGGCGGTCTCGAAGCTCACGTCGTTCATGGACAGCAACAGCGTCGACGTTGTGATCTGCTGGGCGTAGGCGTCAGGAAAACTGAGGCGATTGACGAACGCGCCTCCTGTGGCGCCGCGCTGTGTTCGGATCAGCGATTGCGCGGCTAGCCGTTTGAGCGCTTCGCGCACAGTCGGGCGCGAGACCGCGAAATGGTCGGCCAGTTCAGCTTCCGAGGGCAGGCGCGCATCTACGATCAGGCGTCCCGAAACGATCTCGTCCCGGATTGATGTGGCAATTTGCGCCGAGAGATCGGCAGTGTTTTCAGGATCAAGTTTCATATGTCTTACATTTAATGTTTGGCAAAACTTTAAATGTCTGACATTACTTTTGCAACGCCTTTGGGGAGGGGCATTGGCTGGTCGGGAGGATTGACCTGCATAGGTGATCAGAGGGGATGGAGAGGGATGATCTAGAAGGGGGATATAATGCCTATTAATATATTTAAATCAATGTATTGTGGTTTGAAAATAAAGTTACAGTTTGCATGCTATGGGGTAGGGTTCCACGCTGCTAAAAAGGTCTTTGCGTGACCCGTGTATCTAACCAGCAGACCCAGCACCGCGGTCAAATTAGCCCGATGTTACACGCTAGGGCGATTGATCCGCCGGAGAGCGATCCGGTGTTCGTGCCGCATGACATGTGACGCCGCCGGCGTTTGGTTGATCAGATAATATAACGGGGCTTTGCCCCAAAAGGAGAGACAATGTTTAACGCACTTATTGTGAACAAGGACGACGCGGGGCAGACATCGACGGCAATCGCGCCGATGTCCGTGGATGATCTGCCAGAAGGAGAGGTTCTGGTAGCGGTGGAATATACCACCGTGAACTATAAGGACGGCCTGTGCATGAGCGCTGGCGGTGGCGGGCTTGTCCGCAATTACCCGCATGTTCCAGGCATTGATTTTTCAGGGACTGTAGAGGCGTCATCAGATGGGCGGTACAAGGCCGGGGACAAGGTTGTCCTGACAGGTTGGCGCGTCGGAGAGGCGCATTGGGGTGGCTATGCGCAAAAGGCGCGGGTCAAAGCCGATTGGCTTGTGCCGCTGCCAACTGGGCTTGATGCGCGGCAGGCAATGGCCGTGGGCACAGCGGGCTTTACCTCGATGTTGGCGGTAATGGCGCTTGAGGATCATGGTATCAAATCGGGGCCGGTTTTGGTCACGGGCGCTGCGGGTGGCGTAGGGTCGGTTGCGGTGGCGATATTGGCCGCGCTGGGGTGCGAGGTGGCCGCTGTCACAGGGCGCCCCGAAACAGGGGATTATCTGGCGTCCTTGGGGGCTACGAAAATTGTAGCGCGCGAAGAGCTCAACGAGACGGTCAAGCGCCCGCTGGAGGGTGAAGTCTGGGGCGGTTGTGTGGATGCTGTGGGCGGTGAAATGCTGGCGCGGTTGTTGGGACAGATGCAATATGGTGCCTCGGTAGCGGCTGTGGGCTTGGCAGGCGGAGCGGCTTTGCCCGCAAGTGTTATCCCGTTTTTGCTGCGCGGCGTGAACCTGCTGGGCATCGATTCCGTGATGCAGCCCTATGATAACCGTCTGCGGGCATGGGAGCGGATCGCAAAAGACCTGCCTATGGACAAGCTTGAGGCGATGGTGGTTCCTGCGACGCTTTCGGATCTGCCCAAGCTTGGGGGGGATATTCTGAACGGTCAGGTCAAAGGGCGTGTGGTCGTTGATGTAAACGCCTGATCTGCGCCATTGGCCATGGCGGTGATGATTTGGATTTTGGGGGAATAGCTGCGCGTTTGTTGCTGCTATTCTCCCTCGATAGATGAAAATGGCCGTTTTCGACTGCTCTGATGGATGTTTTGTAGCTGGTATGCCTTGATCCTTGCGGTGGTGAGCTAACTCACTCCCAATGTGTTAAGAAAAGGCTGATATTGTTGAGCGATAAATCTCCCGTACTGCTGTGGTTGCGCCGTGACCTCCGGCTTAGTGACCATCCCGCGCTTACTGCTGCTGTTGAGAGCGGGCGCTCTGTCATCCCGGTTTTTATTCTTGATCCGCAATGTGAAACCTTGGGCGCGGCCCCAAAATTCCGGCTTGGTCTGGGGCTTGAACATTTCGGCAAGACGCTCGAGCAGCGGGGCAGCCGTCTGATCCTGCGGCGCGGTGATGCCTTGACCGAGTTGCGCAAGCTGGTCGACGAAACAGGCGCGGGGGCCGTGTTCTGGACCCGGCAATATGATCCCGATGCGATCAAGCGTGACACGGCAACGAAAGAGGCGCTGCGCGAACAAGGGGTCGAGGCGCGGTCCTTCGGCGGGCATCTGATGTTTGAGCCCTGGACCGTCGAGACCAAGACAGGCGGCTATTACAAGGTCTACACGCCTTTCTGGCGTGCGGTTAAAACCCGCGACGTCGAGGCACCGCTGGCTGCGCCCTCAACGATGAACCCGCCACAAAGCTGGCCCGCGTCAGATGCCCTAGAGGATTGGCGGATGGCTGCTGCGATGCGGCGCGGCGCGGATGTATTGCGCCCCTATGTGCAATTGGGCGAGGAAGCAGCACAGAACCGTCTGGCCGTGTTTCTGGGAGAAAAGGTGGATAAATACAATACTACCCGGGACTTGCCGGGGGTGGATGGGACTTCTTGTCTGAGTGAAAACCTCGCGCTGGGTGAAATAAGCCCGCATCAGTGTTGGCACGCAGGCCAACGCGCATTGCACGAGGGAAAAGGCGATGCGGAGGTTTTTCTCAAAGAACTCGTCTGGCGTGAGTTTGCCTACCATCTGATGCATCACACGCCCCGCATCCTGACCGAAAACTGGCGCGAGGAATGGCAAGCGTTCGATTGGAACGAGGATGAACGGCGCGCCGAGGTAAAGGCATGGAAGCAAGGACGCACGGGCATTCCCTTTGTCGATGCGGCCATGCGAGAGATGTATGTCACGGGGCGCATGCATAACCGCGGTCGTATGATTGTGGCCAGCTATCTTACCAAACATCTGCTATGCCATTGGCGTATCGGGCAAAAATGGTTCGAAGACTGCCTGATAGACTGGGATCCGGCAGCCAACGCTATGGGGTGGCAGTGGTCGGCTGGATCGGGTCCTGACGCGACGCCATATTTTCGTGTTTTCAATCCGGTCACGCAGCTGGATAAGTTTGATAAAAATCGCGATTATACGGGCCGATGGATTGCCGAAGGCATGCAGGACCCAAGCGATACGGCATTGTCGTATTTCGACGCGATCCCGCAAAGCTGGCCGATGGCAGCTGATGATCTTTATCCCGACCCTGTTGTTGATGTCGCCGATGGGCGAAAGCGGGCGTTGCACGCCTATGAAAACAGAGGGTTCTAGTTGTTTTTTCCGAAAAACCGACCCTAGAATATTATCGACGACAGACAGAATGGACTATTGAATGATTTTGACCTCTACGCATGGCCAGAAAAACCTGCCGCGTTATTTTGCGCGGGTTATGGGCATGGCCTCATCGCTGCGCTATGGCCAGATTAATTTTGTTTTGCCTGATGGCCGCCGGTTTCGCGCAGAAGGTGAAAACCCGGGGCCCATCGCCGAGATCGACATTCATAATGCGGATCTTTTTGCGCGGCTGATCCGGGAGGGGGATCTCGGATTTTGCGATGCCTATCTGGATGGCTGGTGGAGCACACCTGATTTACAGGCCTTTATGGATTTCATCCATGCGGACAATGAAGATGTCTATGACGGCTTCCCGGGTATGGGCCTTGTGCGTCGGTTCGAGCAGTTGCGATTTTGGTTGCAGCGTAATTCCAAAAAGCAGGCCCGCAAAAACATCTCTTTCCACTACGATCTGGGCAATGATTTTTACGGCCTGTGGCTGGATGAAACGATGAGTTATTCCAGCGCGATTTTCCGCGATCCACAGCAAAGCATGGAATCCGCCCAGATCGAGAAATATAAATCCATGGTGGATGAAATGGGGGTGGCCGCCGGCGATCATGTGCTCGAGATCGGCTGTGGCTGGGGCGGTTTTGCAGAATACGCCGCAGGTCAGCGTGGCCTGCGGGTGACCTGTCTTACGATCTCTGAGGAACAGTTTAAGTATGCGGTAGATCGCATTGAAAAGGCAGGTCTTTCCGATGTTGTTGAGATCAAGTTGCAAGATTACCGCGACGAGACAGGCGTTTATGACGGCATCGCTAGCATCGAGATGTTCGAAGCCGTGGGCGAGCAATATTGGCCGACCTATTTCCAGACCGTGCGCGACAGGCTCAAACCAGGGAAGACGGCGACGTTCCAGATCATTACGGTCGCTCACCGTCGCTGGCATGTCTACAAGCGCGGCGTCGATTTTATTCAAAAATACATTTTCCCGGGCGGCATGCTGCCCAGTCCTGTGATTTTGCGCGAACAGATCACAAAAGCGGGTTTGCATGTCGAGAAATCAGTAGAGTTCGGCAAAAGCTACGACATCACGCTGCGCCGCTGGCATCAGACATTCAACGATCGCTGGGAAGAGATTGCCGCATTGGGCTTTGATGAGCGGTTCAAGCGGATGTGGAATTTTTACCTCACTTCTTGCGCTGCAACATTTGATAGTGGAAATTGCGACGTGACGCAGATTACGGTACGCAAACCGGGCTAATCCTTGGCGCGGTGCGGATCAAAGGAACTCCTCTATGCCCACAGCTGCACGACTAGTTGCCGCGATATTAATGGCCGCTCTCGCCTATATCCTGTCGGATCTGGTGCGGCCGTTGATGCCTGAAGGTACTGATTTCGGATATTTTAATTATGTGAATGCTTTTATCGGCCTGTGCGTTGGCTGGGTCGCGGTCGGCAGCCGTGGCGGGCGCGGCTTGGTGCCGGGGATCAACAACGGGCTGACAGGCACGGCGCTTTTGTTCATTTGGACGATTGGCACGCATGCGTGCTATGAAATGTTCCGCCTTGCGATGCGCAACCGGTATGACGGCCCGATGGAAGCGATTGCCGGCATCTTCCTGATCGCATCGGAGTTTGCGTATATGATTGCCACGGTTCCTATGTTGCTTGCCGCGCTTGTTGGTGCGGTGGTTGTCGGGTTGGCTACAGAATATGCTGCAAAGACATGGCGCTAAGGCATTGACCGACAGTTTGTTTTTCTACGGCACATTGCGCCACAAGCCGCTGCTCGAGATCGTTTTGGGGCACAAGGCTGACGGGATTGCCATTCAAGATGCTGTTTTGAACGACTACGGCGTGCACCGTGTTGCCGAAGGGCCGTTTCCGACATTGATTGCCAAGCAGGGCGCGCGTGCTGATGGCTTGGTCGTGACGGGGCTCACCGCGCAAGATATCGCGCGGCTTGATTTTTACGAAGGCGGCTTTGACTATGATCTGGTTGAGGTCGTGCTTGAGAGCGGGACGATGGCGCAGGTTTATATTTGTGCGCCCGATCGGTGGGAGCAGCAAGGACCGTGGGATTTCGAGGATTGGTGCGCGCGCTGGGGCGAAATGTCGTGCCATGCCGCTGTAGAGGTGATGGGCCATTATGGCAGCCTGACCCGTGATCAGGTTGCCGCGCATTTCCCGCAAATCCGCGGGCGGGCATGGTCGCGGGTTCTAGGTGGGCAAACCCACGCGGGGCAAGCTGTACGCGCAGGCGAGATCGAGATCATCGCGCAGCGTCGCGCCTACACCGGCTATTTTGCAGTAAACGAAGTTGACCTGCGCCATTCGCGTTTTGACGGCACATGGTCGCCCGAACTGGCGCGGTCCTATTTTATCGCAGGGGACGCGGCATTGGTGCTGCCTTATGATCCGGTGCGCGATTGTGTGCTGGTGGTAGAGCAGATGCGCATGGGGCCGCTGGGGCGTGGCGATTCCGAAGTGTGGCATTTGGAACCTGTCGCAGGCCGTATTGATCCCGGTGAAACCGCCGAAGAGGCCGCGCTGCGTGAAGCGCAAGAAGAGGCGGGGCTTGATATTCAGCGGCTCGAGATTGTTGCGCGTGGCTATCCCAGCCCGGGCGATTCAACCGGCTATTTTCATATTTTTGTGGGGCTGGCGGATCTGCCAGAAAAAATTGCGGGCTTGGGCGGGCTGGCTACAGAGCATGAAGACATCCGCTCGCGCTTGATTCCATTGGATGAATTTATCGCAATGGCGGAACGTCAGGCATTGGCGAATACGCCTCTGACGTTGCTGGCTTATTGGCTGGCCCATCACCGAAGCAGGTTGAGGTCCGAGAGCGGCGAGGATACACCTGTTTAAAGAACACAAGTGAGGGTTTTGTCATGCATGTAGCGCGCGATCTGGAATACGCAGTGGGCAATACGCCCCTGATCAAATTGCGCGCGGCCAGCGCGCTTACGGGCTGTGACATTTACGGCAAGGCCGAGTTCATGAATCCGGGCCAATCGGTCAAGGATCGCGCGGCCTTGTTCATCATCCGCGACGCCATCGCGCGCGGGGAGCTCAAACCGGGCGGGACCATCGTGGAAGGCACAGCAGGCAATACCGGCATCGGTCTTGCGCTTGTGGGCGCCTCGATGGGGTTCAAAACTGTGATTGTTATCCCTGAAACGCAATCGGATGAGAAAAAGCAGATGTTGCGCCTTGCCGGGGCCGAGCTGGTTGAAGTGCCCGCGGCACCTTACCGCAATCCCAACAACTTTATCCATTACTCCGAACGACTGGCCAAAGAGCTGGCGCGCACGACCAATGAGGGCGTGATCTGGGCCAACCAGTTTGACAATACCGCCAACCGCCAAGCCCATATCGAGACAACCGGCCCCGAAATCTGGGAACAGACGGGCGGTAAGGTTGACGGCTTTATCTGTGCTGTAGGCTCGGGGGGGACATTGGCCGGTGTGGGCATGGCGCTTCAGCCCAAGAGCGTGAAGATCGGCATTGCTGATCCGGACGGGGCTGCGCTTTATAGCTATTACACCACAGGAGAGCTCGCCACCGAGGGGGGCTCGATCGCAGAGGGCATCGGGCAGGTGCGCATCACCCGTAACCTTGAGGGGTTCACCCCGGATTTCGCGTGTAATGTCTCCGATTCAGAAGCGCTGCCAATCGTTTTTGACATGCTGGCCAATGAGGGGCTGTGCCTGGGCGCGTCTTCGGGCGTCAATATTGCGGGTGCGATCCGCATGGCGCGCGATATGGGGCCGGGCCATAGCATCGTGACCATCCTGTGCGACTATGGCACCCGCTATCAGACAAAATTGTTCAATCCCGCGTTCCTGCGTGAAAAAGGATTACCCGTTCCCGAGTGGCTGGATCGCGACGCCGCCGATCTGCCGGTGATGTACGAGGCGCAATGACCGCGATTATCAAACGGCTGGCCGCGATTGCCAGCCTGCTTTTACTCTGCACGACATTTGCCTTCGCGCAGGAGAATTCGGCCATCGATATGGCCGCATGGGGCAAGCTGGCTGAAAGTGCCGAAGCTGCGGTGGATGATGCCGATACCAGCGATGAGGTGCTTGAGAGGCTGCGCGATGAAATCGTTTCATATCGCAGTCAGTTTTCACAGGCTAGCGGTGCTAACGCCAGTCGGATCGCCAGTTTGCGCGACCAGATCGCACAGCTGGAGCCCACCACGTCAACCGATGGCGAAACCGCTGTTGAACCCGCTGATATTACCGCCAGCCGCAAAGATCTGGAGGCCCAGCTTGGGGTGCTTACCGCGCCTGTCCAAGTCGCTGAAACCGGATTTACCCGGGCAAACGGGCTGGTTGAGGAGATCGACAGAATTTTGCGGACACGCCAGACGCAGGCATTGTTCGAAGTGGTCGAAAGCCCGATCAATCCGGTTCATTGGCCCGTTGCGATCAGTTCCATAAAGACGGCCTTTTCAGAGCTTTGGAACCATTTGGACCCAGCCGGCGCAAAAGAGCGCCGTGCGGCGCTGCTGCGCAATCTGCCGCTCATCGTTTTTGCGACAATCGCAGGGCTTATCCTGATCGCCCGCGGACGTTTGTGGTCGAATATTATTGTAAGCGGCCTGCGCAAGATCGGGACGCGTGGCCTAAACGTGTGGCGTTTTATTGTGTCGCTGCTGCGCATCGCATTCCCGCTCTTGGGTTTGTACCTGCTGGCCTATGCTGCGCAGGCGACGGGGTATCTGGGCGCGCGCGGGGATGATCTGGTTGCGTTGATCCCCTATCTGGGCGGGGTCATGTTGGGCTTTCGCTGGGTGGCGGATCAGGTGTTCGCCCGTGAAGACGACGAGGCACTGATCACGCTACCGGCCAAAGACCGCCGCGAAGCGCGGTTTTATGTCAGCATGGTCACCTTGATGATTGTTTGCAACACCCTGCTGATGCGCGTTTTAAAGCTGAGCGGCGGTGATACGGTGTCCACAACCGTCGCCAGCTTCCCGCTAACGGTGCTGATCGCCATCGGGGTGTTTTGCATCGGTCTGGTCTTGCGGCGTTATAACCCTGAGCCTGAGGATAACGACGACGAAATGACCCGCGCCAGCACGATGGGGCGTTTGGTGCGCAGCCTCGGGACATTGGCGGTTATTGTGGCGGTTCTTGCGCCATTGCTACAGGCCACAGGCTATTACAATGCGGCGACCTACATCCTGCGCCCGACGGTTCTGACCCTTGCCATTCTGGGGCTGGTGTTGGCGCTCCAGCGGTTCGGGGCGGATGTTTATGGTGCCATCACGGGGCAGGGCAAACAGGCTCGCGAAGCCTTGTTCCCGATCTTTCTGGGGCTTTTCCTGCTTTTGCTTGCCTTGCCAGTTCTGGCACTGGCTTGGGGGGCTCGTGTTGCTGATTTGACAGAGATCTGGACCGGTTTTCGTCGTGGTTTTGAAATCGGTAACTCGCGCATATCGCCTACGGATTTTCTGGCATTTGCGCTGATTTTTACGGTGGGCTATTTTGCCACCCGTTTGGCACAAGGGGCTTTAAAGTCCAATGTCCTGCCCAAGACCCGGATCGACAAAGGCGGCCAGAACGCCATCGTGTCTGGCGTGGGTTATGTCGGTATTTTCCTCGCCGCCCTTGCAGCGATCACCGGTGCGGGCATTGATCTAAGCTCCCTTGCTATCGTGGCTGGTGCATTATCGGTCGGGATCGGTTTCGGTTTGCAAAACATCGTGTCCAATTTTGTTTCGGGGATCATCTTGTTGATTGAACGCCCGATATCAGAGGGCGACTGGATCGAGGTTACTGGCGGCCAGATGGGTTATGTGCGCGACATCTCGGTGCGCTCTACACGGATCGAAACCTTCGACCGTACCGATGTGATCGTACCTAACGCCGATCTGGTGAGCGGCACGGTCATTAACTACACACGGGGCAATACGCTGGGCCGTGTGATTATTCCGGTAGGCGTGGCTTACGGTACCGATACACGCAAAGTCGAAAAAATCCTGCTCGAGATCGCGAATGCGCAGCCCATGGCGTTGGCTATCCCCGAAGTACAGGTTCTATTCCTGAGCTTTGGCGCTTCGTCTCTGGATTTTGAAATCCGTATTTTCCTGCGTGATATCAGCTGGATCAACTCGGTGAAAAACGATGTGAACCACGAAATTGCCCGCCGCTTTGCCGAAGAAGGGATCGAGATTCCCTTTCCTCAGCAGGATGTCTGGCTGCGTAATCCCGAAGTGCTACAGCCCCCGGTACCAGCGGCCCGACCCGCGGCGGAGGAGGGCGCGGAGGCAGCGCCCGCCAGCAAGGGGTCTGTACCACAGCCCGACCCGACAGACGGCGATCCGGACGGGGACGGTGATCAATGACCCGTATGTTGTTTCGCGATGATCCTTATATGCGCGATGCCCAAGCGCATGTTGTAGCCCATACAGCCGAAGGCGGTGTGGTGCTGGAAGCTACGGTTTTTTATCCCACGGGTGGTGGGCAACCGGGCGACAGCGGCTGGCTTGAGTGGGGGAGTTCGCGTCTTCCCATCGCTACGGCGGTTAAGGGGGAGGGACGTCAGATCGTCCTTGTCCCTTCCGAACCCGTTGCCCTGCCGCCTGTCGGTGCCCACCTGATGCAGCATCTGGATTGGGACCGGAGGCACAAACATATGCGCGTGCACACGGCGCTTCACCTTCTGTCGGTCGCAGTGCCTTTCGCGGTAACAGGCGGGGCGATATCGGCCACTTACGGGCGGCTTGATTTCAACATGCCCGACGCCCCTGATGACCGCGAGGCACTGGAACAGGCGCTCAATGATTTTGTCGAACAGGACGCCCGCGTCAGCGATGGCTGGATCAGCGAAGCCGAGCTGGTTGCGGCCCCGCAGCTGGTCAGGACAATGGCGGTAAAGCCACCGCGCGGGGCAGGCGATATCAGGCTGGTTCGCATCGGTGAAGAAAGCGACTGGATTGATCTGCAACCTTGCAGCGGCACCCATGTCGCACGTACTGGCGAGATCGGTGCGTTGCGCTTGGGCAAGATCGAAAAAAAGGGCGGTATGAACCGCCGTATCTACCTTCATCTGGACAGCTGATTTTTTACAGCGCTTTAGGCCATTTTCGGGCTTGCACTTTGATGCTCAGGCTTGTTAAAGACGCCCAACGGACAGGTGGCCGAGTGGTCGAAGGCGCACGCCTGGAAAGTGTGTAGGCGGGAGACCGTCTCCAGGGTTCGAATCCCTGTCTGTCCGCCATAAAACTCCACACTGGAGTGTAGTTTTTCCCAAAACAACATCCTATATCCATGCCAACAAAGAAAACTTGATGGATATTGCCAAGCGGTCGCCTTGCGGTTTTGTCCAATGTCCCCGCGCAAGTTTAATAGTTTTGCGCGGCTTAGATATTAAGATCAAACCAGAGGGCGATATTGTAAGCGGCACAGTTTCGATATGAGATGAGCCAGTCCCAGCCCGCTCTGAAATAAAGGGCTGGCGGCGTCGAGTGCTGGCGCGCCCTGACATGATGAAGCACGCCAAGTGAATTGCAGGCAATCGCAAGCAGCGGGAACACTATCGGAAATGCTGAATGGCTGCACTTGCACCCAAGTTCACTCACACAACAAACACAACATTTCGAACATCATCGACACACCGACCCAAGCGGTGCCGCCTGACGGATCGAAGGGGGGGCTGACTTCAACTACATCAGCACCCACGAGGTTTAGTCCCGACAACTGGCGCACCATTTTCTGCGCCTCGAAAGTGGTAAATCCACCAATTTCGGGGGTGCCTGTACCCGGCGCAAAAGACGGGTCGATGCTGTCGATGTCAAAAGTCAGATAGGTTGGTTTGTCGCCTACAATGCTGCGGGCTTCTGCCATTACCGCATCCAGTCCTAGGTCGTAGAGTTCTTCGATGGTGACGATCCGTATTCCTTGCTCCAAACCCCATTCCACATCGTCGCCGCCGCGCGTGCCTCTGATGCCGATCTGGATCATGCGTTTAGGATCTATCAGGCCTTCCTCGATAGCCCGTCGAAATGGGGTGCCATGGGTGAATTTGCACCCTGAGAAATAGCTATCAAAGAGATCAGTATGTGCATCAAACTGCACTAGTCCAAGAGGGCCGTCTTGAGCCAATCCGCGCAGCACCGGCAAAGTGATAAGGTGGTCGCCACCTGCCACCAAAGGCGTAATGCCCGCAGATTTGAGTGATTTGAAGTAAGCGGTGACCCGATCAAGCGTATCCACGGTGTCAGCAGGATTGACCGGGCAATCGCCAAGGTCTGCACAATTGCGCGTACCAAACGGTTCCATTCCCGATACAGGGTGGCGGGCGCGGATCATGGTGGACAAGTCACGCAATTGACGCGGCCCGTGGCGCGCGCCGGGCCGGTTGGTTGTGCCCGTGTCCCAAGGCACGCCGACCAGTCCTATATCGACCTGCGCGATATGCGGGGACTCGAGCGGGACAAAAGGCATACGCATAAATGTAGGCACGCCCGCAAACCGCGGAACCTCCATAGCAGACACGGGTTGGAATGAGATCGGAGCGTCTGTCATGGTGCTGACCTTTCTTGTGATTGGGCAAAGAAGGGGAATGAATATTTACTCGTGAGGGCGTTCGTTTGCGAAAATAGCGGTTAGGATCGCACGAGAGACGATAACAAGTGCCACGATGGCGATCAGTACCACCGATGCTGCTGCAATCGCCGGATCAATGTTGTCCCGCAACCCCATCCACATCAAGCGCGGCAAGGTTATTACCTGCACGGAGGTGATGAAAATCGTTACGCCGATTTCCTCCCATGACAGCACAAAGGTCAGAAAAAATGCCGTAAGAACCGCAAAGCGGATGTTGGGTAGAAGCACGACGAAGATACGCGTGAGCAGACCTGCGCCCATGGCCCGTGCCGCCAGATCAATGCGTCGATCCACCTGTGCGAGCGAGACCGAGATCAAGATCACCGCGAAGGGAACGATCATCACCGTATGTGAGAGTACAACCCCAGCCATATTGTCATACCCTATCAGTGAATTCACCTTGCCGATCAAAATGAGGAAGAAATACAGCGTCAAGGCCGAGACAACCGGTGGCGCCACCATCGGTAACAACGCAATGCCAATCAGCAATCCGGCATACCGCGGGCGCATCATCCAGATCCCGAGGCTAAAGGCGAATGCAAGACTGGTTGCCAGCAGCCCCGACAGGGCGGCAATTTGCACAGAGGTCAGAGTGGCCTCTAACCATTGCGGCTTGTCGATCAACGCCTCGTAATGGCGCAGTGACCAAACATCTTCCGGCAAGGAGAGAAACCGCTTGGGCGTGAAGGACACAGGTATAACCGCGATGAGGGGGAGCAGCAGAAAGGCGCCTACAAAGGCAGCACAGATAACGGCTATGGGGCTCAAGCGGCTCTTCATTGGTTAGACCTTGGAGAAAGATGACGCATGAGGGCCGACAGGAACATGCCTACGGCGAGCATCATCAGCACGCTAATTGCGGCGGCCAGACCCCAATTCGGGCTTTGAAAGATACGTAGATAGATCAGCTCGGCGATCATCACACTACGTCCGCCCCCAAGGATTGCGGGGGTGACGAAAAAGCCAAGCGCAAACACGAAGACGATCAGCGCGGCCCCTATGATACCGGTCATCGTCATGGGCACAAATATTTGCCAAAATATGCGTTTGCGTCCCGCACCCATGCCGCGCGCGGCCATCAAGGCACGCTCGTCCACACTGCGCATGGCAGAAGCGATGGGGAAGACGGCGAAAGGAATGAGAAAATGCACCATACCAATCACGACACCGAAATCATTGCGCACAAGCGCCAAGGGCGCATCAATCAGGCCGATATCTCGCAAAAATGTATTGATGATCCCCCGATTTGACAAAAGTGACAGCCAGCCGAATGCGCGGGTCAAGACCGATATCCAGAAGGGGATCAAGATACACAGCTCGACCAGCATGCGCTGCAGGGGGCTGCCACGCACCCAGACCAGCGAAACCGTATAGGCGGCAATAACCGAGAACACGGTCACCAGCGCACAGATGCGCAAGGTCCGCCACGCGACGGAATGCACCAACGGGTCGGTCAGGGCGGTTTCATATTGACCAATGCCGGGTTCGGGGAGGGTTACGCTCCACCCCAAGATGCCGATGAACGGCAGCAAGTAGCAGACCGCCAGAAACAGGATCAGCGGGCCAATGAGAATGCAGGTGCGCAAGGACGGGGACATCATATGACGGGTGCCACAGACAATGCTGTGGCACCCAAGCCCTTATGCTGACACGATGCCAAGATAGGCATCCAGTGCTGCGCCATAGTTGTCCTCATACCAGCCCATATCAAGCGCGGCTTGTTTGGAGAAGTTGGCAGGATCCGCCGGACTAAAGCGTTTGAGTTCCTCCGGTACCAGCGCATCCGCTGCCGGATTGCTGGGACCTTGCCCAACCAATTCAAACATCTTGAGCTGCTTTTCAGGGTCTTGAGCCGCGGCAATATACTGCATGGCTACGTCGCGGCCCGCAGGGTTGCCCTTGATCACCGCCATAGAGCCGGGCGAGATGAGACCGTCATCCCAGATAAACTTGATATCACCCTCTGAGTCCTCTTCGAGGATCTTGGCGCGGGTGGACCAGACTAGTGCCATTGAGGCATCGCCGTTCAGCATCAAAGACTGGCTTTCGGCACCGCCGCCCCAAAATGCGACGACATTTTCCTTGAACGCCTCGAGTTTTGCATGCGCACGCTCCAGATCCAGCGGATAAAGGGCATCGCGGGCCACGCCGTCGCCTAGTAGCAAAGCCTCCCACATGCCTGCACCCCATTTATACATTGCGCGTTTGCCGGGGAATTTTTCGACATCAAAGAAATCCGCCATGCTGGTCGGAGGTGTGTCAAATTGCGTGCTGTCATAGGCGATGACATAAGAAAAGAAGTAGGTGGAAGCCGCGTATTCCCATCCAAATCCTTCGCGCGATTTCGCGGGGTCGACGACGTTATAGTCGATCTCTTCCATCAGGCCCTGTTTGCCAAGCGCTTGTGCTGAAAACGGGTCCGCATCGCAGATGTCCCAGCTGGGGCTACCACTTTCGGCTTGTGCCTTCATAGAACCTTCAGTCGGGCCGGACCCGTCTTGCAGGACCTTGATGCCGGTCGCCTCGGTGAAGGGGGCGCCCATGGTGGTGTCATATGCAGTCATGGCATCTCCGCCCCAGTTTACAAACACCAATTGACCGTCGGCAGCCATCACCGGCATGCCGGTGGTCGCCAACGCTGTGGTACCCAAAAAACCTGCGGCCAATTGGGTGAACTGGCGGCGCGAAATGCGCCCATTGCGGGCTTTGTCCGCCAGAATTTCAATGCTGTCTTTTATAAAGGGATCGTTCATGTTTTTTCTCCGTTGGATAAAAGGATGCCGTTTTCCGGTCTGTTATCTTGTAATTATTTATAGAAAGACGCCGCGTTCCTTGGGCCAACTGACCCAGATATCGTTGCCCGCTTGCAAGGGGGTGGACATGTATTCTGTTCCTGCGGTCAAAGTCAGCGCTTGGCCCGCGGGGGTCAGGACCGACAGTCGTGTCTCGGCCCCCATATAGGTCACATCTGCAATTTTCGCCGGAATGGCGTTGCCTTGCTCGGGGGGGGATGAAGTGATCGACATATGTTCGGGGCGGATCGCCAGTAGGGAAGTTGGCGTGCCGGCATCTGGCGTTGCATGGAGGATCGATCCTTCAAAACACGCGGCCGTGCTCGTGCTGCTTTGCTTTACGTCCTGAAGGGGAAGGATATTGATGTCGCCCAGAAACTCCGCAACAAATCGGTTGACTGGGCGCTCGTATATCTCGCGGGGTGTGGCGACTTGCTGTAATGTACCAGCGCTGAAAATAGCGATGCGGCTGGACAGGGCCAGCGCCTCGGACTGGTCGTGGGTGACAAAGACAAATGTCGTTCCGGTGTCTCGATGGATGCGGCGCATTTCGTCTTGCATCTGGCCGCGCAAATTCCGGTCAAGCGCCGAAAATGGCTCGTCGAGCAGAAGAACAGGAGGCTCATAAGAGAGCGCACGCGCCAGAGCCACACGTTGTTGCTGGCCACCCGATAAGGCCGCGGGGCGTTTATGGCCATGCCCGCCAAGGCCCACCATCTCGATCATCTCTTCAGTGCGCCGTTTTACCTGCCCGGCGGACCGCCGCTGCACTTTGAGCGGAAAGGCAATGTTTTGCGCAACGGTCATATGGGGGAACAGGGCATAGCCTTGAAACATCATCCCAAATCCGCGCGCCTCGGCCGGTTGGTGGGTCACGTCGACACCGTCGAGCAAAAGGGTCCCGGAGGAAGCGGGCTCGAACCCGCCCAGCACCATCAGCATGGTCGATTTGCCAGAGCCAGAGGGGCCCAAAAACGTCAAGAACTCTCCGCGACCAATCGTGAGGGAGATATCCTTGAGAGCATCGAACGTGCCAAAGCGCTTGCCGATACCTGTTGCACAAATTTCCGCGGCCTGTTTGCGACTGGTCATATGAGCATCTTTCGTCGTCATAGGGACATTCCCAGCCTATGCATTGACTTGCGACCGGTCACGCATTCCCACCCAAATCAGCCCATATACTTTCGGCCATTGCCTTGATTTTGAGCGCTTCCTCCCAGCGGTTCGACATCTCGCGCCCATCCGCACCGGTCATCGCATATTCCGGCGGGCCGAGTTCGCACAGGAATACGACATCGCCCTGCGCATTACGGGCACGCCAGTCAGCAAGCCCCTCGCGCCAGAACTCTTGAAACAGGGAAACCCATTGTGCGTGCTGCGGAAAGTCGATCTGTAACTGGATTTGTTGGCGGCTTGCTACCCGCCCCTGAAAGCTGTCCGAGCGCGCCAGACACCGCGACATCAAATCCCGCTCCCATTTGGCCAGCGGCAGTTTGAACTCGCGGTCCACCATGTAATGCGAAAGATCTGCTGCCAGCCTCATCTCGGGGATGGCATCCAGCATCGACAGCGTCGCAAAGAGGTCATTGGTGATACAGTTGCGATGTGTTTCAAAGTGGATCGGCATGCCGATCTGGTCCGACATTTCGATCCACTTGCGAATGACGGGGATCGCGCCCTCAACCGTGAGCGGGAAAACCTGACCGACCACATTCACGTATGGCGCGCCGAAATCCTGTGCCATGACCAGCGTCTCACGCAGGCTTTCAACGGACCGCGGAAAGGCCACGATCATAGGCGTCAGCCCTTCGCGCTCGAGGTGGGGTCGCATGGCATGGGCCACCTCGACATCCGACGCGCCCAGATCAATCGCCAGACCTGCGTATCCTGCATCGGCGACCATCCCGGCAATGCGGTCCAGCGGTAACATCTCGCCGGATGCATCATGGGGCTGCATGGACCAGAGCGATTGATAAACTTGCAGGCGTCTCATGCGGCCTCGATGCGCTGGGTGCCGCCATTCGCACGCGGAACGATCCATACCTCGTCATAGGGGTATTCGTCTTCGGATTTCGATGCCAACTTACGCAGCACTTCGATCTGGAATTCGATCCATCCCATTTTATACGGGACCGCGCCGCTGTTGCGGATTTCGGCGTCCAAGTTGGCCAATTGCCAAAATGGCACGCTGGGAAATGTGTGGTGCGCGGTGTGATAGGGCATCTGCCAGCACAGCCAGCGCATCACCGCATTGGTGCGCGTCGAACGCGTATTTTCAAGAATGTCGTCTTTATGGCTGAGACCAAGGTGTTCAATGGTGTTTTGTAGCTGGTGCACGGGCTTCATCACGACCATAGGTCCGATCCACAAGATCACAGCTGCCCAACTGCCGCTGATCAGTGAGACAACTGCGATGGCGGCATAAAGTGCGGCGTGAATGCGCCCTTCGCGGATGACTTTTGCGTGCTCGCCCTCACGAATGTAGGGTTCGATCACAACGCCGCGGCAAAAGCGCACGATGCGAGCTACGCGCGAGTACCAATAGGTCGGCCCCCAGAACCACAACAGGTAACTGCGTAGCGTGTAGGGTTCGCGCACCAATTCGCCGTCCTTGTCCCAGTTTTGGGTGTGCTGATGATGTGCCCAGTGCTGTATTTTGTCGAAATCACGGGGGAAGATCATCAAAAAACCGATCAGACGACCAAAGGCCTCGTTCAGCCATTTCGTTCTAAAGACGGTCTCATGGCTCAATTCATGCTGGCCCGCGTAGAGAAAATTAAGCAACACGCCATGCATCATGAACAAGGGCACCGTCCACCATGTGCCCCATAGGGTCCAGAGAGCGACACCTGTGACCACGATAGCTCCAAAATGACTGCCGAGCTGAAGCGCGCCGCGCAAATCGGAGCGTTGCATTAGCTCACGCATGCGGGTGGGTGCCACGAGCTTGCGGCGTGAGAAACTGGCTTCCATCGAATCTGCTCCTGTCATGTTAGAGGTTTCCAAAAGGTTGCGAGCAAAATTGGTTTGTGTAAAATGATGATATTTCCCGAATTCAACAAAAAATATTTGTCTTAATGCGTATCGGTTCAAAACATCTCCCGCTTAATGCGCTACAGGGCTTCGAAGCCGCAGCGCGGCATTTGAATATGCGGCGCGCAGGCGAAGAGCTGAACCTGACACAAAGTGCAGTCAGCCATCAGGTGCGTACTTTGGAGAAAGCTCTGGGGCGTCCGCTGTTTGAAGAAAACAGACGCCGCCTTGCGCTGACACCTGATGGGAAACGTTTTCTTATTGCAGTGAAACAAGGGCTTGAGGCGATTTCGGCAGCGGCCACGCAAGTAAGCGAGGATGCGTTCTCCTCGAGCCTGACAGTTCTTGCAACCTCGGCCTTCAGCTCTCAATGGCTGGTGCCGCGTTTGCCGCGCTTTCTGGAGCTGTTCCCGGATTTGACGTTTTCGTTGAGGGTTGCATCGGCCGCAACATCATCGGATCTGGCTCAGGTCGACGCGGCCGTTGTTTTCAACAACGCTCAATTTGAGGGCATGCGTGTCGAGACATTAACACGCCTTGAAATGTTTCCTGTGTGCGCTCCGGGGCCAGATCGCAAGATGGTGCCAGAGGATTTGGAAGGCGAAACCTTGATCCACGAGGATGACGGAGAGATTTGGGCGCGTTGGTTCGCTGCTGTCGGTGCAGAGCAGATCAAACCGCGCCGCGCAATTTACGCCTCGGGTACACAGGCGGCCCTTTCCCTTGCGATGGCCGGTTCGGGTTTTGCGATCAACGACGGCATCATTGGTGCAGAGGCGTTGTCGAAGGCGTGGATTACACGTCCCTTTGGAAACGCCACGCTTTCATTCGGGGAATATTTGACCGTAACGCCACCGATAGAACGCATCACGCCCGGTGCTTCAGCTTTCGTAGCCTGGATGCGCCGTGAAATGGCGGCCACAAACCGCTAGGGAAAATTAGCTATTCTAAAGCGGGAAGGGGCCTGGCAGGCCGGTTTGATGTGGCAGGATCCAGTATCTTGGAGGAAAATATTGCCACAAATATCGCTCGGAGTAATACATGTGGTCTCCGAAACTCCGCTGTAGTTTGGTTTTGGCTCACCGGCCGCTATACTCATTTTCGGAGTATCATAGATATTACACTCGCAGGTGCCGTCGCGGTATCTGGTTGTTTGCTATGTGGTTTTGATATGTTGCTTCAGGTCGCGGGGGCATGCAGCAACTTATGCCCCCGCCTTGTTTGTGGCTAGTGGACGAAGCTTGCGAAACGCTGGTCTAGCTCTTGTGTTGCTTGTAGAAAACGCGCCGGGTCTTTTCCCTCACACAGCAACAGCGCGTTCATATGGGCGAGCTGCATTTTTCCTGCGCGGATTTGGCGGAAGCTTTGCATCAGGTATCGCTCTTCGGGTGTGAGGAATTTACTGCACGCACGGCACCGAGGATCGGTGTAGTTGAATGTATGCGGGCGGGTCGTACGCATCACGTTAAGCATGTGCAGAATGCTTTGCGCTATCGCTGCCCCCTGTTCTTGGGGGAAGGCGGCCTCGCAATAGCGGTAGGCGTGCATCCAGAACTGGGTTTCCGGATGACTGAACGCCACGAAAAATAGCCGCGCAGTCTCCAGCAGATGCTGCTCGATCTCGTCATAGCGTTGATCGGCGACCAGTGCCTTTATCTGGCCTTTGATGTCGCGTTTGCTATGGGTTTGATGTGAAGGTTTGTTCTGCGGGCTCATTTTTCGACCTTTCTTGGACGGTTTCTAGAGAGGGTCGACCACTTAGAATGTGGTCGACATGCTCAGTTTGAAGTTACGTCCGGGGGCAGGGCGCGTGGACAGGCGCGGGGTGTATTCCTTGTCGAACAGGTTCTCGACGCCAAACCGGATTTGGCTGCCTTCCAGAAAACCGCGCTGGGGTTTGTACGTGGCACGCAAATTGTGAATGACAGAACCGGGTACGGTTTCGTCGTCACTTTCAAAGCGGCGATTGCCTACAACTTCCCAGCTGGCATCAAGTTTTTTGCCAAACTTTTTGCCAAGCGTCAGCCGCATACTGTCCGCAGGAAGGCCGCGCCAGTCGATCTCGTCTCCGGTTGACTGGAATTCCGTTCCGCTCACGATGTTGGTGTTCATGTCGATATAGAACCCGCTGCTCATGGCATAAGAGGCTTCCAGCTCCAGACCTTCGGTTTCAATCCGGTCAATCGTCGCCGAGCCCAAGACCGAGTAGGATGTCACATCGCGCAATTCGGTATGGTACAGGTTGGCCTTGATCGCGAACCTATCATCAGGGCGGATCAGATCGTGGCCCGCATAGGAGGCACCCAGTTCGAATGTGTGCGATTTTTCAGATTGGGTCATGTAGGCGACTGTGCCCAGATCATCGAGGATCGGTAGGTTTTCAGTATAGGCGGCGCTACCGAACACAGCGAACCCGTTCCCGAAGGCATAGCGTAGCGACACGCCGCCCATAAGCGCGTCGTTGTTATAGGTATCGTCATTCGGAGCGGTCGAGCCTTCGATATGCGAATGCTCGTAACGGACGGCAGGTGTGATGGTCCATGCATCATTGATCGAGATTGTATCGACCGCAAAGACTGCCACACGTTTGTCGGTGCCACCCGGGGCGGAATCTGCGTCCTTGCGTTCTTTATGGATCAGCTCGACCCCCGTGCGCAATTCGTGCCCAACGCTGCCGGTGTTGAAAGCGGCGGTGTTTTTGACGGTAAGTTTGGCCGTTTCATACCGGTGGTCGGCGTTGACGGTGCCAAAGCCGCCAGCTGTAAAGCCGCCGGGCAATCCACAAGGATTGCTTGGATCATCACAGGTTGATGACCCTTCTACATATTCCTGGTCGATTTCCTGATCCGCGTAGGACGCGATAACTTCGAGATCGATCAGCTCATTGGCCGGATTATAGGTGTAAGTCAGCGCAGCGGTACGCGAATTCACTGTCCGGTCCACATTTCCGAATACCCCGCCGGTGGTGAGGAATGTGTCATAGGGTACATCGGATTCGTCTGTCTCGGAGTCGGTGTAGGAAAACGAGATTGAGTGCTCGCGGTTATCACCGAAGGTGTAGCGCCCTTTTATGAGGTAGGAGGGCAGGTTGAACGCGCTGTTGCCGATGTCAGATCCGTTACCGCTTTGCTGTGTGTCCTGATCCCGCCATGTGTAATTGAGCAGGAATTCAAGCTGATCGGTCGGTTGCCATGCCAGATTGGTCGAGCTGGTGATGCCTTCGCCGTTGGACGAAAATTCCAGCGTCTGCGAGCCCGCAAAGCCAAGCTCACCACCGGTGAAGTCTGAAGCGTCTTTTGTTTCGAGCTTGATCACCCCGCCCACGATACCAGAGCCATATTCAAAGCTGCCTACAGTGCCGCGGATCACTTCGGCAGATTTATACAAGAAGGGGTCGGTAAACAGTTGCGTGCCGATCCGGTAGATTTCCTCTGCCCCGACCGAGGCTCCATCGACAATGACGGCAACTTTCTGGTCGGTGCCATACGTACTATTCGCGCCGTAGCCGCGGACGTTAATGCCTGATCCTTGCGGGGTTGAGCCGTTGACCAGATTAACGCCCGGTACAGTATCGATCAGCTCTGCAATGGTGCCGGGTTGCCGGTCCAGGATTTCTTCCTGGTCAATCTGCGTCACGGCGGTCGCGGTATCTGTCTGGACTGCGCGCTTGCTTTCGCCCAACACAATCACGCCCAGATCAATATCTTCGTCCTGAGCAAAAGCGATGGAGGCGCTGCCGATTGTGAGCAGGCAAGCAGTCGTTGCGCGCAATGCTGCGCGTGTGGATGGATTAGACATTTGGTCCCCTAACAAACATGTCCTTCGACTGTGCTTGCGGTGAGGCTGGCGTGTCGTGAAATTTAATTGGTTTTTGGTCGGGTGCTTTCACCCTCTTGCAGTCGCTACAATACCTGATTAAAACTGTCAACAATGATCGAGGCGTATCGATCAAAGCCAGCCGCTTTCTTGTGCCAGCCGATTCAACACCCATTCCCGAATTGCATTGGACCGAGGTATCACCATGACCGAGCTGACCCCGAACGACATCCGCAACATGCGAGAACGCAGCCCGAACCTGCGCGCGCGTGATTTTACCGAACAAAACAAAATCTCCGAGGCGGCATTGCTGGCGGCCTATACAGGGCAGAGCACCACCCGTCTGGATGCGCATCCGGACCGGATTATCGGCGCCGCACAAGAGCTGGGAGAGGTGATGGCCCTGACGCGCATGGCGTCATGTGTGCATGAAAAGACAGGCACCTATGCCAATTATCATCCCGGCCCGCACGCGGGGATGGTGCTTACCGAAGATATTGATCTGCGCATTTTTCCACAGCACTGGCGCCATGCTTTTGCGGTCGAAACCGAGACCGAAAATGGCTTGCGCCGTTCCTTGCAGGTCTTTGATGGGGCAGGTGATGCGGTCCATAAGATATTTTTACGTGATGAGGCGCGGATCGACGCATGGGAACAGATCAAGGAAAAACTGGCATTGGCGGACCAAAGCCAGACGCTAGAGCTTGATTCACGTCAGGCGCCAGAGGCACCAAAGTCCGACTTGTCCAAGCTGGATGTCCTGCGCAAGGAATGGGCGCGTTTGACCGATACCCATCAGTTTTTGCGTTTGTGCAGCAAGCTCAAGATGAACCGTCTTGGTGCTTACCGGATTGCGGGTGCGCCCTTTGTACGCCCCTTGCTGCCGCTGGCGGTGGATCAGATGTTGGGCCTTGTGCAGCAGCGCGGGATCGAGGTGATGGTTTTCGTCGGGAATAAGGGCTGCATCCAGATACACACCGGCCCGATTGAAACATTGCGCAGCATGGGGCCATGGCAGAACGTGCTGGACCCGAGATTCAATCTTCATCTGCGCCTTGATCACATTGCTGAAGCATGGGCCGTTGAAAAGCCGACGCAACGCGGCATGGCCGTGTCAGTCGAAGCCTTCGACAAGGACGGGGCGCTGATTATGCAGGTGTTCGGTGTTGGCAAACAGGGCCGTGACAGTCGGCCTGAATGGCAAAAGATCGTGGGCGAGCTTGAAGGTCTTGAAGAGGGGATTTCGGCATGATGCGGCAGGTTCTCTCTAAATCGGCACAGTTCCGTTTGGGCGCTGGCGCGCTTGCGTTGGCTTTTGCAATTGGTGCTTTGCCGTCCATTGGCAAAGGTGAAGAGGCGCAGGCGGAGAAGGTTCTGGCGCTTGGTGGTTCTGTGACCGAAATTGTCTATGCTTTGGGGCAACAGGACCGTCTTGTTGCGCGCGACAGCACATCAACTTACCCACAAGAGGCGAATGACCTGCCCGATGTAGGGTATATGCGCGCGCTCTCCTCCGAAGGGGTGCTATCGGTCGCCCCCGAACTGATATTGTCAGAAGAGGGCGCAGGGCCGCCCGAAACGATCGCAGCATTGCAAGCGGCCGCGATCCCTTTTGTCACGATCCCGGATGAATATAGCGCCGAAGGTGTTGTTGCCAAAATCACGGCCGTGGGACAGGCATTGGATGCACAGAAGGCAGCAGAGGAGCTTGCCGCGCAAATCACCACAGATTTCGCACAGGCAGAGGCACGCATGGCGGAGGTGGAGCATCCTAAACGGGTGCTCTTTATCCTGAGCACCCAAGGTGGTCGTATCCTTGCGTCGGGGACGGGAACCGCAGCACATGGCATTATCGAGATGGCAGGCGCGGTGAATGCGGTCACGGCATTCGAAGGGTATAAACCTCTCACGGATGAAGCCGTCGCTCTTGCTGCACCAGATGTGATTTTGATGATGGACCGATCAGATGGTCACGGTGCCGATGATAATGCGCTTTTTGCAATGGCTCCGATCGTTACGACGGCTGCGGCACAGACGCGATCGGTTGTACGGATGGACGGGCTTTACCTGTTGGGCTTTGGTCCTCGCACGGCGCAGGCAGCGCTTGACCTGAACGCCGCCCTTTACGGAGGTTAGTATCATGGCGGTTTTGAGCAATCCCCCGCAAGTTCTGGACCGTCTTCAAACGGCGCGCAGTTTGCACGTGTGGCTGGCGATTTTGCTGGCTGTGGTGAGCTGTGCTAGCCTTGCAAGTGGCGCGTCGGGGACATCTTTGATGCAGGTCATGGTCAAACTCCTGCAAGGTCGCGCCCTGACACAGACCGAAGTCGTCGTGTTGTGGGATATCCGCATGCCGCGGCTGGTCCTTGGCATCTGCGTCGGCGCTGCATTGGCTGTGTCCGGTGCGGTGATGCAGGGGTTGTTTCGCAACCCGCTGGCCGATCCTGCGCTGGTCGGGGTGAGTGCGGGGGCTGGATTGGGGGCCATCAGTGCGATTGTGCTGGGCGGCTTGTTGCCGGTCTCACTGGCCGCATGGGCTGGCAATTATCTGGTGCCGGTCGCGGCCTTTCTGGGCGGTTGGTTGTCCACGCTGGTGTTGTACCGCGTCGCAACACGCGCGGGGCGTACCTCGGTGGCGACGATGTTGTTGGCGGGGATCGCATTGGGTGCATTGGCCGGCGCTGCATCGGGGCTGTTGGTTTATGCCGCTGATGACGACCAGCTGCGGGATTTGACATTTTGGGGGCTGGGGTCACTGGCGGGGGCCAGCTGGATCAAGGTAATGGTCGCGGCACCATTGATTATACTGGCCGTTGGTATTGCATGTACGCTGGGGCGGGGGCTCAACGGGTTGGCCTTGGGCGAAGCAACTGCGCATCATATCGGGATACCGGTCCAGCGGATGAAGAACATCGCGATCCTGACAGTTGCTGCAGCCACAGGGGCAGCGGTGGCTGTGTCAGGTGGTATCGGTTTTATCGGGATCGTGGTCCCGCATCTTTTACGGCTTTGGTCCGGACCTGATCACCGGACGTTGTTGATCAATGCGGCGCTGTTGGGGGCCAGTATGCTTTTGATCGCAGATATGATCAGCCGTGTTGTCATTGCACCGGCGGAATTGCCGATTGGCATTGTCACGGCTGTTCTTGGTGCTCCGGTGTTTTTGTGGATCCTGCTGCGCAAGCGCGGATTGGTGGAGTTCTGATATGCTCGAGGCAAGCGAAATTAAGGTCTCATTAGGCGGCACGCCTGTCCTTAACGGAGTGTCATTCAAGGCCGAGGCAGGCCAGCTCACTGCGATTGTCGGGCCAAACGGGTCCGGCAAGACCACGCTATTGCGGTCCGTGACCGGAGATGTTGCCTATCAGGGCCGTGTATCGCTGGGCGGGGCTGATATCTCCGTCTTGCCTGCATGGCATTTGGCATCCCTGCGCGCGGTACTCCCTCAGGCCAGCACGTTGGCGTTTCCCTTTACGGTGATCGAGGTGGTGCGTATGGGGCTCCAGCAAAGCACCGCTGGTGGGGACGAACACATCGCCTTGGCCGCATTAGGGCGCGTGGGCCTTGAGTGCTATGCGAACAGGCACCTGCATGATCTGTCCGGCGGAGAGCAGCAGCGGGTCCAATTGGCCCGCGTGCTGTCGCAGGTTTGGCAGCCCGTGCAAGAGGGTGTACCTCGTTGGCTTTTTGTCGATGAACCTGTGTCGAGCCTTGATATCGGACATCAGTTGCAAGTGATGCAAATCCTTCGTGACTTTGCCAATGCTGGCGGGGGGGTGATTGCGGTGATGCATGACCTGAACCTCACCGCGATGTATGCGGACCGTGTGATGGTGATGGCAGGTGGCTCGTTGATTGCGTCAGATACGCCGGCAAAGGTTATGACCGATGAAACGCTATCGCAGGCCTATCGCTGCACCCTAAAAGCAAATGCCCTCCCAGCGGGGAATATGCCCTTCATCCTACCGCAAATGGCGACTTCGATAGGGCATTGACGCAAAAAGTGCAGAGTCTGGGATTTTCTGGAAATATAACTGACTAATTTAGTCAGAAATATTGCGTATCCAGTTAAAGTAGTATTTTGTAAATATAGAGATCGGGGGATTCCGTTGATGTGCGCGGCCACAGGGCTGTGGCGATCGGTGGCCTCGGGCAAGGAAATGAAAAGGATGGTAGGATGACGATAACCATGAAACCGCCAAGCGTCGTTGCGGCACCCGCCCAACAGGCTGTATTGCCGGGATATGATGTGCGCGACATTGTTGAAGAAGGCGGACAAGCCCATTTGATCCTTGATGGGGCGGTCTATACCCTGCGGATCACCCGTGCAGGCAAGCTGATTTTGACGAAATAAACAGTATTGCAAGGCCCTCTGTCAGATGAGGGCCTGCAATGCGCACGCCGGATCAAACCACACGGATAAATCCGGCCAGACCGGTCTTTTGATGTTCAATCACATGGCAGTGGAAAGCCCAATCGCCAGGATTGTCCGCACGCAAGGCGACCTCGATGGTTTCGCTTTTTTGCAGCAGCACCGTATCCGTATAATTGGCCGGAATTTTCCGTTTATTCGAGCTGATCGGCACAAAGACAAGCCCGTGCAGATGGATCGGGTGGTCATTGGGGGACTCGTTGCGCATCCGCAGGATATAGTCCTTGCCCATCTCCAGCGTCGCTACGGGTCCTGTACCGTCTGCTGCATCGCCGGGCCATGGGCTGCGGTCGATTGACCAGAACGTAAAGGGTAGGCCACCGCAAAACCCGTTATAGGGGATCTGGTCGGAGGGTGACCAACCAAACACCATTTCGATGACTTCAGCGTTTTCAATATCGGGTTTTGCAATTGGATTTTCCGGCAACGGGGCCAGCTGTGCCAATGTCCGGCCCAAAGCGGGGCCAGTAGTGCGGAGGGTCGCCAAAGGCATACTGCGTGCACCGATTATGTGGTTGAAGACAAGCTCAACCTCCGCGTCGGCGGGTGCCTCGATGGCCACGTCTACGCGCTGGCCGGGACCCAGAATGAGCGGTGCCTCGGCGGTGGGCCAAGGAACCTCTTCCTCAATCGGATGGCCATCCCACGCAATGATACGGCCCGCTACATCGGGGAATACGATCTTGTAGACCCGTGTGATGTCGGTCACGCCAAGGCGGATCCTTGCAAGCCCGCCCGCCGGAACTTCGTAAGTGGGGGAGATATCCCAATTGGTGGTCATGACATTAGGGTTGGTGCCCCCACGTGCTGCGCCGCGTGCAGTATAATAGGGAAGGAAGCTGCCATCTTCGGCCAGCCTGAACCCTTTGAGGTTCAATGGCAGGTCAATATCAAAACCGGGGTCTTCGGCCTCATCCACGATGAGCAGGCCGGTCATACCCTCGGCCATCTGGTCACCGGTCATGCAGTGGGGATGATACCAGAATGTCCCCGCATCGGGCGGGGTATAGCGGTATTCGAATGTCTCCCCTTCGGCGATGGGGAATTGTGTCAGATAGGGCACGCCATCCATGGCGTTGGGTATGCGCATACCGTGCCAATGCATGGTCGTATAATCGGGCAACCCGTTGGTGAAATTCAGCACGGCCTCGACGTTCTGCTTAAGACGCAGGACCGGCGGCGGGGCGTTGTCGACGGTGCTGACAACGCCCTGTGTTGTCGGGCCGTTAAAGGCAAAAGAGGTGCGCCGCGTGGTCAAATTGATCGCGGTGGCCGCTTGGGCAGGGCGCCCCGAACCCAATAGGCTGCCGCCCAAGGCAGCGACCCCAATTGCACCGGTTCCAAGCAGGACAGCCCGTCTGTTCAACTTCATCATGACTGTCCCCTTTTTTGTTCAAATGATCCGGCTGTGATCAGAACTCGTAGCCGACCAGCACACCCAGCGTGTCACTTTTTACGCCGTCTTCATCCCCGTAGCGATATCCGACTGCCGCAACAACACCGCTGGTAAATTCATACTCTACCGTAAGGGTGGCAAGCGTGTCTTCCGTGCCGCCTTCGATGTCACGGTAACCATAGACACCCGACAGGTTGATGTTGTCAGCCAATGGTACCGCAGCCCCGACCGAGATGTAAGTCGCGGAGTCGTTTGTGCCATCAAAGCTGTCGAAATAGGCGACTTCGCCGATGCCGACAAACTGACCGAAGTCATGTGTGGCGCTGAATGTTGCACCGGTCTGGTCGTCTGTATCGCCTTCGCCTTCGGCCTGTCGCTGAACCGCAAAGGAGTAGGCAGTGCCTGACACTTCGCCCGTGATACCGGCAACAAAGGAGCTGAGGGATTTGGTGTTGGAAACACCGCCGTCATCCAGATCAAGCTGGCCGCGCTCAAAGCCGATTGAATCGCTCAGGAACGAGCGGTCGGCCTGAAAGAGAGCGCCGTAGATTTCATGGCTGCCGCCTGCGAATTCAACAGGGATCGACAGACCGGCACCAACCCTTTCGGTGATCTCGTAGTCTTCGACGAAATCGGTGCCATAGATGCCGGGCGCTTCGTCATTGGCCAAACCATATGCAACGTTGAATTTACCGGTATAGCCGGTAAAGCGGCCGAAATCATGGCTGAGGAATAGCTCTTCGGCATATAGGCCGTGATCTTCGAATTCTGAATCGCCTTCGGGGTCGCCCAGTTGTTCAAACACCAGCCCCAGATGCAGATAGGTAGACGGTGAGAAACGGTAGGTGATGGCACCTTCGATTGTGGCGTTCAGGTTATTCACCTCGGCACCGCTATCGGTAGCGTCAAAGGTGAAATCGTTTTCGACTTCGACCGAAAACTCGGCGGAGAAGCCCAGCTTGGCGTCTTGCGCAAAGGCTTGGGGCGCGGTGAATGCCAGTATGGCAAGACCAAGGGAGAAAGCGTGCTGCATTGGATTATCCTATAAAATACAACGCCGGAGGGACGGCCCGGGCCGGCATTTTTTACTCGTTAAGGGAGGGGGCGCATTCGACCACTAAATAGGGGTCTCCTGCTGGGTATGGGTGATTTGACCGATGCTGTAATCGGCACCGGTCAAATCATTCTTGTATTTACGGTTTATTCGAAGACGCTGCTTGGATCATCAAGGCTGTCGGAGCCTTCAAATCCGCCTACGTTGGCACCCAATGCAGTCACAATACGTTCAAATGTTTTGGTCTGATCAATAAGACCGTTCACACCGGCCATGATCACCGCTTCGCCGGATCCGTTGCCACGGGCCAGCATCTGGTCGTAAGCTACGCCAGCTTCGCCAACGGCTTTCATTTCGGCCATGGCGCGCATGGTGTTGCCAAGCTTTACCTGCGTTTCCAGATCGAGGCCGGCATCGGCTTCCTTAACCAGATCCGCAAGCGATGCGCCGCTGATTTTGGTGCCGTCTACGCGGGTGTAGTTGCCCAGATAAACGTTCTGGATGCCCAGAGCGTCGTAGTAGTGGCTGTTGTAGGTGTTGTCAGAGAAGCAATCGTGCTCTTCTTCGGGATCGTTCAACATGATGCCAAGACGCATGCGTTCGCCCGCCAGCTCACCGTAAGACAGTGAGCCCATGCCGGTCAGCATGGCAGAAATAGCTGCATCTGCATCGCCTGTCACAGCTGCACGCGCATCGCCGCCATCGGCCCATTGTGCGGCCATCCACTCCAGATCAGCCACCAGCAGATCTGTTGCGGCTTTCAGGAACTCACCGCGGCGGTCACAGTTGCCACCGGTGCAGTCATCGCCTTGCACGTAATCGGTATAGGGACGCTCACCTGCGCCTGCGCCGGTGCCGTTGAGGTCCTGTCCCCACAGCAAAAACTCAACGGCGTGATAGCCGGTGGCCACGTTGGCTTCGTTCTCGTCAGCTTCTTGCAGGATGTTTTCAAGCAGGTCGGCTGTGATAACTGTTGCATCGACGGTTTTTCCGCTCAGCTCGAAAGTAGGGGTCGAGATCACGTTCAAGGTCGCGGCAGCGTTCTCACCGTCATCAAAGACTGTGCTGCTGTCTACATAGTCGATCAACCCTTCATCAAGGGGCCATGCGTTCACTTTGCCTTCCCAGTCATCCACGATGGGATTGCCGAAACGGAAGACCTCGGTTTGCATGTAGGGCACGCGGGCGTTCAGCCATGCCTGACGCGCGGCCAGCAGGGTAACTTCGGAGGGATCGGCGATCAACGCGTCAACGGCGGCTTGCAGTGTCTTGGCCGTGATGGCGCTGTCTTCGTAACCGGCAGCAGCGATATTTGCATAGTTGGTGACGACATCTGTACGGGTGTCGGCGAGGGCAGGTGACGCGTAAGCAGCCATCAGCGCGATCACTGAAAGAGCAGTAGATTTCATGGTGAGTCTCCGAGGGGTTAACAAAATAAAAATGTTGGCCACTTGGTGTCATGAAAAATCTATCGCATCAACTCCAAATCTTATTAATTTAATCAACAATCTATTTATGCATTTGAAATATATACTTACATCGTTTTGTTGAGGCTTGTTCGGCTGTCTTTTGAAATTACCTGCATTGCGTGCGGATTGGCCCATTGGCGTAAGGTCACCGTCGAACATCAGCAGTTGGGAACGATTCCGCGCGCTTGAACCGTTTGCCTGCCTAGCCTGTGCGCCGCTTGGAAATGCCGCGCCATCACACCAGTGTAATCAGCTCCAGTGGCGATTTCAGGAGGGGTTTCGCGCCGGTCTGCGTGACCTCGATCATCTGGCCCAATGCCGCCCCGCCAATACCGTTTATGAAGAGGTTCGGGTGCAGCTCAAGGATCATGCCGGCCTTCAGTATTGGCCCGTCATCGAGGGGGTGGGGTTCGGGAGCCGCGCCAAAACTTTGCGGAAATGCAGCGGTCAGCCCCGGTTCTTCGTAGGTCAGCCCCAATCCATGGCCTGTCCGGAAACTGCTGTTTTTTGCCCCATCGGAGGCAGCATCAAGACAGGATGCCATGGCCTTTACCGCATCCGATATCGACCGTCCGGGGCGCAACGCAGCCCTTCCCAGATCCATAGCGTTCGCGACCCCGGCATGAAGCCGTGAAATGGCTGGTGGCACCGCACCAATGTGCCCCATGCGCAGCCCGTGTGCCCAATGCCCATCGACGGTCAAGGCAACGCCAAACAACATCTGATCGCCTGCTTGGGCGGGCCTTTGGGTTTCTTCGGGCCAATAACGCGGGTAGTCAGCCTGCGGTCCGATGGTCAGCCACGTGCGGCAGCTATCGGCACCTTGTTCGCGCGCGAGGTTTTCCAGAATGCGCTGGCTGTCACGGGCGCGCCGCCCGTACTGGATGACCTCTGGCAATGCCGCAAAAATCCTGTCGCAAATAGCGGCCCCGTAACGGTGGAGTTCGAGGGCTGCGGGGGCTTTTACCTGTCGCAAATCATCAAGGCGCGATGTGAAGTCGCTGCCGTTGTCCCAATAGGGGGCCAGAAGGCGGTACATGCCCATTGGCATCTCGTCGACACCGATCAAGGCAGGTGTCTGTCCGTCCATGAATGCCGCGACTGTTTGGGGCAATTGCGCGGCGGGCAGGTATTGAGGAGATAGGTCAGGGACCGTTTCAAGGGCCGAGGGGAGCATAAAAGGGCTGGTCAGCAAGAGGCGCGTTTCATGCTGGCTCAGTAACAATAGCGCGTTGCTTTCGTGGCTGTCCCAACCGGTCAGGAACCGCATGCCACCGTGTGATCGTGTGCCTGCACCTGTGGCGCTGCCCATGCCAAAGACCGCAACAGGCTGTTCTTTGGCCAGATCGAGCAATGCGGCACGCCGTTTGGCGTGCCTCGTCGGATCTATCCCGCGCAGTGTGGGCGGCAGCTCGGCCATCTGTTAGGCGCGCCTCGGTGCAGGTGTCAGGCGGAAACGCCCGAGGCTGTGGTGCGGGGGCTGTGTCATGCAATGACCGGCAGGGTTTCAACGGTATATGTCAGTGTGATTTCCCGTTTCAGGACAGGGTCGGCCAATCGCATACGGTAGGCGGTTGCTTCGCGGACACCGCCAATCGCGCCCAATGTGCCGCATAACATGGCACCTCCGTTCGGCAGTTTGGAGCTATTGATCAACTCTGTCAGCGGCCGGATGCTGGATAGGGTTCCCGTTTGATACACAACCCACGCGCCGTCTTCTTGTATCTCGCAGTGTAGCTCTAGCGTACCAAGGTGGTCTTTGACTTCGTCCAGCGGCCAAAGAGATGTGCCAACCGGTTTGGGGCAGGCCTGTTTTGATGCGGCCACTGAATGGGCCTCAAGAGGGCGGTCGGTATGATCTGAGCCAAGGCCCAACCAGAAGGTGCCGTTTGCATGGACGATCAGGGGTTCGATTTCACCGGATGTGCCTGCACCGAGAACCTGAATGTGATCGCTTTGTTGCGTCAGGCTTGCGGATGTGCGGTAAAACAAGGGAACCTGCGAGGGCGGAGCCACGCCAATTGCGGCCAGCTCATCAATATGATGTTGGACTTTTTCTTGGTCGCGGCCGGTCCAGCCCGCAACGACAAGGTGATCAATGTCGAATGTGACGGGACCGGTAGGTGTTTCAAAGCGCATGATAGTCCTATGTATTTAAAGGGTTTCGGGCAGCCATAGGGCCAGTCCCGGAATGAGGATAAGAAGTCCGACCATGGCCAGCATGACGAGAACAAAGGGAATGGCTCCTGCGACGACGTCAGCCATTTTGCCGCGTTTGCGCACCGATTGGACGACATAGAGGTTCAACCCGACGGGGGGCGTGATCAGTGCCATTTCGATCAGCACAATCATCAGGATGCCAAACCAGATTTTATCAAATCCAAAGCTTTCGATGATCGGCACAACAATCGGAATAGTGGCCACCATCAACGACAATGTTTCGATGAAAAAGCCCAGCACGATGTAGATCAACACGATCACCAGCAATGTGCCATAAGCGCCCAGTCCCAAACCTTCGAGCAACTGTTGCAGCTGTCGACTGATCCCTAAAGCGGTCAGGGCAAAATTGAGGACATAGGCACCGATCACCACCAGCATGATCATAGCGGTGGTTTTGACAGTGCCGCGCAGCGCGTCATTGAGCATCTCGCGCGTGACCGCCCGGTTCAACGCGGCAATTCCCAATGCAAAAACCACCCCCAATGCTGCGGATTCTGTGGGTGTCGCGATGCCTGCGTAAATCGTGACAACAATTGTCGCGAATAGGCCCATCACCGGCAGCAGATCGGGAAGCCCGCGCATCCGTTCACCCCAGCTATAGTCAGGGCGTTGCCCGCCAAGCGAAGGTTTCCAGACACATAAGCCAATGACCACGGCCATGAACAAGAGGGCCAAAAGGATCCCCGGAAGCAATCCCGCCAGAAACAGGCGCGGGATCGAGGTCTCGGTGAGAAACCCGTAGACAATCAGGTTGATCGAAGGCGGAATCATAATTCCCAGCGTACCCCCGGCCGCAATGGCCCCTGTGAACAGGCGCGGATCATAGCCGAGCCTGTCTCCTTGGGGTGTCGCAACAGTGGCAACAGTCGCGGCGGTGGCAACCGAGCTGCCCGAGGTGGCCGAAAACAACGTCGATGTGGCGATATTGGCGTGGATCAACCCGCCCGGTAGCCACGACAGCCAACTGTTCAATGCGTTATAGGTCCGGCTGGCCACGCCACTGCGGACAAGTATTTCGCCAAGAAGTACAAAGAAGGGAATGGCGATTAGCGTGCCGGAATTGGACGAGGACCAGACCACCTGACCCAACCCGCGCATCAAAGGAAACGGAGAGAAAAAAGTATCAAGAGCGATGGATAGAAGGATCAGAATGATCCCCACGGGAATGGAGGCCAAAAGCAGCGTGAACAGGCCGGTTGTTGTAAAAAGGATCATAACTCACCCTCAAATCCGGCAGCTTGGTCAACCGCGTTCCAGTCCCGTTTAAGCATGAACGCCACAACACAGATCAAAAGCAGCAGCGTAGAGATTGCGAACCACAACCATCCGGCAAACCACAAGGTTTGAGGCCATGCCAGAGGCGTTGCCAATGCGGTATTCGCCCGCGAATTATTCGCAAGGGTGGAGGCAAGAACCCCCCACCCACGCCATCCGATAATTACGGCGGTGACGGCCATAGCGGCCAATGAAAGCAGGTCCATCCATGCGCGCCCCGCGGGGACCAGTTTGTTGCGGATCAGCTCGATGCGGACATGGGCCCGCTCGGTGAGCGCGTAGCTAACTCCCCAAGCGGTCGCAATCGCCATGACATAGCCGGACAGCTCATCGGTGCCGCCCAGCGGATGCCCAAAGGCGCGCATCGCTACATCTGCAAGGATCGCAATCACCGCCATGAGCAGCATGACACCCGCAGCAAGGGCTATGTAGCCGTTGATGCGCGATAAGGTCTGGACAAGGCCCTGCATTCAACGCGCCTCAGTTCGCGACGAAAGTGACGCCGGTGGTCGCACCAACGGTATCATTCCAACGCTGACCCCAGTCGCCGCCTGCGCGGGCTGACCATTCTGGCAGAATGGTCGTGATCAACAGATCTTTTACCAGCGCTTCATCTGCGGCGGTCGCCTCGACCAGCGTCATATCACGCGTGTCACCCAAGGGGCATTCCGCGCCGCCGGTCAAACAGGCGATTTCGGCTGACATATTTGCCTGTGCCTCGGCCCATGCAGGTGCTTCAATCTGCTCTTGAAAGGATGTGGTAAGGGTAGTTTGCATGTCTGCGTCCATCGCATTCCAGCGGTCCAGACGGATGGCGGCAACCACGGGGTCCCAACCACCAAGTGCGAGCGGAAGCAGATGTGTGGAAACCTCCCACCAACCGGAGCTATAGCCCGATCCGGCACCTGTCACGGCGCAATCAATCACACCGCGCTGAAGGGCACCGGGCACTTCACCGAAGGCCATGGTAACCGCTTCCGAACCCAAACCTTCCAGAACATTGGCGGTCATCCGGCCAGAGGCGCGGACCTTCAGACCTTTGAGATCACCAAGGCCTGTGATCGGCGCATTGCAAAAAACGATTTGTGCAGGATAGGGCGCGGTGCCGATGACATGGGCATTAAATACGGTTTCGAAAATATCATCCATCATGGGACGGGCGGCATCGAGGGCAGCTTTTGCCTCGTTGGCATCGCTGGCCACCAGCGGAACGTCGAGCCCTTCGAGCGCAGCACTGTCCGAGACGGCGTAATCTGCGGCTGTCATCCCGACGTCAAACACACCCTGTGACATCATCCGGAATACATCGCCCCCGGCGATGCCCATCTGGTCATGGGTGGTCAAGGCAACCTCGATATCTCCGCCGGCGGCCTGCGGTAAGGCGGTGGTCCAGAACGGGGCCTCGAAGTTTTTGTGCAACGGCAGACCGCTCCAGCTGCCGACGACAGACAGGCTGTCTTGGGCGTGGGCTGCGGTGCCAAGCAAGGCGGCGGCAAGCGTGAATGTAATTTTGTTCATTGGGGAAACCTCTGTTGGCGATGGACGCAATGGCAGCATCCTTGCCGTAAGGCTCAATGTAGGAGGGTATTTTGTCAAATTTTAAATTATGATATCAGCTGATAATCTTTAGTTATCACCACGGGCGCGTGAACCATGAATTTCGATCAGGTCAAAACCTTTCTTGCGATTGCCCGCTTGGGCGCGGTCCGCCGTGCTGCTGCCGCGTTGAATGTATCTCAACCAGCTGTTTCAAATAGAATTCGTGCATTGGAAAAGGATTTGAACGTCACCCTTTTCGACCGGAGTGGCGGCGGTATGCAGCTTAGCAGGGCGGGGATTTTGCTGGTGCCCCATGCCGAGGTGCTCGAGCAGACGATGAACAGAATCAGCGCCGAGCTGGCGTCGTCAGAATTGTTCGAATCCGTTCTGCGGTTGGGCGTGATTGAAACAGCTGCGGAAAGCTGGCTTGCGGAATTTCTGACGCGGTTTCACCGTCTTTACCCACGTGTCGTGGTCGAGGTGTCGGTCGATATCTCGGTGAACCTGCGCGAACAGATTTTGGAACGCTCGCTTGATCTGGCGGTGTTGATGGGGCCTATATCGGATTACACAGTGAGCAATGTACCGCTCCCATCTGTGGAAATGGGGTGGTTCAAACAGGCGGGAACGGATGATCCTGACCTATCCCGGACCCCCGTGATCACATTTCACCGAAAATCCCGACCGTTTCAGGAAATCCACGCCCATTTGACGCGTCTGCATGGGTCGGGTGTACGTGTTTTCCCATCAAGTGCCTTGTCGACCGGGTTCGAATTGGTGGGGGCAGGGATCGGCGCGGGGGCTTTTCCCAAATTAACATCACACAGGAGCATCGAAAGCGGGCGTGTCGCATTGTTCGACCCCGGCTGGAGCCCCAATTCGCTCACTCTGTCTGCCTCCTATCTGCGTGAATACGAGGGCACCTTCATCGAGAAAGCCGTTGAGTGCCTTGACGATGTCGCGCGGGGATCTGGCACGGCCTGACGGGGGGCGGTTAACGAAAGCCTTTGCGCCAACCTCGAGGGCGTTCAGGCAGGAATTGATTCAGACGATATGGCATTGTGTGATGCAGTGTTGTGCAGAGCGGTGTAATGGCCAACCACGATCAGCTCTGCCTCGCTGGGCGGCTGCGGGCCATCGAAGGCAAAATAACAATCATGCGGTGTCGGCGCACCGCCAATTACTTCGATCTCCACAAGGCAGTGACGTTGCCCATCCTGCGTTTGCAGGGTGTAGTAATCTCCGGCGTAGACCTGGACATTGCGGACGATCAATACGCCATTCAATGCAATGTCGACGCTTTCGCCGCGTGGGTCGTCACCGGTCTGATTGACGTAATCAGATCCCAAAACAAAACGTCCGCTGTCGGGGACCGAAATCCGGGCCGAGGCATCTGCGGGCAGGACGACGCGGTCCCCGGGTCTGATCCAATTCCCGTCGCCGATAGAAAGATCAGATGCTGTAAAGGCGTTAAACTGCGATAGCCTGTGACATATGCGGCTCATAATATTCCCTCCGCTGTGTGTCGGTGGCGCAATAGCTACCGCGTGTGGCGGGGAAGGCTATGCATGGAAACATCTATGTCCGGCATTATGGTTGGCCTTTAGTTTTCGTTACGGTGGATCGGAATTTTTGCAACTGTGGCGCGAAATAGCTAGCATCCATGATTGCAATGATTTTAGATGATGCCATGCAGAACGATGTCTATTCGGTCCTGATTGTCGATGATCACGTCCATACAGCCGCAAGGTTCGGTGCCAGCATTGACGCAGAGCCTGCGCTTGCGACCTGTGCAATTGCGTATGATCTGCGCACAGGGTTAGACGCGTTGGCGCTGCATAAACCACGCATTGTTCTGACTGACCTGGGCCTGCCGGATGGTGACGGCATCGAAATTGTGAAGGCGATCGCAGCGGCTGAGTGGACCTGTGATTGTCTTGTGATCAGTGTTTTCGGGGATGAAGAGCGGATACTCAGGTCGATCCGCGCAGGGGCAAAGGGCTATATTCTCAAGAATAGCCCCAATGAGGATATCGCCCGCGATACCTTATCGGTGATCGCAGGGGGCAGCCCGATCAGCCCCAAGATCGCGCGGCATCTGATTAGCCAGTTCACCTCTTCACCCTCCGCCAAACAGCCCGCTGGCAGCGCTGTTTCATTGACCCCGCGCGAGGTCGAGATCCTCAACGCAATTGCAAAAGGTTTTAAGCGGGAAGAGATCGCCGACATTCTGGGCATCGCAATCGGAACCGTCGGTAATCACATAAACAATATCTACAAAAAGCTTGAGGTGCGCTCTGGCATCGAGGCTGTTTCAGAGGCGAATTCGCTGGGAATATTATGACCGTTTCCAAGCTTCTGATGCATTCGAAACAGATGCTTTTGGTTATATTCATTGTCGGCATTGAACTTGCTGCTGTTTTGTACTTTTCGCGGCAGAGCCCTCAACCCATCAAGGGGGCTGCGCTGGTCGATACGGCATCACGCTGCACGCAAATCGCGCCGGTCGGTGAGGCTTGCTCAGACAACTCCAAATACATGGCGGCAGAGCTGCCCACGCTCTACCGTGACCGACATGCGCCATCACATCTTGTGATGACCCTTAAGGCCGAATTGGCCATGCCGCCGCGCAGTGCGGATATTTTTGCGTTGTACCTGCCCAAGATCGCTGATGCGGTCTGGATCAAGGTGAACGGCCAGCTCATCTATGAATCAGGTGATATAAACGCGCCGCCGGTGCGCCATTGGTCACGACCGGTGTTTGCGTCTGTGCCATCGGTGCTTTTGGAGCCCCGAAACACTGTCGAGATTGTCACAGCAGGATATCCGCAAGAGGGAACCGGCCTGCACCCGTTTTACTTTGGTCCTGCGGAGGTATTGGAAAGCCATTACCTTTTGCGCGTTTTTTTCACCGAAGATATGGCGATTATCGGGTTTGCCTTGATGGTTCTGTCGGCATTGGCCTTCTGCACCCTCATTATCGCCAGCCCTAAGGTTGAGGAATACCGCTGGCTGGCATTGGTCAGCACCGCCGCACCGGTTTTTGCGCTGAATTATGCAGTGATTGTTCCACCTTTTTCTTTTGAGACATGGACGATTGTGTGGAGCCTGACGCTGCATGTCTTTGTGTGCGGATTATATCGCTTCTCGCAATCCTCACTGGGGGACGCCCCGAAACCGTTCGAACGCAGATATTGGATGGTTGTGGTCTTTTTCACCTTTGCGCTGGTTTTCGGCCCAAAGGAATATCTGCTCGAGATGGTTGGCGTGCTTGGCATTGTGACGGGGGTTATCGTCGCATTGGGGTTGCTGCGGCATGTGAGGTATTATCATCGCGACGGGTTCTTCGTATTCTTTGTTCCGTTCTTTTCCTTCTCAATGGCGCTGGCCGCTGGCATCAGCGATTTGATGTTTTTCTATTTGCGCCCGTCGCCCGTTAATGTGCAGGCGGGGCATTTGGCCTTGCCGCTGATCATGGGGGTCGCCGCATGGCAGATCTTGCGAGATCTTACGCGTTCGATGCGCCAAAACGAGGATCTGAACCGGAGGTTGCAGGCCAAGGTCGAGGCGGCCAGCGAGGCGTTGGAGGCATCTTACGATGAGCTTGCCGAAGTCCGCCAGCTCGAGATGCTCGACAAAGAGCGGCAGCGCATCATGTTTGAATTACATGACGGGGTCGCAGGGCATCTGGTGAATACGCTTGCCTATATGCAATCCCATCCGGCCCCTGATGTGCGCGTCCAAGAGGCTATTGAGGGGGCATTGCAGGATCTGGCCCTGATGATCGACAGCCATGAATTACACGACAGCCTTGCGGCATCGCTTGGTATGCTGAGGGCGCGGTTGGAGCCACTGCTGGGCCGCGCCGGAGTGTCGTTCAATTGGCAAATCGAAGAAGAACTCGAAGCGCCTGTCACTGGACCTTCATTGGTGCTTAATGTTCTGCGCATTGTACAGGAAGCCGTTACAAATTCGGTCAAACACGCCAATGCCACGCTTATTACCGTTAAAATGGACCGCAAGTCAGTGATTGTGTCGGATAACGGCGTAGGGCAGAAATCGGAGATGGCTGATCGTCCTGTCGGGGTCAATGGCGGTTTTGGCATACCCAATATGAAAAAGCGGGCCAGAAATGTCTCGGCCGATTTTGATATTGAAATGACACCGCAAGGGACGACCATTACCCTATCATGGCGCTAAGCCCGAGCCATGCGGGAGGGGTTGCGACGATAGGCCCGCACGGCTGCGGTGGGGCTAAAGCGCGGCGCATATATGGGCTGCGGCAATGACACCATCAATGAGGCGCACGGTGATCTGCGGACCTGCGCGGGCAGGGATATGGGACATGCCAGCACAGCCCAGCACCACACATTGAACGTCATCCTCTGTCTGTGCGGCGTGTATCTCGTCCAGCACGCGGGCAGCGGCAGTGTCTGCCTCTGTCTCTAGCGTCAGAACCGGCACGCCTGACGCTCGCACACGGCCAAGATTACCGGCCAGCCCATAGTTTTGGATGTTGTTTTGCAGAATAGCCGTAGAGACCGGCAGTGTCGTGACCACTGAAAAACGGGGGCCTGCCATGGAGGCGAAATGATAGGCGGCCTGACCGATCCCGATCACAGGGCAATTTGCGACCTGTCGGGCTTGCTCAAGTCCGGTGTCGTCAAAACAACCGATGATGATGGCACGGGCGGATTGTGCAGATGCCTTATCTACAAGGCGCAGCAGCGGCGGGATGCAGGCCTCGCCATCCTGCGGGCCTTGAATCGCTGCTGGCCCGTCATGTGAGGTCCAGCCTTCGAAAGACATGTCGGGGCAGGCGGCCCGTGCGGTGTCGAGCATGGCCTGAGTCATCGAGTGGGTGCTGTTGGGGTTGATGATGACGATCATATCATGCCTTTGCCCGCATCGTTACCTTTGGACGCGCGCCGCCGGTTGACGAGCACGGCAAAGCCGAGGAACCCACCAATAATCAACAGTGAAAAAACTGTCGTTAGCGTGCCTAACGCATAGAGCACCGGCGAGGTGACATTGGTCGTCATGCCGTAGATTTCGAGCGGCAATGTGTTGCGGCTACCCGATGTGAGCAGGGTACGCGCAAATTCATCATAGCTGAGCGTAAAGCCGAACAGGGCCACCCCGATAAGCGAGGGCGCAATGATTGGCAAAACGACATAGCGGATTGTCTGCCATGCAGTGGCACCCTGGTCGCGGGCCGCTTCTTCATAGCTTTTGTCGAAACGGTTGAAGACAGCAAACATGATCAGCAAACCAAAGGGCAAGGTCCATGTGAGCTGTGCGCCAAAGCCGGAGGTTGCCCAATGCACGTTGATACCCGCTTGGGAAAATAACAGACCGACCCCCAGCGAGATCAGGATCGAGGGGATCACAAGGGCCGTGATAATCAGGTAAAACAACACCGTTGAGCCGGGGAACCGTTTGCGAAATGCAAGCCCGCCCATGACCGATACCGTGACGGTGGTGATCATGACCATCAGGCCCAGCACGATTGATCGTCGGAAGCTGCCCCAGATATCGCCGACCGCCTGATCCTGAAACAGATCATAAAACCAATACAACGACACCCCGCGCATAGGGAAGGTCAGGCCACCGCCCGGCCCTTGAAACGACAAGATGCCGATGGTGATCGTCGGGCCGTAAAGAAAGGCCACAAACAGGATAAAGAACCCCGTGAGAAAGTAGAACGAGCGGGGGCGCGGTTCCATCAGGTCGCCTCCTGTCTGAGAAGTGTTAGGGGGCGCGTGCGCAGGCCGCGGTTGTCACAGACCCGCGCGGAAAACTTGTTTCTGAAGAGTGCGTTGGGCATGGTCATAGCTCCTTGCGGATGTCGACAAAGCGCAGCAAAATCCCGATGGTGATCAGCACCGTGAGCAACAGGACAATCGCCGTGGCGGAGGCGCTGGGATATTGCAGCAACGCGATATCATTCGAAATCAGACGCCCCACATTGGCCGACTGGCTGCCTGACATGATCCGTACGGTAAAGAAATCGCCCATCACCAAAGTCACAACAAAGATTGTTCCGATCATGATACCGGGTTTGGTCAGCGGGATGATCACGTTCCACAGAATTTGCGCGCCAGAGGCACCCGCGTCACGGGCGGCTTCGATGTAGGATTTGTCGATGCGCATCATGGTGTTGAAGATAGGAACGACCATGAACAGCGTATAAAGATGCACAAAGGCCAGCACGACCGAGAAATCGCTGAACAGCAGCCACTCCAACGGTTCGTTGATCACACCCCATGAAATCAGAGTCGAATTGGCGATGCCATTACGACCCAGAAACGGAATCCAGCTGATCATGCGGATGATGTTCGATGTCCAGAAAGGGATCGTGCACAGTAAGAACAGAGCGATTTGCCATGTCTGGCTGCGGATATGGAAGGCCAGATAATAGGCCACGGTAAACCCGATCAGAAAGGTAAAAACCCACGTCAGAATGGCGTATTTGAACGTGTTTACGAACACCGTATAGGTCACCGGTGAGCCGAACAGAAATTCGTAATTCTCGAACTGGAAAGCAGGGGTGATCGAGAACTCGGTGGCCTGCCAAAAGCTGACAACCGTGATCATCACGATGGGTAGAACCAAAAAAATAAGCAGGACAATCGCCAATGGCGATATCATCAACCAGCCCACGATCGCGTTATTCTTGAATATTTTCTGCATTTTATCCAGCACGTTGAGGGAGTGCGGGAGCGCCACGTGGCGCTCCCATGGGGCTTAGGCCGAGATGAATTCATTCCATTTGCGGACCATATACTGGTTTTCATCCATGACAGAGTTCCAGCACGCCACAGCGCCCATACGGTCATGGAACGACCCGCCATCGCGCATTTCACCTGCCTGTGCCAATGTGTCCCCCGTGGGCGAGGTGATGGTATCGGTAGCGGCTTTGCCTTCGTACCAATAGCCCCACTCATTCTCGGACATGAATAGTTTTGAGGTCTCGGGAACAGCCGAATAATAGCCCTGCCGCATCAGGAAACCGCCGGTCCAGCCTGACAGATACCAATTGATATATTCATAGGCGGCATCAAGTTTCGCCCCTTCAAGACTGGCTGCAAGCCCCATACCGCCGCCCCATGAACGATAGCCTTCCTCAAGCGGTTGATAGATACATTCAACGCCTTGCCCTTTGACCGCGGTGATCGCAGGAGACCACATCGACTGGATCACGACCTCGCCCGAGGCCATCAGATTGACGCTTTCGTCAAACGATTTCCAGAACGCGCGGAACTGGCCGGCCTTCTTGGCTTCGGTGAAGATCGCCATGGTTTTGTCGATCTCTTCGCGGGTCATATTGCCTTTGTCGCCATATGCGATTTCGCCCATGGACTCACAAACCATTGCCATATCCATGATCCCGATAGAGGAAATATCAAGGATGGATGCCTTGCCTTTGAACTCGGGGTTCAACAGCTCGGACCAGTTCTTGATCGGGCGTCCGATCAAATCGGGCCGGATGCCCAATGTATCCGCGTTATAGATCGTCGGGATCAGCGTCATCCAACCGGATTCTTCTTGTACAAATTGTTTGCCGTCCTTGCCTTCGACAAAGCCGACTGTGCTGGGCGCGGTGCCTTGGGCGACGACACTGTCAGGGGTAAGCTTGCCTGTGGTGAATGTGGCTGCGATCTTGTCGTAGTTCTTGATCTTGGACGTATCCATCGCCTGCAGATTACCTGTGGGCCAGACCTTTTTGCAGATCCAGTATTCGATGTCAGCAATGTCAAAGCTGTCGGGCTGTGTGGCCACGCGCTGTGTCACGCTGTCGGAATCAAGCGCGGTCATTTCCATTGTGATGCCAAGATCTTCCTTGGCTTTGGCGGCAATTTCGTTAAAGGCGGATACGCCTGTTCCGGCTTGTCGCAGAACGATATTGGACTGCGCCCAGACCATAGGCGCGGCCAATGTGCCGGCAGCTGCGGCGACGCCGGATTTGAGCATGGTGCGGCGGCTAAGGCCGTTACGTTTGGTATAAAGTGTCATCAGTCTCTCCTTGTCGGTCGTGAATGCCGCATTTTATGCGGTCAATTTATGTTGGTTCGTGTGATCCCAGATCAGACCAATCTGATCTCCGGGATGGTGGGGCTTGGCGAAAAAGTCAGCGTCGGGCATCAGCGCGGTGACTTCCTGATCGCCTGCGATCTTGGTGAGGATGGATACATGGGTGCCCTGATATTCGACGCCCAGAACCACGGCATCGACGCGCCCTTTCTGCGGGGCGGTGGTCTTTACCGCGTCTGTGCGCACCGCGACATGGCCCTCGGGCAGGGCGATCACGTTGTGGCCGCCCATGAAACGGGCCACAAATTTGGTCTTGGGTGCATTAAAGACATCGCGCGCAGGCCCGGCCTGTTCGATGACAGCGTTGTTCATCACCACAATCTCGTCGGCCAGCGCAAGCGCCTCGTCCTGCCCGTGGGTGACGTGTAAAAAGCTGATGTTGAGTTCTTTTTGCAGCTTGCGCAATTCGCTGCGCATCTTGATCCGCAAGAACGGATCCAAAGCCGAGAGCGGCTCATCAAGCAGCAAAACCTGCGGCCGCGTTATCAATGCGCGTGCAAGGGCGACACGTTGTTGTTGCCCCCCGGACAATTGCGCAGGCAGGCGGTTGGCTAAGGCACCAAGGTCAACCAGTTCCAGCATCTCACCTGCTTTTTTGTGGCGCTCGACCTTGTCGATCCCCTTCATTTTGAGGCTGAAAGATACATTGTCGAGCACGCTCAGATGCGGAAAAAGCGCGTAATCCTGAAACATCATTGCCGTGCCGCGGCTGGCGGGGGGCAGGTGTGAAATGTCCCGCCCTGCCAAAAGGATCGACCCGTCCGACACTGTCTCGTGACCTGCGATCATGCGGAGCGTTGATGATTTGCCACAGCCCGATGGCCCCAGAAGGCAGGTATAGCTTGCGGTTTTAAAATGATGGCTCACGTGATCCACCGCGACCGTAGCGCCATAGGTTTTGACGACTGAGACCAGCTCCAGATCTTGTTTTATTGCGACCATGACACCCCCTTGTTGCGCTTAACAACGCGGGCCGTCGGGAGATTCTGAAAGGAAAAATCGACGAAATCTTTAGCTGGTTTCGCAAGTGGCGCGTGTTTAATCGCCGATCTTATATCGCGGCCACTTTTTTGAGCACAATATTGTATACAACTGTGGTGACGATTGTGCTCAATCGGTGATGCTCTTGTTGATCAGACAAAGCCGTGGCATGACGCGAATAGAAGGAAATCGGCATGAGCACTCACGACGCTGCTGCTGCGCTTGTCGGGCGCGGTACATCACCCTCAGGCGATTTTGTGGTCGCTGCCCTGTCGCGTGCCATTCATGAACATCGTCTGGCACCGGGGACAAAGCTGGGCGAGGGGGACCTAGCAGAGATCTACGGGACGTCGCGCACCATCATCCGTGCGGCGTTACAGTCTCTTGCTCATAGCCAGCTTGTCGAGATCCGGCGCAATCGCGGCGCGTTTGTCGCCAAACCTACCCCTAAAGAAGCACGCGAGATCTTCGAGGCCCGGGAGCTACTTGAACCGCGCACTGCGCATATGGCGGCACAGAAGGCCACACAGGCCGATGTGGCGCTTTTGCGTGCACATATCGCACAAGAACATGAGGCATTGGCACAGTCCGATTCCGGCCGCGCCTTATATTTGTCAGGACAATTGCATGTGCATATTGCCCGAATTGCGGACCAGACGACGATATCGGGCTTTATCGAACATCTGATTGCCCGCTCATCGCTGATTGTCGCGCTCTACTGGAAGCGGGAAAGCGCACTGTGTGAGCGCCATGCGCATCATTCGCTGGTCGACGCAATCGCGGCGAATGAGGCAGAGACCGCCGAAGCCCTCATGCGGAGCCATCTGGTTGATCTACATTCCTCGATCGAGCTGCCGAAATCACATGATGTGGGTGCAACGCTGAAGGAAATTCTCGGAAGCTAAGGCCAAAGGGCGAGGTAACGCAGGTTTATACCTTTGCGATTGTCCGTGTTGGTGCCGCGATATCAACATCAACTCGCGCTGCCGTGAGGGAGGGGCTGGCGGTAGGGGCGCAGGATTGGTAAACGCGACGCCGACCCGCTGCCTCAAAGGAGCCAAGATATGAGCGCAACCGCACCAAAAAGAGCACCGATGCCAGATGACATCCGTGCCCGTAAAGGCGGCGTGCCGTTGGTATCGCTGACAGCCTATACCACTCCAATGGCCGAGCTGATGGACGGTGTTTGCGATTTTGTGCTGGTTGGCGATTCAGTGGGCATGGTGCTGCACGGTTTGCCGTCGACCTTGGGCGTGACGATGGAGATGATGATCCTGCACGGGCAGGCCGTCGCACGTGGGCTGCATAGCTCGATGATGGTGGTGGACATGCCCTTTGGTTCATATGAACAAAGCCGCGAGCTGGCTTTTGCCAATGCGGCGCGCATCATGGCCGAGACCGGCGCAGGTGCGGTCAAGCTGGAAGGGGGCGTGGAGATGGCCGACACGATCGCCTTTCTTGTCGTACGAGGTATTCCGGTGATGGCCCATATCGGCCTGACACCCCAAAGCATCAACACGCTTGGCGGTTATAAGGTTCAAGGGCGCGGTGACGCGGGAGAGCAGCTTTTGGCGGATGCACAGGCGGTCAGTGACGCGGGCGCATTTGCCGTTGTGCTGGAAAAAGTGCCGCAGAACCTTGCGGATGATATCACAGCCAGAATTGCGATCCCGACCATCGGGATCGGCGCATCGGCGGGATGTGATGGTCAAATCCTTGTGGTGGACGATATGTTGGGGCTGTTTACGGCGTTCAAGGCGAAATTTGTGAAACGCTATGCCCACTTGGGCGATGATGCCCGTGCGGCGGTGTCCGCATACGCAGATGAGGTCCGCGCGCGGAAATTTCCGGCGGTCGAGCACGTCTTTGGTGATGCGGCGCCAGAGGCGAAATCATGACCGCGCCGATGATACGCCAGCTTAGCGATCTGCGCGCGCAGGTTGCCAGCTGGAAAGCAGCGGGCGAAACCATCGGCTTGGTCCCGACAATGGGCGCGCTGCATCAGGGGCATCTATCACTGGTCGCAGCAGCAAAAGCCGCCTGCGACCGGGTGATTGTGACGATCTTTGTAAACCCGCGCCAGTTCAACTCGGCCGAGGATTTGGCGAATTACCCAAAGACCGAAGAGCAGGACGCCCAAAAGCTCAAGCCGTTCAATGTGGATGCGCTTTATGTGCCGGATGGGGATCAAATCTATCCTGAAGGGTTTTCGACGACTGTGTCGGTTGGCGGGGTGGTGGATGTGTTGTGCGGTGCTGCACGTCCTGGCCATTTTGACGGGGTCGCCACGGTTGTGACCAAGCTTTTTCTGCAAAGTCAGGCGGATCAGGCGTTTTTTGGAGAAAAGGATTTTCAACAAGTCCAAGTGGTCACACGTTTGGCGCGTGATCTGGATATTCCGATTAAGGTCGTCCCATGTCCGACCATCCGCGAGGAAGACGGCTTGGCGATGTCATCCAGAAACCTTCTTTTGTCAGATCGTGCAAGGGTTTACGCGCCAGAGTTAAACCGCGCGATGGAGGATGTCGCCGAAAGTGTTCTGGCGGGAAATGATATGGCGCAGGCCCGTGCGGCGGCATTGGCGCGGTTGGAGCGTGCAGGTTTTACCAAGGTTGATTATTTTGAGCTGCGCGCCAGCGATGATTTGCGCCTGCTGCAAAGACCCGACGTTCCCGCGCGTCTGTTTGTTGCCGCATGGTTGGCTGGCGTTCGACTGATCGACAATATCGCGGTGGGCTGACCGGCCTGCTTGTGTCGTTTGGGCGGCCTGTCTTAAGGTCGGCGGGGGAAGGCTGCTTGGAGCTTGCTTGCAGAGATTCCAAGGCGTTCGGCAACCTGTGCAAGATTAGCGCCCGGACCGCCTTCGGCCTTGATCGCACTTCGTAAATCACCGGTCGCCACACCCAGTTTTGCCGCAATAGCTGTGAGGTCGGGACGTCTGCCTCCGGGCCCGCCTTGCGCATTTTTTGAGCCAATCCCCGCACTGGCAGTGGTGGAGAAATTGTCTTTTGCCACAACCCCGACAAGACAGCTGGGCAGGTTCGGGAAGGTATCGCTGGCGTGATAATGGTAGATACCGGTTTCGGCATCGACATGCCCCCCACATTGGTCAAGCCCGACAGGTTCGCTGCCATTTGCTTCGCGTGAGCCATAGATTGCAAAGCCGTCAAAAGCATAAGCGAATTGTGCGCTTGGGTCTTGGGTAACATTTTCACAGGAGGCGGCGACGTCTTCGTTCGAGTAGACCGTGTCAATATCGGTCGCGGTTGTGTGCCAGTGATACCAGCCACCGGGATCGACATGCCCGCCGCAGGTATCAAGTGCGGGCATATGTGATCTGTCCAGCACGGAAGGGGCATCGGAGAAAATAGGCACCCCATCAAGGCCAATGCCAACTTTTGAAACTGTCCCAAGCTGCTGGGGCGCATCGGCCATGACGGGTTTGACGGGGATAAGGAGGGTCATCTTAACCTCTGAATCCAATGATGCCGAGATACATTCGTGATCGGCCTCAGGCCCTTCCACACGAATATCAAACATATTTACCACGCCATTCTCATCGTAGAACGTATAGCCCATATCCGAAAGCATGCTAAGAAACGCGCCATCAATACGGTACAGACCGGCATTTTCGCCGTCCCAGTCCCAGATACCGCCGACATCATCCAGCGTTGCAGGGCAAAACGGGCCGATCTCAAGGGTGTCCGGCAGGTATTTGACCTCATAGGCGGCGCATTGCGCCGTATCGCCGTTTTCCAATGTGCAGTCGACAATCTTGGCCGGTTCGACCAAGGCCGTATCTGCAACGCTATCGGTGTTTGCATGTGCGAAGGCTGCTACAGGCGCGGAGCAAAGAAAGGCTGTAACCAGCCATAGTTGGTGTGCCGGTTGTGCCATCGGAAATATCCTACTGTTGTAACGCATTACTGCTGATACGTTACCGCATTGTATTTCTGTCGCAGAAACCTGCAAAACGATGCGTCAGGATAGCTGCTGCCGCGCGGGCCCTAGAACTGGGTCCAAAGTCCGACTTTGAGCGCGGTTGTGTCAGTCCTGAATTGGTAATTCGCCCCCAGCTCGACCGAGAACACCGGCGTCAGTTTGAAAACATAGGAGGGCGCAAAAGCGATAAAGCTGCGCTCGTTCGAGCGCTTGGAATATTGCAGCTGGATGATCGAAAGCGAGCTGTCGGGGTTGTTGATGCCAAAAGTGGTATCAATACCCGTTAGCTCGTCACCATTGGTAAAGAATGAATGCCTGCCTTCGATGCCGTACCAGCCGTTCCCCCAAGACGCGCTATACCCGCGCCCCCATGCTGCGATGGGGCGAATGGCACCATGTTGGCCATCGTCGCTATCTTCGACGCCGACCCCAAGACCGTATGAAAACAGATGTGTACCATAGGAGACCGTTTTGCGCAGAAACGCAATTCCGGTGGTCTGTTGCGAGGCCACATTGCTGCCGCCGTCGATGCCAAAGGTCAAATCCTCTGTCAGCCCGTATTCATAAAACAACGATGCAAATGACGAGCTGCCGCCGTCCACTTCCGTCTGGATCGAAGTCGATAGAAAGGTCCGGCCTTCGCCACGTGGAAAGGCATCAGCGTGGGCTGCGTTCGATAAGCTGAATGACAATAAGGCAGCTGCGCTTGCGTAGGATAACGGCTTAAAGTTTGGCACGGGTAATACCTTTTTAGGTTAGATTGCTTTTCGGTATTCAAGGTTCGGTAACTGTAGGGGGGATATTGTCGTTGACCGGTCACAGAGTTTACGAAAGGCGGGTCGGGTTGAAATGCGTGCTCATACGGCTCTTAAGTATTCAGCAAGCTTAACGGGTTTAAACGGTTTGTGCAAAATCTGGTTTGCGCCCAAAGACATCAGTTCGATTTCGGATTCCTGAGAGGTTTTGGCAGTGCACATGACAATCTTTGTCTGGGCGTGGCGCTCCATGTTGCGTGCGGTGCGAAGGACTTCTTTGCCGTCGGGTGGCAGCATCATAACATCCAGACAGATCACGTCGAAATCCTGAGCTTTGAGTAATTCGATCGCTTCCTGACCCGTCGCGGCAAACGTAGTGTCGATGTCGTCCTCTACCATCAGCGAAATCTCGATCAGCTCGCGAATATCGGCCTCGTCGTCGACAAACAGAACTTTCATGTATCTTCCTCCGTGGGCGCGGTGTGTGCGATATGGCACGGGAATGTCACAAAGAACACTGTACCAGTCGATCCGGTATCATCAACGGCGGTTTGGGTGTCAAAGCTAATGTTGCCATCTTGCCGTTCGACAAGCTGTTTTGTGATCGCAAGGCCAAGGCCTGTGCCGCTGACCTGAACATCGCCATCGTGCACTGGCAGGGCAAAGCGGTCAAATAGCCGTTCACGTGCGACGCTCGGGATGCCGGGGCCATTGTCACGCACATAGAAAGTCAAGGCATCACCGTTCTGAACCGCGCCAATATTCACCGTGCTACCGGGGGGGGAATATTTGATCGCGTTGGATATCAGATTAGAGAATATTTGCTGCAAACGGTCAGGGTCGGCGTTGATGATCGCTTCCTCGCTCCGCTCGCAGGCCAGATTCACTTGGGCATTGAATCCGTATCCCGAATTTGATGCCACGGCTTCTTCCAACGCGTCACTGGCCATAACCGGTCTGGTACGCAGGTTGAATTGCCCCTGATCAATCGCCTGTAGGGTCAAAATGTCATTCACCAGCATCAAAAGCCGTTCGGCGTTTCGTGAGGCAAGGACGATGAGACGTTTGGCAGGGTCGGGAATGCCGTCCGAAAACCGGTTCTCCAGCAGGTTTAACGAACCTGATAGGGACGTAAGCGGCGTGCGCAATTCGTGATTTACCGAGGTCACGAAGCTGTCCCTTGCCGCGGCCAGACGTTCCTCATCGGTTGCATTGGCAAGTACGCAATATGCGACGTCCTGATTGTTCGACGTCAGTTTCATCATGCGGCATTTGATTGCCCGACCATCGGGGGTCGTGCAGCGGTGTACATGTAGCTCTTTGGGAATCTTAGAGAAATCCGGAAGCATGGCACGTAGCTGTTCAATCGCGAGATCATTATCCTGCTGGCTTAAAAGTTCGCGTGCAATTCTATTTGTCCGGTTGAATTTGCCATCTTTGGAAAAGATCACGATGCCTTCGCCGACACTGTCGAAAATTGCATTAAACTCGCGTTGTGCGGCGAGTAGTTTGTGGTTGGTTTCGCGCGATTGCTTGAGGCTGCTGGAAAGCTGGATCGATTTGGCATTTAGCTTCATTGCCATGCTAATCGATTTTACGAAAAGGGTCGTCGCGATCAGAAGAAAGCCCAATGTACGTTTGTAGTATGGTAACAAAACAGAGTTATGCGACCGCGTCACATTGATCGTGAGGCCCAATGTAGAGATTTTACGGGACTCGACGATTTCTTTTTTTCCCGCCTCCTGCGCCAATTCTTGGGACTCGAATACAGGTGCCCCGTTGGCGGCGAGGATTTCGACATGCATGTCTTCGGGAATGTCTTCCAGAGTGAGGGCATCGGAAAAATATGTCTCGCTCAGAGAGGACGCAATCACGCCAAGCACCTCGCCAGAGGGAGAGACCACAGGCCAGGCAATTGGCGTCAGGCGGCGGCCCGTTCTGCTGGAGTAAATCGGGACACCAACAGCATATTCATTCAGGCCAAGTTCTAATGCTGTTTGAAAGTATCGACGATCCGCAAGCTGCATGCCGGCCATCTGGGGGACGGAGGCCCATGTAACTGTTCCGTCCGTGTCGAGCAATAACAGGCTGTCGATCTGATCAATCTGCTGAAGGGTCTGACGCATCAGATCGCCATAGCGTGCTTCGACATCTTCAATCGCGATGGAGGGCCTGGATGCGTAGAGCTTGATCAAATTCCACATCTGAACATTGGCGATTGCAAATTTGGAATCAAGAGACTGTTCAAACAGTTCGGAGACACTGGCAAGCTGGTTGCGCGCGTCCGTCATCGTACGGGTATAATCGTAGCGGACCATATAGGTCGTCCCGACAATGAAGACGACCAAAAGCAGAGCTATCGACGGAAGAAAGGAACGCCCGTCTACTTTTCGGGCGTTGTTCCGCCCCAGACTACGATGCAATTTCATGATAGCGTATGCATTAATTTTCTAAACATTTACGATTTGAACTGTGCCAGCCGTGTCTACTGATGTCTGCGTCTCGAGCAGTTTCAGCGCCTGCCCAAGGCGGTGACCAACGGTGGTGGCTTCGCAGGCCACACAAACAGCGGCACTGATGGTGACGGGCACTTGCCGCCAGGCTTGTGGTGTTGATAGGTCGGCGTCTTTGACGGCTTGGATGAAATTTTCGGCTTGCGCCTTTAGCAGATCATCAGCCAGTCCGGCCCCGGCGAAACAGAACAGGCCATCTTCCCAATGGACAAAGCTATCTCCGGCGCGGATGTTCACCTTGGATAGTGTTTGCGCCACATCCTGAATGATCTGGGAGGTCGTGGCCTCTGGCAGATCGGCCTCGTTTTTGAGGTTGTCGATTTTGAGCGCGATTATACCAACAGAGGACTGCGCATCGGCGGATAAAGCCATCAGATCATTCTGTAGCCCCAATTGTGTGCCAAGCATGTTCTGCTGGGCGTCGCCCTGCGCACGTCCGCCGAAACCGGAGGCGGGGCTTTTGGTGCCGCGGCTTTCGCTTGCCCGTCTTCGGCCGGTTTCTGCGCGCAGGCGTAGGCTGCTTCTCATGCGGGCTTGCAGTTCGATGCGGTTGAACGGTTTGGTCACGAAATCATTCGCGCCGGCCATGAAGGCACGGGTCAGCGCATCCATATCCTTGCGACTGGTAAGCATGATGATGGGAACATCACGCCATGCGTCGATCCCCCTGATCCGCGCGCAAAGTTCGATGCCGTCAATAACCGGCATCATGATATCCATCAAAATCAGGTCGGCATTGGTTTCGCCAGCCTCGATGGCCTCGAGTGCCTCGCGCGGGTCAAGAAAGCTGACCACATCGTTGAAGCCAAGTTCAACGAGATTGCTGCGAATAAAATCTTGCGCGATATCAGAATCGTCAATCGCCATAATCCGTTGGTTCATTCTGTCGCTCCTTTTAAACCAACACGCTTTGCAACGCGCCAACGCTCATTCGAAAAAACCACGTCGTAGAACGGCATCTCATTTGTGGAAAGCTCTGGAAAACGTCGTGCAATACGATCAGTTTCCACGCCATCCTTTTGGGTGTTTCGCAGTAGAATATACGGTGCACGCATCAAGCCTCCTTGCAAAGCCCAATCGTACATCGTCTGTCCGGACACGATGAACCGTGACATATTATCAATTGTGGGCACGATCTGTGGGTTTCGTTCGACGTCTACCATAATGCCGTCTTTTCCCTCGAGAAAATTTGCTACATCTTGCGTTAAATTTGCGCCGGGGAGTTTGTTGCCTTGGGCGGCGTAAAACCAGTTGCGTGTTTCCGTGTCAGGGCTGGCGCGCAGTGAGAGCAGGGACAGCAGCAGGCTCAGCGCGAGCAATGCAATGATAATAGGTTCGCGGGGCGCGTTGAGAGGCCAGAAACGGATCGCGGCAACCAGAACCGCAAGCATCGGTGCGATTGCCAAGGCCGGGTCGGATTCAACGTGTAACATTGTATTGAGCAAATATGCTCCGAGAACGGTCCCGAAGGCGGCAATCAACGGCAAAACATATTGTGGCGTCACGATGTTGCGCAGAGCCGCCAACAACGTCACCGGAGCAAGCCCGGCAAGGATTGCAAAATGCCCCCATAGGGTAATGTTCAGCGGCGCTTCTACGAGCTGCGGCATCAATGCGCTGTCGAAAATCTTGGATATAAAGATCAACGAAAGGATCGCGGCCAAAACGGGGTAGAACATAGCCACCAGATACCCGATGGGCGAGGCGGTCAGCATACTGGGCCTTGCAGCCACAATCATAAAGGGCAGGGAGCCCAGACAAATCAACAGCCCGTAACTGTTGGACAACGACACGATCAACAAGCCGACAGCGACTTTCATCATATCAGGCGCATTGCCTGCAATCCGCAAGTTTACGATCCCGCGGGCAAACACCCACGTACCGATCAGCGTCAGGATGGCCTCGGGACCATCTGCCAAGGCCCGTAGGAAAAACGGGTTCACCGTCAAAAGTAGGACCGAAACCGCGCTGGTAAGAGCAGAAACACCGCCGTTGTCGCGCAGATTGTTATAGAACATCATGACCATCAAAGCGCCAAGTGCGGCTGACAGAAGAAAGGGTGTCGGCACCGCTGTGCCGCCTGTGATCCACTGGAGCCCGATTGTCAGCACAAAGGGTAAGGGCGGGAAAAACGCATCGGTGGCATTATATCTAACGGGTCCGTCGACCTGCATGATCGCTTTGGCCCATAAGACAGTGACCCTCTCGGCCACAAACCCATGCCCTTGCGCCCATGCCAATGTCAGCAAAAGCGCAATGAAAATCAGGATAAAAAAGGCAAGCTGTCCCGCGTGGCGCGTCATCCGGTGGCATCCTCGCTCTCGAGGCTGGCCTCGGCGACTTCGCTGGCTGTGTGTTTGGACAGGCCGTGCTGCGTCTTCTCCCAATAGAAGGGGTTAAAGACAAGTTGGGACAACGCCTTGTAGGAGGCAACTGTCATCAAGCCCCAATAACCGACCACGGTAATTCCCCAAGGGGCCAGATCGGTCCAGCGGCGCCTGAACGGGGCCACCATCGTGAGATAGATCAGCAGCCCGTTCCCTGCCAGCAAGTTGAGCAGCGACAGATACAACACCGGAAGCGGAAAATAGGGGCTGATTACGTCTTCGCCAAAGATCATCCAGATGGCAAAGACCGACCAGAAAACCGGATTCAGCAAACCGGACAGAAAAGTGCCGCCAATAAAGAAGATAAAGCCAAAGACACCGGCCGGACCGACCGTCCGCCACAGGTGAACGGGGCGGCGGCTGTGGACCAGAAAGGTTTGCATATACCCTTTGATCCAACGGGAGCGTTGCCGGATCCAGTTGGGGATAGATACGTTTGCCTCTTCAAAGGTCGTGGAGTCGATCACGCCGACCCGATAGCCTTTTTGCGTCAGGCGAATGCCGAGGTCCGCGTCTTCGGTGACGTTGAAAGGGTCCCAGGCGTTGAGTTCGCGCAAAACGTCCATACGAAAGTGATTTGACGTGCCACCCAAAGGGATCGGGACTTTCAATTTTTCAAGGCCCGGCAGCATCAGGTCAAACCACAGAGAATAATCCAGCGTGAACATCCGCGTCAGCCAGTTTTCACGGGCATTGTAGTAGTTCAGCCGGCATTGGATGCAGGCCGTATTATCGGGTGACTGGTTGAATGCCGCCACAACTTTCTTCAGCTGATCGGGTTCGGGTTTGTCTTCCGCGTCGAAGATAACCAGAAAATCACCTTGTGAATACCGCAGGGCATAGTTGCACGCCTTGGGTTTGGTCTGAGGATGCGAGGCTGGCACGCGGATGATCTCGAACACCCCCTCGAGATTGAGGCTACGTGCGGCATCAATCGTCTCGTGATCGTCCTCTTCAAGCACAATCTTGATGTCGAGCTTGGCCAAAGGATAGTCCAGATTGCGCAGCGCTTGGGTGAGGATGGGCAACACCTCGGGCTCGCGGAACATGGGCACAAGCACGGTATAGGTGGGCAGGTCTTCGTCACGCAGCAATCCGGCCTCTGCAGCAATCGCGCGGGAGGAATGCTCCTGTGCGGAGCCGCCAACCCAGACCAGTATCGCCTTGAACAGGAAATTGCCGGTGTAAAACACGGTCAGTACAACGTTGATCGCGATAAGCGTGCCGATAGGCGCAAACATCATACCCAGCAAAAAGGCGGACAAGAGTAAGTAGAGCACCAGAATTTGCGGCGGCGTAATCACGTTTTGCGCCGACATTTCGGGGTCTAATTCGGCCAATGCAAAAACCGCATCATGGGAGTGTTGTTCGCGAAAGGCGCGCTGCAAGGACCATGAGATATCAAAATGCGAGGCGATAACGATTTGTGTATCAGCCCCGAATGTTTCGCGCACATGCAAAAGAGTGGCCGGTCCGGGGCGGGCTGTGGCGACTGTGATCACGCCATCCGCTTTGGCCAACGGGACGGTCATCCGGTCATTCATCGTGCGCGGATCAAACTGCCTGATCAGCGCATCATCGGGTGGTTGCTCCATCAGATTGAGCAGGGGAAGCTGATAGTGAAAGGCAAGGCTTTCATACAGTTGGTCCGAGGTGAGCCAACGGCGCGACAGCAGCACCTTGACCAAGGATACACCCCAGTCTTCGGCAAGCTCTTCGGCGGCTTGCAACTGATCGGGAGAAATCACCTCCCGATCGAGCAGCAAATCACCTATGGCTTCACTGTCGGCATCAAGCGCCATGACGGTCTAGGCGTCCGTCTTTGCGTCGCGGCGGCGGCGATAGATCCGCTGGAAAACCGCCAGAACCATCAACGTCAGGGCAAGCCAGACACCGCCGACAATCCATGGCCGGTATTTATCAAGGATCTCTACAAAGGTCGTCTGGTCGGGATAGACGACATCAATCAACGAATTGCTCCGGGTAGATGTGGACACGACCACACCTTCCTGCCCGACCAAGGCAAAATCGCCACGGTCCAGAACAAAGGGCGTTTGTTGGGACGCATCAGGGGCCGGCCCTGTGCCGGGGCGAAGCCAGATACCGTTGACACCATTACGGGTGATCATCTGTACGATGCCGAAACGCTCCAGCGCCTCGCCGTCAAACATCAGATCGCCGTTGCGGTCGCGTATCTCAATGCGGCCTTTGTCGGCTGTTATCAGCGGCTCACCATCGCCCGGATTTTCGGCCGATACGATCAGGAATGGCGCGTCAGCGTTAATGTCGACCAGCGCGTTGCGTGCAATAATCGGGGCGCTGTCGGGAATGATCGTGCCTGCGACGCTGCCAAGCCAAGGCATCAGGGCAGTTTGGCTCAGTTCAAGTGCGGGATCCACAAAGACCTGCGCGCCTCGGGAAAATTCCTGACGAAGCTGGAAGAAATTCTCATCCCCGCCCGGAAGGTTTTTTAGCTCCAGTGTGCTGCCGGGCAGTAGCTGTACGGCAAACCCTTGGGGTTTCACGCGGCATTGACCGCCCGAGGGTTGGCGTTGGAAGGAGACGCGCAAGACGTTGTCGCGGCTGATCAACCCATCAGGTACATCAAATTTTACACGTTCGGGCTGCCCGCGCTCCAATGACCGTGCGCCAAGAAGCGTATCGTTCAGATAGACGGTCGCGCTCGCGCCGGTCCCCGAAGGATCAAGTGCGGCGGCCAGCATAAGGTCCACTTGTGAGACTGTCTTGCCTGCGGGTAAATCCGAAGATTGGAACGGGATCACATATTGATCGGACGAAATGATCAGCTTTTCACGCAGATCACCACCCAGCGTGGCCAAGCTTACTGAATTGGCCGAGGTGGTCGGGGTATCAATGGTCCGGACCACATTGGTGTCCCCATCGGCCAGACCGGCCCATTGTGACGCCAGTTGTGACAGCCCCAGTTGGGGATCGGTGCCGCTTACTTGCAAGGTGAGGCGGGTGCCGGATTGAACGACTTCCATCTCGCTTTCGGGGCCAGTTGTCGTCACATCCAACGCAATGGCACTGGATGTCCATTCAGCCCCGTCCGGTGCAAGTGGTGCTGCGCCGAATGCCACGCCGCCTTGTTCGGCCCCGAACAGGGTTGCCGCGCGGACAAGCGCCGCGAGGCCGGCAGCCTCAGTGCCCGAGGGTGTCTTTACGTATACTTTAGACGGGCGAAAGCCGTTGAATTCGACAGGTGTGTCAATCTCGGACGCGTCCAGTGTAAGCGAAAGTGCGGAGTCGGGCGCGATTTGCACAAAATCACCCGAGGCACGTTCGTCTACGCAGATGAATTCGGAAAATGCGCCGGAATAGGCTAGGCCTACTGTCAAAAATCCGTTGCGAATGTCGTCGGGGCGGATTTCGACAGGCAGGGTAATCTTGCCGCCCTCGACCTCAAGGCCGATTGAGGCGGCAATCCGGTTGCCGATCTTGACCTGCAGGTAGCGCTCCACAGCGTTGGTGGCACCGTGTTCGATATTCAGTGTCAGTTCGCCCGCGCGCAGCGGCGCCGCATCGGGGATCGGGAAAAAGAGCTCTGACTGACCGGACAGCTGGGTGAATGACACCCCTTCGCTGAAACCTAGATCACGAAATGTCGTGTTGCGAATTAAGGTACCCAAAGCAGGCTGCTGCGCCGCCGGGGCGGTGCCTTGCTGTGCGGTGAGGGGTTGAGCGTGAGCACCAAGTGCTAAAAAACTAACCGACGCGGTCAGAAGGAAAAAGTTCTTCATAATCTCAATACTGCTCTCTCAATAGGGCACCGGCGGCAATAGCATCATCCACAATCGCAGCGAGGCGGGTCTTTTGGTCTTGGGTCAATTCGGAACCCTCGATATCCGCCTTCTCGGCTATATCCACGCCGTAACGGATGATTTTTTCAATTTCGTCAAATTCAAGCATAGCAGCATTTCCGCCCATGTCATGGAGCATTCGGTGGAGCTTGTGGGCTTGGGTTTCGTCAGAACAGGTCTCAGGTGCCATTTGAATAGCATCTGCAATATCACCCAACTTTTCTTCCAGCGTATGGATGAAACGCTTGCGAACCTGCGCAATGCGCTCTTCGTAAGAAAGGTTTTCTAAATTCTGCGTCACTTTGAGGATCCATGTGATTCTGAGCGGTGAACTACAACCATGAGTATAGTCCGGATTGGCGTTCGGTGCTTGGGGAATTTTCGGGGCGGCTTGCCATTTTTGTTTCAGATACGAAAGCCGTGAAGGTGGCGGGTGTGTTCACGATAGCGTGGGCTTTCTTTGATGGATGTCCAGTTATACTGTAACACCTGAATGTGTCGGCAATTTGTCAATATTTTTAGCATCATAATGTAAACATGGAGATATAAACGTTAATAATTTGTAAGGAGATTTAACTAGGCACGCACAGGTTTATGTGTGTGATATATATGCAGCCGTCCCAATGGCGCATGGCTCCGGTTTGGTGCAGTTTTAGTAAACCTTGTTACAATAGCTTAATTAAATTATCGCAAATGTGTCTCCTCGACACCGTAGGGATCTTCCAACGTAGGGGATTGCTATGCTGAAATTTAATCAAGTCACGAAAACATTTGGAGCAAACACCGCCGTACACGCGGCCAGCTTTGTCGTCGATAAGCCCATGATGATCGGTATCATCGGACGATCAGGGGCGGGCAAGTCCACGCTGCTGAGAATGCTGAACTGTCTGACAGATACCTCTTCGGGTAGTATCAGCTTTGACGGGCAAAACGTTTCGGGGCTGCGTGGCGCAGCCAAACGCCGCTGGCAGTCGCAATGCGCGATGATTTTCCAACAATTCAATCTGGTGCCGCGTATGGATGTGGTGTCCAATGTGCTTCACGGGACCCTGAACCGACGCTCGACTATGGCGACGATGTTCAACTTGTACCCTGATGAGGACATTCACCGCGCCATTGATATTCTGGAGCGTCTGGGCATTGCCGAGCACGCGCCAAAACGCGCCGAAGCCCTGTCGGGAGGCCAGCAACAGCGTGTCGCTATTGCGCGCGCCTTGATGCAGGATCCGCGGATTATTCTGGCGGATGAGCCGATTGCTTCGCTCGACCCGATGAATGCGCAGGTCGTGATGCAATCCTTGCGCGACATCCATGAACAAGACGGGCGGATGGTCATTGCCAACCTGCACACGCTGGATACGGCACGCCGCTATTGCGACCGTGTGATTGGTATGCGCGGCGGTCAGATCGTTTTTGATGGCCTTCCAGAGGAACTTACCACCGATACCGCCCGCGAGATCTATGGCGCGGACGCAAGCTTTTCCGAAGCCACAACCTCTACGCAGATCGAGACAGCCGCGCCTGCGTTGCATGCTGTCTCGGCAATTGCAGCCCAGTAACACGCCCGAAAAACGCGCACCTGCAGGTGCATTATTCAAGAGAGAAGACAGATGAAAAAGACGATCACCCTTGCCCTTATGACCACTGCACTGGCCACTGGCGCATTCGCCGAAGGGCAAGCCATTGATGAATTCCGCATCGGTATTCTGGGCGGGGAAAATGCCCAAGACCGTATGAACAGCAATGAATGCCTGCGCACCAAAATCGAAGATGCGCTTGGCGTGCCGACCAAACTCTTCGCGCCTGCGGATTATAACGGGGTGATTCAGGGGCTTCTGGGCGGCACAATTGATCTGTCGCTGATGGGCCCGTCATCCTACGCAGCGGTTCACATCGCAGATAAAGATGCAGTGTCCCCGATCCTAGTGAAAGTGAATGTTGACGGCAGCACAGGTTACTATTCGGTTGGTTTCGCACGCAATGACAGCGGCGTAAAATCGCTTGATGACATGAAGGGCAAAGTGTTCGGTTTCGGTGACCCGAACTCGACCTCCGGCTATCTGATCCCCTCGGTCGAGATCCCTGGCCAGATCAATGCGACGATGGAAAATGGCGACTATTTCGGCGAAGTGAAATTCACTGGCGGCCATGAGCAAACCATCGTTGCCGTGAACAATGGCGATGTGGATGCAGGTGTGACATGGACGGATGGACAGGGTGACTGGGAAGACGGCTATACCTTCGGCGCGCTGCGCAAGGCAGTTGATGCCGGTCTGATCGATATGAACGACATTTCTGAGATCTGGCGCTCAAAACTGATCCCCGGTGAGCCTGTGGTTCTTCGCAATGCATTGCCTGACGACGTACGTGCGAAAGTGACCGAAATCATCGACACAATGGGCGAAACCGACCCCGATTGCGCAACTGCACTGGCGGGCGGTGAGGTCAGCGGTTTTGATCCGATCACCCATGATGCATATACGTCCATCGTTGCGGCCCGTTTGGCTAAATCCAATTAAAGCTACTGAATTTGCAATAAATACTGGCTCCGGATGCTCATCCGGGGCCAGCTATTTTCACGGGGGCCGGCATGGCTGAAAAAAGAATACGCGGCGTACAGGCCGTGGAGCGCAGTGAAGCATATCTTGCGCAGATCAAACGCAAGCGGTTGATGAACTCCATCTTCCTGATTGTTTTTCTGGCCCTGCTGGTATCGGGATTCTACACCGCTGATAGCCGCAATGCAGGCGGGTTCTGGGACGGGATCAGCAATATCTTCGACTTTCCCGCAGCAATGCTGAGCGAAGCGGTCGAGCGGGCTCCGCTGATGCCGGGCTACCTTGTGAAATACTTCCCTTCGTTGATTGAAACGATCAATATTGCTGCGGCGTCTACTTTGCTTGGCGGGCTTTTGGGGTTGCTGATGTCCTTGATGATGACCCGCGGCCTTGCCCCTGTGCCGTGGCTTGTGGCTCCGCTGCGGCGCCTGCTGGATATTCTGCGTGCGGTCCCTGAAATTGTGATCGCTCTGGTGTTGATTTTTACACTTGGCGGCGGGCCTGTCCCTGCAATGATCGCCATTGCGCTGCATTCGGTGGGCGCGATGGGTAAACTTTTCTCAGAAGTGAATGAGAATGCTTCTCTCAAGCCGATAGAGGGGCTCGCCTCGGTCGGGGCAAACTGGAGCCAGCAGATGTGGCTGGGCATTATCCCGCAGGTGGCCCCGAATTACCTCAGCTATGCGCTGCTGCGCTTTGAGGTCAACATCCGTGCTTCGGCCATTCTGGGTTTTGTCGGGGCAGGGGGCATCGGCTATGACCTGCGCAACACAATGAGCTGGGGCGTCGGAAAATATGACGAGGCCGCAGCAATCTTTATCCTGCTCTTTTTGACAATTGTCGCAGTCGATCAACTTTCCAGCGTTCTGCGCAACCGGCTGACACATGGCACAGCAACTTCACAGGTGACCGCATGACCTCGGCCAGCATCTATGCCGCTACGACTAGGCAATTTAGCCGCAAAACACGTTTGGCGATTGCCGCGCCTTTGGTGGTTCTTGGCTATTTTGCCTATATCTGTGTTTCGTTCGATGTGGCTGGTCTTAGCCAGCGGATCAATCTTGATAACGCGCGTACATTAGTGTCCGATAGCTATAGTTACAAAACCCATGTGCAGCAGGATAACCGCAACGGCGCGGTCACAATTGCGGTCGAAGGTGAACGCAAGGGCCAATACCCCGAAGGCATGGCCCCTGATTGGGTCACCTTGGGCGAGGAGACAATTGTCGATCTTGGTGAGGGTAACGTGGTCACGCTTGGCCCGCAGGTTCGCTATGACATCCCGGATTACGGGCTGGTGACAGCGCGGCCGGATCGCAGCGGCGTACATGCAGTCTTTCCGGCGGGCGATCTGCCCGATTATATCAATGCCTCTAAGAACCGCGTGATGATTGCCACAGACGCAGGGCGGCTGACCATCACCCGCGCCCGTGCGGAGGTTTTCAAATATAGCTACGGCTGGGAATTGTTCTTTTTCACACTCGACAGCCCCTATCACGGCATGGGTTTGTTGCAATTGCTGGACCGTGCATTGCATGGCGAGGCGGGTGCCATTGTACAGGACTTCTGGACCAACAAGATGTGGCGGCATGGCGATGTGTTCTGGGCATTGCTTGAGACGTTATTGATGGCATTTTTGGGAACATTCGGTGCGGCCATTGTCGCTTTGCCATTGGCGTTTCTAGCGGCGCGGAATTTCACGCCCCTTGGCGTATTTCGGTTTGCCGCGCGTCGGGTGTTCGACTTTTTGCGCGGCGTGGACGGGTTGATCTGGACCATTGTGCTAAGCCGCGCCTTTGGGCCCGGGCCGCTCACCGGTGCCTTGGCGATTTTGCTGACAGATACCGGCACCTTCGGCAAAATGTTCTCCGAAACACTGGAGAATGTGGACGGCAAGCAGATCGAAGGCATCAGCTCGACAGGGGCGAAGCCTGCGCAACGCTACCGATTTGGTGTTTTCCCGCAGGTGATGCCGGTTTTCCTGAGCCAGATCCTTTATTATCTCGAATCCAACACCCGCTCGGCGACGATCATTGGCGCAATTACCGGCGGCGGTATCGGTTTGCTGCTGACACAGGCGATTGCCACGCAGAAGGACTGGGAAGAGGTCACATATTACATCGTTTTGATTATTATGTTGGTGATGGCGATGGATACATTGTCCGGTTGGCTGCGCCGCAAGCTGATCCAGGGCGACGAGGGAGGGCATTAATTATGGCCCGTCTGCGAGCAGACCAGCCGTTTGTGCACCCCGAGTGTGAGCTGACCGATGCCAGCTTTGGCAGATACGTCGAGATCGGGCGCGCCACCCGCATGGCCCATAGTCATTTCGACGATTACACGTATTGCGATCGGTTTTGCGACATCGCCAATACCACTGTTGGCAAGTTCTCGAATATCGCGGCATTCGTGCGGATCGGGGCAACGGATCACCCGATGGAGAAGGCGAGTCTGCATCACTTCCACTATCGTTCAGGCGACTATTTTGACGATGCCAGCAATGACGAGGCATGGTTCGTCCACAGGCGTAGCCGGCGCACGACGATTGGCCATGACACATGGCTGGGCCACGGCGCACAGGTTCGGCCGGGCGTTACAATCGGCCACGGCGCGGTGGTTGCCAGTGGAGCAATTGTGACCAAGGATGTCCCGCCCTATATGATTGTGGCGGGTGTGCCGGCGGTTCCTTTGCGTGCGCGATTTACCAGCGCGGTGGCGGAGCGGCTGATGACGCTGGCGTGGTGGGACTGGCCGCATGAGCGGCTGTGCACGGCGTTGGATGATTTCCGGACCTTGGGTGCCGAGGCTTTTCTGGAACGCTACGCATAAACGCGCCTTAATCGTCCGATAACGTCAGCGTCACCATATCCCCCGCAAACCAGGTGCGTCCGACCTCAACGGGCGTGCCGTCTGTGGCCACATTTACGCTGATTGTCCGTAAAATCGGCGCGCCTTCGGCTATCCGCAGGTGCAGCGCTTGGGTCGCTGTTGCCAGCTTTGCGTTAATCCGCGTGGAGGCACGGGTGTAGTCATCAATGCCAAACTGCGCGAGCGCCATTGTGACTGACGGGTTGTCGCGCAGATGGTCCAACATCTGTGGAAAGCGCTCAGCGGGAAAAACACTGCGGAACAGGGCAATTGGCTGGTTTTCGGTCAGTGATAGCCCCTCATAGCTGTGGACCATCGCATCACGCTCAAGGTCAAGCGCCTCGGCTTCGGCGGGGCGGGCAATACGCGTTTCAAGCGATAGAACGGATTTGGCCGGCGTGCGGCCTGCGGCGGTCAGGTTTTGGTGAAACCGAACACGGCGTCCAATGGGGTAATCTGCCGGTTGCATGGTTACAAACACACCAGCGCCGCGGCGGGAATGAACAATCCCTTCCGCCACCAAGGCCGAAACGGCTTGACGTACCGTATGACGGTTCACACCAAACCGCGCGGCAAAGGCGGCCTCGGTCGGTAACTTATCCCCTTTTTGATACATGCCTTCGGCAATCTCGCTGCGCAGGGTTGTTGCGATGGCTTTCCAGATCGGGGTGCGGGAGGTCATGTCATTAAAACTTCACACTATGCAGGGTTGGCGGAAGAGGCATTACTAGCTAGTATTTGTCTAGTTGTATAGTTATGGTCGGAAGGTGTCTAGATGAATGTGATGAGCGATCCAAACTCCGCCCGTAAAGAATGGCTGAGCTTGTTGGCAAAATCGCCCGCAGGTGATGTGGCCAGGCTGTGGACGGCGCTGGATATGGCCCCCGTGCGTACTGTCTTGCGCACCCCCGAAATCGGAGGCGTCATGGTGCGAGGGCGCGCAGGCGCAGTGGGTGCGCCTTTCAATCTGGGCGAAATGACTGTCACGCGGGCCTCGGTCAAGCTGGACAGCGGAGCGGTTGGTCATGGGTATGTGCAGGGCAGGGACAAAGCCCATGCAACGCAGGCCGCCTTGATCGACGCGCTGATGCAAACGGACATGGCCGATAGGTTGGAGGCGGATGTGCTGACCCCTTTGCGCAATGCTATGGCCAAACGCAAAAACACCCGTCTGGCCAAAGCGGCGGCCACAAAAGTGGATTTCTTTACCATGGTGCGGGGGGAAGATTGATGCAGGCGGATGTTCTTGAGGGCGGTTTTGACGATCCGGCAGTGGATGCTTCGCATGCGTTTCGCGCGGTGATGACAGCGATGGCGCGCCCCGGTGATATCCTGAGCGTAGGCGGGGCGGAGCCACCTGCACCGCTTGGCGTTGCTGCTGGGGTTGTCCTCCTGACCCTGTGCGACCCCGAGACCCCGATTTTTCTGGGTGGCGGATATGACACGGGCCCGCTGCGCGACTGGATCACCTTTCATATCGGTGCGCCATTCGTGCGGGCGCAGGATGCAATGTTTGCGATCGGCGCTTGGAGGGATCTGCCTTTGGGTGACTTTTCATGCGGGACGCCGGAATACCCTGATCGCTCGGCCACTTTGATTGTCGAGCAGGCTGATCTAACCGCCACAGGTATGATGCTCACCGGGCCGGGGATCGAGACACACGCGCAGCTATCATTGCCCGAAACACAAGCCTTTCAGCACAATGCGCGGCGATTTCCTTTGGGGTTGGACTTTATTTTTACTAGCGCAGACCGCTTTGCGGCGCTGCCCCGTACGACAAAGGTAAGCTGATGTATGTTGCGGTAAAAGGGGGCGAGCGCGCGATTGATAACGCACATGCGTGGCTCGCTGAAGAGCGGCGCGGCGATGTGGATGTACCCGAGCTGAGCGTGGATCAAATCCGCGAACAAATGGCATTGGCAGTCAATCGCGTCATGGCCGAGGGGTCTCTTTTTGATCCCGACCTTGCTGCGCTGGCGATCAAACAATCGAGGGGCGATCTGATCGAGGCGGTGTTTCTTGTCCGGGCCTACCGAACGACATTGCCGCGTTTTGGCGGTTCGATCCCGATCGCGACCGAAGATATGCAATGCGACAGGCGCGTGTCCGCGACGTTCAAAGACGCGCCCGGTGGCCAGATCCTTGGGCCGACATTTGATTACACGCACCGTTTGCTGGATTTTAAACTGGCCGCGGACGGGGAGGCGGGGCAAGCACCCGGTGCTACAGCACAGCAAACGGCCACCCCGCATATCATGTCGTTTCTGGATCGTGAAAACCTGATCCAGCCCGAACCATCGGGCGCGGATGTACCCGACGATCTGACCCGTGCCCCGCTTGAGCTGCCCGCCAGTCGCGCCTTGCGCTTGCAAGCGCTCACCCGTGGGGACGAAGGGTTTATCCTTGGCATGGCCTATTCCACGCAACGTGGATATGCGCGCAACCACGCTTTTGTCGCAGAGCTGCGGATCGGTGCGGTGGCGGTTGAGATGGACATCCCCGAGCTGGGCTTTGCGATAGATATTGGCGAGATCACGGTAACGGAATGTGAAACTGTGAACCAGTTCCAAGGCTCTAAGACCCAGCCGCCACAATTCACGCGGGGGTATGGGTTGGTGTTTGGCATGTCTGAGCGCAAGGCGATTTCGATGGCTTTGGTTGACCGCGCATTGCGCTGGCAAGAGCTTGGTGAGGATAACCTTGGCGCACCTGCTCAGGACGAGGAATTTGTCCTCTATCACAGCGATAATATTCAGGCGACGGGGTTCTTGGAACATATCAAACTGCCCCATTACGTCGATTTCCAGTCCGAGCTTGAACTGATCCGCAAGCTGCGCCGCGAGGCACAGGCAAGCACCGCGCAGGAGGCCGCAGAATGAGCGATTATAACTTTGCCTATCTCGACGAGCAGACCAAACGCATGATCCGCCGCGCGATCCTGAAAGGCCTGGCGATCCCCGGCTATCAGGTGCCTTTTGCCAGCCGCGAGATGCCCATGCCTTATGGTTGGGGCACGGGCGGGGTGCAGGTTTCTGCCGCTGTGCTGACGCCGGATGACCGATTTAAGGTCATTGACCAAGGGGCTGATGATACAACAAATGCTGTTTCGATCCGGCGGTTTTTTCAAAAGACCGCAGGTGTTGCCGTGACCGAAGCCACAGCAGAGGCGAGCGTCATCCAGACCCGCCACCGCATCCCCGAGAAAAAGCTGCGCGCGGATCAGATCCTTGTCTATCAGGTGCCCATTCCCGAACCGCTCCGCTTTCTCGAGCCGTCAGAGGTCGAAACCCGCAAAATGCACAGCCTTGAGGAATACGGGCTGATGCATGTGAAGCTCTATGAAGATATCAGCCAGCACGGCGATATCGCCACAGCCTATGCCTATCCGGTCAAGGTTGAGGGGCGCTACGTGATGGACCCGTCACCAATCCCCAAGTTCGACAACCCCAAGCTGGAAATGGCGGGTATTCAACTGTTCGGGGCAGGACGCGAGCAGCGCATTTACGCAATCCCGCCCTACACGCAGGTGGTGAGCCTTGATTTCGAGGACTACCCGTTCGAGCCGAGCAAGGCGGATCACGCCTGTGATCTATGCGGAGCGCAAGACAGCTATCTTGATGAGTTGATTGTCGATGATGAGGGCGGGCGCATGTTTATGTGCTCGGACACGGATTATTGCCGCGCGCGGCGTGCAGATGGCCATATCGGCGCGCAAGGCTTGCCCCATACGGAGGACGCGGCATGACCACCCCGCTGCTACAGGTCGAAAATATCGCCAAAAACTACGGTGCGCGGATCGGCTGCACGGATGTGTCTTTTGATCTCTATCCGGGCGAAGTGTTGGGGATCGTCGGCGAAAGCGGATCGGGGAAGTCGACATTGCTGAACTGTCTGGCCGGACATCTGACGCCGGACCGTGGCGCGGTGCGTTTTGACACCCGCGCCGAAGGCTTGCGCGACACACTCACCATGTCCGACCCGGAACGCCGGATGCTGGGCCGCACCGATTGGGCATTTGTGCACCAACATGCCCGCGACGGTCTGCGCATGAACGTAAGTGCCGGCGGCAATGTTGGTGAGCGCCTGATGGCTGTGAACGCCCGCCACTATGGCGATATCCGCGCTGAGGCGATTGATTGGTTGGGACGGGTGGAAATTACCGAAGACCGCATTGACGACCGCCCCACAGCTTTCTCGGGCGGAATGCAGCAACGGCTGCAGATCGCGCGCAATCTGGTGACGGGCCCACGATTGGTGTTCATGGACGAGCCGACAGGCGGGCTTGATGTCTCAGTACAGGCGCGACTGCTGGATCTGCTGCGCGGTCTGGTCCGCGAGATGAACCTGAGTGCGATCATCGTGACCCATGATCTGGCCGTTGTGCGGTTGTTGGCGGATCGGTTGATGGTGATGAAAGACGGGCGTGTAATTGAGACTGGCCTGACCGATCAGGTGCTGGACGATCCACAGCACGCCTATACGCAGCTTCTTGTTTCATCCGTTTTGCAGGTGTAATTACATGATTTCCATTGAAAATGTTTCAAAATCATTCGTGCTGCACAATCAGGGTGCAGCCGAAATACCCGTCATGCAGGAGGCATCCCTTACAGTTGCAGCCGGTGAATGTGTCGCGCTTGTCGGGGCCTCTGGTGCGGGGAAATCTACGCTGATGCGGATGATCTACGGCAACTACCTGACCGCTTCGGGGCGGATCATTGTGGGGAAGGTGGATGTGGCCACAGCCCTCCCGCGGGAGATCATTCGCCTGCGCCGTGACACCCTTGGCTATGTGAGCCAGTTCCTGCGTGTGGTGCCGCGGGTTTCGACCTTGGATGTTGTGGCAGAGCCATTGCTTGCCACCGGCACTGACCGTGGGGGCGCGCATGATAAAGCCGCGGCGCTGCTGACCCGTTTGAACATCCCTGAACGTCTATGGCAGCTAAGCCCAACGACATTTTCAGGCGGTGAACAACAACGGGTCAACATCGCGCGCGGTTTTGCCTTTCCTTATCCGGCGCTGTTGCTGGATGAACCAACGGCCAGTCTAGACCCGACCAACCGCGCAACCGTGTTGGAGATGATCAGTGAAGCCAAGGCACGTGGAGCAGCGATCATTGGCATTTTCCACGATCATGCTGCCCGCGACGCCATCTGCGATAAACAGTTTGACCTGACGGGCTACACACCGGGGCTGGCGGCGTGAGCGGGCGCTTTATTGCGGTTGTCGGTCCGTCAGGGGTGGGCAAGGACAGCGTCATGCGGGCCATCGCCGCAAAAGAGCCGCGCATGGTTCTGGCGCGCCGGATGATCACCCGACCTGCCGACGCGGGCGGAGAGGATTTCGATGCGGTGACGCAGGCCGCATATGACGCGGCTTTAGCTGCGGATGGGTTCGCCTTGCATTGGTCTGCCCATGGTCTGTCTTATGCCATTGCATGCAAGGCCGAGGCCGATCTGTTGATGGGCAAAGATGTGTTGGCCAATCTCTCACGCACGGTATTGCCACTGGCGCATGCGCGCTTTGCGCATCTGGAGGTGGTGCAGCTGACAGCAACCCGTCATATCCTCGCACAAAGGCTGAGGGCACGCGGGCGCGAAACTGCGGCGCAAATCGCTGAGCGCCTTGACCGCGTGGGATCGCCTTTGCCGACAGGACTTCGGGTTCATACTGTAGATAACAGCGGCGCTTTGTCTGATACGGTTCAACGGGTCTGCGATCTGCTCTATCCGGTCAGCGCATAGGGGAGGTCGAGATTTGGGCATCTTTCTCCAACCCGACGCCTTTAACATTCCCGTAGATGCTTGCACCTGCACAACAACCGTGAGCCAGATATGACAAACAGCATGATTTTTTCAAATGCCAAGCTGATCCTCGACGACGAAATTGTCACCGGTTCGTTGGTTTTGAACGATGGTGTAATCACAGATATTGGCAGCGGCAGCACTGTGCCCAAGGGCGCGGTTGACGTGGGCGGGGATTATCTTGCGCCGGGTTTGGTAGAGCTGCACACCGACAACGTCGAGCGCCATCTAGAGCCGCGCCCAAAGGTAAACTGGCCTTTTCGTGCAGCGATCTTGGCGCATGACCGCGAATTGGCCGGTGTCGGGATTACCACCGTTTTCGACGCTATTCGTGTAGGCTCGATCGTGTCCAATACGGGGGCGGGCTATGCCAAATACGCACGCCAGATGACGGATGAAATTCTGGCCGTGCAGGCGGAAGGTTTGTTCCGGATCAGTCACCATATCCATTTGCGCGCCGAAATCTGCTCCGAGACGCTTATCGAAGAGCTGGACGAATTCACATCCCGGGACCGTATCGGCATTGTATCAATGATGGACCACACACCGGGTCAACGGCAATTCGTTGATGTGTCGAAATTCGAAACCTACATTCGCGGCAAACGTCGCTATTCGGATACCGAGTGGGAGGCTTATGTCGCGTTTTTGTATGATCTTCAATCACGCTTGGGCATTAAACATGAGGCGGCAACCGTTGCCGCAGCCAAACGGCTGGGCGCGACATTGGCCAGTCATGATGACACAACCGGCGAACAGGTCAGCACAAGCCATTTTTACGGTGTGCGGGTGGCAGAGTTCCCGACCACTGCCACGGCTGCCGATGCCTGCCATGCCCGCGGCATTGCAACGATTATGGGCGCACCTAACCTGATCCGCGGAGGGTCTCATTCTGGGAATGTCGCGGCGGCTGATCTGGCGAAAATGGACAGGTTGGATATTCTATCATCGGATTATGTGCCTGCGGGACTGTTGTTGGCAGCGGTGCAGCTTGGCGATCTGTGGGGGGATCTCGCGCGGGGTATGCGCACGGTTACCTCTGCTCCCGCGCGCGCGGTTGGACTGAAAGATCGGGGGCGGCTGGCCGTCGGTCAGCGGGCTGACATCATCCGCTTTGGTATCTCTGACGGCCTGCCTGTATTGCACGAAACATGGAGCGCGGGGAAACGGGTCTCCTGACCGCCCGGGCTAAAGCGCCAGATAGGCAATACCGCTAAAGACTAGCAGGCAGCCGGCCCATTGCTTGGCGTTGATCCGCTCTTTGAGAAAGACGGAGGCCAACAAGATGGTGGGCAGACCGTAGATGGCCGTAGCAACCGCTGCGTATTCGGGATTGGGGTAATTCCCTGCGGTTACCACAGATAAAATCGCGATACCGTCTAGAACCCCCATGATGGCCAGAATGCGCCATGTGCCTGCCTTGGGCCAAAGCGGCAGCCCGAGCGCAAGGATACCTGTCAGGATAATCCCGATTGCGACGACCCGCATTACGACAGATGAGACAAGCCCGTTGGTCATTTCGGTGGCAATCTGTCCAAAGGCAAATGTCGCTGCAAAACCGGCTGCTGCTAACAATGCTGTTATGACCGTCCAGATTTTTCCCTCGGTGGGAACGAGTTCCTTGTCTGCCAGTACGGCGATGATCGTGATCCCTGCAAGGATCGACAAAATTGCAGCGCCTTGCCCGATCGAAAAGCTGGCCCCGCCAATTATCGCAATTCCGACCGAGAAGACCGAAAAACAGGCGACCAAAGGGGCCGCCAGCCAGACGGGACCACGTTGAAAGGCCAGATATAGCCCCACATTGGCAAGCGTGAAGGAAATGCCTGCACCGATCAGGGGCAAGACGCCTTGCGCGGGGATGCTGGTGTAGCTGCCAGTCACCACAAGAAGGCCCAGCTGGAAAATCAGCCCAAACACCATAACCGCAAGCATACTCGCGCTTACGGGTATATTCTGGCTGATGAAACGGATGCAAAAATCGTGGATGCCCCAGCACGCCGCCGCGACCAGTCCAAAAGCAAGAGAGATCAAAAATCACCTATTCCAAATCAGGGGATGCGCTGTCCGTTTGGGCAGGCGATCCCGAATTCCATGTCCGCAGTGTCTGATTCATCTGTCGGATGTTGCATTTGAATGCATTCTTGACGTTAAATATTATTTCCAGTGATGCAACATGCGAGGCGATGATGCAGGACGATTTCTTTAGACTACGCTCAGGGCCACCAAAGCCAAGCGGAATTTTTGAGCCTCGCGTGTTTTCATTGCCTGCCGGGACGGAACGCTATCCTGTTGAAGGTGGCGGCGCGGTGTTGCTGGCATTGTCCGTCGGGGACCTGATCACCATTTCAAATGACGAGGGGGGGCAGCGCTGCGAGGTTTTGGCATGTGATGGCGCGGGGCGGATTGATGCAGGTATCATTGGCGCGCAGGGGCAGGGACCTGCTAGGGGCTTGCAATCGCTTTTGACGGGCGATGATCGCTCGTTGCGGGGGCTGCGCATGGGATTGGACGCCCGCAAGATCGACATCGGTGGTGCAGGGGCTGTGCATCTGTTTGAGGCAACCACACCGGCGAAAACCGAGCAAAGCTTTACCGCGACGCGCGATGGTTGTGTGATCATCGCGGCACCGGGTGGCATCATGGACCTTGAGGCGCAAGATACCTGCACGCCGCTGACGGTTACGATTAAACGTGCTGTGATAAAGCAAACGGTGCGGTTCGAGTTGCCCACACCGCTTGCCGATCCATTGCAGGACATCCGTGTGCATTCCCAAACCGCCGAAGCCTATTTTGTGAAGGCCGGGGATTACATCCAAATTCTGGATGTGGACGGGCGGCAATGCACTGATTTTGAATGTTTCAGCGCGCGTAAGCTGGATAAGGGGATCGAGCATGCGTTGGATGTCACCACCACGCGAACCCTGATGGGCCACGCCTACCCGATGCCGGGTCTGCACGCGAAATACTACGATCAGGAAATGGTGCCGCTGGTTGAGGTGGTCCAAGACACCTGCGGGCGTCATGATGCGTTTGCCTTGGCGTGTTCGGCTAAATATTACGATGATATCGGCTATCCGGGGCATGTAAATTGTTCAGACAACTTCAACACGGCCTTGACGCAATACGGCGTCACAGGGCGCCCCGGTTGGATGGCGATCAATTTTTTCTTCAACACCGGCATTGATGCCCACTGCGTCATGTACGCGGATGAGCCATGGTCGCGGCCGGGTGATTATGTGCTTCTGCGTGCGCTTACCGATATTGTCTGCGTCTCAAGCGCGTGCCCCGATGACACCACTGCCGCCAACGGGTGGAACCCCACAGACATCCACATCCGGACCTACTCCGGCAAAGAAACCTTTCAACGCGCAATCGCCACACGCGTGACCCCAGATGCGGAGCCCAAGATGACCAAGCAAACCGGTTTCCACGAGAGTTTTGCCAAACATACCCGCAATTTCGTTGAATATAACGGCTATTGGATGCCCAATTGCTTTGCGGGTGAAGGGCCAATCGCCGAGTATCATGCCTGCCGCCGCGATGCGGTGATCATGGATCTGTCCCCCCTGCGCAAATTCGAGATCAACGGCCCTGATGCCGAAGCCTTGTGCCAGTATGTCTTTACCCGCAACATGAAAACGCTGCCCGTGGGCGGCGTTGTTTATACGGCTATGTGCTACGAGCACGGCGGGATGATCGACGATGGTACAATTTTCCGGCTGGGGCGTGATAACTTCCGCTGGATTGGCGGGAATGATTACGGCGGCGAATGGCTGCGCGAACAGGCGGACAAGCTGGGGCTGAAGGTTTTGGTCCGTTCTTCGACAGATCAGTTGCACAATGTGGCGGTGCAGGGGCCAAAGTCGCGCGACCTGCTGCGTGATCTGGTCTGGACCGCGCCGCATAACCCCGAATTCGACCAGCTTGCGTGGTTCCGTTTCTGCCCTGCGCGCCTGCGCAATGAGCTGGGCACGCCCTTTGTCATCTCGCGCACCGGTTACACCGGCGAGCTGGGCTATGAGGTGATGTGCCACCCGAAACACGCGACCGAGGTTTTTGACGCGATTTGGGAGGCGGGGCAGGGATATGGCCTGCGCCCTATGGGGCTCGAGGCGCTGGATATGGTGCGCATCGAGGCGGGGCTAGTTTTTGCGGATTATGATTTCTCGGATCAAACGGACCCGTTCGAAGCGGGCATCGGCTTTACCGTGCTGCTGAAGTCAAAGCCTGACGATTTTATCGGCCGTGACGCGTTGATCCGGCGCAAGGAGCACCCCATGCGCAAGCTGGTCGGTCTCGACATCGGCAGCGAGGTCGAGGTGGGCCATGGCGATTGCATCCATATCGGCCGCGCTCAGGTGGGCGAGGTGACTTCGGCCATGCGTTCGCCGCTGCTGGGTAAGAATATTGCAATGGCGCGGATTGATGTGGCGCATGCCGAGGCTGGCACAGCGGTCGAGATTGGTAAGTTGGATGGACACCAGAAACGGCTGCCCGCGGTCGTCCGTGCCGATCTGGCAGCCTATGATCCAAAGAAAGAACGCCCGCGATCCTGATCGCGGGCGTTCGATGTTTTGTTAACCCATCCGTTCGGAGGCGTATGACCCTGGCGATGCCGGGAAGACGACAGTCTTGTTGCCGTTCAGGAAGACACGACGGTGGATATGCGCGTGAATTGCGCGGGCCAGAACCTGACTTTCCACATCGCGGCCCAAGGATACATAATCCTCTGGCGATTGCGCATGGGTGACGCGCACGGTGTCTTGCTCGATGATGGGACCTTCATCCAGATCAGCAGTCACATAATGCGATGTTGCCCCGATCAGCTTTACGCCGCGTTGGAACGCCTGCTTGTAGGGGTTTGCCCCCTTGAAGCTGGGTAGGAAAGAATGGTGGATGTTGATAATTTTACCCGACATTTTCTGACACATCTGATCCGACAGGATCTGCATGTAGCGCGCCAATACGATCAACTCGGCACCGGATTCCTCGACCACTGACATGATCTTGGCCTCGGCTTCGGGTTTGTTTTCTTTGGTGACCTTGATGCAGTGGAAGGGGATGTCGTTGTTCACGACGACCTTTTGATAATCCATGTGGTTTGAAATCACCGCCACGATATCAATCGGCAGCGCACCAATTTTGCAGCGGTACATCAGATCGTTAAGACAGTGACCAAAGCGCGATACCATGATCACGACTTTCATCTTTTGCCCTTCGTCGTGGAATTCATAGTCCATGCCGAATTCGTCCGCCGTGGGGACTAGTTTTTCGGACAGGGTATCCAGCGTGACGTCAGTCTCGGTTTCAAAGCTGACGCGCATGAAAAAGTTGCCGGTTTCCTTATCGTCGAACTGCGCAGAATCGGTGATATTGCACCCGTTATCCGCGAGGTAATTTGCAATGACTGCGACGATGCCGCGACGGGATTGGCATGTCACGGTGAGGGCGTATTTGCTCATTAGAAGTCCTGTTGAAGTTGTATTCGTGTTTAACCGTGTTGGTGCACCGGTATCCGCCCCAACTGGCAGGGGCGGTCGGCATGGCGTCTGTATTTGTAGTGAACCCAGCTAGTTCTGTAGGTAAACCTCAAGACTATCGTCAAGCGCATCTTTCCACGGGGTGTGGTGCTGGGGCGCCATGGTGCCCGTTATCACGGATTTATAGCCGTGGTCGCGGAAGGTCATGATGCCCTTTTTCTTGTGACCTTTCCATTCCTTGAAGGCTTTGCAGGCCCCCTCGACATCGAAGGTCGGATAATCCGTGTCCGCGATCAGCTCTTTGATGTAATCTCCCTGATACCAAATTGCGTCATAGTCATCCTCACCTGCGTCTTCGCGCGCGATCCGGTCCGCAACATCTGCCTTCATCGTGTCTGTATCCGGCACGGCGATGCGGTCCATGATCACATCGCGGACGTACCACGCCTGTGCATCAAACATGTTGAAGGTAAACCACTGGTCCTGCATCCCGATGTAGAAAAGCGCCGGATCATGAACATAAGCGACCCCTTTATACAGATCTGCCGTTGCCAACCGGTTTGCGGTCTTGAGGCGTAAATCGTCCGGCAGGAAGGGGAAGTGGTGTTTGTAACCGGTGCACAGGATCACGGCGTCGACGTCTTTTGATGTGCCGTCTTTGAAATGGGCCGTGTTGCCGTCCACATGGGTCAGGAGCGGCACCTCGGCCCAATTGTCGGGCCAGTCATATCCCATAGCGGCAGTGCGGTGGCTGACGGTGATAGATTTTGCGCCGTATTTCCAGCACTGCGATCCGATGTCTTCGGCGGAATAGCTGGTGCCGACAATCAGGATGTCCTTATCCTTGAACTCCATCGCATCGCGGAAATCATGGGCATGCAGCACGCGGCCTTTGAAGGCGTCAAACCCGTCAAACTGCGGCACATTGGGCGTGCTGAAGTGGCCTGTGCAGACAATCACATGGTCAAATTCTTCGGTATAGGTGTGGTCTTCGGGCAGGTGGCAGGCCGTGACCTGAAACTTGTCGCCGTCTTTCTTGACCCAGCGCACAGCGGTTTCAAAGCGGATCCAGTCGCGCACGCCCGCCTTTTGCACGCGTCCTTGGATATAGTCGAACAATACCGCGCGCGGCGGGTAAGAGGCGATCTGTTTGCCGAAATGTTCTTCAAACGAATAATCCGCGAATTCCAGCCCCTCTTTTGGACCGTTTGACCACAAATAGCGGTACATAGAGCCGTGCACAGGTTCGCCGTATTGATCCAACCCTGTGCGCCATGTGTAATTCCAAAGCCCGCCCCAATCCGATTGCTTCTCGAAACAGACGATTTCCGGAATCTCGTCGCCGTTCGCCTGGGCGGATTGAAATGCGCGAAGCTGGGCAAGGCCGGAGGGGCCTGCACCGAGGATGGCAATGCGTTTGGTCATGGCAGGTTCCTTTTATTGTCAGTTGCCGGAGTGCAGCGCGAATGATACTATAAGTCAATAAATATTCTTTATGGTGAACAAAACTTCAGCGCTTTCAAAATTTTTCCGCTGCAGCAGGCGTCTGTTGGCCAAGTAACGCAGGATAAAAGGACGGGTATGACTAAACCAAGCTTGAGCTACTGGTCGATTGCGGTGTTGGGGCTGCTTTGGCATCTGATGGGCTGCATGAACTACCTGTCGCAAACGGCTGCGGCCTCTTTGGGGCAATTGCCCGAGCCCTATCAGGGGTTTATCGCGCAACGGCCCGTTTGGGCTTCGGCTGTGTTTATTGTTGCGGCATTTGCGGGGGCGGTGGGCTGTATCTTGTTGCTATTGCGGCGCCGTGTGGCGGTGCAATTGTTCGGGCTGTCATTGGCTGCTTGGGCTGTTGCATTGGCCTATACGGCTGCGGCGCTGGGGATGGCTGGCAATGTGATCCTGAGCTTGGCCGTATCGCTGATTGTTGCAGTGGTGTTTTTGGTAATTGCGCGGGCGGCACGGGCGCGCGGCTGGCTGCGTTAACTGAGCGGCAGGCTGCGGGTTTGCGTGAGGGCCACGCCACTGCATCCCGCAGCGCGCATTTCCCGGATCAGCGCACAGGTTTGCTGGGCGGCTTTGTCGATGGGCAGACCTTCGGCGCGCACATTCGAGATACAGTTGCGCGCACTATCGGCCGTCTGTGCGTCGGGATTTTGCGTGATATAGACGCCCAACCCATCCGCTGCCGACAGGCCAGGGCGTTCCCCCAGCACCATCACCACGGTTTTTGCGCCCATGGCCTGTGCAATCTTATCACCCAAGGCGACACGCGCCTGTTGGGCAAGGATCACGGGGCTACAGGACACTCCGGCATCGCTCAGAAGCGTGTTCAGCTGCGCCACAAAGGCCGCACCGTTCAACGCGACCGCCACGCCAGATAGCCCGTCTCCCAGTACGATGGCCACATCCGGCGTGGGATGCTGCGAGAGCTGTTTTGCCTGTGCCTCGGGCAGTTGCCGCCCCAAATCAGGGCGGGTGATATAGGTATCGCGGCTCTGCGCGGCACTGGTGACCAGATCGTGCGCCAGCCCCGCCTTGGCCAGATCAGCAGTGATACGGCCCAGATCCAGCTCGGAGGTGACAGCTTCACGCGCGCGGGCGTGATCCAGCGCGAAATTGAGCGTGGTGGAGGTGTCCGCTGCGCGGCGCGGCGGACCAAAGCTAAGCCGTGCTTGGGTCATGGCGCGGAGGGCGCTGCGCGGGGTCAGATCATCGCTCATGCTGCTGGCAACCTCAGCTGCCCCAGCGCGCCCTCGATCGAGGGTAATGCGACATCAGGGGTGCCAATGCCCATCCGCGCCATCCATGCCTCGAATTCCGGCGCAGGCGGGCGATGCAGCGTGTCGCGGATGAAATGCGCATCGTGATGCGAAAGCGTTTGATAGTTGAGCATAATATCGTCCGAGCCAGGCACAGTAATGACAAAGCTGACGCCAGCGGCGGACAGGACTGTCAGCAGCACATCCATATCTTCCTGATCCGCGTAGGAATGGTTGGTATAGCAGACATCAACCCCCATCGGCAGACCCAACAGCTTGCCGCAAAAATGATCCTCAAGCGCTGCGCGAATGATCTGTTTGCCGTCCGCCAGATATTCCGGCCCGATAAATCCGACGACGGTGTTGACCAGCAACGGCTTATACTGTCGCGCCACGGCGTAGGCGCGGGTTTCCATGGTTTGCTGGTCCATGTCGTGATGGGCATCCGCCGACAGGGCGGCACCCTGTCCTGTCTCGAAATACATAAGGTTGCTGCCCGCAGGCGCGCGGTTCAGGCTGTGCACGGCGTCAAAAGCCTCGTCCAACATCGGCAGGGTGACCCCGAAGCCGGCGTTTGCTTTGGTGGAGCCCGCGACCGACTGAAACACCAGATCAACGGGGGCGTTGTGCTCCATGGCCTTGATCGCGGTGCTGACATGGCCCAACAGGCAATGCTGTGTGGGGATATCAAGCTGGGTGCGGATGGCCTCCAGTACCTCGCAGATGCGGATATAGTCGGGCACGGTATCTGTGGCAGGGTTCACGCCGATCACCGCATCGCCTGTGCCCATCAACAGCCCGTCAATCGCCGACAGCGCGATGCCGCGGCTGTCATCGGCGGGATGATTGGGCTGGTTGCGCGTAGACAGCCGCCCGCGCAGCCCGATGGTCGAGCGGAACTTGGTCACAACCTCGATTTTGGCGGCCACGGCGATCAGGTCTTGTGCGCGCATGATTTTGCTCACAGCGGCGACCATCTCCGGCGTCAGCCCCCATGCAATCCCCGCCAGATCATCGCCGGTGACCGATCCGTCCAGCAGCCAGTCCCGCAGACCGCCCACAGTCAACGACGAGATAACGGCAAATGCCGCAGGATCATGCTGGTCCATGATCAGCGCGGTAACATCATCGCCATCAACTTCGAGAATGTCGTCAAGAAATGCCTTGAGCGGCACATCTGCAAGGCAATGTTGTGCTGCAATACGCTCTACAGGGCCGCTGGCCGACAGCCCCGCCAAAGCATCGCCCGTGCGCGCAGGGCTTGCATGGGCCAAAAGCTGTTTCAGGGAGGGCCATGTAAAGCGTTGGCTGCCGATGTCTGCGCGGTAAATCATAGGTAAAGTCGATCACAAATAGGCGTGGCCCTCAACATAAAAGGGCCACACAAAGCGCGCGCCACCACAGGGTGACGCGCAACTAGGCACATCAGATATCCAATGTGTTGTCTTTTTCCCATTGGCTGAAATGACCGACAAAGCTGTCCCATTCCTGCGTCTTCATCTTGATGTAGGAGGCCGCGAATTCGTCGCCCATGGCACCCTTGAGCCCGCTGTCGGCGTCAAACGCGCGCAGCCCGTCCAGCATGTTGAGCGGCAGTAGCGGCGCGTCTTTGACCAGATGGCCTTCGGCATACATGTCGATGTCATGGCGCGGGCCGGGGTCGGCCTTGCTGCGCACGCCGGACAGACCGGCGGCGATGATGACCGCCTGCAACAGATAGGGGTTTACCGCACCATCAGGCAGGCGCAGCTCAAACCGGCCGGGGCCGGGCACACGCACCATATGGGTGCGGTTATTGCCGGTCCATGTGACCGTATTGGGCGCCCATGTGGCCCCTGACATGGTGCGCGGCGCGTTGATGCGTTTATAGCTGTTGACGGTCGGGTTGGTGATGGCGGGCAGGGCACTTGCGTGTTTCATAATCCCGCCAAGGAAGTTACGCCCCTGATCGGACAGGCCCAATTCAGCCGTCTGGCTACTGTCGTTTGCTTCCATGGCAAAGACATTTGTCTTGCCGTCCAGATCCCAGACCGAGATATGCGCATGACAACCGTTGCCTGTCAGACCCTCAACAGGCTTGGGCATGAAGGTCGCGCGGTAGCCGTGTTTTTCCGCGACGGTTTTGACCATGAATTTAAAGAAACTGTGTTTGTCAGCGGTCTTGAGCGCGTCGTCGAAATCCCAGTTCATTTCCCACTGGCCGTTCGCGTCCTCATGGTCATTCTGGTACGGGTTCCAGCCCAGCTCGAGCATGTGATCGCTGATTTCCTGAATGACCTCCAAGCGGCGCATGAATGCCTGCTGATCATAGCAGGGTTTGGCGGCGGTATCGAAAGGGTCGCTGATCTGTTCGCCGTCGGGGGTGAGCAGGAAGAATTCTGCCTCGATGCCGGTTTTCACGCGCATGCCTTCATCGGCTGCCTCGGCGATAAGACGGCGCAGCACGTTGCGCGGTGCTTGGGCGACGGGTTCGCCCTCCATCACGCAATCGGCGGGCACCCATGCGATCTCGCGGTTCCATGGCAGGATGATCACCGCCTCGGGGTCAGGCACGGCCAGCATGTCGGGGTGGGCAGGGGTCAGGTCAAGCCATGTGGCGAAACCGGCAAAGCCTGCGCCGTCTTCCTGCATATCGGCGATGGCGCGGGCGGGCACCAGTTTGGCCCGTTGGCCGCCGAAAAGGTCGGTAAAGCTGATCATGAAATATTTGACGTTATTGTCGGCGGCAAATTGGGCCAGATCTGTGGTCATAGCGGTGTTCCCTGTGGTGCAAAGAAAGGGGCGCGTGCCGCATGGCCGCGCCCTCGTTTTAGGTTCAGTAGGATGTGCCGGGCTTGCCGGGATACCAATCGGTGCCGGCCAGCGGAATTTTGGCCATGGCAGCGGCCTCCATTGTCAGCGCGCACAGATCCTCGGGTTCGAGATTGTGCAGGTGGTTTTTACCACAGGCCCGCGCGATGGTTTGCGCCTCCAGCGTCATCACCTTGAGATAGTTGTTCAAGCGGCGCCCGCCCTCGATCGGGTCAAAGCGTTTCATCAGCTCGGGATCCTGGGTGGTGATGCCCGCAGGGTCGCGGCCCTCGTGCCAATCGTCATAGGCACCAGCCGTGGTGCCCAATGCGTTATACTCGGCCTCCCATTTGGGATCATTGTCGCCAAGGGCGATCAGCGCTGCGGTACCGATGGCAACGGCATCCGCGCCCATGGCCATAGCTTTGGCAACATCCGCACCGGTGCGGATACCGCCCGAGACAACCAGTTGCACTTCACGGTGCATGCCGAGGTCTTGCAGCGCGCGCACAGCCTCGCGAATACAAGCCAGAATGGGCTGGCCCACGTTTTCGATAAACACATCCTGCGTGGCTGCCGTGCCGCCTTGCATCCCGTCCAGCACAACAACATCTGCGCCCGCTTTGACGGCAAGTGTGGTGTCGAAATAGGGCCGCGCACCGCCAACTTTGATATAGATCGGGACTTTCCAACCGGTGATCTCGCGCAGCTCGAGGATCTTGATCTCGAGATCGTCAGGGCCGGTCCAATCAGGATGGCGGCAGGCCGAGCGTTGGTCGATGCCTTTTGGCAGGTTGCGCATCTCGGCCACGCGGTCGCTGATTTTCTGACCCAGCAACATGCCGCCGCCGCCGGGCTTGGCCCCTTGGCCCACAACAATCTCGATCGCATCGGCGCGGCGTAGGTCTACAGGATTCATGCCATAGCGCGAGGGCAGATATTGATAGACCAGCTTGTTTGAGTGGCCGCGTTCCTCATTGGTCATGCCACCATCGCCTGTGGTGGTCGAGGTGCCCGCAAGGGTCGCACCACGGCCCAGCGCCTCTTTGGCAGGGCCGGACAAGGCACCAAAGGACATGCCCGCAATGGTGATCGGGATATCCAGCTCGATCGGGTTCTTGGCAAAACGGCCGCCAAGGGTCACGGATGTCTCGCATTTCTCACGGTAGCCTTCGAGCGGGTAGCGCGACATAGAAGCGCCCAGAAACAGCAGGTCATCGAAATGCGGTACCTTGCGTTTGGCACCACCGCCACGGATGTCGTAGATGCCTGTCGCCGCTGCACGGCGAATTTCGGCGTTCACCGGGTTAGAGAATGTCGCGGATTGAATGGGCGCAGTCCGAGGCGCGCCGTTAGATGTATCAGTCATGGCTGGTCCTCAATATGCGTTGTCGATGTTGAAATTATACAGCTGGCGCGCCGATCCATAGCGCTTGAACTCTTCCGGTTTGGCGTCCGCGCCTGCGCGTGCCAGCAGATCCTCAAGAATTTCCAGATGCTCGGGGCGCATTTCTTTCTCGATGCAATCCGCGCCAAGCGATTTGACCGAGCCGCGCACAAACAGGCGCGCTTCATACAGGCTGTCGCCCAATGCGTCGCCCGCATCGCCGCAGACCACCAGATTGCCCGATTGCGCCATAAAGGCCGACATATGCCCGATATTGCCATGCACAACGATGTCGATCCCCTTCATGGAAATTCCGCAGCGCGACGAGGCATTACCCTTGATCACCAACAGCCCGCCATGACCTGTGGCACCGGCATATTGGCTGGCGTCCCCGTCGATCACAATGGCACCGCTCATCATATTCTCGGCCACGCCCGGACCGGCGGAGCCTTTGATGTTGATCGTGGCCTGCTGGTTCATGCCGCCACAGTAATACCCCGTCGAGCCCTTTACCGTGACCTCGATCGGCGCATCCAGACCACAGGCAATCGCATGGGCCCCCTTGGGGTTCAGAATTTCCCAAGCGGTCTGGTTTGTATTTTCGGCCTGTGCGTGAAGGGTCTCGTTCAATTCGCGCAGCTCGGTGACTGCCATGTCTATCGTCTGCATTTAGGCGACTTTCTCTTGAGTGGGCTGGTCCGTATGGCTCCAGAAGTAAACGGTTGCGGGCTCCGGCTCCCAGACGCGGGCGTTCTCGATACCGGGCAGGTCGGCCAATGCGCGGTATTCTGATCCGAAGGCCACATATTGATCGGTTTCGGCCATCACCGCCGGTTTGCACGCGATAGGGTCGCGCACGACGCCAAAGCCGTCCTTGGTGCCGACAACAAATGTGAAGAACCCGTCGAGATCCTCAAGGCTGCTTTGCAAGGCTTCGCCCAAGGTCGCGCCCTTTTGCATCTGCCATGTGAGATAGGCAGCACCGACCTCGGTGTCATTCTCGGTCTCGATGTGAATGCCCTCGCGGCGCAGCTTGCGGCGCAGGCTGGCATGGTTGGACAGCGACCCGTTGTGCACAAGGCATTGGTCATCACCGGTGTTGAACGGGTGAGCACCCATCGTCGTGACGGCTGATTCTGTTGCCATACGGGTGTGACCGATGCCATGGCTGCCTGCCATCTGCTCAATATCAAAGCGTGCTGCCACATCTTTGGGCAGGCCGACCTCTTTGTAGATTTCTAGATTATCGCCGCGGCTCATGATGCGCAGGGCAGGATTGACGGTTTTCAACGCCGCGCGGGCGTTTTCAATCGCGCCCAGCGGAATTGATAAAACCGCATGCGTGCTGGCCGTCGTCATGGTCACAGGCGCGCCGATGGCGCTGCTAAGGGCTGTATCAAGTTCTGCAAAATCGGCATCAGGCGTGTCGGACTGCACGACAATCTTTGACTTAGCCGTTGAATCATCTGAATAAATCGCAATGCCCGCACTGTCGGGGCCGCGATCTGTCATCGTCACAAGCATTTTCGTCAGCAATGCGCCCAGCTGTGGTTCCAGCGCCTTGTCTTTCAGGAATAACCCGACAATCCCACACATTTTGTTACCCTCATAAAATTTCCTGCACAGCGCAGGTTGGTCGAATCGAAAACTATCACTGTGATTTGCCGTTATCAACAATAAGAAACTTTTATTCATGGGGGGCAAAAAGTTCTTTTCACGTAAGTTAACACGTGGTTCATTTTTTGCAGTGGCCCGACATGAACAGGGCCCGTCTACAACCTACAGGGAAAACAAGGGGACAATACCGTGGAAGAACAACTTGCCGAATTGGTGGCGCAGGTCGCTGCGATAGAAACGAAAGGCAATCTGACGAACACGATGTTTGCAGAGCTATATTACTATCTGACCATCCCGCTGATGATCATTATCCACGCAGGGTTTCTTGCGTATGAAATGGGCGCATCGCGGGCCAAAAACGCGCTGTCGTCCGGTGTGAAAAACATTCTCGCCTTCGCCTTTGTCATTCCGGCGTTCTACTTCTTTGGCTGGTGGGTCTATTGGGGCTTCCCCACAGGTCTGACCCTGTCCGAAGGGGCAAACGGCATTTCCGGCGCAGCCTATGCCAATGCGATTGCATGGCCATGGGGCGAAAGCGCCGCCTACATGGGGCCAAACACCGAAGACCAGATTGATGGTGTGTTCTGGGGCGCGTTCGCTCTGTTCGCGGCAACAACTGCGTCCATCATGTCCGGCGCGGTAATCGAGCGGATCCAGACGGTCGGCTTTGTGATCTGTGCCATTGTCCTTGGCGGGTTTAGCTGGACGCTGGCGGCCGCATGGGCGTGGCATTCGGATGGCTGGTTGGTCACACAGTGGGGTGTGCATGACTTTGGCGCGGCGGGGCTTGTGCACGCGGTCGCGGCCTTCTTTGCTTTGGGTGTTCTGATCAACCTTGGTCCACGCCTTGGTAAATTCAATGAAGACGGCACGGCAAATGACCTGCCCGGTCACAACATGCCGCTGACGGCTACTGGTCTGATGATCATTATCGTTGGTTTCTGGGGCTTCTTGATGGGCTGCGTCGTTGTCGGCGGTGAAGCATGGTCGTGGGGCGGCAACTATGCCACCATTTACGGCACACCAACCAACCTTGGCGCATTGGCGTTCAACGTCCTGATGGCCATCGGCGGCGGTATCATCGGCGCATGGGTATTCACCAAAGACCCGTTCTGGATGATGTCCGGCGCTCTGGCTGGTATTATCTCGACCGCTTCCGGCATTGATTTCTACTGGCCCGGTCTGGCGTTTATCATTGCTGTTGGTGCCGGTCTGTTGCTGAAACCTGCGGCTGGTCTGTTGGAGAAATTCGGCATTGATGACGCGGTTGGCGCGGTGACTGTTCACGGTACTTGCGGCATCTACGGCATGTTGGTTCTCGGGATTACTGCGGCGGGTTATCCTGCTTTGGGTGGACCGGACGCACCAACCATCAGCCTTGTCGGGCAGTTTGTCGGTTGTGTCGTCTTTATCATTCTTGGCTTTGGTACCGGTTTCGCGACCTCCTTTGTGCTGAAGATGTTTGGCATGTTGCGCGTACCCGCTGCCGCCGAGCTGGCCGGTCTGGACACTGTGAAAGTGCCTGCGCAAGCCTACCCCGAAGGGATTTCGATCTCTGCCCCAAGTGCAACAAAAGCCTGAATTTAAGGAGTAACTACTATGGGATTTCCATTTGAAACTGCGACATGGGAAGGCGTCTCTGGCGCGATCTTTATGGGCTTGGGTGGCGCATGGCCCGGTATCTTTAGCGTGATTTCGATCGTGCTGTGTATAGCGGCCCTTGTGATCGGGCAAAAAGCCGAAGCGAAAAGCTATGCCAAATACAAGCGATACGGCAAGTCCAAGTAAGGCGCTGAATTATGATGCATGGGGGCCTGCTTTGCGGGCCCTTTTTGCTTTGGAGGAAATTTTATTAACTCTCAGTCTTGACCTGTCAGGCCAGTCTAAGGCTGACTGGATTTAACGAAATTAAACTTCGACTGGAAAAGACATGGCGATTATTTGGAGAACATCCGCACTGGCACACCGGCACGCAGGGATCGGCGGGGAGCTGGAAGATTGGAACGGGATGGGCACCGCGTGGTTCTATGACGACACGCCAGAACGCGCAAAAGCCGATTATGAGGCGATCCGCACCAAGGCAGGGTTGATGGATGTGTCCGGCCTTAAGAAGGTGCATGTTGTGGGGGCTGATGCGGCCTATGTGATCGACCGTGTCACCACCCGTAATGTCGAGAAAATCGCGCCGGGGCGCTCGACCTATGCGTCTATCCTGAACGCGGATGGTAAGTTCGTCGACGACTGCATCATCTACCACCTCGCGGTGAATTCATGGCTGGTTGTGCACGGCACAGGCACGGGTATGGAACAGCTTGCCAGCGTTGCGGCGGGCAAAAGTTGTGAAATCCTGTTTGACGATGATCTGCATGACATGTCGCTGCAGGGTCCCGTTTCGGTTGACCTGCTGGCGCAAGAAATCCCCGGCATCCGCGATCTGGCCTATTTCGGCATTATGCAAACGCGCCTTTACGGTCGTGACGTGATGATCAGCCGCACGGGCTATACCGGCGAGCGGGGGTATGAGATTTTCTGCCGCGCCAAGGATGCCACCCATCTGTGGGATAGCATTCTGGAGGCGGGCAAGGATATGGGCGTGCGCCCTGTGCAATTCTCCACCCTCGATATGCTGCGCATTGAAAGCTACCTGCTGTTTTATCCGGGCGACAACTCGGAAACCTTCCCCTTTGCGGATGAGCCATGCGGCGACACCCTGTGGGAGCTGGGCCTCGATTTCACCGTATCACCGGGCAAGACGGGCTTTATCGGCGCGGAAAACCACTATGCCATGGAAGGCAAAGAGCGGTTCAAGATTTACGGCGTAAAGCTGTCTGACAGTATGGAGCAGATGGAAATGAACGCGCGCGTGCTGCGCGATGGCACAGATATTGGCGTGATCACCTATGGGCTGTCCTCCGAGCTGAACGGCTATTCCGTGGCCATTGCGCGGATTGCCCCTGATGCGGCTGTGCCGGGTACAAAGCTGGTCGTGGTACAACCTGACGGCACCGAACTGGCAGCGACAGCCGAAGAAATGCCGTTTTATGACAAGGATAAAACCATCCGCACGGCGAAAGGCTGAGGAGGGGCGTTATGGCAAAGTTTGCGTTTCCACCCAGCATCTCAAGCCGCCCCGTCTGGGGCGTGCTGACCCCGCGTGCAGGCGCGGCGCATCTGTTCATTGCGGATGCGCAAGGTGCCGAGGCGATCGTGGATATGGCCACGCCTGAGCTGATGGCGCAGTCTCACATCATCTTTATCAGCCGTGGTGCGGATTACAGCGAACAGCTGCGCGCGCTGGCACCTGCGCAATTCTATGAGGGGCCAAGCTATGGCGCTGCGCTGCCACGGATCAAGCGGGTTCTGAGCGATGCAAAGATGGGGCTTCAGGTCTATCTGTCCGGCACAGAAAGCCTGATGGGGCAGGCGATGAACGAGGCCACTTCGGCGGGTGTGCCGCTGGACGCGATCCAGACAGAGCATCGCGGCTCCACCGCGCGGCGGATGCAATGCGTGCACTGCAAAGGCTTCACCGAGGATGTCGAGATAGACCCGTTCCAGTGCAGTCATTGCGGCTTGAACCTGTTTGTGCGCGATCATTATTCGCGCCGTTTGGCCGCCTATCAGGCGGTTTGCGTAGATGCAGAAGACCCCGGAAACGTCCCCACACCCAAGGGGATCTACGAATGAGCGCGCCGCAAAAAGCCAAAGCAGGCCCCGCCCAGATTGACGTGATTGTCAGCGCCGTTGTGCCCGTGACCGATCTGGTCACACGGTTCGAATTCACCCGCGCCGATGGCGGCGCCTTTCCTCCGTTTTCGGGCGGCGCGCATACGGTTGTCAGCATGCAAGACGGCGACGTGACCCGCCTGAACCCCTATTCGCTGATGTCAGACCCTGCCGATCTGTCGACCTATGCCATTTCCGTGCGCCGTGATGATGAGGGGCGCGGCGGATCATTATTCATGCACACACAGGTGCGGCCGGGCGATGCGATGACCATCGCCTATCCCGTCAATCTGTTCAGCCTTGATTTACGCGCCAAAAAGCATCTGTTTTTTGCGGGCGGCATCGGGATCACACCATTTATGGCAATGATTGCCCAGCTTGAGCAGACCGGCGGCCGCTGGGAGTTGCATTGTACCAGCCGTGATGCGCTATCAGCTGCTTACGGCGATATGCTCAAGGGGAAACACCCTGCTAAAGTGCATCTGTATGACGGCAGCGCGGGCGCGCGCGTGGCGCTTGGCGATGTGTTGGCGGGTCAACCCCTTGGCACCCACGCCTATACCTGCGGGCCAGAGCGGCTGATCGACGGGGTGCGCGATGCGGCCTTGGGGCTGGGGTGGGCGGATACGCATCTACACGCCGAAGAATTCCTTGCACCAGAGCCGGGTGCGCCGTTTGAGGTGCGTCTGTGCAAATCCGACAAAACCATCACCGTGGGGGCCGATGAAAGCCTGCTCGAAGCATTGGAGCGTGAAGGCGTTGATGCACCGTTTCTTTGCCGCGCCGGTTCATGCGGCCAGTGTGAGACCCCTGTGGTTGCCGCCGATGGCGCGTTTGTCCATCGCGACCACTGGCTCGAGGATGATGACCGTGCCAGCGGCAAAAAGATCATGCCCTGTGTCAGCCGCTTTGTCGGCGAAATGTTGGAGATTGACCGATGAGCATCCAGTTCAACAATGAGACGTTCCGCGATGATTACTCATTCCACAACTCGGAATGGGCGATCAAACGCTTTCCGTTCCCGTTTCATGAAGACAGCTATATGTACTCCATGAACGCCGAGCAGCACCGCGGCGGGCCCGAAGGCTCGGTCTATGAAAAACGCTTTGACGTGGATGAGCATTATGTGTCCGAGATGCGTGACCGCGCGCAGGTACTGGCGGATGATCCGCTGCGCTGCCAGTCTTTGCCGCATATGACGCTGGCGGGGTGGGACCTGCTGGAGCTGATCATGGTCTCGAAATCCGAAGACTATCCCGACCTGTTCGAATTGCACCGCGATGGCAATACATGGCGCTGGATCAACAAGCCGCTTGGAATTGATGATACATTTACGTTCCTTGATGAAGATACACTGCCGTACGGCCCCATGGAATACATCACCCGCCAATCCCAAGGGGATTTCGCGATTTTGGATCAGCGCGAAAACAACCTGTGGATGGATGCAGGGATGATCACGACGCAGGCGGATTGGTCGCTTGATTTTGACATCGGTATGAACTTTTTCGAATGGCACGCGCCCGTGCCGATGGCCCATGAGCTGGGTATTTTCAAACGCGCGTTGAAATATTTGCTCAACATCCCGCAGGGCTCTCCGGGGCGACGGTTGAACTGGACAATGACGGTGAACCCGCTGCTGGATACCTCGCCCGAGAACTACCATAAATGGGGCATCCAAAAGACCGAACTGACGCCGGAAAATATCGGATCAAAGCAACATCTGCGGGTTGAACTGCAAACATTTTACCGCTTGCCGCGCTCGAATGCGCTGGCCTTTCCGATCCGTTGTTACCTGTGCAGTTTTCAGGACCTGATGACCATGCCGAAATGGGGCCGCCGCTTGCACCGCGTCGTGCGCGATCTGCCCGATGAATTGGCCACCTATAAGGGGTTTATCGACAACCGGCCGATGATGCTGGACTATCTGTCGCAATTTGACGACGGGTTGCCCACAAGTCCGGGCATCTTTCCCGAACCGGAGACAGAGCCACCGTTGCAGACCTGAGCTGTCAGGCCTTTTGCGGGTAGCTGATAATCGACAAATACCGCGCGGGCAGGGAGACCAATACCTCGGGCCCGTGCGGCGCATCCGCGTCGAAAAATAGCGTATCACCAGGTTTGAGCGGATAGACAGCATCGCCGTGGCGGTAATCCACTTCGCCCTCTAACATGTAAATCGTCTCGATCCCGCCATGTTGGAAGGTCGGGAAGATGTCGGATTCCTCGTTTAGAGTAATCAAATAGGGCTCGACGATCACGCCGCTAGAGTTCGATCCGATATGACCCAACAGATTGTATTGGTGATTGGCGCGGGTGCCTTCGCGCTCGAGCTCGACGCCTTCGCCGGCTTTTGTATGCACGGCCGAGCGTCCTTCCTCAAACCCGCGAAAGAAGGATGTGATCGGCACCGCCAGTGCATTTGCCAGCGATTGCAGCGTGGTCAGTGAGGGCGAAGTATTGCCGTTCTCGATTTTGGACAACATTCCGATTGAGAGGCCCGTCGAGACCGATAGATCCGCCACGGTGATGTCCTGTTTGCGCCGGTGCGCGCGTACTTCGCGGCCAATCGCAACCTCCAGAACTTTTTCGCGCCCTTCGCGGATACGGTGCGGATCTTGGGACAAAGGGGCAGCGGCCATGGCAGGGGACCTTATTTTAGGAAATCCCCACATTTCTAAGCTATTCGCAGGGCCGGTCAAGCCTTGTCGCTTGGCGCAGGGGGATGGGTGAGGCGCAATTTGTGCGGATTGATCGCGGCGTCCAAGACGCCAAAGGCGGCTTTATACCTGTCTGCGTGGAACTCTCGGAAGGGCAGACAAAAAAATAGCGCCGACAAGCGGCGCTATTTTCTGACTTTGGGTTGATTAGCCCTTGTTCAGATTGGACTTATCAAGGTTCAGAATGACGTTATCGGCGAAAGCATCCAGCATGGCCTGATAATACACACGGCTGCCTGTAGACAGGTCTGTTACGACTTTGCCATCGGGGAAATAAGCCTGTGCTTGTTCCGCATGGACGGTCAGCGTGTAATATTCGTTGTCGTCTGGGCCGGGGTTGCGCAGGACAACATCACCTTTGAGATATGCTTTTTCATCACCGACGGCCTGTTCAAAGCTGCTGGCCAGCGAGACTTCGTCGATATCAATCACGATGTCCGAACCCTCTGTGTCGGCACGGCCTTGCAGGCGGTCAACCAGTTTGGCCGTCAGGTCGTCGTCAATGTTGGCCCATACTTTTGCCGCTTCAGCGTTCTCGACTGCGTCCAGCTCTGTGGTCACTTCGATCTTGTCGACGGTGGGCAGAGCGGTGGCAGACGCCGATGTGGTCAGGCTATCGGCAAAGGATGCGGTGCCCATCAGGGTCAGGGCTACGGCGGCGGTTGTGTTCACTACAAAGTTAGTCATCGTTATACTCCAGTTTATTTCCCCATCGTCGCGGGGTGCTGGTTATACAACGAGGCGCAGCCGTTAACGTTCCAAGAAAACTTCCGGAAATGTTGCGAGAGGAGCGGTCACAGGTCCAGTTCAATCCAGACAGGCACGTGATCACTGGGCTTGTCACGACCGCGGGTGTCCTTGTCTATCTGGCAATCGCGCAGCAGGTCGGCTGTATAGGGGCAAAGCAGAAAATGGTCGATGCGGATGCCGTTGTTGCGGTTCCATGCGCCCGCTTGATAGTCCCAGAAACTATAGTGCCCGGGGCCTTGGTGGCGGGCGCGGAAGGCCTCGGTCAGGCCAAGGTTCAGCAAGTTGCGCCATTTGGCGTGGCTCTCGGGGCGGTAAGCAGCATCGCCAACCCAGCTTTCCGGTTTGGCGGCGTCTTCGGGTTGGGGAATAATGTTATAATCGCCGGCCATCAGAAATGGCGTTTCTTCGGCCAGCAGCTCTTGGGCGCGGGCGTGAAGCCGGTCCATCCAACCCAGCTTATAGGCGTATTTGCCCCCCGCAACGGGCGTGCCGTCTTCTTCCAACTCAACAGGGTTGCCATTGGGGAGATACAAACCGCACAGCCGCACGGAGTGGTTTTCACCGACGACTGTCGCCTCGATATAGCGGGCCTGTTCGTCGCTGTCGTCACCGGGTAGGCCACAGGTGACGTCCTCTAGGGGCAGTTTGGACAGGATGCCCACGCCATTGAATGACTTCTGCCCGTGGACCTCGACGTTATAACCACGGTCCTCGAAAATCTCTCGGGGGAAAGCCTCATCCACGGATTTGATCTCTTGCATAAGAACCACATCGGGTTGCGCCTCATCCAGCCAGTCGGGCAGGGCGTTGATGCGGGCCTTGATACCGTTGATGTTGAATGTGGCGATCTTCATGGGGCAAGGCTCCTTATGCGTGGATAGCGCAAGCTATCGCGCAAATGCGCACAAGGGGCAAGCAGGCTGGTCGAGCGTAGTTGGACCCGCGGTGGCGGTTGCTACATTGAAAACGACGTGCCGCAGCCGCAGGAGGATGTGGCGTTGGGGTTTTCGATCACAAACCGCGCGCCGATCAACTCTTGGCTGAAATCAATCACGGCATTTGCCAGAAACGGCAGGGAGACAGAATCAACCACAACGGTCTCACCCGCGCCTTGCAGTTTGAGGTCGTCATCTTTGGGTTCATCCAGCGCGATCTCGTATTGGAAGCCGGAACAGCCGCCACCCTCAACAGCGATGCGCAGCGCTTTGCCGTCAGTGGCAGCGCCAATTTCAGCGAGTCGTTCAAAGGCGCGGTCGGTCACTTTTGGGGGCAGGTTCATGTCGGTCACTCCGCAGTGTTTCCATTGGGTCACGCTCGTAATATAGAAAGCCCATAAGCGCGGTACAAGCACCGACGCAACAGGAGACCCGGTTCATGCGTGCATCTTTCGCCTCAGACCCCGACCGTGCCCGTGGCAGGCGCATATCGGAGGAGGAAAGCAGCTTCCGCTCCTGCTTCCAACGGGATCGTGACCGGATCATCCATGCCAGCGCTTTCCGGCGGCTCAAGCATAAGACCCAAGTGTTCGTGGAGCATGAGGGCGATTACTACCGCACACGCCTGACCCATAGTATCGAGGTCGCTCAGGTCGCGCGCACGATCGCAGGGGCGCTTTATCTCAACGACGAGCTGACCGAGGCCGTCGCGCTGGCCCATGATCTGGGTCATCCGCCCTTTGGCCACACTGGCGAGGATGCGCTGCATGCGCTGATGGCGCCCTATGGCGGGTTTGATCATAACGCGCAGGCGATCAAGATTGTGACAGCGCTGGAATGTCACTATGCCGAGTTCGACGGGCTGAACCTTACGTGGGAGACGCTAGAAGGTATCGCCAAACATAACGGCCCCGTCATTGCCGCGCCTTTAAGTGACGCGCCTGCAGCGTTGCCCCATGCTTTGGCTGACTACAACGCGCTGCATGATCTTGAATTGCACACCCACGCCAGCGCCGAGGCGCAGGTTGCCGCGCTGTCGGATGATATCGCCTATAATAACCATGATTTGCACGACGGGCTGCGGGCAGGGCTGTTCAGCGAAGAAGAGATTGCCGCGCTGCCACTGGTCGGCACCGCCTTTGCCGAAGTCGATGCGTTGTACCCCGAACTCGACCCTTATCGCCGCCGCCACGAGGCCTTGCGGCGGGTGTTTGGCATGATGGTCGCTGATGTGATTGACACATCGCGCCATCAATTGGTGCTGTGCGAAGCGCACTCTGTCGAGGATATTCGCAGGCTTGGCAGGCCGGTGATCCGCTTTTCAGACGGTATGTGGCGCGATCTGGGTGAAATAAGGCGGTTTTTGTTTACGCGGATGTATCGCGCGCCCTCGGTGATGAAAATCCGCGCAGAGGTCAGTAGCGTGGTCGAGGGGTTGTTTGCCCTGTTTGTGGATCAGCCCGAATTGATGCCGGAAGATTGGGCGAAACATATTGCCGTGGCGGGCAATGATCGTACAATGTTGGCGCGCACCGTGGCCGATTATATCGCCGGCATGACAGACCGCTTTGCGCTGCATGAACATAGCCGTCTGATCGGGGGCACCCCCCGCGCGGGCGCCTGAGGGAAGGGGACCTTTATGTTGGACAGACAGATGGAACAGGCCGAAAGACCAAAGGCCAAAGGTATTTTACACGGCAAGCGGATCATCGTTCTTGGGGCTTGTTGCGGTTTTGGACGCAGCATGGCGCGCGCCATGATGGGCTGCGGTGCGCAGGTTGTGGTTGCCGACGCTGCCGGTGAGGGCCTTGACCGGATCGGAAAAGCCGTAGCTCTGGCCCTCAAAGGAGAGCCGGAAGACGCATTGCGCCGCGTGGGCCGCGCATGGGGAGAGGCGCGGCTGGATGCGGTCGTCAACCTGATGCCGCTGCGCCAACCGGGCAGGATAGATTTGAATGTGGCCGTCTTACAGGCCGCAGTGCAGGCATTTATGCCCGCGCTGACGGCGAGTGAGGGGCAGATCGTGACCGTGGCGCGCCGCCCTGAACAGGCGTTGGAGGTTCAGGCAGGGGCGATGGTGCCCGCGTTGCTGTCTACGCAGGGGGCGTTTGTTGATGCCCTGCGGCGTGACGGGCTTGCGCTTAACCTTGTGAATATGGGCACCCGAGCCGATGCTGCGGCGCGTCCGGCAGTGATCGGCTTGCTGGCGCGGTCAATGGGACCGCTCAATGGGACAGAATTGCGGCTGTGATTGACGCGGGGCGTCTAAATGGTACATGAAGGCAAACCATGACCCCCGAAAGCAGTGACATGAATCTTTTTGCCGATATCCGTTCCCTTGTTATTAGCGCGCTTGACGCCATGGTCGCTGCTGGCGACCTACCTGCCGGTCTGAGCACAGATAACGTCACCGCCGAGCCGCCGCGTGATGCGGCCCATGGCGACATGGCAACCAATGCCGCGATGGTGCTGGCAAAGCCTGCGGGCATGAAACCACGTGATATTGCGGATAAATTGGCACTACGCCTGACCGAAGATTCGCGGATCGCCGCCGCTGAAGTAGCCGGACCAGGGTTCCTGAACCTGCGGCTGGTGCCCGCGGTGTGGCAGAACCTTGCCGCAGACGTTCTGGCAAGCGGTACGGATTATGGCCGTGCAACCATTGGCACAGGCAAAACCGTGAATGTCGAATATGTATCGGCAAACCCTACGGGCCCGCTGCACGTGGGTCATACGCGTGGTGCGGTGTTTGGTGACGCGCTGGCATCATTGCTGGCGTTTGCCGGTTGGGATGTGACCCGCGAATATGTGATTAACGACGGCGGTGGCCAGATCGGGATGTTGGCGCGGTCGGTCTATCTGCGGTATCTTGAGGCTCACGGCCGCGAAGTGGCCTTTCCTGACGGGACCTATCCGGGCGATTACCTTATTCCGGTTGGGCAAAAGCTCAAAGAAACGGTGGGTGAGCAATATATCGACCAGCCCGAAAGCGTCTGGCTGGGCCCGATTGGTGATTTTTCAACCGATGCAATGATGGAGCTGATCCGCGGAGATCTGGCGTTGCTTGGTGTTGAAATGGACCGGTTCTTTTCTGAAAAGTCGCTGTATAACACCGGCAAGATCGAAGCATGCCTTGATAAGCTCGATAAGATGGGCCTGATCTATGTGGGCACATTGGAGCCCCCCAAAGGCAAGCTGCCCGACGATTATGAGGCGCGCGAACAAACGCTGTTCAAATCCACCGAATTCGGGGACGATCAGGACCGTGCGATCAAAAAGCATGATGGCGCATGGACCTACTTCGCGCCTGATATTGCCTACCACTATGACAAGGTCGAACGCGGTTATGACCAGTTGATCAACGTCTTTGGTGCGGATCACGGCGGTTATGTCAAACGGATGAAAGCGGCCGTGCACGCGCTGTCCGATGGTAAAGTGCCATTGGACATCAAGCTGACCCAGCTGGTGAAATTGTTCAAGAACGGCGAAGAGTTCAAGATGTCCAAACGGGCAGGCAACTTTGTCTTGCTGAGCGACTTGATCCGGGAGGTCGGCAAAGACGTAACGCGTTTTGTCATGCTGACCCGTAAGAATGATGCGCCGCTTGATTTCGATTTCGGCAAGGTGATGGAGCAGTCGCGCGAGAACCCTGTATTCTATGTGCAATATGCCCACGCCCGTGTGGCCAGTGTGCTGCGCAAGGCGAGTGCTGCGGGGATTGATGTGAGCGATGAGGCGCTGAAATCTGCCGATTTGACAAAGCTCGACCATGCGGCCGAGCTGGCGCTGCTGCGTAAAGTTGCAGAATGGCCGCGCCTTGTTGAAACGGCCGCGCGCAGCAATGAACCCCATAGGATTGCCTTTTATCTATATGAAATCGCAGGGGATTTGCACGGTTTCTGGAATTTGGGGAATGCCGAAACAGGCCTTCGTTTCATTCAGGAGGACGATCCTGCAACATCACAGGCGAAAATTGCCCTTGCCCGTGCCGTCGCGATTGTAATCGCGGCAGGCTTGGGTATCTTGGGCGTGACCCCTGCGGAAGAGATGCGTTAAGCATCGCGCCGCAGGGCAGCAGGCAAACGACGACCAGACCCAAGCGGCAATGTATCGCGCGGGCAGAGAGGCAAAGATGGCAGATTACAACCAATCCCCCTATGGGGGCGTGGCCCCCCATGTGCAATCCGAGTACGCTGTGGCTCCGTCCAACCCCTTGAGTAAGGCGACAAATATAGCAGGTGCCGCCATTTCGCTGGCGCTTGTGGTAGGTGTCGGTGTCTGGGGATATAAGCTTTTGGTTCGCGACGTGAGCGGCATCCCCGTCGTGCGCGCCGCCGCAGGTGAGATGCGTGTGCGTCCCGAAGAGCCCGGCGGCCAATTGGCGCAGCATCAGGGCCTTTCGGTGAACAACGTCGCCGAAGTCGGCGCAGCAGAAGCCCACGCTGATCAATTGAAGCTCGCGCCGAAACCCATTGAACTTGCTGAAGAAGACGAGCCTATCCTTATTCCTCAAGATGTTGCCGCGACGCCGGAGACACCCGCACCATCGCCCGAGCAGGTCTATGAGGCTGCGGTGGTACAAGACGTCGCGAAAGCCTTCGAGGACGGTTCGGTAGAAGATCTTGTCGCGCAATTGACCAACGGTGTCGCGCCGCTTGAGCCGCTTGAGGGGGAAACAATCCCTGTAAAAGCCTCGATTTCCGGTGCCGAACTTGGCGGGGCGGGCATACGTGTTTCGCTACGTCCGACCCTGCGCCCCAGCCGTGCGGCGCGCCCGACACAGGTTGCAGCAACTGCTCCGGCGGCCTCATCCGGCCCGAAAGAAATTCCCGCAAGCAGCTTGCCGGTCGGCACGCGGCTGGTTCAGCTGGGGGCGTTCGACTCTCCTGAAATCGCCCGCGCCCAATGGGGGCAGTTGAGTGCGCGGTTTGCGCCTTTCATGGAAGGTAAAGACCGTGTCGTGATGGAAGCCAAATCAGGCGGCCGTACGTTCTATCGCCTGCGCGCGCATGGTTTTGATGATATCGGCGAAGCCCGCCGGTTCTGCTCGGCTCTGCTGGCCGAAAGCGTCGACTGCATCCCTGTGGTGACACGGTGAATAGTTTTGGTGCCACGATCCTTGATGCCGAAGGCCACCGCCTGACGGCAGATGAAAAGGCGCTGTTCCGCGACAGCAAGCCTTTTGGCTTTATCCTGTTTGCCCGTAATATCGATACGCCCGATCAGGTACGCGCCCTATGCGATGATTTCCGCGAGGCTGCAGGCCATGATGCACCGATCACGACTGATCAGGAAGGCGGCCGTGTACAGCGCCTGCGTGCGCCCACATGGCGCGAATGGCAACCTCCGCTGGATTTTGTAAAGGCCGCGGGTGCGAAGGCAGCCGAAGCGATGTATATCCGCTTTCGTCTGATTGCCCATGAGCTTTACGCACTCGGAATCGACAGCAATTGCGCACCCATGGTAGACGTGCCCGGCGTGGATACGCATGAGTTCCTGTACAATCGCTGTTACGGGTTGGATGCAGCATCGGTTGCGATGATGGGGCAGGCGGCTAATGACGGGATGCTGGCGGGCGGTGTGCTGCCGGTGATCAAACATATCCCCGGTCATGGCCGTGCCACTGCAGACAGCCATTTCGAATTGCCCCGGGTGACGGCACCCCATGCCGATCTTGAACGGGTGGATTTTGCGCCCTTTAAAGCCCTGCGCGACACGCCCATGGGGATGACTGCCCACGTGGTGTACGAAGCCATCGATACGGCACCGGCCACGCTTTCCACGCGTATGATGCAGGTTATTCGGGATGATATCGGTTTCGACAATCTAATCATGACCGATGATATTTCCATGAAGGCGCTCAGCGGTTCGTTGAGCGATCTCAGCCGTGAAGCAATCGCTGCGGGCTGTGATGTAATTCTCCATTGTAACGGCACGCTGGCCGAGCGGGCTGAGGTCGCACAGGCCGCAGGCGAGATGGGCGAAGCCGCGCTACGCCGCGCGCAGCGTGCACTTAGCTATCGCCAAAAGCCCGACGATATTGATATTACCGCCCTCGAAGCGCAGCTAGAGGCGCTTTTGGGCGAGGGCGTGCATGGCTGAAAACACCGCTGAAGAAGATGCCGTATCGGTCGCCGAACGGGTGGCTGCCGAGGCATTGATTGTCGACGTCGAGGGGTTTGAAGGGCCGCTTGACCTGTTGCTGACGCTTAGCCGTACCCAGAAGGTCGATTTGCGTGCTATTTCGGTACTCCAGCTGGCGCGCCAGTATCTTACCTTTGTTGACAAGGCCAAAGCGCTGCGGCTTGAACTTGCGGCTGATTATCTGGTGATGGCGGCATGGCTCGCCTTCTTGAAATCACGTCTGCTTTTGCCCCCCGATCCCGCAGATGAGGGACCCAGCGGCGAGGAGCTTGCCGCCCATCTTGCCTTCCAGCTCGAGCGGCTCGCGGCGATGCGCGATGTGGCAGCCCGTCTTATGGCACGAAACCAGCTGGGGCGGGATTTCTTCGCCCGTGGCGAGGTGCAGATAGTCGAACGCGTGCGCCACGTCACATATACTGCCACATTGCTGGATTTGATGCAGGGCTATGCCCGTACCCGCACCCGGGACGAATTCCGCCCCTTTGTCATGGACCGCGAAAACGTCTTTACCATGGAGGAAGCCTTGGACCGGATGCGCGGTTTGATTGGCTTTGCCGGCGATTGGGGCGATCTGACAAGCTACCTGCCCGAGGGCTGGGAGGTCGATCCGGTGCGACGCCGCTCGGCCACCGCTGCGACTTTTGCGGCCTCATTGGAATTGGTCAAAGAAGGCCACCTCGAGATCCGCCAATCCGATATTTTCGCACCGATCCAGTTGCGCAAGAAAGATTGATAGAATGACCGAACACACTGAAGAAAAAGAAGAAAGCCTTTTCGCGGCACTTCCTATGGCCGAACAAGAGCGGATGATCGAAGCCGTGCTTTTTGCCAGCGCGGAACCTGTGACGATCAAAGAACTCCAGGCCCGTATGCCCCATGGCTCGGATCCCGCCGAAGCAATGGTATACCTGCGCCGTCGCTACCAAGGACGCGGCGTACAGGTGATGAAAATCGGCGATGCCTATGCGATGCGAACTGCGGCCGATCTGGGGTATCTGATGCAGAAGGAAACGGTTGAAGTGCGCAAGCTCAGCCGCGCGGCAATCGAAACCCTTGCCATCATTGCCTACCAACAGCCGGTCACCCGTGCCGAAATCGAAGAAATCCGTGGCGTTTCCGTGAGCCGCGGCACGGTAGATCAATTACTGGAACTCGAATGGATCCGTTTCGGGCGCCGCAAGATGACCCCGGGACGCCCTGTGACTTTTGTGGTCACAGAAACGTTCCTCGACCATTTCGGTCTCGAGAATGCCCGCGACCTCCCGGGCCTCAAAGAGCTCCGCTCAGCCGGGTTGCTGGAAAACCGTCCGCCCATGGGCCTGATGCCACAGGTCGGCGATGGAGAGGACGAACCAGAGGCTACAGAAGGCCAAAGCGAACTTTTCGAAGATTAACCCCAATATCGCCGCAATTCACGCTATGTTAGCAATCAAAGGCCAGTCAAAGGAACGCGAGATGAACCAGATTATCAACATGGTGATGCGTATCGTGATGCGTAAAATGCTCAACAAAGGCATTGATGCCGGCTTCAACAAAGCGGCCAGCATAGGACGCAACCGTAAACCACAGCCGCAGCTCGACGACTACGGTAATCAGCCTGACGGCCCGACCCAGCAAGAAGTACGCGCAGCGCGGCGCGCAAAAAGGCAAAACAAACAGGGTGCTGCACAGGCCAAGCAGGCCATGAAAGTCGCCCGTCGCGTGGGCAAGCTCTGACCCTATTTTCTCTAGCCCGAAATACTCCGGGGGGATGGGCCATATGGCCCATGGGGGCAGCGCCCCCTTTGGTGCCTAGGGCGCTTTGAAATGCTTGGACAGTTTCAATCCCTGTCCCTGATAATTTGACGCAATACCCGCGCCATACAGTTGCGAAGGTGCTTCGGCCATACGTTCATACACCAGACGTCCGACAACTTGCCCATGCTCCAATACAAATGGTGCCTCATGACACCGCACTTCCAGCACCCCGCGTGATCCCGCACCACCTGCTGTGTCATGGCCGAAACCGGGATCAAAGAAGCCGGCGTAATGCACGCGAAATTCCCCGACCATAGCAAGGTAAGGAGCCATTTCGGCGGCATAGTTGGGCGGGATGGTCACTGCTTCGCGGCTGACAAGAATGTAGAACGCTCCGGGGTCGAGGATAATCTGACCATTATCGCTGTGCACTTCTTCCCAATAGTCCGCAGGGGCATATTCGCCAATGCGGTCCAGATCGATCACACCGGTATGGGGTTTGGCGCGGTAACCCACCAGCGTGGTATCCTTCAGGCGCAGATCAACAGAAAAACCCAAACCCTCGTCGATCACGGCAGTACCGTCCACCAAGGGTATCTCGGTGTGCAGGGCGCGCAGGGCATCGTCATCCAATACGGCATTGCCGGTGCCAAAACGGATCTGATTCAGTCGCATGCCCGGACGCACCAGCACCGAGAAAGAACGAGGGCATATCTCTGCATAAAGCGGGCCATGATATCCCGCAGCAATGCGGTCAAATTCCGCGCCACCATCGGTGATGGTACGGGTAAGAAGGTCCAGCCGCCCGGTCGAGCTTTTTGCATTGGCGACCGCACTCACAGTTTGGGGCAGGGCGAGCTGCTCCATCAATGGCACCACGTAAACCGCGCCCTTTTCCAGAACGGCACCTTGGCTCAGGTCAATGCGGTGCATTTCGAATTCCTGCAAGCGGTCGGAAACCTTTGCACCATGCCCTGCCAGAAAGGACGCGCGCACGCGGTAGGCCACTGTGCCCAACCGAAGGTCCAGGCTGGCGGGTTGGATTTGTGCCGCGTCTACGGCTGGCGTTGCGGTAATCGCACCATCACGGATCATCGCTTCAAGCTGTTGGTTGGGAATTACACCGGGCATGGGCGGTCCTTTTGATACGTGGTCCTCAGATGCACAAAACGCCCGCACCCGAGGGGATGCGAGCGTTTTGAGTATGTCGTGGTCGGGCTAGCAGGACTCGAACCTGCGACCTTCCGTCCCCCAGACGGACGCGCTACCAGGCTGCGCCATAGCCCGACATGGCGCTGTTCATACCTTATAAACGCAGGCGCGCAAGAGGCAATTTCATGCATTTGCTCGATGGTTCAGAAATTTGCTTGGCCGCCACCGCGCTGCGCAGCCATTCGGTCGCGCAAAGCGGACAATTGCGCCAGCAGTGGTTTCATTTTTTCTGCGGTTTCAGCATCCAGAGCGGTTACACGATGTGCATGGGTGAGGGTGGCCACGTCTGCGGGGATATCGGTTTCCGAGGCAACAAAGGGCATACCGATATCGCGTGGCTTTGGCTTTGCCGCCGCTTCTTCGAGCGCTTGGGGGCTCTCTTGTGCCTCTTCCTCGATGGCAGGCGACGGTTCTGCGGTCTGCTGCGCTGTCTCCTCTGACGCGTCATCAGATTCAGGCTCTTGCAGCGGTTCTGGCCGCTCTGGCGCTTTTTCCGCGTCTGACGGTGTTTCATTTTGCTGAGGAAGCTCATCCGCGAACATGTCCAGCGTCGAATTTTCTTCGACAGGTTTTGTTGCGGCCTCGGTTTCGATCTGTGGCGATTCCTCTGATGCGGAGGTTTCGACAGGGGCCTCGTCATCGGGCTCCGGTTGGGCCTCGATCGCGTCCTGTTGTGTCTTCGTGGCGTTGTCTTCCTCTGCGGCATCTGCAGTGGGCTGCACATCGGGCACGTCTGAAACTGGTTCCTCTGAAGGGGCGTCTTCCAGAGAGGTTTCGGTTGCCGCTGCGATCTCGGGTGCGGCGGCCGTAGGCGCTTCGGGCTGCGGGCTGTCTACTGCTGCGGTCTCCGGCTCGGCTGCAGGCTCGTCCTTGGATGAGACATCTGCTTGAGGCGTTGGTTCCTGAGGGGACGCGGTACTGTCCTGTGCCGTGGGCAGAGGATCGTCGTGGTCGGATAGGGAAGCAGCTGTTTCTGTTGCCTCTGGGGCCGTATCCGCAGGGGGGGCTTCGGGCTCGGGCGCTGCCATATCCTGTGGAACAGGATCGGCAATCGCACCGGAGTCTTCCTCCGGCTGGGTTTCATCTTGGATTGCAGGTTCTTCGGGATCTGACGAAGAAGCGGCAATTGTTGGCTGCTCTTCCGGTTGCAGAGCTTCCTGCACCGTCGCATCCTCGGCTTGGGTGGCAGACGCATCCTCTGCGGGGTCTTTCGGGGCCTCGAAGGGCAGAACAACAGCTTCTGGCTGGGGCTCGGGTTGCGGGGCAGGCGTTGGCCGTGTCTCAATCGTCGCCTCGCCATCTGCATCGTCAAGCGGGCCGGAAAGTGCGGCCACGTGGCTCATGCCTTCTTCGCGCAGGATTTTTTGCACGCCTTTGATCGTTAGGCCGTCATCGTGCAGCAGACGTTTGATGCCGCCCAGCAATTGCATATCAACGGGGCGGTAATACCTACGCCCACCGGCCCGTTTGATCGGTTTAACTTGTGTAAACTTGCTTTCCCAAAACCGCAGGACATGCGCCTGAATACCAAGCCAGTCAGCAACTTCCGAGATGGTGCGAAAAGCGTCAGGGGATTTGGGCATCAGATCAGGACTTGTTCCCGTCTGCGACGCGGTCTTTCATCAAATGAGAGGGACGGAAGGTCAACACGCGGCGTGGGTTGATTGGAACCTCTTCGCCGGTTTTCGGGTTACGACCAACGCGGGCAGATTTATCGCGGATCGAGAACGTCCCGAAAGACGAAATCTTGACCTGTTCGCCCCGCACCAGCGCGTCAGACATTTCTTCGAGAACCGTTTCGACCAATTGGGCGCTCTCATTACGGGAAAGCCCGACTTCACGAAAAACGGCTTCGCTCAAATCCATGCGTGTCAGTGTGTTATTGGTCATCTTGGCCCTCATTAGTTTAGGGAAACTTTGGCTAGCTTGGGCTTGCAAGTCAATACAGCACTGCAATATTCCCATGTCGCGGCGATAGAGTGGCGGCTACCAGCGCAGTACAACCGCGCCCCAGGCCAAACCACCGCCGATGGCTTCGGTTACCAGCAGATCACCCTGTTTTATCTGACCACGCGCGACGCCGACCGATAGCGCCAGTGGAATCGATGCAGCTGAGGTGTTTCCGTGATCCTGCACGGTGACAACGACCTTATCCATCGACAGGCCCAGTTTTTTTGCCGTGCCTTGAATGATCCGGATATTTGCTTGATGCGGAACAATCCAATCGACATCCGCGCTTTCGACCTTGGCAGCGGTCATGGCGGCAGTGGCGCTTGAGCTAAGTTTTTCAACCGCGTGGCGAAAGACCTGATTTCCTTGCATCCTGAGGTAGCCAGACGTGCCCGTAGAGACACCTCCATCAACGTAAAGCAGATCGCGGTAGGTGCCATCAGAGTTAAGGTCCGTTGACAGGATCCCCCGGTCGGCACTTGTCCCTTCGCCGTCTTGCGCTTCTAACAACAAAGCCCCGGCACCGTCACCGAACAACACGCAAGTGCTGCGGTCGGTCCAATCAAGGATTTTGCTAAAAGTCTCGGCACCGATAACAAGAACACGCTTGGCTTGACCGGATAGGATCAGCGCATTGGCGTTGCTCAGCGCAAAGATGAAACCGGCGCAAACAGCTTGAATATCAAAGGCAAATCCGGATTTCATGCCAAGCTGGGCCTGAACCATTGTTGCTGCAGAGGGGAATGTAAGATCGGCGGTCGAAGTGGCCACGATCAGCGCATCCACATCATTGGCAGTCAGCTGTGCCATATCCAATGCGGCCTGTGCGGCTGCTGTGGCCATGCTGGATGTTGTTTCGTTTTCGGCTGCAAAATGGCGCCGTTCAATGCCTGACCGTGTGCGAATCCACTCGTCGTTTGTATCAAGCGTTGCCTCGAATTCGGCATTCTCGACTACTCGGCTGGGAAGGTAGTGACCCACCCCTTTTACGACGGCGCGCAGTGTCATTGGGCGGGAGGCTCCTGCGAGGCTAGGGTGGTTGCAACACGCGCCGCCAGCTTATCGTTAAAGCCGTTTTTGGACAGTTGCGCGGCCAGTTTGATTGCGGCCGAAATTCCTCTGGCATCGGCACCGCCATGGGATTTTACAACCGTCCCGTTCAGCCCGAGGAAAACGCCACCATTCACACGGCTTGGATCAACCATTTTGCGCAGGCGCAACAATGACCCATAGGCCAACAAGGCAGCAAGTCGTGAGAAGATCGAGTGCTTGAAGGCTTCGCGCAGGCGGCTGCCGATCATACTGGCAGTACCTTCGCCGGTCTTGATCGCGACATTGCCGGTAAAACCGTCTGTGACGATGACATCCGCACGGTTGCCCGAAATATCACCACCTTCAACAAAGCCGACGAATTCGAAATTCGAATCCTGACTGCGGTCGCGAATCAGATCATAGGCTTCTTTAAGCTCGACGCGGCCTTTGTGTTCCTCAACCCCGACATTGAGCAGCCCGACACGAGGCCGCGCAATATCCATGCCGTTGCGCGCATAAGAACTGCCCATCATGGCAAACCGCAGCAGATCATCGGCATCGGCGCGAATATCTGCACCAACGTCTAGCAAGACGTTGAAACGCTGGGGGTTGGAGGAGGGGTAGAGCACCGCAATAGCAGGTCTGTTCACGCCGGGCAGCTTGCGCAGCCGGATCGTGGACATGGCCATCAACGCGCCTGTGTTCCCGCAAGAAACGGCAACAGCGGCCTCGCCGGTGCGCACGGAATCAATAGCGGACCACATAGAGGTGTCTTTGCCCGAACGGACGACAAGGCTGGGCTTGTCGTCCATACTTACCACACCCTCCACATCGCGAATTTGAGTGCGAATCTCAAGCTCGGGGTGCTTTGACACAAGCGGCCGCAGCTCGGCCTCGCGGCCGTGCAGGATAAACGAAATATCGCGGTTTGCCTTTGCCGAAATGAGACAACCGGCAACCACGGCTGCCGGCCCTTCATCTCCCCCCATCGCATCGACCGAGATGAGGGTGCGGGCAGTCGCTGATGTCTGATCGGTCGGGGCCGTCATCGCGTGCGAATGCCTTTAGTTGTTGTAGGTTAGATCAGCTTACGCCGCGTCGTCTTCGAGATCAATCTCGTCGACCTGTGCAATCACTTCTTTGTCGGCATAGTGGCCGCAAGAAGGGCAAACGTGGTGGGGGCGCTTAAGCTCACCACAGTTGGTGCATTCGTTCGGGTTCGCTGCAGTCAGCGAATCGTGCGCACGACGGTTGTTGCGGCGTGATTTGGAGACTTTATTCTGTTGGACAGCCATGACTGGTGCCTTTGTATTCGGGGCCAGTGCCTGCACGTCGGGTGCCGGTGGCCGGGGTTTCGGGTCAATCCCATGAAGGGCGTGGGGTGCGTTTAGGCAAGTGCCGGTCGCTTGTCCAACGCTAATTCGGGGTTTCGTCGCAAAATACTGCGAAATTGCGTTACTGCAAGCCGGTTTTTGCCAGTCGGGCCTGCAATAAAGGGGGATTAGCGAGGATTATTCTTTATCTTTATCCTCAAGTTCGGCTTTGAGTGCGGCCAAACCGGCAAAGGGGCGGGCCTGTTCGTCGGTCATCGGGGTTTTACCCGGTTCGGTGACGCGCAGGGTTGTGGGTTCGGGGCTGTCATCGCAGCGGGGGTAGGCCGGCAGTGCAAGTGCCAGCTCTTCTTCCATGATTGCCTCAAGGTCGATCCAGACGCCCAATGGTTCGGCGTTCTCGTCCTCGGGCATCTCTACCTCGGCTTCATCCACGTCCTGATAGTCCCTCAAAAAGACGCGCAGCACATTGGCCTCAATACGAGTTGTGACCGGTTCAAGCGTGACGACACATGATTGCACGACAGTCGCGCCCAGTTTGCCCTTTAGCTGCCAATCCGCGGTGCCAAGCGGGCGCACAGTGCCTTCAAAACGTAGCTTGCGCAGCCCAACCAGACCTAAGGCATCGACCAGCGCCGCGAACTCGGCCGCGTCTGGAATGAGCGAAAACGCTGTCGGCGTTGACTGGGACAGGGCTGCAACACGCAAGGCGGTCGCATTAGGAGGAGTAGGTGACATGCGCATCTGCTTTCGTTTCTTGAACCATGGGAGGTATTTGGTGTAAGCGGGATAAAAGCCGGACTAGTTAAGGGCAAGGGGCAGTCGTACCATGGGTATCTCAAACACTAAAGGCGCGATGCGCCATGTGCTGCTTGCAACGGGATTTGCTGTCGCACTGGGGGCTTGCACACCCCAATTCAAGAATCATGGCTATATCCCGCCCGCCGAAGATCTTGAGCAGATCACAATCGGTGTAGACACCCGCGAAACTGTAGCCGAAAGCATTGGCGCGCCCTCTACGGCTGGTGTGGCGAATGATAGCGGATTTTACTATGTGCGCAGCCGTCGTCGCACGCTTGGGGCTTTTGCGCCCAAAGAAATCGAACGGACGGTTCTGGCCATCAGCTTTAGTTCGGAAGGCGTTGTCACCAATATCGAAAGCTTTGGGTTGGAACGGGGGCAGGTTGTGCCATTGACCCGCCGTGTGACCACAGCGGGCGTCAGGGATAAGAGCATCCTGCGTCAGTTGTTGAGCGGTATCGGCCGGTTCAACCCCGCATCGGTCATTGGTAGCTGATTGTCTGGCAGTGTCGCGCAATGGGCGTGACGTTGCGCAGATGACTCCCCTGAAAAAAGGAAAATACTCTGCCCGTTTGGTGGGCGGGGATATGGATATGCAGGCGGTTCTGGCGCTGCGTATGCAATGCTTTGGGATAGCAGGCGGGGCCGAAGATCGCTTTGATACGACCGCGCAACAGGTTGTCGTTTGTGATGGTACAACAGATCAGATCGTTGCCGCCTTTCGAATGTCGGTATTAGAACCCTCGCAGCTTTCGAACTCCTATGCCTCGCAATATTACGATATCCGCGCGCTTGAAAATTTCGGAGGGCTGTTGCTGGAGCTGGGGCGTTTTTGCGTCCATCCCGAATATTACGACCCCGATATTTTGCGGCTCGCATGGGCGGCGCTGACCGCGCATGTGGACCAGACGGGGGTAAAGCTGCTGTTTGGCTGCGCCTCGTTCCAGGGAACGGACCCGGCACCCTATCAGGATGCCTTTGCTCTGCTCAAGGCGCGGCATCTGGCACCTGCGCAATGGCGGGCACAGCAAAAGGCCGTCGAGGTCTATCCCTATGCTATGACTTTGCAATCCGCACCCGATCTGGCGCGCGCGACAGCTGCTATGCCGCCGTTGTTGCGGACCTATCTGATGATGGGCGGCTGGGTGAGCGATCATGCGGTCATTGATCGCGATCTGGGCACACTGCATGTGTTCACCGCCGTCGAGATCGACGCGATTCCGCCGGCGCGTAAAAGGCTGCTCCGCGCACTTGTCTGATTGACGTGACGGGCTGTCCGCAGTAGGCGACAGGTATGGCACGCGCACCCCTTCTCCAGCTCTCCGAAATCGCCCTCACATTTGGCGGCGATCCTGTATTTGATGACTTGTCGCTGGTGATTCAGCCGCATGACCGTCTGGCCCTTGTGGGCCGCAACGGTTCGGGCAAGTCGACCCTGATGAAAGTCATGGCCGGGTCGATAGAGGCCGATAGCGGCGTCATCACCGCAGGCCCCGGCGTCAGCGTCGGTTATATGGAGCAAGACCCCGATCTGACGGGTTTCGAGACCTTGGGCGAATTTGCGTCGCATGGGTTGGAACCCGGTGAGCTTTATAAGGTCGAGCGGGCAGGCGAGGGGCTCAAATTCGACCCTGACCGACCTGTGGCCACAGCATCGGGCGGAGAACGGCGGCGCGCGGCATTGGCGCGCTTGATGGCGCTGGAGCCCGAGCTGATGTTGTTGGACGAACCTACCAACCACCTTGATATCGAAGCGATTGCTTGGCTCGAGAATGAGCTGAAATCGACCCGTGCGGCCTATCTGATTATCTCCCACGACCGCGCGTTCTTGAATGCGCTGACCCGTGCCACCCTGTGGATTGACCGTGGTGCTGTGCGCCGTCAGGAAATCGGCTTTCAGGGATTTGAGGCATGGCGTGATCAAGTCTGGGAAGAAGAGGACATGCAGCGCCACAAGCTGAACCGCAAGATCAAGTCAGAAGCGCGGTGGGCGGTTGAAGGCATTTCTGCGCGGCGCAAGCGCAACCAGGGCCGCGTGCGCGCCCTGCAAGAGCTGCGGGCCGAACGCAGCAGCCAGATCAAACGCCAAGGCACTGCTGCGATGGCGTTGGAGGCTGGACCGAAATCCGGCCGCAAGGTCATGGAAGCAATCAACATCTCCAAAGGTTTTGGCGATAAGGTTATCCTGCGCGACTTTTCCCTGACGGTGAACCGCGGTGACAGAATCGCACTGGTGGGGCCAAACGGTGTGGGTAAAACCACGCTGCTGAACATGCTGATCGGCAAAGAACAGCCCGACAGTGGTGAGGTCAAGCTTGGCACGAATCTGGCGCTGGCGTTGTTCGATCAGGCGCGCGCGCAGTTGGACGGCGATATGACCCTATGGGACAGCCTGACAGGCGATCCTGAAATGCGGGTGAGTGGCAAGGCCGACCAGATTTTGGTGCGGGGCAACCCCAAACACGTTGTCGGCTACCTCAAAGAATTCCTGTTTGACGAGGCACAGGCCCGCGCCCCCGTGCGCAGCCTGTCTGGCGGGGAACGCGCGCGTCTATTGCTGGCCAAACTCATGGCACGCGAAAGCAACCTGCTGGTGCTCGATGAACCGACAAACGATCTGGATGTCGAAACTCTTGATCTGATGCAGGAACTGCTGGGCAGCTATGACGGCACGGTTATTCTGGTTAGCCACGACCGTGACTTCCTTGACCGCGTTGCAGCCACGACCATCGCCATGGAAGGCGACGGCAAAGCCACGGTCTATGCTGGCGGCTGGAGCGATTATATTGCACAGCGCGGGATGGAAGATTTCTCTGAGAGCGTTGTAAAGGCCAAAGGCTCTACACCCAAAGCCCAAGCGAAAACGCAGAAAAGCGAAGGCCTGAGCTTTACCGAAAAACACAGGCTTGAGGCGCTGCCCGCCGAGATCGAGCGTTTGGGCGCAGAGATTGCCAAGCTCGAAGAGCTGTTGGGCGATCCGGCCTTGTTCACTGAACAACCTGCAAAGTTCCAGAAAGCCAGCGATGCGCTGGTGCAGCGCCATGAAAAGCTGGCCGAGGCCGAAGAAGAATGGCTGATGCTGGAAGAAAAAGCCGGTAGCTAGGCACGGCGTCGTGCCAGCGGCGTCCATCTGATCCATGTGCCGCCTGTGGGCTGCGCAATCGCACCAGCGCGGCGTTTGAAGCGGTCAATTTCTGGCGTTGTTTCTGGCCCAAGGTCCAACCGCGTGATGCCGCGTGCCGCCAGCACGTTCATCGCCTCCCACATCAGCAGGTTATGCGCACGCTCAGTGCGTCCCGCATCGGTGTTGTATGCTATATGATAGGTCGCGCGGTCCCCATGGGTTAAAAACAACATATAGGCCACAGGATGCCCCCGCAGGAGCGCGGTGAACAGATGCGTTTTCTCAGGCGCTGCGCGGGCAAAGGCGGCGGATAGTGCTGTGGGCCATGTGGCATAGCGGTGCTTGCGCGCATGGGTGGCCGCAAGGGTGAGCAGCGGATGCAGCGGCTCAAGCGGGCGGTGCAGCACGCGCAGCGGGCCGTTTTCGGCCTGTTTGAGCTGGTGACGCCAGTTTTGATGCAGCCGTGCGCGGCGTTCGGATTTGGGGCTGCTCAAATCAACATCAAACAAGCTGCGCGGTGCCATCAGGCGTAGGCTTTGGGAAATTTTACAAGGGTGTTCTGGCGATAGGATCAAAGGCAGGCGGTGCAGCCCAGCCTGTGAAAGCTGCACGTCCAGATCGGCGGGGGGCTTTGCCCGCGGTAGCATCAGCAACGGCGCACCGGCAATGCGGCGGCGCAACAGCACAAGGCCCGAGGGCAAGGTCACAGGGGTTTGACCACAAAGACGCAATGCCGCGGCAAAGCTGTGGTCTTGCATCAAGGCGTGTGATTTGGACGAGGGGCTGGCATCAAACATATGCTCAGCATCGCCTTGGCTTGGTTAAGGGCGGCTTAATGCCGCCCCAAGTCTTAGCCCAATTGCACCAAAGCGTGTCGTTTCTTGCCCGCCGACAATTTGATCGGCGCAGCAAGAGCCGCTGCATCAATCATCATGCCCGCATCGCTGAGCGGTTCATCATTCAACCGTGCGCCATTCTCGGAAATGAGGCGCTTGGCCTCTTTGCCTGAGCCGGCAAGACCGGATTTAACGATGAGTTGCACGATCGAAATGCCATCGCCAATATCCGCAGCCGAGAGCGTGAGCGTGGGCAGGTCATCCCCAACGCCGCCTTTTTCAAAGACTTCGCGGGCTGTGGCTTCGGCAGCTGCGGCTGCATCGGGACCGTGCAGCAGTGCGGTAACTTCATTGGCTAGACGGATTTTCGCCTCGTTAATCTCGGACCCTTGCAGCGCGCCGAGGCGGTCACATTCATCCACGGGCAGCTCGGTATACAGCTTGAGGAAGCGACCCACATCCGCATCCGTGGTGTTGCGCCAGAACTGCCAGAACTCGTAAGGCGACAGCATGTCACCATTCAGCCAGATCGCGCCGCCTTGGGATTTGCCCATCTTCTTGCCGTCCGAAGTGGTCAGCAGAGGCGAGGTCAGGCCGTAGACTTCGTTATCGATCACACGCCGCGTCAGGTCGATCCCGTTGACGATATTGCCCCATTGATCGCTGCCGCCCATCTGCAGGATACAGCCATAGCGACGGTTAAGCTCCATGAAATCATAGGCCTGAAGGATCATATAGTTGAACTCGAGAAAGCTGAGGCTTTGCTCGCGGTCCAGACGGGATTTCACGGATTCGAATGACAACATCCGGTTGATGCTGAAATGGCGGCCGATGTCGCGCAGGAATTCGAGGTAGTTGAGATTGTCCAACCACTCGGCATTGTTGAGCATGATGGCATCAGACGGGCCGTCGCCATAGTTCAGGTATTTCGCAAATACCTTTTGCATACCTTCAATGTTTTCATTGATCATTTCAGGTGACAGCAAGGGGCGCTCATCCGCGCGAAAGCTGGGATCGCCCACTTTGGTGGTGCCGCCGCCCATCAGGGTAATCGGTTTGTTGCCGGACTTCTGCAACCAGCGCAGCATCATAATATTCAGCAAATGCCCCACGTGCAGCGATTTTGCTGTGGCGTCATACCCTATATACGCAGGCTGTGCGCCTTTGAGCAGCGCCTCATCCAAACCTTGATAATCGGTGCAATCGGCAAGGAAGCCCCGTTCGATCATTACGGCGACAAATTCGGATTTCGGATGGTATGTCATGGCTCTTGCCCTCGGGTTTGATTGCAGGGCATCTATAGGGCGGGCAAAGCCAAAGGAAAAGGCAAGAATATGGGCGGGGCGCAGTTATGAATTCCATCGCAAAGACAGGTGTCGTGACCGCAGCAGGCGCAATGTCGGGCACATCGCTGGACGGCGTGGATGTTGCGGTGTTGCGGACGGACGGGCGACAGATCGCAGGCTTTGGCCGCAGCGCCTACCGCAGCTATGATGCGGAGGAACGCGCTGCAATCGCCGCAGGCTTTGGCAAATGGTCCGGCACAGAGGTCGACACCGCCGCACAGGTCGTTGAGCATGCGCATCTGGCGGTGCTGTCAGAGTTTACCGATGTCGATCTGATCGGCTTTCACGGGCAGACCCTTTCCCACGCGCCGCGCGCGCAAGGCACCTTGCAGGTCGGCGACGGGGCGATGCTTGCCCGTGAGTTGGGCGTGCCGGTGGTTTGGGATTTTCGCAGCGCGGATGTGCAGATGGGCGGCGAGGGCGCGCCTTTGGCGCCGTTCTTTCACCACGCCTGCGCGCAATTTATCGGCGCACAGGAACCTGTTGCCTTTCTCAATCTTGGCGGGGTCGGAAATCTGACATGGGTGGACCCACAGGTGGCCGAGCCGCAGATTGAAGGGGCGTTATTGGCATTTGATACAGGCCCCGCAAATGCACCGCTGAACGATCTGATGCAAACACGGCTGGGCCAACCCTATGACCGCGACGGTGCTGTTGCACGGCGTGGTACGGTTGAGACCGGCGCGCTTGAGCTGTTTCTGGCAGAGCCGTATTTTGCGAAAATGCCGCCCAAGTCGCTGGATAGAAACGATTTCGCCGAAATGGTGGCTTTGGTCGAAGAACTGCCGGATGCCGATGCGGCGGCCACGCTGACTGCTATGTGTGCCGCTGGTGTTGCCGAAGCAATGCAGCATTGCCCGCGTCCGCCATCCCGCGTGCTGGTCACGGGAGGCGGTCGGCAAAACCCTGTGTTGATGGAAATGCTACGTGTGTCGCTGGATTGCGAAGTCGCTGCCATCGAAGAGGTCGGTCTGGATGGTGATATGCTTGAGGCGCAGGCATTTGCCTATCTTGCGGTGCGGGTCGCGCGCGGTTTGCCTACCAGCTGTGCGGGCACCACAGGCGTGCGGGCCGCAGTCGGCGGCGGCATCGTGAGCCTGCCGTAACTTAACAGTTGATCTGTGCTGTAACCTGATAGGACGTGCCGAACAGACCACGTTTGCTTTTTTGCACGCAAACACGTTCACCCAGGGTCCGGTTGGGACGCAGGCTGTAGTATTTTATACGAAAGGTCTCGTCCTCGGGGAGCGCGATATCCAGAAACCAATGATCCGCGCCGTTTGAACGCTGTTCCTCGACAACACCGATCACAGTGGCAGGGAAAACCGGATCGCGGTGGGTGACTATGTCGATCAGGGCGAAAGCGGTCAGTAACGCAATCGCAGCAAGGCCAATAGTGCGTTTTCGGGTCATAAAGCGGCCTCGAAAAAGACGAGGTGCGGCAAGGCCGTGTCAGGAATATCCTGATAGGGTCCACGTTCGACAAAGCCTAGCTTGGCATAGAGGGCGCGGGCCGGTGTGAGGTTTTTGGACGTATCAAGCACGACACGTGTATAGCCGTCTTTGCGGGCCTGGTCCATCAACGCGTGGATCAGCTTGGCGGCAACCCCATGGCCGCGGGCGGCATCGGTGACATACAGGCGCTTGATTTCGGCTGTTGTCTCATCCAGTGCGTGCGTCATGGCGCAGCCGACCGGAGTACCGTCAATTTCAGCCAGCAGAATAATGCCGCGGGGACGGGCATGTGCTGTGGCGAGCGTATCCATCAGCTTGGTGTATTTCGGAATGGGGTAGAATGTTTCCATCAACTCGGCTTCAACCGGCGAGATGGAGGCGACATGGGCGCGGTAATCCCAGCCCATCTGCGCGACCACGGCAATATCAGCGTCTGAAACCGCTTGGCGGATGAGGGTCATTCTGTAACCTTTTAATATTTAATGAAATAGGGGTGCACAGCGGCGTGCGAATTTTGTCGCCGCTGTGCGTGTCTTTGAGCAGGCCTGCTTACTTGAGAATGCTGCGGCCTGCGTATTCGGCTGTGGCACCCAGCGCTTCTTCGATGCGGATCAGCTGGTTGTATTTCGCCAGCCTGTCAGACCGCGCAAGGCTGCCGGTTTTGATCTGGCCACAGTTGGTCGCCACGGCGAGGTCTGCAATCGTCGCATCCTCTGTCTCGCCCGAGCGGTGGGACATCACATTGGTGAAACCCGCGCGGTGCGCCATTTCAACTGCTTTAAGTGTTTCCGTCAAGCTACCGATTTGGTTCACTTTTACCAGCATCGAGTTCGCGGCCTTGCGGGAGATGCCGTCGGCCAGACGGGCAGGGTTTGTCACAAACAGGTCGTCACCGACAAGCTGTACACGGTCCCCCAAGGCCTCGTTCAGCGCGATCCAGCCGTCCCAATCATCTTCGTGCATACCGTCTTCGATGCTGATGATGGGGTAATCATTTACCAGCCCGGTCAGGTAGTCTACGTTTTCGGATGAGGAAAGCATTCTTCCTTCACCATCAAGGACATAGGTGCCGTCCTTGTAGTATTCTGAGGCGGCGCAATCGAGGGCAAGATACATTTCCTCACCAGGCTTGTATCCGGCTTTTTCGATGGATTTCATAATGAAATCAAGCGCATCCCGAGTTGATCCGATATTGGGGGCAAATCCGCCCTCATCGCCCACACCGGTGGCCAGACCAGCGGCCGACAGTTCACCCTTAAGGGTATGGAATACTTCGGCACCCATACGCACGGCTTCGCGGATGTTTTCCGCCGCGACGGGCATGATCATGAATTCCTGAATGTCGATAGGGTTATCGGCGTGCTCACCGCCATTGATGATGTTCATCATCGGGACGGGCAACACCCGTGCCGAGGTGCCGCCAACATAGCGATAAAGCGGCTGTGTGCAGAAATCAGCACCGGCTTTGGCACAGGCCAGCGAAACGCCAAGGATCGCGTTTGCGCCCAGACGTGCCTTGTTCGGGGTGCCGTCCAGTTCGATCATAGCCATGTCGAGGTCGACCTGTTCGGTCACATCCATGCCAACCAGCGCCTCGGCGATCTCGCCGTTCACGTTGGCACAGGCCTCCAGCACGCCTTTGCCTTTATAGCGGGCTTTGTCGCCGTCGCGTTTTTCGACTGCCTCATGGGCACCTGTCGAGGCACCTGACGGGACTGCGGCGCGGCCCATTGTGCCGTCTTCGAGGATAACATCCACTTCGACCGTCGGGTTGCCGCGACTATCTAGGATTTCACGGGCATGGATATCGATGATGGTGCTCATTAGATGTTCCTTGGGGTAGATTAAAGATGGCTCTTTCTTACAGAGCGGGCTCAGACTTTGGAAGGCACAAGAGGGCGTTTAAGGCGAAGTTTACGCTCGCGCAGTACGGTATACACGCCCGAGGCGACGATAATTGCCGCGCCGATCAGGGTCAAAAGATCGGGGCGTTCGGCGAAGAACACGGTGCCGATGATCAGGGCAAAGACAAGGCGGGTATAGCGAAACGGGCTGACAAAGCTGATTTCACCCACCCGCATTGCCGCGACAATAGCGTAATAGGCAAATGCGGCTGTGGCAATCGAGGCGATGATCAACAGGCTGACCCGCAGATCAAGTGTCACGGCAGGCGTGCCGGTCAACACCATAAGCATAGTGCCCGCAGGCAAAAGGGCGAGAAAACCAAGGTAGCTCAATTGCATAGTTGAAAGGGTTTTAGGTATTTTGCGGGTGGCGACATCACGGGTGGCAAGTCCGATCACGGCACCCAGCGCCAGAAGTGACAAAGGGGTAAAGCTGTCGCTGCCGGGGCGCACGATGAGCAATACGCCGAGAAATCCGACGATTACCGCCCCCCAGCGCCGCCAGCCGACAGGCTCGCCCAGAAACAGCGCGGCCCCAAGCGTGACAACCAGTGGCATGGCCTGCAGGATAGCGGATGCGGTTGAAAGTGGTGTGTAGATGATCGCCGAGACAAAACAAACTGTCCCGAACATCTCGCCGATGCCGCGGACAAGCACAGGTGCTGTCAACATCGAACGCGCAACCAATGCATGACCTTGCAGGCGCACAATAATTGCAAAAACAAAAGCACCGCCCAAGCCAAGCATGATCAGGATCTGCCCGATGGGCATCGCATCGCCGATCAATTTGATAAAGCTGTCCTCGATCGCAAACCCGAGCATGGCAATCACCATCAAGACAGCGCCGCGGAAATTTTCCATTATTTGCATCCTTGCGGTCGTTTCCGAGAGTGATGCGCTTTTGCTGCTGCCAGTGCAAGGGGATGCCATCGCGGCACATGTCCGCGCAAGGGAATGCGATGGGCACTCAGCCGTTGACATGTCTGCGGCAAAGGCCCATGTGATGTGCAGGGCGAGGCTTCTGCCGCGTGAGCAGGCTGCGGATGTGATCCGCAATGCAAGGCCGCCCCGTTGTTCCCAAAATCACGCGTGGGGCAGACGCATGCCGACGAGGGCAGGGCAGTTGGCCCTCTCTCGCGACGGGCATTGCGCACCCTGATGATAAGCGCGCGGGCAACCCCTGTTGCGCGGAAGATGAGATATAGATGAGCGATTTCGACATGATGGACCTGCCAAAGGCGTTGGTTACGCGCCTGGCAGCGATGGGTCTGAAGGATCCAACTCCGATTCAGAAACAGGCAATCCCGCACGGGCTGAACGGCCGCGATGTGATGGGCCTTGCACAGACAGGCACCGGCAAGACCGCCGCATTTGGTATTCCGCTGATTGCCCGGATGCTTGAGCTTGAAGGACGCCCCAACCCTAAATCCGTGCGCGGTCTTGTGCTGGCACCAACCCGCGAACTTGCCACCCAGATCAGCGTCAACCTGCGCGGTTTTGCCGAGGGCACCGCGATCAAGGTGGCCATGGTTGTGGGCGGTCAGAACATCAATACCCAGATCAAGCGCCTGCATCCGGGCGTTGATATTCTGGTGGCGACGCCGGGCCGTCTGCTTGACCTGATGGACCGCCGCGCTGTGCGTCTGGACGAGGCGCAGTTCCTTGTTCTGGATGAAGCGGATCAGATGCTCGATATGGGCTTTATCCATGACTTGCGCAAAATCTCGCAAGTGCTCCCCAAGGGGCGTCAGACATTTCTGTTCTCGGCGACGATGCCGAAGCTGATGAACGAGATTGCCAACAGCTATCTGCAAAGCCCTATCCGCATCGAAGTCTCGCCTCCGGGCAAGGCAGCTGACAAGGTCACACAAGAAGTGCACTTTATCGCAAAAGCGGAAAAGAAAAACCTGCTGATCGAGCTGTTGGAAAATCACAAAGGTGAGCGTGCATTGGTGTTTGGCCGCACGAAACACGGTTGTGAAAAGCTGATGAAAGATCTCGTTAAGGCGGGTTTCGATGCGGCTTCGATCCACGGCAATAAATCCCAAGGGCAGCGGGATCGCGCGATCGAGGGGTTCAAAAAGGGCGACATCACCGTGCTGGTCGCGACGGATGTTGCGGCGCGCGGATTGGACATCCCTGACGTAAAGCACGTCTATAACTATGAGCTGCCGAATGTGCCGGACAACTATGTGCACCGCATCGGCCGCACGGCACGCGCGGGCAAGGACGGGGCAGCGATTGCGTTCTGCGCACCCGACGAGATGGCTGAACTGATCGACATCCAGAAGGTCATGGGCATTCGTATCCCTGTGGCTTCTGGCCGTGTGTGGGAAAGCCATGAAATCCCCGCCAAGCCGAAACAGCAAGGACGCGGCGGCCGTGGTCGCGGCGGTGGTGGTGGTGGTGGCAGACGCTCACAAGGGGGCGGTGGCAAGCCATCTGGTACGGGCAAACCTGCGGGCGGTGGCGGACGCCGGCGTGGCGGCGGCGGTGGCGGCTCTGCCCGTGGCGCAGCCTAGATTGCGCACCGAATAGAGAAACGCAAAAAAGGCGCCCTGATGCGGGGCGCCTTTTCTGTTTAAAAGCAGTTAACCGTCTCAGGTATAAAGCGATGGCACGCCCATTTGTTCGTGGATTGCGTTTACCTGCGCAGGCTCCATACCATAAGCGGTTGCCAGCTTGTGCAGATATTGCGCCTCATCGCCAGTATCCAGATCGATCGCCATTACGCTCATGGCGTAAACCTGTTGGCCCAAACCGGCAGGTGTGTTGGCAACCAGACCGTCAATGTCGATGGGGGCTTGCATCTGTGCCTGAACAAAGGCGGCTTCTTCAGCGTCCACATCGCCCAGATGGCTGAGCAGCTTTTCCTTTTCCGCATCATCAAAAGTACCATCGGATTTAGCTGCTTGGATCATGGCAGCCAACATCAGACCTGCGGCCGCTTCCTGATCCTGTGAGGGTTCAATCGCGGGTTCGGGTGTCTGGTCGAATTGAGAGTTCAACACCGCGCCAAAGCTCTGGTCATTTTCGGCAGGGGCGCTTTGCATTTTACCGGCCAAACCGCCGAGTAATCCGCCAGCACCCGCAGCACCGGCCATACCGCCCAGCAATCCACCTAGACCGCCGCCAGCGCCCTGTGTGCCGCCAAGACTTTCGAGCATACCACCCAAACCGCCGGTTGATACGCCGCCCTCGGTGGACCCACCGCCTAGCATCCCGCCAAGCATGTCCTGCAGCCCACCGCCGCCGGCGCTGCCGCCGGTCAAACCGCCAAGCATACCGCCAAGACCGCCACCAGATGTGTCGCCACCTGTCAGACCGCCAAGCAGCCCGCCCAAGCCGCCTGCTTGGGCTGTGCCGTCGCTTTGGCCGCCCTTCATCATGGCGCTGGCCCCTTTTGCGACTGCGACACCGATGGCAACTTTTGCCAGTGCTTTCATAAGGCTCATGTTTTGACTCTCCTGCTATTCATTAATTCCAACCCAGTGTTGCATAGCATGGTTCCAAATGCTTGGGGGAAAATGCGGCGTGTTGGCTGCATTGGCGATAGAACCACGTAAGAACGACCTGAATAAGCGGTCAGGTGCCGCAAAATGTTGCAGGCACGATTTCTTCGGGCGACGGAGGCTTTGCAAGCGCTGTATCCTCAAGCTGGTAAGGGGTGGCGCAGGCCGTCATCAACCGGGCAAATGGCGCCATGTCACCGGCCACGGCAGCGGCAATCATCTGTTCTATGCGATGATTGCGAGGGATCACCGCAGGGTTTGCGGCATCCATTGTCGCTGTGGGGGTCGGCTCATGGGCGATGCGGGCCTTGTGCCGCACAGCCCATGCATCAAATGCATCGCGGTCGGTGAATTGGTCCCGTGCCGCATCGCCGCTCAAGGCTCTGAAGCTGTTGGTAAAGTCGGCCCCGCTTTTTTGCATCAGATCCAATAGGTCCTGTGCCAATGCGGTATCTTCTGCCTTTGGGTGCGAAATCCCGATTTTGGCCGCAAACCGTCTAAGCCATGCCGCCTCGATCTGTTCGGGCATCGCATGAATGATCGCGGTTGCCTCTTCGAGCATTGCGTCTTTATTCTCGGCGAGTTGCAGCAAAGCAGTGGCAAACTGCGCCATGTTCCAAATCGCAATATTTGGCTGGTTACCAAAGGCATAGCGCCCTTGCTGATCAATGGAGGAAAACACACGCCCCATGTGGAAATCGTCCATAAATGCACAGGGGCCATAGTCGATCGTTTCGCCTGCAATGGAACAATTATCGGTATTCATAACGCCGTGAATAAACCCGACGGACATCCATGCTGCGATCAGTTCGGCCTGACGCGTGCAGACGGCTTCCAGCAGCCCCATGGGGCCTTGGGCATCGGGGTAATGACGGGCGATGGCATAATCCGTGAGGGTTTTTAGCTCTTCCACTTGGCCGCGATGGGCGAACACCTGAAATGTCCCCACCCGCAAGTGGCTGGAGGCAACGCGGGTTAGCACAGCACCGGGCAGAAGCCCTTGTTCGCGCATGATATCTTCGCCCGTGCTTGCAGCAGCCAAGGCCCGTGTCGTCGGGATGCCCAGCGCATGCATTGCTTCGGATACGACGTATTCACGCAGCACAGGACCTAACCACGCACGCCCATCACCACCGCGCGAATAGGGGGTGCGACCCGAACCTTTCAGTTGAATATCTCTCCGTAAGTTATTGCTATCAATAACTTCCCCTAAAAGGATTGCACGTCCGTCACCCAATTGGGGGCTGTAGTTCCCGAATTGATGCCCTGCATATAATTGCGCCAATGATGCTGCGTTTGGGGGTATCTCATTACCGCTAAACACAGCTAGAGCTTCCGCTTCGGAGGCATCCGAAATTCCCAGATCCTTTGATAAACCCTCGTTAAAACATAACATCTTGGGGGATTTTGTTGGAGTGGGTTTCTGACGCGTATAGAATGCCCCGGGCAGGGCAGCATAACTATTGTCAAAGGGGATGTGCATGGCGGTCCTGACTATAAACGTTTGGACATGAACAGATAGTTGTCGCGCGTCGCAAACCCAGCGCGTTGATAAAGTTTCAATGCTTTGGCGTTGGTTTTATCCACTTCTAGGTGGATCGCGCGTAGCCCGCCGCCTGCCAATGCGCGTGGCAAGGCAATCAAAGCCTCTGATGCGATGCCGCGGCCCCGCACGCCGGGGCGGATATAAAGCTCGTCGATGATGCCATCCAGGCCGCCGAACTCAACCGACCAGCCAAAGGTGATCACGATATAGCCAATGGGGGCACGTGGCGGGCCGATCAAATAGGCGCAGCCATGGGGAACACCATCAAGCAGCGGTGCAATCCCTGCATGGCGTTGTTCTTGCGTCGACTTGATGCCTGCTTCTTCGTGAAAAGCGGCAACCAGCGGCATGAGGCGGTCCAGATGGTCCGGACCGCCAAGGGTGAGAACCGCGCTCACAGGCGGGCCAGCCGCTCAGTCAGCAGAGCAAAAAATCCGTCTGCGTCAATATCCCCCATGAAGGTGGCGTTGGGCGCACGGTCTGTCACGCGCCACCAGTCGGCAACGGTCATGCCCATGGTCAGCTCGGAGGAGGTTTCGATTTCGACATTGATATGGCGACCGGTGAACAGATCGGGCTGGATCAGGTAGGCCGTCACACAGGGATCATGGAGCGGTGCGCCGGTGGATCCGTATTTTTCTTTGTCAAAGCGTTCGAAGAAATCGGTCATTTGCGCCACAGCAACACCTGCTGTTGTGCCCAGCGCGCGGAAGGCATCATTGCGCGGTTTTGTGACCAGCGCCTTATGTGTCACATCAAGGGGCATAACAACAATAGGCGCGCCGCATTTAAAAACAATATCAGCAGCTTCGGGGTCGACGTAAATGTTGAACTCTGCCGTTGGCGTGATGTTTCCACCCTCGAAATACCCGCCACCCATCAGCACAATCTCAGCGATACGTTCGGCAATATCTGGCGCTTTTTGCAGGGCGGTCGCAATATTGGTAAGCGGCCCCAGCGGGCAAAGCGTGACCGATCCTGCAGGATGCTTGCGCAATTCGTCGATGATAAAATCAACCGCATGGCCGTCCTGTAAGGGCATGGTGGGTTCCGGCAGGGTTGGCCCGTCCAGACCGGTTTTGCCATGAACATGCTCGGCCGTGACCAAATCGCGGCCCAGCGGGCGGTCACAGCCAGCATAGATGGCCATATCAGGACGGCCTGCGAGCTCACTCACGATGCGTGCATTGCGAGTGGTGAGTGGCAGCGGCACGTTACCGGCGACACAAGTGAGACCTAGGACCTCGATGTCTTCGGGGCTGGCCAGAGCAAGCAGGATCGCGACAGCGTCGTCCTGGCCTGGGTCGGTATCAATGATTATTTTGCGCGGTTGCATAGAGTTATCCCGAGATGAGTTCATCTGCGCACCCTTGCAAGCCGCGCCGAGCTTGTCCAGCGCTCAGCATGGCTTGCGTATGGGGGCGCTCAACCGTTAAGTCATGTCGGATGATACATGGCAAACCTCTTTATGTGCATTTGGGTGCCCACCGGACAGGAACGTCGTCCTTTCAGATGATGCTGGCCGAAAATCGTGATCTGATCGAGCAGGCGGGTTATGATCTGGCCTATCCGGGGCGCGATGATATTCCGCAGGGAAAGCTTAGGCTGCGACTGCCGCACCCACGCAATCTGGATAAATGGGAAAGCGACTTTTTACCCATGGCCACGAAAGAGCTGCAACGCTTTGCCACGCCTGATAGCCACGGGATGATCCTGTCCGAAGAAAACATCCCGGGGCGGATGATCCATTTTCAAGCGGGCCAATTCTACCCCGCGGCAGAGGTGCGGATGCAAACGCTGGCTGCGGCGGCGCGCGCGCCTGTGGCGCGTGCCGTTTTGGTGGTGCGCGATTATATCGGGCTTTATATTTCGGCCTACCGCAAACGGGCCGAAGACAATTTATCCCCGCCCTTCGAGAAAGGTCGCCAGAACATGCTGCGGATGGACCGCGGTTGGCCTGATCTGGTGCGGTTGGTGCTGAAACACCTCAAGGTGCAGGAATTGGTGGTGATTGACTACGCGCAGCGCGGGCGCAGCGTTGATATGGCCGGAATTTTGGTGCCTGATCTGGCCGGCTTGCCTCTGCGTGAGCCTACCCGCCGGATGAACCACTCGGCCACAGACGCTGCCCTGATCGAGCTTCAGGCGCGCTATCAAAGGGGGGAAACACTGGCGCGGACCGATTGGCAGCAAATCATCGCGGAGCATCGCGACGACACAGAGCCGCGCGGCGTATCTGAGTTTACCAATCGCCAGACCCGCATCCTTGAAGGGCGCTATGCGGAGGACCTTGATGAGATTTCCAAAATGCCCGAAGTGTTGATGCTGCGCTAGGTTTTGGCGGCTTTCTCGCCGCGTTTGACGGCGTCCCATAGGGCGTCCATTTCTGCCAAATCGCTGTCGCTTGGGGTTTTGCCGAGGGCGCGGAGCCGGTCCTCGACCCCTTCAAAGCGGCGAATGAATTTCGCATTGGCAGCGCGTAGGGCAGCCTCGGGTTCAATCCCCAGATGGCGGCCAAGATTGGCCATGACAAACATCAGATCGCCAAATTCCTCAAACTGTTCTTCGGCGCTCAGCTCATCGCGTGCCTCGACAAGCTCGGCGGCTTCCTCTTGGATTTTTGCAATCACGTCACCCGTGTCAGGCCAGTCAAAGCCAACGCGGGCAGCGCGCTTTTGCAGCTTATATGCGCGCAGCAGTGCGGGCAGGCCTACGGCTACACCGTCCAGCGCGCCTTTTTGTGCTTTGCCTGCACGCTCGGTTGCCTTGATGGCTTCCCAATCGGCGGTTTGCTGTTCGGCGGATTTTTTGCGGCTCTCGTCTCCAAAAACATGCGGGTGCCGTGCGACCATTTTGTTGGAAATATTGCGAACCACTGATTGAAACGTGAAGTGGCCCGCTTCCTCGCCCATGGCGGTGTGATAGACCGATTGCAGCAACAGATCACCCAGCTCGCCCTCCAGCTCGGGCCAGTCGCGGCGCGCAATGGCATCAGCTACTTCATAAGCTTCCTCAATGGTATAGGGGGCGATGGTGTCAAAATCCTGCTCGATGTCCCACGGGCAACCGGTGTCGGGATCACGCAGGCGGCGCATAATTTCAAGCAAGCGCTCGATGCCGGCATTTTCATCGTTTATCAGGTCTTGGGCCATTGTACGTCCTCTCGCTGTGGTGTCAAATAAGGACAACCAGACTAAGGAGTCCACCCATGCCCGTGATCAACCGGATCGCAGATTTTGCCGATGATATGACAGTGTGGCGTCGGCACCTGCATACGATCCCCGAACTTGGCTTTGATTGCCCCAAAACGGCGGCGTTTATCAAGGCGCGGCTAGAGGAGTTCGGCGTAGATGAAATACATACCGGCATCGCGCAAAGCGGTATTGTCGCGATCATAAACGGGGCGGGCAAAGGGCGGACAGTAGGATTGCGGGCCGATTTCGATGCGCTGCCGATCGAAGAAGAGACAGGCGTTGATTATGCCTCGACCCATCCGGGGGTGATGCATGCCTGTGGCCACGACGGGCATACGTCGATGTTGTTGGGCGCTGCGAAATACCTTGCCGAGACGCGCAATTTTGCAGGCCGTGTTGCGCTGATTTTCCAACCCGCAGAAGAAGATGGCGGCGGCGCGCAGGTCATGTGCCAAGAAGGTATTATGGACCGTTTCGACGTGGCCGAAGTTTACGGCATCCATAACTTCCCCATGGCTGGCAGAGAAGTGGGCGAGTTCTACACAACCGCTGGCCCGATTATGGCGGCGGTGGATACATTTACCATCGTAATCAACGGGCGCGGCGGGCATGGGGCGATGCCGCATGAAACCGCCGATCCGATTGTCGCGGCCTGCGGCATGGTTCAGGCAATCCAGACAATTATCAGTCGCAATACCCATTCGGCGCAGGAAAAGGTGATCTCGGTCACGCAAATCCACACTGGCACTGCCAGCAATATCGTGCCTGATACCGCAATGATCAACGGCACCGTGCGCACCTTTGATATCGAGACCAAAGCACTGATTATGAAGCGCATGAAAGAGATAGTTGCAGGGCAGGCGGCAAGCTATGGCGTGCAGGCTGATCTGGACTATGAAGAAGGCTATCCCGCTACGGTAAACGCGCCGGAGCAGGCGGCATTTGCCGCCAATATCGCGCGCAGCGTGGTGGGCGACAGCAAGGTTGATGGCAATTTCCCCAAATTCGCGGGCTCGGAGGATTTCTCTTATATGCTTGAGGAACGTCCGGGGGCTTATTTGTTTCTCAGCGCAGGTGAGGGCGCGGGATTGCATCACCCGAAATTCAACTTCAATGATGATATCGCACCTGTGGGTGCATCCTTTTTTGCACAGCTCGTCGAGCAGATGTTACCGGGGGTAAAATAATGGGACTAGAAGACGCTAAAACACAAGTAGATCAGGCGTTTACACGTGATGATCTAAAGGGCGAGAGCTTTGAGAACGCGTTTGGCGGGGCGACGTCCTTTTTGCGCCGCAAATACACCAAGGACCTTACTGGCGTGGATATTGCCATTACCGGTGTGCCGTTCGATCAGGCGGTGACCAACCGCACCGGCACCCGGCTTGGGCCTCGTGCCATCCGCGAGGCCAGCGCGCTGCAGCCCTATGATCCGCCCTATGGCTGGGATTTTGATGTGATGTCCGAATTTGCCATCGCGGATTACGGTGATCTGGCGTTCGACTATGCGCATGTGTCCGAATTTCCTGCGGCGTTGACCCGACATATAAATGGTATTCTGGACGCGGGCGCGGCCAGTGTGGCGCTCGGGGGGGATCACTACATCAGTTTTCCGATCCTCAAAGCCTACGCCGAAAAATATGGCCCCATGAGCCTGCTGCACTTTGATGCCCATAGCGATACTTGGGCAGATGATGACATGACGCGCATTGACCATGGCACCATGTTTTATAAGGCGATCAAGCTGGGGTATGTGGACCCTGCGACCTCGGTGCAGGTGGGTATTCGCACCTTTAACGAGGACACGATGGGCGTCACCACGATTGACGCGCGCGAAGTGCACGAACGCGGGACCACGGCGGCCGTTGAGAAAATTAGGAAAGTCTTAGGGAATAAACCCACATACCTCACATTTGATATAGATGCGCTTGATCCCGCATTTGCGCCGGGAACGGGGACACCCGTTTGGGGCGGTCTGGCCAGTTGGCAGGCGGCAGCCATGCTGCGGGATCTGGCGGGCATCAATATTCGCGGTGGGGATATCGTCGAGGTTTCTCCGCCTTTTGACACCACAGGGGCTACTGCAATTGCGGGGGCACATGTAGCCACAGAAATATGCTGCCTTTTGGGCGCGCGGATGAGAGCAGGTAAATGAGTGAAAAAAACCAACCCATTGGTGGTAACGAACTGGCCCGTTTTTCGGGGCCGAATACCTTCATGCGGTTGCCAGCGGTTAATGATCTGAAAGGCCTCGATGTTGCGGTTCTTGGCGTGCCGCTTGATATCGGGACATCGTGGCGCTCTGGCACCCGCTTTGGGCCCAAACAGATCCGCGCGGAAAGCGCGATGTTGCGCCCCTATAACCTCGCCACGGGGGCGGCACCCTTTGACAGTCTACAGGTCGCCGATATCGGTGATCTGGCGATCAATACGTTCTCTTTGGAGAAGAGTTTGGCGATCATTAAAGAAAGCTATGATCAAATCCTGATGTCGGATGCCATGCCTGTGGCGATGGGGGGGGATCATTCGATGACATTGCCCATTTTGCGGGCAATGGCCAAACGCCATGGACCTGTCGCGCTTGTTCATGTGGATGCTCATGCAGACGTCAACGATGAGATGTTCGGCGAAAAAGAGGCCCATGGCACCGTTTTCCGTCGGGCCTACGAAGAAGGGCTGATCCGTCCCGAAAAGACCTATCAGATCGGCATCCGTGGCACGGGCTATGCCGCCACAGATTTTTCCGAAGCGGTGGGTTGGGGCTTCCAGCAATGGCCGGCAGAGGAACTGTGGCAGCGCAACCTATCTCAGCTTGCGGGGGAAATCCGCCGTGATATCGGTGATGTCCCGACCTATATATCCTACGATATCGACAGTCTTGATCCGGCCTATGCCCCGGGCACGGGCACGCCCGAGATCGGTGGGTTGACGACGCCGCAGGCCTTGCAGCTTATTCGAGGGCTCAAAGGGCTGAACATCGCGGGTTGTGATCTGGTCGAAGTTTCACCGCCCTATGATCCCAGCGGGAACACGGCGCTCACGGCAGCGAATCTGCTTTACGAGATGCTGTGCATATTGCCCGGCGTCGCCTACAGATAAACGCTCCTTCATTGGACAGAAACGGCTAGTTGATGGAAAAAGTAATGATTGGAATTGCGATATTGGCGATTGTGGGGTTTGCGGCATACGTACGCCTTGCGCCGACTGACCCTGCGCAGTGGCATACCCCCATTGGCGCGGCTGAAACCGTGGATGGCAATGGCTGGTCCGCGCGGGTCGTGCCCGATGCCAAGGGGCTGTTGTCCGACCTGCATCAGGCCACGCTGGACCTGCCGCGCACGCAATTGATCGCGGGCAGTGTGGGCGAAGGGCGGCTGACCTATATCACACGATCCAAAGTGATGGGCTTTCCCGATTACACGACAATCGAGCGGGACGGCGGGCAGGTCAAACTTTATGCACGGCTGCGGTTCGGCAGCTCAGATATGGGGGTAAATGGCAAGCGGCTGGACGGATTGTTGCGGCGTGTCGGAGTAAAGACGGCCACCCCCGAGCCCAAGGCCTGAGCTAAGGCAGCCTTCGAATAATTCACGCCACATCGGCACGTTCAAAGACATCTGGCATTGGGCGGTAAACATGCGCCCGCCGACTTTCAGGCAAAGCGATTCGCCCAGCTCCATGCGGCCACCTGTGCTATCGGTGCAGTAGCAGTCGATGGTTTTTGTTTTGGCCTCAGGAGTTTGGGCGAAAACAAGGGCCGGTGTGAAAATGAGGACTGAAATCAACTTTTCCATTCTGCTATCTTACCATACCGAGCCTCTTGACCAAAACGTATTGATCCGTCACTCCCTCGGATATGATACCAATGGACCGCCTTGCACAGATCACCGCCCGCTTTGAGTACCTCGAAGCGGCCATGTCCTCGGGCGAGGGCGATATCGCCAAACTGGCGAAAGAATATAGCGATCTTCGCCCCGTGGTGGAGGAAATCGCCCAGTACCGCAGCATGCAAGAGAACCTTGCAGGCGCGCGCGAGATGCTGGAGGATCCTGATATGGCTGCGCTTGCCAGTGAGGAAATTGCCGAGATCGAGCGCGCTTTGCCCGCTGCCGAAGCCTCTTTGCAATTGGCGCTTTTACCAAAGGACGCCGCTGATGCGCGCCCGGCGATGCTGGAAATCCGGCCCGGGACGGGGGGCGATGAGGCGGCGCTGTTCGGGGCAGACTTGCTGCGCATGTACCACCGCTATGCCGAAGCGCGGGGCTGGACGCTTGATATTATCGAAGAACAGACAACCGAACTGGGCGGAATCAAAGAAGTCGTGGCCCATGTAAAGGGCGAGAACGTTTTTGCCCGTCTGAAATACGAGAGCGGCGTGCACCGTGTGCAACGTGTGCCCAGCACGGAAAGCCAGGGCCGCGTGCATACCTCTGCTGCTACTGTGGCTGTTCTGCCCGAAGCAGAAGACGTGGACATCCAGATTGCCACAACAGACATCCGCATTGATACCTACCGCAGCAGCGGGGCAGGTGGTCAGCACGTGAACACCACCGATTCCGCCGTGCGCATCACCCATATTCCGACAGGGATTGTGGTGACATCTTCGGAGAAATCCCAACACCGCAACCGCGAGATCGCGATGCAGGTGCTCAAGACGCGGCTTTATGATGCGGAACGGCAGCGCATTGATACCGAACGTTCTGACAGCCGCGCGTCTCAGGTGGGCAGTGGCGACCGGTCCGAGCGGATCAGAACCTATAATTTCCCCCAAGGGCGCATGACGGATCACCGGATCAATCTGACATTGTACAAGCTGGATGCGGTCATGCAGGGCGATCTGGACGAGATTGTCGATGCTTTGACCGCGGACGCGCAAGCCAAGATGCTTGCCGAAATGGGGCAATGACCACGGCTGCTGTGGCTATGGCCGCAGCCACTGCAAAGCTGCGTGCGGCTGGTGTGCCGGATCCCGCGCGCGATGCGCGGCTGTTGTTGGCCCATGCGGCAAAAGTCGATGCGGCGCGGATCACATTGATTGCCCCTGAAGAAATCGCACCGGAAATCTCGGAACGCTATGATCACCTGATCTCGCTGCGGGCGGTGCGCGTGCCGGTGTCTCATCTGATCGGAGAACGGGCGTTTTATGGGCGCCGTTTCAAGATCAGCCGCGAGGTGTTGGACCCGCGCCCCGAAACCGAAAGCCTGATCGAGGCTGCATTGGCGGCCCCGTATGATCATGTATTGGATTTGGGCACCGGATCGGGCTGTATCCTTGTGACGCTTCTGGCCGAGCGCGCCGAGGCAAAGGGCGTAGGGGTGGACCTGTCAGAGAACGCCTGCTTGCAAGCCAGCGCCAATGCGGTGTTGCACGGGGTACAGTCACGCGCGCAGATTATCCAATCCGACTGGTTTGCGTCGGTTGCGGGTCGTTATGACCTGATCGTCAGCAACCCGCCGTATCTGGCCCGCGAAGAGATGGATGATATCGCCCCCGAACTTTCGTTGCACGAGCCTGCCATGGCGCTGACCGACGGCGCAGACGGGCTGAGCGTTTACCGGCTGTTGGCGCAACAGGCCCAAGGGTATCTGACGGCCCAAGGGCGCGTATTGGCCGAGATCGGTTGGCAGCAGGGGCCGGCAGTCCGCACGATCTTTGCTGATGCGGGATGGGCCGATGTGGTGATTCTACCGGATTTGGATGGTCGGGACCGTGTTCTATGCGCACAAAACCCCGCATAGGCCGTATTTTAACGGATATGGGCGCATTCTCTCTTGCCCCTACAGGGGCGAAAAGGGTATGACAGGGATGTTGCAGCGGAGATTGTTTTGACATCCCGCGCGGCATTATGCCCAACATCACCCCGACCCGACACCATGCGCGTTGCGCGCTGCGGTCTACACGATAACAGCATCAAAGGCTGACACCCTCTATGAAACCTCAAAGATCGCGTTCGCGTAACAACAAGAACCGCAACCGTAGCGGCAGCAATCAGGGTGGCAATGTCGTCAACCGTGTCTTCGACAGCTCCGGCCCCGAAGGCAAAGTGCGCGGCACCCCAAGTCAGGTGATCGAAAAATATAACCAGTTGGCACGTGATGCGCAGCTGAGTAATGACCGCGTTGCAATGGAAAATTTCCAGCAACACGCCGAACATTATCTTCGTTTGCTGTCCGAGGCGCAAAAAGAAGCAGACGCAAAGCGCGAAGAGCAAGAGCGCATCAATCGCGAGCGCCAGGCCGAGCGGGACCGCGAGCGCACCGAGCGCCAGGAACGCGAAGCGGCTCAACAGGCCGAAGCAGCCCCACAGCAGCCCGAAAAAGCCCAAGCGGCCGAACCTGCAGCAGAGGCGGACGATGAAGCGAGCACGCTGGTTGAGACACCGGAAAGCAAGCCCAAAACCCGCCGTGCACCCCGTCGCAAGCCCAAGCCCAAGGAAGATATTGGCGAGGCCCCAAAAACTGGCGGCGGCGACCAGCCCGAAGCGGCGGAATAATTTGCGTCATAGTTGAGAAAAGCCCTGCAGATTGCGGGGCTTTTTCGATTCCGGTGTTAGAGGGGGCCAGCCCCCGTCCTTGCCTTTGGCAAGGCTCCCCCGGAGTATTTAAAGCTAGAGAAAATAGGGCTTAGGTCTTGGCGATTTCACGCGCCAGTGCGCAGAAGCCCTCAAGCGGTACCTGTTCAGCGCGATCTGTGGGTTTGAGGCCTGCAGCAATCAGGCGGTCTTCCATATCTGGTGCTGTGCCTTTGAGGGCGGCGCGGAGCATTTTGCGGCGTTGGTTGAAGGCGGCGGCCACTGTGCGGGACAAAATGGCGGCATCTGCGGGAAAGCGCGGCTTGGGCAGGGCTGTGAGATGCACAACGGCGCTGGAGACTTTGGGTGGTGGTGTAAAGGCCTCGGGAGGGAGGTTGACCACGATTTTTGCGTCAGCACGCCATTGTGCAAGCAGTGCGAGGCGTCCGTAAGCTTTGGAGCCTGGCTGTGCGACGATGCGTTCGGCGACTTCGCGCTGGAACATCAGTGTGAGGCTTTCCCAGAAAGGCGGCCATTCGGGCGGCGTGAGCCAGCGGACCAGCAGCTCGGTGCCGATGTTATAGGGCAGGTTGGCAGCCACGCGGATGGGCGGTGTGAGATGAGCCAGCGGGTTGATCTCGAGCGCGTCGCCTTCGATGATCTGGAGGCGATCGGGATAGGCCTGTGCGATTTGCTCCAGTGCGGGCAGGCATCGGCGGTCTTTTTCGATGGCCAACACACGGCGCGCCCCTTCGGAAAGCAATCCACGGGTCAAGCCGCCTGGGCCAGGGCCGATTTCCAGCACGTCACATTCGGTTAAATCCCCTGCCTGACGTGCAATTTTGGCGGTCAAATTCAGGTCGAGCAGAAAGTTTTGACCAAGTGATTTGCGTGCTTGCAGGTCGTGATCGGTGATCACTTGCCGGAGCGGCGGGAGATTGTCGATGGTGCTCATGATTGTCCCATGCGGTGGGCCATTTTTATGGCCTCGATCATGCTGGTCGGATTGGCGATACCTTGACCGGCGATGTCGAAGGCGGTGCCATGATCAGGCGAGGTGCGGATAAAAGGCAGGCCCAGCGTCACATTGACGCCGCGGTCGAAATCCAGTGTTTTGATCGGGATCAAGGCCTGATCGTGATACATGGCAATTGCAGCGTCATAGCCTGCGCGGGCGGCGGCGTGAAACATCGTATCGGCCGGCAGTGGTCCAAGCAGATCAAAGCCTTCGGTTTGCATCTGAATAATGAGCGGTGCGATCCAATCCAGCTCCTGTTGCCCCATTGCGCCGCCTTCGCCTGCGTGGGGGTTTAGCCCGCTGATGGCGATACGGGGGGATGGTAGGCCGAATTGCTTTCGCAGGCCGCTGTCGGTGATTTCGATCGTGCGGCGGAGCAGTTCGGGGGTAAGAGACCCGGCGACATCGGCTAGGGGGATATGGATGGTTGCGGGGACCACACGGAGCTGTTCGGATGCAAGCATCATCACAACGTCACAGTCGCCACCAAGTGCGGCGAGGTATTCCGTATGACCGGGGTAGGCAAAATTTGCCCCGTCTTTGAGGGCTTTTTTGTGGATCGGTGCAGTGCAGACGGCGCTGGCCTGTCCTGCTTGTGCTAAAGCGACAGCGCGTGCGATGACAGCCACCACGCCTTTTGCATTTGCCGGATCAGCGATGCCGCGCTGTGCGTTGCCGTCAAAGCGGTGTGGAAGGACGGGCAGGGCATCTGTGTTTGGTTTTGCGGCCTGTGCTGCGTTTTCAACCAAAGTCACGGGCGTGCCGTCGGGCAGGTGCCGCGGATCGCCGAGCCAGAGCATCGGCACAGTGTCGCGCAGGGCTTTCCATGCACCAACGGCAATTTCGGGTCCGATACCCGCGGGCTCACCGCAGGTTACAACGACGGGTTTCATTTGATGCTGATACGAGCGTCTGCGCGTAGTTCTTCGAGATAGCTATCGGCAAACCCGCTCAGGCGGCGCTGGCGGATGGTATTCGCCGCTTCCTCACGGCTGATTTCCGCGTTCTGTTCGGCGGTTCGGCTGCACAACATCAAGAACACCAAGGCCTGACCATTCGACCGTGTGAGTGCAGTTGATACCTCACCGGGGTCAAGTTTGCTAAGCTCGATTGCGAAATCTTGCGGCAGCTCACCCGGGGCTTTTGTTTCGCGGTCAAGCACGCCTTCGGGCTGGCCTTTGGCGAAGGCATATAGATCGTCGCAGACGTCGATTTCGGCCCTGAGGTTGGCCGCTTGTTGCAGTGTTTCGGCAGAGCGACCGCCAGTGAGGTAATAAGCGGCGTATTCGATGGAAGAATAGACAGGCGCGGAAACGCCAGTTTCCTGAATGTCACGAAGTTGGAAAAGGGCGACCGCATTGGGGATGTTGAGCGGTTGCGTCACTTCACCCGGTGATAGCGCGAGGATCAAGGGTTGCAGCGAAGGGGGCAGATCGCTGAGCGCCTGTGCGGGCAGGCGGCCACCGGCATCGCGGGAGGCTGTGGCGGAATATTCACGTGCAAAGCTTGAGAATTCCTGAGTGGATTTGCTGTCGGCAATTCTTTCGGCAATGGCGCCAACGCGCGCGGCCTCTTCGGGGGGGGCAGCAATGATGATTTCAGACAGCTGCACACGTAGATTGCTCGCACCGCTGCCCTGCGTTGACAATAGGCCGTCAATTTCCGACTCCGAGATACTGACTCGTGCGCCATAGCGTGCGCGGATCAGATCACGCCATGTCACGGCATTGACCACGAAATCGCGGAAGGTTTCCCTGTCTACGCCGGCCTGTGACAGAACATCTATGAATTCCGGAAGCGACAGGTTGGCCCGCGATGCGAATTCCTCAAGCGCGTTGTTTACGCCTTCCTCGGTGACCTCGAGCCCTGAATCGCGCACTGCTTCGTTGCGCAACCGCTCGCTGATCAGACTTTCGAGCGCGGCCTTCCGGGTCGCCCCGGGGGCGTTGAGCAACGACAAAAAGCGAATGCGTTGCTGCAATTCAAATTCGGTGACAATGCTGTCGTTGACCGTGGCTATGGGCGCGAAAAGGTTCTGCGCCATAGCCGGACCACCTAAAATCGCGACAAGGCCAGCAGCGGCAACAAGAGGTTTTAGTTTGAACATGAGCGCACGTATCTTTCTGTTCCGGTGTTTGCGGAAAATCCCCGCAAGCCGATGTTAAAACCGAAATCGGTTGAAGCCTCAACACTTGATGAGGAAGTGAATTGCCGCGTGACGGACAAAAGAACCGACACGCATTCGTTTTCATAGCGCAGGCCGAATTCGGCCTCGGCAGGCTCGTCAGAGCCCACATCATAGCTCCAGTCGGCGGATGCGGTCCAGAGCGGGGTGATGGCAAAGCTGCCGTCGATGCCGATTTCCGCAATATCGCTATCGCGGTCTTCTTCTTCGTCTTCTTCCAGCCATACAAACGTGCCGCCGACGCGCCCGCGTTTAAAGGCATAGTCACCGCGGACTTCTGCCTTGGACAGACCGAAGTCGGATTCAAACAAGCCACGGCCGGTAAGGATCAGACCGCTGTTATTGGCCACCTGACCGGCGACCAACAGATCGGAAGAAAGCCCGTTAAGGCCGGATGTCGTGGTGAATGAGCTGTCATCTCGGGTGCGGAAGACCTGACCAAAGGTCAGCAACGTATCCCAGCCCTTTGGCCCGAAGCGTGACCAACCCAGCCCGACGGCACCTACGGTGCTGCGTTCACGGGCGTCGGGCCGTGGAAAGCGGGACAGGCTGAGCAGGTTGCCTTGATCAAATTCGACACGGTTGCTTTCGTCGTTAGGAACATCGGCGCGGCTGCCACCGGTCCAGCCAAGTTGGGCCACAGGCTCCAACACATGGCGCGCGCCGGTTTTGGTTGTCTTGGCCAGAGGATAGCGCAGGGTCAGCGCCGCTGAGGGCGTCAAATCCGTGACTTGATCAGGGAATGTGTCGTCTTGATAGATGCGAAAGGTATCGACGGCGATGCCGGCGGTTGTGTCGATCCGCAAACCACTGCGCAAAACAAAGCTGCGCAACCAATCGGCTTCGGCGCTCAAACGTATAACATCTCGTCCGTCGACAATGTCATCTTCATCATCGCTATCCGTAGCAAGATCGGATGTACGGCGGTGGCCATGTGCTTCGAAACGGGTGCGGATTTCTCCGCCCAGCCGGCGCGGGAAGAAACGGCGTTCGTATTCACCATCCAACACAAGTGTTGGAATAGTGTCATTGTCTTCATCATCGCGCAGGGATTTGATGTGGTAAAAACTGGCGCGGATATATTCGTCACGGCGCGCACGGCTGATGGTCAGCTCCGAGCGCAGGCGATCCGCATCCGAGAAGTCATAGGTGTCCAGATATCCGTCATCTGTTACCGCTTCGATGGTGAAATTCAGCGTAAAATCGCGGGGCAATGAAAAGATGCCCTTACCGAACAGATAGGCGCGATCGTCGTCGATCAGATCATCGTCGCTATATGCCCCTTCGAATTCGACGCGGCCGTTCTTGAATGCTTGGCGGTAGCGGAACTCGAGCGTGCGTGTCTGGCTGGACAGATAGGGCGTGAGCGTCAGGTCGCGTGTATCGCCCAATTCGATGAAATAGGGAATTTTCAGCCCTGTGCCCAATTCCGAGCTTGAGCGGATGGAGGGAACAAGAAAGCCCGTGGTGCGGTCAACGCCCGGGCCGGGCAGGCGCAAACGCGGCAACCAGAAAACAGGAACATCGCCAATCAGAAATTGGGCCTGATCAAAATAAAGCTGTTCTTCGACTTCATCATGCACAACCCGCTTTGCACGGATCTGCCACAGGGGCGGGGTGCCATCGTCGCAAACTTTGCAGGAGGTCACAGCGGTTTTATAAAGCTGGTTGTAACGGTCATCGACGCGGTCGATTTGAACGGCCGCCAATTGCAGTTGCTGGTTTAAAACCAGTCGCGCACCTTTGAGGATGCCTTCGCGGAAATCTGCATCCAGCTCGGCCGCATCTGCCAGAATAACCGTGCCCTCACCATCATTGAGCAGGATCGGCCCCTCAATGATCATCGCGCCAGTGCTTTCATTGTAGCGGATAGAGGAGGCCTGTAGGCGGACGCCGTTCTGGAATGCTTCGACATTTCCGGACGCGACCAGTTCGCGGTCGCGGGTAATGAACAACGTATCTGCCACCAAAAGCGCGGGATCGCTGGTCTGCGCTGCAGTCCGTTGCGGGGTCAGCGTGATCAGGGCTAAAAGGATCAGGGCGCGCAACATTCAGCCATCCTCACGATGCAGCAAAAGACCAAGAGCCAGCAATATCGCGGCAAAGGGAGGTGCCCAAGCTGCAAGCAGCACGGGGATTTGGCCATTTTCACCAAGAATCTGCGAAAAACTACGGATAAAATACAAACCGAACCCCAACAAGACAGCCGATAGAACGGCCAAGCCTGTTCCTCCGGATCTCGTATGCCGCATGGTGAACGCGCTCGCAACCAGAACCATCGCCATCAGGAAAACCGGGCGGGCAAGTTCGCTTTGCAGCCACACCTTGTGACGTCTTGGGGAGAAGCCGGAATATTCTAGCTGGTCGATGAATGCAGGCAGCTGGTAGATCGAAATCGCCCCCGGTTTGCCAAAACTGTCGCGGATGCCTTCCACCGTCAGCGTCGAGGGCAGGGTAAGGAAATCATAGGTTTGCGCATTGCCCTCGGAGTTCAGCCCATCCTCTAACGGCCATGATTTGGCATCCTCAAGGCGCCAACCTTCGGCACCAAGCGCAGCTGATTTTGCCTCGATACGGCGGATGGGGCCACCGTCGGGCAGATATGAGACAAATGTCACATCATAAAGCACCGAACCATCATTGTTGGATTGCCATGCGCGGATGACGGTTTGGCCGTTTTCACTGCCCTGACGTAGCCAAAGCCCTTCCTCGGATATCGACAAGGCCGATGCACCGCTCCCGCGAAAGCTGTCTGAAAGCTGCTCGTACCGTTTTGACGTGGCGGCGACGATGGGGTTGAACATGCCCACCGCCAGCGCACCAATCACAAGTGCTACGATCAGGGGCGACATTAGTGTTTTCAATGCAGACCGGCCAGAGGCACGGGTGATAACAAGTTCGTAAGACCTGGACATGCTGAAGAACAGCACCACCGTGGCCAACAGCATGTTGAGCGGCAGGATCAGATTTAATGTGGACGGGGTATCGAGCAGCGTCAGGTGTAGTAAATCCCCAAAGCTCAAACTATCGGCAAAGGACCGCTGGGTTTGTTCAATCAGGCCGGTCAGTGCGATCAATGTGAACAAGATCGCTGTGATGAGCAGAAAACTCATCGCAAAGCGACGCGCAAAGTAAAGATGCAGTATCATGGTGCCGCCTGTCGTTTATGCGCGCGCCAAGGCAGGGCGTCACGCCAATGTGGGCGGGCTGCGTGGAATAGCATTGCAAGCGCGATCACCGCGCCGATGGCAGTCGGTAGGTATAGCACAGGCCATAGTGCAGCATTTGATAATACCTCCGTAGACAGGCTGCCGCGTGTTGCATCCAGCAAGATCAAAAGCCCGAAAGCAAAAATAATCTCGCGCCAGACGCCAAACCGCGAATACCCACCGATCAGCAAAGCCGAGAAGCCGATCATCGCAGCAATGAGGCAAAACAGCGGTTGTGCGATCCTTGTGTGAAGCTCTTCGGCCATGGCACCTGCTGTGACAGTGGGCTGGGTTGAAATAGAGGCCCAATCCGAGAGCATCGCATGGGTCGTAAGATTGGATAATTTGATATCGGCTGCGGTATCGTTGTTCATCAATGAGGTAATATCAAACGAGAAATCCGTGAAGCGCGCGGTACTCAGCCGAAGGTCGTCCCGTTCGAGCCGTTGGGCCAGCCCGTTCACCATTATCAGCGTTGTCGCAGCTCCATTGCGGACCAGATAGGCTTCGGAGGCCGTATAGATCGTGCCGCGCTTTTCACTACGCCTATCGGACATGAACACGTCGCGCAAAACGCCATCGGGTTGAATAATTCTGGCGTAGAACGTCACGCCTTTGGTCGGATGCAGAAATGTCCCTTCGGTCAACAGGCGCGCACTGACATTGCGCGAAATCTCGGCTTCGCGGTCTTGAAGCTGTGATTGTGCCATCGGAACCAGAAGATTGGTCAGGGTCGCCATGCCAACTGTCACAATGATCCCGAAGACCAGCACCGGACGGGTCAGCCGCCATGCGCTTGATCCGGTGGCCTGCATGATTGTCAGCTCACTGTCCGCATTCAGACGGTTTGTAACATAAACAGCAGCCGCAAAGGCTGCGATGGGCAGGACGGTCGACACCAGCTTGGGCATGCTGAGCGCTGCAAATTCAAGGAAAACGATTGCCGTCTGTCCGTCACCGATCAGTTTATCAAACAATACAACTGCGCGGTTGATCCAGAACAGCGCCACCAGAACAAGCGCAAAAAAGCCGAACAGAACCAGCAGCTGCGACAGCACATAGCGGTCGAACTTGGCCACTCGATTCCCTCCTGTTTCGATGCTCTTACGGCGATTTGAATATGCTTACCCCAAACAGGGCTGTCGTAAAACTCATATCTGGTCTTGGCGGCTTGTGCAGGCTAGGTCTTGGGGAACTTCTAGCAAAAAGGCGCATCCCATGAGCAATCTTACTCCTATCTCTTTTGCCGAAACTGATCTTGAGGCCATTGCCGGCCATCTAGGCCGTGTTGCGGTCTTTATCGACGCAGAGGGAAAGCTGGACCCGGGTGCGCGGCGCGTGAACCGGTTGACCAAAGGGGCCATTGCACGGCTGATCGAGAGCGAGCGTTGGAGCAAGTTGAAAGACGGCGACAGCCTGAGCCTTGCCTATCCTGCCGGTATGGCAGCAGATGCGGTGGATGTGATCCGGATTGAGCGGAACGCCAAAGGCATGGCCGCGCGCAAGGCAGGTGCTGCGTTGGCCAAAACACGCGGGGGCAGTGCTGATCTTCTGTTGCTTTGCGCGCCGCTGCGCCACGCACATGAAGTCGTCTATGGTTTGGCGATGCGTGATTATGCGTTCGAGCAGCATAAATCAGCCGAAAGCACCCGCACAGGTGCCGTTGTGGTTATGACGGGCAAGCCGGAAGCGCTCAAAGATGCCTGCGCGCCGCTGCTGGCTGTGGCCGAGGGCGCGCATATGTGCCGCGACCTGACGAATGAACCGGCCAACGTGCTGACCACCACAAATTACGCAGAACGTCTCAAAGAGATGGAAAGCCTCGGGCTCAAGGTTGAGATTCTGGATGAGAAAGCGCTGGCAAAGCTCGGAATGCGCACGCTTTTGTCTGTGGGGCAGGGATCTGACAGCCCGTCTTATGTGGTTGCGATGCGTTGGGACGGCAGCAAGAAGGACGAGGCACCGCTGGCCTTGGTTGGTAAGGGTGTTGTGTTTGACACGGGCGGCATTTCGCTGAAACCCGGCGCAGGCATGGAAGATATGACCATGGATATGGGCGGCTCGGCTGTGGTGGCGGGCGTGATGCGCACGCTGGCGCTGCGCGGGGCCAAGGCCAATGTCGTCGGGCTGGTAGGGATTGTGGAAAACATGCCATCGGGTAAGGCGTCGCGCCCGGGGGATGTGGTGACCACCATGAAGGGCGATACAGTCGAAAACATCAACACAGATGCCGAAGGGCGTTTGGTGTTGTGTGACGTGATGTGGTACGCGCAGGAGAAATACAAACCTGCGGCAATGATTGATCTGGCCACGCTCACAGGGGCGATCATCATTGGTTTGGGCCATGAGAATGCTGGCGTTTTCTCGAATAACACCTCGTTCTGTAACGACTTCCTGAAAGCCGCTGAAACCGAGGGCGAGGGCGCATGGCGCATGCCGATGGGCGATGGTTATGACAAGCTGCTCAAAAGCCGGATTGCCGATATGAAGAACGTCGGAGGTCGTGCCGCAGGGTCGATCACAGCCGCACAGTTCCTTGGCCGTTTCGTCAAAGAGGACTGCCCGTGGATCCATCTCGATATTGCCGGTGTGGCTTCGGTTAAATCCGAGACGGCATTGGCACCGGTCGGGGCGACAGGCTGGGGTGTTGCATCCCTTAATCGTTTGATTGCAGACAATTACGAGGCGGAGTAAATCCAATGAGCGTGGCGATGTTCTATCAGCTCCGAGAAAAGACGCTTGTGGACACGCTGCGCATGTTGCTGGGCAAATCCTTGGCGGCAGGGTGGCGCGTCTCTGTGCGCGGCACCAATATGCCGGGGTTGCAGGCGCTGGATGCCGCCCTTTGGCTGGGGCCTGAGGACAGCTTTTTGCCGCATGGGTTGGAGGGGGGCGAAAGCGACGCCTTGCAACCTGTGCTGTTGGGCACCGGTGACAGCCCCGCCAATGCGCCACAATGTATGATGGCAGTGCATTCCGCCGCCGTCAGTGCGCAAGATGTCGCGGGCATGGAGCGGGTTTGTATTCTGTTTGATGGCTATGACGAAGAAGAACTGGCCCACGCCCGCAGCCAGTGGAGCGCCTTAAAAGCAGCGGGAGCCAAGGCGCAATATTGGGCCGAAGAGGATGGCAGCTGGGTGAAAAAGGCAGAGACCTGATCGTGGTCTCTGCCGTTTCATTTAATCGTCTGGGCGGATCAGTTCGAATACCTCGCGCACGGCGGTATAGTCGCGGTACCCCAGACGGCTAAGCGGTGTGTAGCGCGTCACATCAAAACGCCCGTCAACCAGACAATCATCGCGCATATGCACGCCAATCACCTCGCCAAAGCAGACAAAATTTGTCTCGCCCTCGATTTGCACGATTTGCGTCATCCGGCATTCCAGCGATGCGGGCGCATTGGCAACGCGGGGGGCGTTGATGGCCTCACATTCGGCTTTTTCAATCCCGGCATGGGTGAATTCATCAGTCCCGTGGGGCAACATGGCCGAGCTCGCATTCATCGCGTCGCGTGCGGCATATTCCACCACATTCACGCAAAACACGCCAGTTTCGCGGATATTTGCCATGCTGTCTTTGGTTCCGTCCGCGTCTTCTTTGACACCGGTGGAGGCGAACATCACCTGCGGTGGCGTATAGGCCACGCCGTTGAAAAACGAATAGGGCGCGATGTTGTCATGGCCCTGCGCATCACGGGTCGAGATCCAGCCGATGGGGCGCGGGGTGACGATGGCGTTGAAGGGGTTATGTGGCAGGCCGTGGCCGTCTTGAGGGCGATAGAACATGGGAATGCCTTATGGTTGTGATTGAACCTACAGCTAGCGCCGTGATAGGGCGCTGACCAGTAGAAATCCCGCCGGAGTGCCAAGGCCTTGTACGTGCTTTCCCCTGAAACGCCTGATGACCTTTGGGAGGTCGAAGCGCTGTATGACACCTGCTTTGCGCCCGGGCGCACGGCGCTGTCGTCTTACCGCCTGCGCGAAGGCGTGCCACCGGTTAAGGGGCTGAGCCTTGTGGCGCGGGATGATCTGGGCATTCTTGCGGGCGCGATCCGGTTTTGGCCGGTGAATGTCGGCGGGCATGTGTCCTTGTTGCTGGGACCGGTTGCTGCCCATCCCACGCGTCAGGGCGAGGGATTGGGCGCGCTATTGATCCAGACTTCGCTGGAGCTGGCCGGCCCGCAGGGGTGGGACCGTGTGATGCTGGTGGGGGATGCACCATATTACGGGCGGTTCGGCTTTTCGCGGCTGGAAGGCGTGGTGATGCCGCCACCCACTAACCCCGAGCGCGTGTTGGGCCGTGCCTTACGAGAGGGCGCATGGGATGGTGTCACGGGCGAAGTCACAGCTGTGCGTTGATTTATACGCTTCAGCCCCCCACATTGAAGGCAAAGGAGCCTTTGATGACCCAAACGACCCTGCCTGTCCCGCTTGATGTTGAAACCGAGCTTGAGAAAATCGCACAGCGCTACCGGCAAGCAGGCGGCGTCGGGATCAATATACTCAACATGATCGGTGGTCAGGCGGAAAGCCTGTTGGACCGTCTTCCCACATCAGTGCGCAGCCAGCTTGAGACCGCCACGGTGCGTGCGCTGGATCACGCGATGACAGCGGCGCATAAAAGTCGGGGCCATGTGCCGGATCAAGCCTCATGGCTGAATTCTGCGACTTCGGCGGCCATGGGCGCAATTGGCGGAGGAGGGGGGCTGCCCACAGCGTTGGCGGAATTGCCGGTGACAACTACGCTGTTGTTGCGGGTGATTGAAGGGGTAGCCGTAGAATACGGATTTGATTCCGAACTTGAATCAGTGCGCTTTGACTGCGTGCAGGTCTTTGCCTCGGCGGGGCCTTTGGCAGAGGATGACGGGTCTGATCTGGCGTTTCTGACGGTACGGCTGGCCTTATCGGGCAAAGCTGTGCAGGCCATCATCCATAAGGTCGCGCCAAAGCTCGCGGTGGTCATGGGGCAAAAGCTTGCGGCGCAAACCGTGCCGGTTTTGGGGGCTGTGACAGGGGCTGCGACCAACTATGCCTATACCAGCTATTATCAGGATATGGCCCATGTGCATTTCGGCCTGCGCCGTCTGGCGATTGAAGGGGATGTCCCCTCGGAGGAGCTGACGCACAGGTTGGCCATCAGGATGAAAGAGCTGACCTCGGCTTAGATGCGGCTAGCGGCCGATACTGTCGGGGGCCACGGTTGTGGCTTTGAGAATGGCAAATATCTGGTCGCCCTCAGAAAGTGAAAGCGCGCTGACAGCACGGCGGGTCACGCGGGCCAGCAGTGTGTCGTCCCCTGCGCTCAGGGCAATTGCCGCACCGGGCCCATCGCCTTGGCGGATGTTTTGAATGGTCACCGGCAGGATATTCAGCGCGCTGAGCTCTTGCGGGCGCTTGCGGGCGAGCATCACATCTTGCGCCATGATCCGCAGGCGGACTTTTGCGCCGATCGGGGCTTTCACGCCGGGCAACTCTATCGTGCCTGCGCTGATGGCCAATTGCGTCAGCCCATCCTCGGCATGGGCGATCACTTTGGCCTCAATCACGGCACCGGCTTCGCGCACGCCCAGCAGCGGCACGGTGGCAGGGTCAGACAGGACCTCGCGCAGTGGCCCTTGGGCGGCAATGCGCCCCTCTTTCAGCACCACAAGCGTGTCGGCAAGGCGGGCAATCTCGCTCACCGCGTGGCTGACATAGAGGATCGGCAGGCCCAGCGGCCCATCGCGCAACTGTTCCAGATAGGGCAGGATTTCATTTTTGCGGTTGGCATCAAGGCTGGCCAAAGGTTCATCCATCAACAACATGCGCGGCGCGCTGAGCAGGGCACGGCCAAGGGCAACACGTTGCTTTTCCCCTCCGGACAATGTGGGAGCTGCGCGGTCCAGCAGCGCGCCCAAGCCAAGCAATTCGATCACGTCATCCCGCGACACATTTGCCCCGCGCGGCGCATAGCGTGTGCCGAAATCAAGGTTTTGACCTACGTTCATATGAGGAAACAGCCGTGCGTCCTGAAATACTGCGCCAAAACGGCGCTTGTGCGGTGCCACATGCAGGCCACGCGCGGTGTCCATCAAAACGGTGCCATCAACCTCAAGAAAACCCGCGTCAGGCCGCAGCAGCCCCGCAACAGCATTCACGATCGTGCTTTTCCCCGCCCCAGAGGGACCAAACAGAGCGGTAATGCCCCCTTGGGCCTCAAAGCCCAGATCAAGGCTGAATTCACCGAAATTATGGGTGAGCTTCAGCTTCATTTGGAGGCCCCGATGCGGGTGGCCACGCGGCGGGCGAGGGCTTCGGAGAGGAAAACCGCCCCAAGCGCCACAGCGCATGACAGCAGCGCCATGGCTGCCGCGCGGCCTTCACCACCAGGGATTTGAAGCGCGGTGTAAATGGCCAAAGGCAGGGTTTGCGTCTGGCCTGGAATATTGGCGACGAATGTGATTGTGGACCCGAATTCACCCATGGCTTTGGCAAATCCCATCACCGCACCGGCAAGGATACCGGGTGCAATGAGCGGCAGGGTTACGCGCGCAAAGACGCTCCAACGCGGGGCACCCAGCGTGGCGGCGGCCTCTTCCAATTTGGGATCTACAGCTTCAATGGCAAGCCGCATGGCCCGCACCATCAGGGGAAATCCCATAACAACCGCGGCCAGCACAGCACCGGTCCATTTGAACGCAAGCGTGAGACCAATCGCACTGAGTGTGGCACCGATGGGGGCCGCAGGCGAAAATAGAGAGAGCAGAATATACCCCGTGACCACAGGCGGTAGAACCAGTGGCAGGTGCACAAACGCGTTCAGGATCGACTTGCCCCAGAAGTCTCGCCGCGCCAGCAGCCATGCCATCCAGAGCGCCAAGGGCACGGCAATCAGCGTGGTCCAAACCGCAACCCAAAGCGACAGGCGCAGGGCCTGCCACGCAACCATATCAAGCGCCAAAGCATCTGCATTCATGGCGCAAACCCATGACGTGCAAAGGTCTTGGCCGCTTGCGGGCTTTGCAACAGGGACACAAAATCGCGTCCGGCCTCGGTGAGGGCAGCTGCCGGATAGCGTATGGGCGCATGGGTCTGTGGCGGTATGGCGTACAGCGATGCGACCCGTGGTTCGGCCTGCGCGTCAGAGGCATAGACGACCCCCAGCGGCGCAGCACCAACAGCAACAAGCGCGAGGGCCGCGCGCACATTATCGGTTTCGGCCAGATGTGGCTGAAGATCGTCCCAAGCACCCAAATGCTGCAACCAGTCGCGTGCGTAGGTTCCTGCGGGAACGCCGTCACGTTGCCCGATGGCCAGCCGACCGCCTTTCAGGGCCTCCCGCAAGGCGGCAGCATCGGAAACCTCAAACGGCTCTGCGCCAGCTGGCCCAATCAGTACCAATTGTCCCCCTGCGACATCTGCAAGCGTATCGTCAAGCAAAAGCCCGCGTGCCTGCAACCACATAGCCCAATCGCTATGGGCCAGCACAATAACATCGGCCGGCGCACCCGCCGCGATTTGGCGCGCCAACGTGCCCGAGCCTGCATAGGATAAAGTGACCGGAGCCCCGTAGCTTTGGGCGATCTCATCCAGCGCGCCGCGCAGTGAGGCAGCGGCAAAGACCGTCACAGGAGGTTGTTGCGACCCCGTAACCTCCGCTTGCGCGGGGAAAACAAAGCAAATACTGATCAAAAAAAGAGCAAAAATCCGGTGCATATTGCATAGAGTATCGGCTAAGCAGGGCGGGCCTACAAGAGGGCGCGCGCGAAGACTGGCCAATGGCGGGATGTCTTTGTATATTAGACGTATTAAAAGGTGTTGAGGCCTAAAAGCAGACTATGGCAAAACAATTGCCGATTTCTCTGAATGGCGGTGCCAAAGGCAGCGCACGGACCCAATTTGCGGCGCTTTGTTGGCGGCGCAAGGGGGCTGACGTACAGGTATTGCTTGTTACCTCGCGGCGGCGCAAGCGTTGGATCGTGCCCAAAGGCTGGCCAATGGATGGCAAAACTCCTGCGGAGTGCGCGCTGATCGAAGCCTGGGAAGAGGCCGGCGTAAAGGGGCGTGCAAGTGATGCCTGTATCGGTGTCTATTCGTATATGCGTATGCGTGAGGGAGAGGAAGATATTCCCTGTCTGGCGATGCTTTACCCCATCAAGGTCAAGTTGCTGCGTGATAAATTCCCCGAATGGCGCGACCGCAAACGCAAGTGGGTCAGCCCGAAAAAAGCCGCGAAATTGGTAAAACACCGCGAGTTGGGGAAACTGATTACAGGGTTTTCTCCGCCAAAGAACCTTCCCACCGCTTGACGCTTTGTGCGATCGGGCCACATGGTCTTGTACGTAAGATTTCAGGATTGAACGGATGATCCGTTATACGCTTAGATGCTCTGACGGGCATGTCTTTGACAGCTGGTTCCAATCTGCCACCGCCTTTGATGGTCTGGTGGCCGATGGTCATGTCAGTTGCGCCATTTGCGGATCCCAGCAGGTGGAGAAAACGCTCATGGCACCAGAAGTTGCCACCGGAGCAAGCCGAACCGAAGAGAAGGCGGAAGAAAATCCTTTGGCAGAACTACGCCGCGAGGTCGAGGAAAATGCCACCTATGTGGGGGGCTCATTCGCTAAGAAAGCCCGCGAGATGCATGAAGGCACCGCGCCCGAGACATCTATATGGGGCGAGGCCAACGTATCCGAGGCGCGTGCGTTGATCGAGGATGGCGTGCCGGTCCTGCCACTACCGTTCAAGCCGAAGCGAAAAATGCAATAAGCTGCGAAAAGAGGAATTCCATGACGATTATCATTACAGGCGCAAGCCGGGGCATTGGCGCGGCTTTAACAAATCATTACCGCGAGGACGGGCAACAGGTGCTCGGCACCAGCCGTTCACCCACAGCCGATATTACGCTGGATGTCACCCACCCTTCAAACCACAAGGAAATGGCAGAGGGGCTTGGTGATACGCCGGTTGATCTGTTGGTGTGCAATGCGGGTGTATTTCTGGATCGCGGTGACGATCTGGAGGAGGGCTTTGGCGCGGATGTCTGGGCACAGACCTTTGCAACGAATGTCACAGGTGTGTTCCTGACCATTCAGGCGTTGTTGCCGAACCTGCGACTGGCCTCTGTTCCGCGGATTGCCATCATCTCGTCCCAGATGGGTTCAAGCGAAAAAGCCCCCGGAGGCAGCTATATCTACCGCGCTTCCAAAGCGGCAGTGACCAATCTGGGGCGTAATCTGGCGACGGATCTGAAATCAGAAGGCATTGCTGTGGGCATCTATCATCCGGGCCATGTGAAAACCGATCTTGGCGGCGAGAACGGCGCACTTACGGTTGAGGAATCGGCGGCAGGGCTGGTCGAGCGTTTTGCGGCGCTGAGCCTTGAGACCACCGGCTGTTTCGAAACATGGGACGGGCGTGCGCATCCTTTTTGATATTTTAACTGCCCAAAACCGCGCAAAGGTGCTGTGATCCTTGCACAGTTTCGCGCTGTGGCGTAAACGCTGCGCGAAACGCAATAAGTGCGAGGGTCTGATGCCGGTATTGGTAATGAAATTTGGTGGCACATCTGTGGCCACACTGGACCGGATACGCCGCGCGGCCAAACGTGTGGGCGTCGAGGTTGCCAAAGGTTATGACGTGATTGTCATTGTCTCGGCTATGTCCGGCAAAACCAACGAACTTGTTGGCTGGGTCAATGAGACAGGTTCGCTATATGATGCGCGCGAATATGATGCCGTTGTCTCTTCGGGTGAGAATGTGACCGCCGGTCTGATGGCGCTGACCCTGCAGGAAATGGACGTGCCTGCGCGCAGCTGGCAGGGTTGGCAAGTACCGGTGCAGACGACTTCTGCCCATTCCGCCGCGCGGATTGAGGATATTCCACCCGAGAATATCATGGCAAAATTTGCTGATGGTATGAAAGTTGCCGTGGTCGCCGGTTTTCAGGGGGTGAGCCCCGAGGGACGCATCACCACGCTGGGGCGTGGTGGATCGGACACGACCGCCGTGGCCTTTGCGGCGGCCTTTGGCGCAGAACGCTGCGATATTTATACTGACGTTGATGGCGTCTACACCACGGACCCACGGGTCGAAAGCAAGGCACGCAAGCTCGATAAGATCTCTTTTGAAGAGATGCTCGAGCTGGCCAGCCTTGGTGCGAAAGTCTTGCAGACACGCTCGGTCGAGCTTGCGATGCGCTATAAGGTCAAACTGCGCGTGCTGAGCAGTTTTGAAGAACAAAGCGACGAAGCCGGAACGCTCGTTTGCGACGAGGAGGAAATCATGGAAAGCAATGTTGTAGCAGGCGTGGCGTTCAGCCGCGATGAGGCGAAAATGACGCTGGTATCGGTTGCGGACCGCCCCGGTATTGCGGCCACGATCTTTGGCGCGTTGAGCGACGGTGGCGTGAACGTCGACATGATCGTGCAGAATATCGCCGAAGAAGGCCGCACGGATATGACATGGTCATGCCCTGTGGATCAGGTTGCCCGTGCGGATGCCGCGATGAAAAAGGCTGCTGAATCTGGTGTGATCAACTATGACGAGTTGATTGTAGATGAAGGCGTGGCCAAAGTGTCGGTTGTAGGCATCGGTATGCGCAGCCACACAGGTGTGGCCGCCAAGATGTTCAAAGTGCTGTCGGATGAGGGCGTCAACATCAAGGTCATCACCACTTCCGAGATCAAGATCAGCGTGCTGATCGACCGCAAATACATGGAGCTGGCCGTGCAGGCGCTTCATGATGCGTTCGAGCTGGACAAGGCAGCCTGAAGCCTTTGTAAGGGAGTGCGCTAAAGCTTCGCGTTTGCCGTGCAATTGGCTCTCCCCATCAGCGCGCCAAGGGGCTATAGTAAGCCGAAGCAAAAGCTAGGATCAGGATGCCAGAACGGACACAAAGCGATAGCCGTGCGCTGCTTGGGCGTCTGCGTGACACCATGGCCGGAGAAACAGCCGGCCAGGCCCGTCTTGACAAGATCACGCATCTCATCGCGACTTCTATGGAGAGCGAGGTCTGTTCGATCTACCTTTTCCGTGATGAGGACACGCTTGAGCTGTGTGCGACCGAGGGTCTGAACAAAGACGCTGTCCACCAGACCCGCATGAAAATGGGTGAGGGGCTTGTTGGCCGTGTGGCCAAGCGCAAGCATGTGATCAACACTGCCAACGCCCCGCAAGCGCGCGGTTTCCGCTATATGCCCGAGACCGGCGAAGAGATTTACTCAAGCTTTGTTGGTGTGCCGATCCAGCGGCTGGGGGACACGCTGGGCGTTCTGGTTGTGCAATCCAAGGTCGCGCGCGAATTCGTTACAGACGAGATTTACGCATTGGAAGTTGTCGCCATGGTTCTGGCCGAAATGGCCGAGCTGGGTGCGTTTGTTGGCGACGGCGCTGCTATGACGGCGCGCCATAGCCAGCCGGTGCTTTTGCGCGGTACAGTCGCGCAGGATGGCGTTGCCGAGGGCCATATCTGGCTCCATGAGCCGCGGGTGGTTGTTTCGAATCTGGTAGCCGATGACCCAGAGGTCGAGGCCCAGCGTTTGAGCGAGGCAGTGGATAAGCTGCGCCTGAGTGTGGACCAGATGCTCACCATGTCTGGCGGCGATAAGGACCAGCAAGAGGTCATTCAGACCTACCGCATGTTCGCCAACTCCAAAAGCTGGATGAGCCGGATGCAAGCGGACATTGTTCAGGGGCTTTCTGCCGAAGCTGCTGTGGAAAAAGAGCAATCGCTTGCGCGGTCGCGCATTGGGCAGTCGTCGGACAGCTACATGCGTGAACGATTAAGTGATCTAGACGATCTGTCGAACCGACTGCTGCGTATTTTGACAGGGCAGGGTAGCGATACAGGGGCAGAGATGCCTGCCGATCCGATCCTCGTTGCCCGCAACATCGGTCCGGCGGAGCTTTTGGAATATGGGCGCTCGCTGCGCGGTATCATCCTCGAGCAAGGCTCCGTCGGGAGCCATGCGGCGATTGTGGCGCGCGCATTGGCCATTCCTTTGATTGTACATGCGGCGCGGATTACCAATGATGCACTGAATGGTGACCACGTGATGGTGGACGGTGAGCAGGGGATTGTTCACCTGCGGCCTGCAGAAAATGTGGCCTCGGCCTTCCGTGACAAGATCGCGATGCAAGCGGCCGCGCAGGAACGCTATAGCTCGATCCGCGATAAACCTGCCGAGACGAAATGTGGTGCCGTTATCGGGATGCATATGAATGCGGGCCTGATGGCGGATTTGCCCTCGTTGGTGAATTCCGGCGCTGAGGGTGTCGGGCTGTTCCGGACCGAGCTTCAATTCCTTGTCCGGAACCAGATGCCGCGCCGGTCAGAGCTGAGCGGGTTGTACAAACGCGTCTTGGATGCGGCCAATGGCAAACGTGTGGTGTTCCGCACGCTTGATATCGGGTCGGACAAGGTGCTGCCCTATATGAAACCCAACGACGAGCCGAACCCCGCATTGGGCTGGCGCGCGATCCGTGTGGGTCTGGACAAGCCGGGTATCATGCGGATGCAATTGCAGGCGCTGATGCGCGCCGCTGATGGTGGGCCACTCACGATCATGTTTCCCTTTGTCGCGCAATTCGAAGAATACCGCGCCGCCCGTGCCGAGATCGACAAAACCCTCGTCCGAGAGGCTCGTCTGGGCCATAAATTGCCGTCATCAATTGAGGTTGGCGCCATGCTCGAAACCCCGAGCCTTGCCTTTGCGCCTGAGAAATTTTTCGAAGAGGTGGATTTCCTTTCGATCGGGGGCAACGATCTTAAGCAGTTCTTTTTTGCAGCCGACCGCGAGAACGAGCGGGTGCGCCGCCGGTATGATACGCTCAACGTCAGTTTTCTGACTTTCATCGAAGGAATTGTAAAGCGTTGCGAGGCGACTTCGACACCGCTGTCGTTCTGCGGCGAGGATGCTGGGCGCCCTGTTGAGGCGCTGTGTCTTGCTGCGATTGGCCTACGTTCGATGTCTATGCGCCCTGCGTCAATCGGGCCGGTCAAAAGCGTCCTGCGCCGTGCAAATCTGGATGATGTTTACGACGTTATTAACACCGCAAGGGAGTGCGGTGAAATGTCGGTGCGTGGTGCGGTAATGGATTACCTTCGGAAGAATTACTGAGTTTTGAAAGTAATCATATTTTCAACAGTTTGTGGGTGATTCTTGATGTGGATAGTTCGCCTTTAGGTGAGTTCTGAGACTGGGCTTTCGCACAGGTCAAGAAGGGAAATGATGCCTCCTATTGTGGGAATTTGTCGGTTTTCATTTGTTGGGCGTGGAGATTGGGTCGCGTTCCGCGATGGTGCGGTTGACCATACGGATGCGACCTTTCGGCAGGCCCGTGCGGAATTGCTTTATGCGCCGGAACGAATGGAACGCCGCTTTGCTACGTTGGAGCATTTGTTAATCAAATCCATCCATGCGCAAACCGAAGATAATTTCATCCTTTTCATTCTGACCTCGGATTTGATGCCAGAGACCTACCGGATGCGGCTGCGTTTGCTGACATTGGCCGAACCGAAAATCAGAGTGATCTATTCTTCGGCTGATGATGTGGATGCAGCAATCGTTCCCGAGCTGAACAAGCTGACAGACGCCCATGGAGAACGGTTGGTTCAATTCCGGATTGATGATGACGATTGTCTGACCCACACCTATGTCGAGACTTTGCATGACATAACCAACCGGTTTTCCGGCATGGGCGGATTTGCGTTTTCTTTCCCGAAAGGCGTGGTGACATCGTTTTACGAAGACCAAGCGCCCCGACACTACAAGATAAACCAACCGTTTCACAGCGCCGGTGCCGCCGTGAGACCGGGGCAGCGAGGGATGAGCCTGTTTAATTTCGGTCATTTTGCCCTGATGAAACGGTTCAATTCATATCTTTTCAACGATGGTTATGGTCATTTTTCCACAAAATTGGTCGATCAGGATTCCCTTAGGATTGACGCGTCAGAACAAGGCGGGCGTGACCATGAAAAGATCGGTTTTGATGAATTTTCCCAGATTACAGAGCGGTTCTTCCCGTTTCTGGAGGTAAAACAGGTTCTAGATGTTCTAGCCGATCTGAACTGAGCTTGTCTGACTTAACGCTTTGGTAGCGATCCTTTGCAAAGATATGGAAATCATATTTTGAAGGGGCCGGAATGAACCTGTATCACTGTGCGATTGATCTACGTGACACATCCAAGGCGCTTGCCTTTGCAGGGGCTGTAGAGGGTTGGATGGAGCATCTAAAGACGAACGGGATGATTGAGTCGTGGCGATTGTGCCGGCGAAAGCTGGGATTTGGCGCGCCGCAATCGCGGGACTTCCTGCTTGAAATCGAGGTTCGGGATATGTCCCAGCTGGATGATGCATTCCGCTTTACCGGCTCAAGCGAGGCGGGGGTGGAGCGGTTATATACGACTGTGCATCAAATGGTGGGCGAGGTGGATGTGGCGTTGTACCGGCCTTTTCCTGATCCGGAACGGGCGGAACGCATGGCGCTTATCTAGGGTTAACGTGTCAGGCGCAGCTCTCCACCAGAAATTGAGATATGGCCCCATTTTTCGAGATACCCCATCCCGAGTAGCGATTGGGTCATGTCGCCATCATTGACAGAGGCGCGGACGTTCGTGTCCGTGATGTTCCCCAAACTTACAGTGTCTATGCGTACGGGCGCTGTGCGTACCTGTCCGTTAGCGGTATTGGCGATGCCAATGAAACGCAGCGTGTCCGGATCCAAGCCAGCCCGCCGTGCATCCGAACGGGTTAGAACCATATCGGTCGCGCCGGTATCCACCACAAATGGAATGCGGGCGCCGTTAAGCGTGAGAGTGAGGTAATAGTGGCCATCGGGCTGGCGGGGGGTAACGATCTGCCCATCGCCCAGTTGAAGCATCTGACTGTTCAAGGTTTGGCGTTGCACATCATTCCAAAGCCCGTAGGCGGCAATGGCGCCTACAAAAATGAACCCCCAAACAGCGGCCATTTGCAATGTTTTGCCCATGTTGTTTCGGCCTGATGCCAAAAACCAGCTGCCCACAGCACAGCCGAGCAGTACAAGATATATCAGGCTTGCGATATTGTCAGAGGTCATTGGCTACTCCGTTCAGTAACCACTCATATAGGATCGGCAGCTGCTTTATCCAAGCGAGGTTACAAAACCGAATTCGGCCAGACCGTCGAGCACGAATTGTACAGAGAGCGCGGCAAGTAGCATACCCAACACACGGGTAATCACGTTGATCGCCACTTTGCTAAGTGCATCCTCGAGCAAGGTCGACAAGCGCAACATGACATACATGATCAGCAAAACCACCGCCGTGGTGCCCAGAACTGTAATCAACCCTTCACCGCCGGGCTTTTGCCCGACAAGCAGAATAACCGAGGCAATCGCCCCCGGTCCGGCAATCAACGGGATGGCCAGCGGAAATACGGAAGGGTCGTCCTGTTCCAGCACCTCAGGTGTTTCCGAGCTGTCCTCACGCCGTTTGGTGCGGCGTTCAAACAGCATGTCCATCGCGGTCAGAAACAACAAGATTCCCCCCGCCACGCGGAAGGCGGCCATGGAGATTCCGGCAAAGTTCAGCACCGCTTTGCCAAAGAAGGTGAACAACACAAGAAGGAAACCGGCAACCAGGATTGCGCGCAAGGCAATCTGACTGCGCTGTTTTGCGGTCATATCCGGTGTCAGGGCAAGGAAAATAGGGGCAATAGCAATAGGGTCAATGACCACAAACATCGTCACAAAAGCTGCGACCATATAGGCAGTATCAATCATCATGCTTGCGCTTTCTCTAGTTTCGACGCCGCATCCATCCAGATGGTTTCAGCCCGCTCCAATGCGGCCATCACCTCGGCGTATTTCTTGTTCCACACTTCCAGTTCGCCGACTTTTTCTTTTTCGTAAAGCGCCGGATCGGCAAGTTTCTTGGCGAGTTTATCGCGCATATCGTTAATTTTTGCTACCCTTGCTTCGGCGGTGCGCACTTCAGAGCGTAGCGCAATGATGTCTTCGCGGCTGGCGCGCTTGGGTTTGGGGGCTTCAACCTTGGGGCGCGCGTTTTTGCTAACCGGTTTCTCTACGGTCAGCAGCATCTTGCGGTAGGCTTCAAGATCGTCCTCATAGGGGGTCACGGTGCCGTTTGAGACAAGCCACAAACGATCCGCCACCATCGACAAAAGGTGCATGTCGTGGCTCACCAGAATGACCGCACCGGAATAGCGCGTGAGGGCCTCCACCAGCGCCTCGCGACTTTCGATATCAAGGTGGTTTGTCGGCTCATCGAGGATCAGCAGATGCGGCGCATCCAATGTTGCCAACAGCAGCGACAGACGCGCCTTTTGTCCGCCGGACAGGCGGCCCACAGCGGTGTCAGCCTGATCTGGCCCAAGGCCAAAACCCGCCAGCTGCGCGCGCAGCTTGGATTGCATCACGCCGGGGCGGGCAGTGATCATGTGTTGCAGTGGCGTTTCCTCGACCACCAATTCGTCCACTTGGTGCTGGGCGAAAAAGCCGATGCGCAACTTGCTGGAATTGGTGACCTTGCCATCAAACAGCACCAGACGGTTTGACAGCAGCTTGGACAGCGTTGATTTACCCTGACCGTTTTTGCCCAGCAGGGCGATCCGGTCGTCCTGATCGATGCGCAGGTTCAGCTTGGACAACACGGGATTGCCTGCGTCATATCCGGTTGAGCCGCCCTCGATGCTGATGATCGGCGGGGACAGCTCATCAGGCTGCGGGAAGGTGAAAACCTTGCGCGCTGCTTCTTCCGGCGGCGTGATTGTCACCATTTTCTCAATGGCTTTCATACGCGATTGGGCTTGTTTCGCTTTGGACGCCTTGGCCTTAAAGCGGTCCACAAAGGCCTGCATATGCGCTTTGGCCGCTTGTTGCTTTTTCGAGGCCGCAGTCAGTTGCGCGCGTTTTTCCGCGCGCATTTTGGCAAACTGATCATAGTTGCCTTGGTAATAGGTGAGTTTTTTATCCTCAAGATGCAGGATGCCGCCCACAGCGCGGTTCAGCAGGCCGCGATCGTGGCTGATGATGATGACGGTATGCGGATATTTGGCCAGATAGTTTTCCAGCCACAGCGCGCCTTCAAGGTCCAGATAGTTGGTCGGCTCATCGAGCAGCAAGACGTCAGGCTGTGCGAAGAGCACGCCCGCCAAAGCCACACGCATACGCCAGCCACCAGAATAGGCCGAACAGGGCTGTTGTTGGTCGTGATCGTCAAACCCGAGACCTTTGAGGATGCTCGCGGCGCGGCCCTCGGCTGACCATGCGTCAATATCGGCCAGTCGCGACTGGATTTCTGCAATCCGGCCCGGATCTTTGGCGGTCTCCGCTTCCTGCATCAGAGCGTGGCGTTCGACATCGGCCTCAAGCACGGTGTCGATCAAAGAGGTCTCGTTCGAGGGGACCTCTTGGGCGATGCCGCCGATTTTGGCGCGCGAAGGCAGGATGATCTCACCACCGTCGAGCCCCAATTCTCCGCGGATGATGCGGAACAGGGTGGTTTTGCCCGCCCCGTTGTGGCCGACAACGCCCACTTTATGACCTTCGGGAATGACGGCGCTGGCCTCTACAAACAAGGGGCGGCCTTCGACGGAATAGTTGATCTCTGATATACGTAGCATAGGCGGGGTGTGACTGATGTAGGGCTGCGCGTCAATCGCCGCTTTTCATGTGCATGGACCCATGCTAGGGAGCGCCCAAATTAACACCATATTGGAGACGACCCATGGCTCTTGAGCGCACATTCTCGATCATCAAACCAGACGCAACAAAACGCAACCTGACCGGTGCGATTGTTAAGAAATTCGAAGACGCAGGCCTGCGCGTTGTCGCATCCAAGCGCATCCACCTGTCCAAAGCGCAGGCGGGCGAGTTCTACAAAGTACACGCCGAGCGTCCATTCTATGACGAACTGTGCGAATTCATGGCCTCCGCGCCAATCGTTGCACAGGTTCTGGAAGGCGAAAACGCCATCGCGAAAAACCGCGAAGTTATGGGCGCAACCAACCCTGCAGACGCAGAAGCCGGCACCATCCGCGCAGAATTCGCTGAATCAGTTGGCGAAAACTCGGTACACGGTTCCGACGCACCAGAAACAGCAGCCGAAGAAATCGCATATTTCTTCTCCGGCCTCGAGCTGGTTGGCTAAGTTTCTCAACAATTGAGAGACAGTTAAGGGTCGCCTCTGGGCGGCCTTTTTTTATGGGGAGGCTGTGGTTGGGTCGCGATGTCGGTGCACTAAAGTCCGCAACAAACCCAAGCTAACCGATGCTGCACTATGTGTGGATAGTCGCTAAGCCGATCTTCGAACGGCTACGTAGATCAGTTTCTTCGTTGCCGCATGTTCTATTTGCTGCGACTTGCATAATTCCTTCTCTCACCTCTAATCTTCGGGGTTCTCTATCCATAGTCGATAGACCTGCTGTATGCTTGGCCTTTGCAAAACTTTATCGGCGATCCGTTTTACATTTGGGAATTCGACTATTGCTGGATGTCCCTTTGCAGGACGCAGCCAGGTGGTGAGCATGAAGAGGTAGATATCGACTGCACTGAACTGATCCCCAAGAAGCCATTCCTTGTCGCCGATTTGTGTGTCGATAACTGCCCAAGTCTCCCGCAGCCTTCGGTTGCCGCGCTGTTGCGCACTTGGTTCATCCTCGGGTGCATCAACAAACCGATCAGGGTAATACGTGAGCTGAAAGGCGTTTTGCACCGAGTTGGAAAAGTAGACCAACGTTTGCAGAAATACCGCGCGCGCTGGATCGTCTATTGCGGGTGCCAACCGTGCCTCGGGATGACGATCGCCCAGAAACATCGTAATGGCTGCAGCTTCGTACATCGCACCATTTTCCCAAAGCAGAACCGGAACCCAGCCATTGGGATTCACTGCAAGCTGCTCTGGCGGTCGCGACGTAACCTTGTCTACTGAAGTTTGAATAAGCTCATAGGGCACACCAATTTCTTCCAACAAAACTCGTATGCCCATTGAGGCACTTTTTGAAGAGTAGAATAGTTTATACACGACAAGTCTTCCCGAAGCATTTAGGCTACTTGTCTAGTTGTTCGTGCAGATACCACAAGAAAAACCTTCTTTATCAACGAGTTTACGAGCGCCGGTAAAACATTAACGCTGGCCTTCGAAATCTGCCTACCTCAGCGCAAGTTCATTGCCAAGAATTTGTATTCAAAACAAAGGGCTCTGTGCAGAATTCTTAAGGCAGAGTTTTTTGTGGTAACGCCCAAAAGCGGCCTTCGGAGCGGGGCTGGTGAATGTCAGAAAAGTCCGCACAACTGACATAAGCATCAACAAAGCACCTGTTCCGCCAGATCTACCGCAACAATCCCATATCGCTGCCCATTTCCATTCCGGGGAAGATTGATGTTTCCAGCGTTGAGGCGGGCAGGCCGTATTGGCTGTGTAGCAACCATCCCAACACGCTACGCACGTCGCGGGTGGGCATCAGATCGCGCCGATCATAGAGTTGGGCCTCTTCCAGACCGGGCCAATCGCCTATTACACGCCCCCCGCGCAGGCCGCCGCCTGCCATTACCATCAGCCCGCCTGTGCCGTGGTCGGTCCCGTTGGTGCCGTTGATTTTTGCTGTGCGGCCAAATTCGGTCACCGCAACGACGGTGGTCTTGTTCCAGACCGGCCCGCCGACTGTCGCCTGAAGGGTCAGGATCGTCTGTGCCAAACGCTCAAGCGCTTTCGCGAGGCTGACATCCTGGCGTTGATGTGTGTCCCAGCCGTTGATCGAGAAAGAAGCGATGCGTGTGTCCTCGCGCAGGCGTTTACCGGCAAAGCGGGCGATCTGCTGTTCGAGGTTGCCATCTTTTTTGGTGGCCCTGTTGGCATTCACCAATGCGGCTTTCTTTTTGTCACTGGCGGTCACGGCAACCGGATCACCATCGCCGTCTGCAATGCTCAGAGCTTGGCGGAAGGCGGTGTCAAAGGCGGGGTCTTCTTTCATGATCAGCTCGGCCAACCGGATGGCTTGCGGGCTGAGGACAAGGTCGCTGGTAGGAGACCAGCGCTGCACAGGGGCAGGGCCGGTCAGCACCGCGAGTTGTTCCTGTCCGATCCCATAGGCGGATTGGGCCGAGCTGTTGGGCAGGTGTTGCAGAACGCGGTTGAGCCAACCGTCACGGGGCAGCCCGCCTGCGCTGTCTGTAATCCCTGCCTCGAGCAGATCCTGACCGTCGAAATGGCTGCGTTTATCGCGGTAGGGGGTGGATACGGCATGGGCAAAGCCAAGCTGGCCCTGGTCCCAAAGGGGCAGCAAGGGGCGTAAGGCCGGATGCAAAGCAAAATAGCCGTCAAGATCTACGGCACCGCCATCATCCTTTAACCCTGCGTCCCCGCGCAGGGCAGCGTAAGCAGGATCACCGTAAGGCCGCACCACGTCCAATCCATCCATGCCTCCGCGCAGCAGGATAACCACCAAACGGTTATCGCCCGGGGTTGCCGCAAGACTAAGCGGTGTGAGCAGGGGGCTTGCTGCCAATGAACAGCCCAGAAGGGCTGAGCGACCCAGAAACGCACGGCGGTTGAGCTGTTCGATCATATCATCAAGTCCTCTGAAAGGCCGGAGACGCAAGTACGAGCCCGACCCCGTCCCAGCGGCTTTCGGCAGCCTTGGCCGCAAATTCGGTAGCTGGTGTGGTGAAAGGTCCGAGGGCTGTGGTCACAAAAGCACGCGGATCAGGGGGGACGGCCATTAGCTGTTGTGGCATGGTCACGGCCCACTGCAACCGCGCGGCAATACCTTGCGGGATGATCCATGCCGCATCCTCTTCGGGAAGGCCGTCGGGGCCGTTCGGTTTTTCCCACACATGGCCCATCTGGACCATGGGCTGAACGAACAGGCGGCGCATTTTACGTTCATCGAGCGCGCCAAGCGCGTCGGGAGGCAGGGCAAGTGCCCGCAGAGCGGATGCGACGAAGTTGAAGGCGGGTTTTACATTGGCCGGTGCAGGTGACCATGCCGCAGGATGATCCAGCAGGGCTTGGGTCACCGCGGCCAGATCGCCGTCTGTTTCCAGAAAACGATTTTCGAGCGCAGCTACCAGATCGGGGTCGGGCGTGTCAGAGATGAAATGCACCGCCAGCTTTGATGCAATATGGCGCGCGGTCGCCGGATGACGGGCCAGATCACGCAGCACGGTTTCTACGTCACGGATATGCGGGTTTTTGGTGCCGCCATACGCCGTTCCCATAACGGTTTCTGATCCGGGCTCGGCGAATTGTTTGCGGAATTTCAATTCCATTTCCCGCGAATGGCTCAGACCGGTAAACAGCTCAGCCAATTCGCGCACATCGACCTGATCATAAGCTGCGCTGACCCCGAGCGTGTGTAGCTCCAACACCTCGCGTGCAAGGTTTTCGTTAAGCCCTTTAAGGCGTCCACCCTTGGCTGCCTGAACCGAATTCTCCCCGACCGAGCGGTCCTGATCAAGGTAATGGATCATCAAGGGATGCAGGACCGAGGCCAGAAGCAGGTCTTCGAAACGGCCCAGAATACGGGGGCGGATGGCTTCTTCGACATAGGGAGAGGCCGCGCGCCGGATCACACCGGCCTTTCCTGTAGCCGTGAAATGATCAGCCCAGAAAAGGGTCAGCCGCTCCCGCAGGGGGCTGTCCGTCCAGACCCAGCGATTGATATGCTGGCCCAGCCATTGTGCCTGTGCAATGCGGGCTTCTTTATTGGTTACGCGGATAGATTTTTTCGCGGCCATTGCCTCGGGTGAGCCGCGATTTTTTTTCCTGAGTTTAACTTGTTCGACCACGTGGGATACACGCCGGGTGAAGGTGTCAAATGTCTCGATGGGGAATCGGGTGGCCGCCGTGTCGGGGCCTGTTGCCGCCGCGATCATCTGATTTGTGTCGGTGGGGCCAGAGACCACAGGCGATAGGCCACAGCCAAATCGTAACTCCGCAATTTTTGAATCAAATGGCATGATCGCGCCCCCTTACCGTCCCTTCATATATAAGCCGCTGCCGCCGGAAAAAGAACAGCTGCGTTATAGCGGTGGACCTTCCAGTAGCAATAAACCGCCGGAAGGTGTCAGGCTTGGTTTTTTTCCGACTTGGCGATCGCTTTTTGTGCGGCGCGATAGGACAATGGCAGGGAGGCCAGATAAAGCACATTGACCGTAATCAGCGCGGCCCAAGGGTACACCATAAGGCAAACAACCAGCACAACAGCGCTAATCAATGCGATTGGCAGATAGCTTCGCTTGATGCTTGCGTGTTTGATCGAGAATGTGGGGATCGTGCTCACGGCGAGCAATCCTACACCGATGATATAGATCGCGCGTAAAATGGGCCAATCGGTGTTCTCCCAGCCGTTGAGATGCATGAATATGGGCATAAGCGCCAAACATGCGAGCGCGGGGGCGGGCACACCTGTGAAATAGTCATGTTGCGGCGTTGGCGCATCAACGCCGCGCAGGCTGAGGTTGAACCGCGCAAGCCGCAGCGCACAGCAAACAGCCAGCACCAGTGTCGCGAGCCAGCCAAGGCTGGAATATTCGGTGCCGATATACAGCGTGTTATACAGCAACATGCCCGGTACAATGCCGAAGTTAAAGAAATCTGCCAAAGTATCCAGCTCTGCGCCAAAGGGGCTGGCAGTATCCAGAAAACGCGCCAGCTTGCCATCAGCTGCATCCAGAAACACAGCCAGCAGGATGAAATACAAGGCCGTTTCGATATGACCATCAAGGCTCATCCTGACGGCGGTCATGCCGGCGCAGATGGCAAAAACGGTGACAACGCTGGGCACGATATGGCGCAGCTTGACCTGACCGTTGCTGCTCATTCGGGCAGGCCTGTACGGGCCGTTTGGGGGCCTTTGAGGTCAGCAAGGATTGTCTCGCCTGCGACGGCTGTCTGGCCGACTGTCACCAGCGGTGCGATGCCTTCGGGCAGATAGATATCAAGGCGGCTGCCAAAGCGGATCAGCCCGAAACGACCACCCGCTGCCAATGTGTTGCCGGTGCTGACAAAACAAACGATGCGGCGCGCGACCAGGCCTGCGATCTGGACCACACCGATGCGGACACCTTCGGCGGTTTCGATCGTGACATTGTTGCGCTCGTTGTGAATGCTTGCCTTGTCCAGCGAGGCATTGAGGAATTTCCCGTGGTGATAGGCCACCTCGACCACTTTGCCAGCCACAGGCGCGCGGTTCACGTGGCAGTTAAAGACGTTCATGAAAACCGATACCCGCGTTAGCGGCTCACCCCCCAGCCCCATATCCTCAGGCGGCGTAATTTTTTCAATCAGTGACACCACACCATCGGCAGGCGAGATCACAAGCCCCTCTTGTTGCGGGATCATGCGCACAGGATCGCGGAAGAAATAATAACACCAAACGGTCAATCCGGCACCCAGCCAGAACAGTGGCATCCACAGCAGGCCAAGCAGGATAGAGATGCCCGCAAAGGTAGCGACAAATTTGCGCCCTTCCTTATGCATGGGCACCGCAACGATTTTGAGCATATTCATGGCGTATCTTTCAGTCTGTTCGGGGCAATAAAGGCAAAGCCGTCCATCAAGGGTCTGACCCTGTGCGGGGTTTCACCCGCATCAACGGCTATCATAATGTCCTGTCACTTGCGCTGCAAATGGTCAACGCTGCTTTTGCTTGGGTAAATGTGCCACTGATATGATTAGCCGGTGTATTCGACGGGATTTGCAAGGGCGAGGTATGGAAAGATAGATGTCAGCAGATTTGTAAATGGTCGAGGGGTGGGTGGCGACATGTTGTCGAGCTTGAGCTTCCGTTCAAGCAATTCTGGTCCATGGCGTCTTGGAAATCCGAAGTTTTTCATCATTAAACTTGCGTTCATAGTGATGGCGGGTTTTGCTGGTTTGCAAATGGGGCAGGCCAGCGCGACGCAGACTTCCTTGCTTGCTTGCTTTGGAGTGTTCTGCTGGAAGCGGCCTGCGGGAAAAAAGAGATGCGGGTATCATGGGGGTTGCGAAGCCAAAGTCCGGTCCAAGCCCACTTTGACAAATGCCGCAGGGGGTACGAAGGTCCGCTTTACCAAGGTCACTAAGATGATAAGCGTGCAGCAGACGTCAACTTCGCGATCATCAATTGCCTTTGCGATGCAAATTGCGCAGGTGCTAACGGAGATATAGTCTTGAACGTTACGGTAGAACACCGGCCCCAAAACATCACCCGTGGGGTCGTGCTGATTGTCTTGGCAGCACTTACGATTTCGGTTCAGGATGTCATCTTCAAGCTGTTCAGCAGCAATCTGACACTTTGGCAAATATTTGCGTTGCGTGGCGTCCTGGCCGTACCGCTGCTTCTATCAGTGAGTTGGATGCGCGGTGCACATAAGGGCATCCTGCGCGCCGCCTTTGGAAAATGGCCTTTGTTACGCGCGCTGTTTATCACGACAACATTTCTGGCGTTCTATGCGGCCATCCCGTTCATAAGCCTGTCCACGGTCGGCGCTGCAAACTACATCGCTCCGATCTTTGTGACACTACTTTCCGCCTATGTCATCAAAGAGGCCATCGGACCTTTGGGTTGGATCGGCGTGTTGCTTGGTTTTGTGGGGGTTGTCATTTTGTTGCAGCCCGGCTCGGATGCGTTCTCACCCTGGGCCCTGCTGCCGGTCATGGGCGCGGCCTTCTATGCACTGACCCATATCACGACGCGTACACGATGTCAGGGCGTTCCTCTCGCAGCCCTTTCGCTATCGCAGAATGCTATGATGTTGCTGGCCGGTATCGGGGTCAGTCTTCTTCTGATTTTTCTAAAGCCGCATGGCGAGATGGCTGCGACCTATCCGTATATCTTTGGGGAATGGTCAGCCGTTGCTGCAAAGGATTGGCTCGTCCTTTTGTTGCTGGCAGGATTTGCCATAGCTGTTGGCATAATGCTGGCGGGAGCATATCAAGCAGCGCCCCCATCCACCGTTGCTACATTTGAATACAGCTATCTCGTCTTTGTTGCCGTGTGGGATATCTTGTTTTTTGGTATCGCCCCGACCCTCGCGTCGATCACAGGTATGATCTTGATCGTCGTGGCGGGGCTATTGGTTTTGCGACGTTAGGCGAACCCGTGCGCGACCGGCATTTTGACGAAAGCGGACCTAGGCGCATTGCAAACCACGGGTAGCTTTGTCCCTGTGGTTCTAACCCATCGCCGCGATTTCTTCATGGGCATGTGCTCCGCTTTGTGTTGCGCTTGCGATCTGGAGTCTTAAGTCATTGATTTGGAAGTAAGTGGCGGAGAGACAGGCCGTATAACAAATTTAATAACTATATGAAGAAATTGTATTAAAATTACAGAATTATATTCTGTACCACATATTGAACCTCATCACCGCCTTACTACAAAAGCGCGGCTCTACTTTTTTCACCTTTGACCTGCCGTATGAGTAGGGTAAAATTTTGCAAAGTTGGCGGAGACCGGACCTTAGCTGCACCTGCAAACATTTTTTGCAGAGCGGTGAAAGCGGCCATTCGGAACTCCGAAAGCCTTACCAATCATGCTGCGCTAGCCATTAAGGTCAGCTATGCGCAGATAGCGACCTTTGCAAAGTTTGTGTCGCTTCCCGACACAGGGCCTTCGTGCAGACAGCGGCGAACAGCAGATATGTGCACGATGTATTAAATACTGAGCGCTGTACCGATATCTTCTTTGGTGGTTCGGGTTATTTTACGTTAGCTATGGCAAAAATCATGAGTTAGACGAACACTAAGAAGCAGGGCTGATTAGTTTAGTTAGACCGTGTGATCCACCGGCTTTCGCAATGTACGCCACTCCGAATGGGGAACATGATGACAAAAACTATACTGCTAACCGGTGCGAGCCGCGGCATCGGCCATGCAACGGTAAAGAAGTTCACGCAAGAAGGGTGGCGCGTCTTAACCTGCTCGCGTCAAGCATTCGATGACAATTGTCCTTGGCCGGGTGGGCAAGAAAATCATATCCAGATTGATTTGTCTGATCCCGCAGATACCATTAACGCAGTCGAGATCATCCGAGACCGTCTGGACGGTGATGAGCTGCATGGCTTGATCAACAACGCGGGTGTGTCGCCCAAGGGTCCTGATAATACGCGATTGAATACAATGAATACCGATCTCATGGACTGGGGAAAGGTTTTCCATGTTAATTTCTTTGCGCCTGTTGTCCTGTCCCGGGGGTTAAAGACAGAACTTATCAAGGCTAAAGGGTCCATCGTAAATGTGACTTCGATTGCAGGGTCACGCGTGCATCCTTTTGCCGGTGCCGCCTATGCAACATCAAAAGCAGCACTTGCGGCCCTGACACGGGAAATGGCGCATGATTTCGGACCATTTGGTGTCCGTGTTAACGCAATTGCACCCGGTGAGATTGAAACGTCTATTTTGTCCTCCGGCACCGAAAAAATTGCAGAAAAATTGCCTTTGCAACGGCTGGGAAACACCAACGAAGTTGCAGACGTGATATTCTTTTTATGTTCGGATGCATCTTCTTACGTCACCGGTACAGAGATCGAGATTAATGGCGGACAACATGTTTAGACCGACCGGTTCTTCTATCGAATTTTAGAAATGAAGGCATGTTTGTTTTGTCGTTGCGGTTAGGACCGTTCAGGTGAACCGGTAAAAGGGGGACATTGGTTCAATCGCAGCGAAAGCTAACTTCGTCCGCCCAGCTGACCTCCAGAACCTTTTAAAAAGTTGTTTGTGTAATGTCTTGCCAGTTTTGTGAATCCGCGTGGCCGGACCAGACCAGGATGGCTATGCTGCCGACCGATTTTTACAATCCATGATGCCCGAGAATATCACGCTTGCAGCTTTCAAAAGACTTATTTCGCTGTGCTTCCTCTGCCGCGTCCTTAGGTCTGGTCGGCGGCAGATAGTACTGAACGCAATTCGAATGGGCCTGACTCTTGATGCGTTCAATCGCGCATGTCGTCACATCATTGGAAGGCATCGGCAGGCTGCCAGTGGAGCACTCTCTACTATAATAAGCCAGTCTTTCCTCAGCGCTCGATCGCCAAAGGAACCAAGCTGGTCCCCCGATGCGATCTGGGTCCGGCGTGCTGCTTCCGCCACAATAACCGGTTGGGTTAAAGCACGGGGGTCGTTCGCTAATGGAGCAAGAGGCCATCGCGCCACCCAAAACGACGATGCCTGCAGCTATCCATATGGCTGTTTTCATAGATATCACTCTCGTTTGCGACCGGTTGACGTCTGTATGACCAGCCTATCGTGCTGGGCCAAGTTTGGGAAGTTGATCGCCCTATTGTTTGAGCTGACATCGTCACCGCCACAATACAGCTTGTTGAAAAGTTGAGTGCTTAGGACGGATGCCCTAAGCACTCAACCTGAGGCGGCCTCATGAAAGTTGGTTTGAGACCGCCTGAGGCATATCGCTTTCACAACAAGCTTGCAGTTTTAGGTACTGCTGCCGTCTACGTGATAGCGTTGAGCGTCGGCTGCGCCCTCAGACTGACCATGTTGGCAGAGCAAATACTGCGCGATGTACGAATGTCTACAATGACGAGCTGCGCTGCAGAATCTCGAAGAGACGGTAAATGGCCGGTTTGGGCCGTTCGCTTCGTCAGCACAAGCGGCGGAAACGTTCGTTTTAACCTGTGTCAGAAACGGTTAAGCTTTGGCAATATTGTGCTTTTGCATGCTGGAATGAGCGTAAAATACAGGACGACGCATTTATCGCAATAAGCGAGTTGTAGTGCTACAGGTTTCATGCCACCGTTCTGGCAATATTTTCCGTTTCAAACTTTGGTTATTCTCCGAGCACTAATACATGGCAGCGTTTAGTCACTCTAGAAAATCGCGACCTTTTTACTCCACCTTTTTGCTTTATCTTGCCATATTTTTCTCGCTGTCCGGAACCGTAGCTGTTGCAGCAAATGAACTCTATTTGACCACCGGCGGCCAATCCATTGCCCCTCTTGAAACGTTTCGTGACTGCGATGCCTGCCCCGAGATGATCATGCTACCGCTTGGCAGCTTTATGATGGGCGCACCTTTGGAAGAATCTGCTTTTCTCTATTCGCTCTGGGCTAAACCAAAGCCGGGGGTTGAACCCGGATATCCGCATGAAGGACCCGTGCATGAGGTTGAGATAGATATCCCGATAGCGATGGGGCGCAACGAGATCACTCGCGAAGAGTGGGTGGCGTGCGTGTCTGAGGGTGGCTGCTCTCATACGCCAGACCCAAGGATCTTGAAGTTCGGGGGTGGGTATTATTACGCAGATGATCCACGACACCCAGTGATGGATGTCTCGTATCTGGATATGCTCCAATATGTCGATTGGCTGAACGGTAAAGTTGGCGCGGATGTCTACCGCTTACCGACTGAAGCCGAGTGGGAGTACGCCGCCCGCGCAGGAACGCAAACCCGGTTTGCACAAGGCGACACGCTTTCGCCGGAACAGGCTAATATCGGTGTGTTCCATCGGCAGGGAAACAGAAGCGTGGCCGATCCAAACAACCGAAAGATGCCGGTCACGGTAGATGAACTTGACGCAGCCAATCCTTGGGGCTTTCGACATATTGCTGGGAACATCCTCGAACGCACGATGTCCTGTTGGACGGATGTACATTTGGCGCTTGCAACGTCTTCATCTTATCTTGCCGATGCGCAGAAGCATGCTGCTTGCCGTCGAGTGGCGAAGGGCGGCAGTCTAGGTAGCGGTGCTGACTACGCCCGCCCCGCTAATCGCGGTCACGGTAGAGAGAACCGGCGCTCACCGAGAACCGGCTTTCGAATTCTAAGGGAAATGTAGAAGAGAATTGTGACAGGCAGACCTCGGCCACATCAAAATGCTGCGCGATCGATCAACGTCCGCTTCGGGGAAGCTGCAGCGCAGCGTTGGACTTGCTCACGAATGACGGCTTTGGGCCGTGAGCGACTAACTAATGTGTGGTGCCTCAACGCGATGCTGCAAAGCGGAGAACGGCTGCTGTGAGCCCAGACTCACCAATGCTGCAAGATGTATGAATGGCGGCTCCAGTACCAAATTCCTCAGATCACAGCCTGAACAACCCGAGGCTTTCGACAACTTCTCGTTTGGTAGTATCTGTGCGACCTCGTGCGATCTCAGTACCTTTGCGAATTACGTCTAGGACATAAGCGGGGTCTTTCGACAACTGTGCGCGTCGTGTGCGAATAGGAGCGAGAAGCGCTTGCAGTATTTCGTCCAAGCGCTTTTTGACTGTACCGTCACCAAGCCCACCTTGTTGGTATTGTACCTTCATCTCCCCAACGACGGTCTTGTCTTGGTCAAATGCGTCGAGATATGCGAAGACGACGTTGCCTTCGATCTGTCCGGGGTCTTCCACACGTAAGTGATTGGGATCGGTAAACATCGCTTTGACGGCGGCACTAATTGCATCCGGTGATGCCGAAAGTGGAATTCCGTTGCCACCAGATTTTGACATCTTGGCTTTACCATCAATGCCAGGGAGTCGTCCGGCTTTTGGAATGACAGCGACTGCTTCGGGTAGCACCTTTTGATTAGCGGTTGTGTTGATCCGGCGCACAATCTCATTGGTTTGTTCTATAAGTGGCTCCTGGTCTTCGCCAACAGGCACAACAGTTGCTTTAAAAGCTGTGATATCAGCGGCTTGCGCCGCTGGATAGCATAGGAAACCCGCAGGTATGTCGCGACCAAACCCACGCGTCCGGATTTCATCTTTGATCGTTGGGTTGCGCTCTAAGCGGGAAACAGTAACAAAATTCAGATATAGCATCGACAGTTCGGCAAGCGCAGGTAAATGTGATTGCAGGCAGATCGTGGTGCGTGTTGGGTCGATTCCGACGGCAAGATAATCAAGAGCTACTTCCATCACGCTGCGTCGCACCTTTTCAGGATCATGAGCATTGTCGGTTAGGGCTTGGGTGTCTGCCAAAAGCAAAAATTGCTCATGACTGTCTTGGTACTTCAAACGGTTTGCAAGCGAGCCTGCGTAGTGGCCGATATGGAGCGGTCCTGTCGTGCGATCTCCAGTAAGAATGATTGGTTTAGTCATGAGCATGTCCTCGTTTAGAAGAGGTGCCGCAGGACGCATGGAAACAAAAAAGGCCGCCCAAACGGCGACCTCGGAATATATTACTGTCCAGTCGCCTTATGAGGAGACCAGCCACCAAAAATTAGAGATGATAATTTTGCTTTCCATGGGTTGGCGTGTAATCCTCATACTAAACTTGGTCAATCCCGCATCTCTCTCGTATAGTTTAATGCGCCTGAAGCGGACACTTGTACAATCGCAGCGAACGGCAGTAGAGTCCGCATAGCGGACGCCTGATCTCTCAAAATGCTGCGCCATCCATGAATGTCAGCTTCGGTGACGCTGCGATGCGGGTTCCGCTCTTTAGGTCAAGGTCGGCTAAGGGCCGTGAGTGACGCTACTTAGGAATGGCCAGACATCTGACGCCGCGATGCGGAGAATGGCCGCTAGGAGCCCTTCGTGACGCATGCTGCGCGGCGGGCAAATGTTAGCTCTTCCAAAGTGCTTGCTTTTGGCTGTTGTTTCAGCGATGAAAAAAGCATGGGTAGGCGATGGCGTCGCCAGCATATACATGCGAGCCCATTCCCCTTCCTGAACGCCGGGATTTTTCTTTGCTGCTGCGCAGTCGGGGAAGGTCACCTTCTTCGGATTGTGCTTTGGCATGATGATGAAGGAGCCAGAAATGGATCGTCCAGAATTTTACCGTTTTCATCAGGGTGAGAAAACCCTTCCCTTCGCACCGCAAGAGTACGCAGATCGCCTCTCACGTTTGAGAACGG
>NZ_JBDWCI010000013.1:0-3725 GCF_039977885.1 Sulfitobacter sp.
AGAGGTGGTCCTGCTTTTTCGACCATCTTGCAGCCCATTTAAGGTGGATCAGGGTTTCACATTAGGCTGCTAATCTCATCGGTTCTGTTTTGCTGGCATAGGCCTCATCTGGGGTCAAGATGCCGTGAGACGAATGGGGGCGTTCGGCATTGTAATAAGCGAGCCAATTCCCAATGCCTTGTCGGGCTTCTGATCCCGTCTCAAAAGCGTGCAGGTAGACGCATTCGTATTTTAGAGATCGCCACAATCGTTCAATCATTCGGTTGTCGACCCAGCGACCTTTCCCGTCCATGGAGATCCTCACACCAGCCTTAGACAACGCATTGGTCCATTCAAAGCCAGTGAACTGACTGCCTTGATCACTATTCATTATCTCAGGTTTACCATATCTGGCGATGGCGTCTTGAAGGGCTTCAACGCAAAAGTCCGCTTCCATGCTGTTCGAGAGCCGCCAAGCCAGAACCTTTCGGCTGAACCAATCCATGATGGCAACCAAATATAGAAAACCCCGCCGCATCGGGATGTAGCTGATGTCGACGCACCAAACCTGATTGGGCCGGGTAATCGCCAGACCTTTTAGCAGATAGGGCCAAACTTTGTGCTGAGGATGCTTCTTCGAAGTATTCGGAGTTTGATATATCGGTGTCAGACGCATCTTTCGCATCAGGCGGCGCACTCTGTGACGACCACATTTATGGCCCTGCCTTTGCATATGCCGTGCCATTTGCCGCGATCCGTACCACGGCGTCTCCAAAAACTGCTTGTCGATGATCTTCATAAGCATCAAGTTCGCGGCGCTTTCGCCAACAGGCTGATAATAGAGACTGGATCGGCTCAATCGCAGCAACGCGCATTGCCGTCTCTGGCTGAGGGAGTGTTCGGCGCTCACCATTTTTTGCCTCGCGTCCCGAGCAGTTGATGCGAGGCACTGGCTAAAAAATCCCGCTCTACCACCAACTGACCAATTTTCGAATGAAGCTTCTCTATCTCGGCTTCCGAACTGCGGGCGGCATCGGACTTCCCACGTTCAAAAGCGCTGGCCATGTTGGCAATTGCAGCACGCTTCCATGTGCTGATCATGTTGGGATGAACACCGTACTTCTTCGACAGCTCCGCCAATGTCATCTCTTCGCGGATCGCCTCCAGTGCAACCTTGGCTTTGAAGTCAGGTGAATAGTTCTTTCTTTTGCTCATTATGGATCGTCTCGTTCGTTATGCGATCCACCTTAAACAATGGTCCGAATTTACGCGACCACCTCTAGAGGAGATAGAACGGCTACTAAGCGACTACTTGTTGCACAAACACAGGATCGCTGAAATTGCTGCGGGCGCAGACGCATGACCACACATGTTATACTTTGTGTAGTCCCTAACATTTTCACTTGATTGCTTTTGATTACAAAGACTTAGCTTTTCGGCATTTTTTGGTCGACCGCAAAAATGTGTGATTTTACAATTACTTGTGACGAAACCACACATTATTGGCAAAACATGAAGCAAGCAAAACTACTGACAAACGCAGAGCAAAAGCGCGTAGCAGCTGTTATCAACGCACACTGAGCTACTCCCCATTTGTTGGACAGGATCTGGCGTAAATTAAGCTACTCTCTGCTCCTGCTGATCGGGTTGTGTTTTGTCATTTCTCAGCCAATAGACCACGGCTGGTGGCCTGCCGCCAAGGGCTGAGTGTGGGCGTTTGTTGTTGTAAAAGGTCATCCATTTCCGGATACCTGCCTTCGCTTTTGATCCGGTCTCCCAAGCATGCAGATAGACACACTCGTATTTCAGGGTTCGCCAGAGCCTCTCAATGAAGATGTTGTCCAGGTAGCGGCCCTTCCCATCCATTGAGATGCGCACGCCGGATCGGCGTAGCCGGTCAGTCCAGGCAAAGGACGTGAACTGAGATCCTTGATCGGTATTCATTATCTCGGGCGGGCCGAACTTGTGGATGGCCTCGTTCAGCGCCTCGACGCAGAAGTCGGCCTCCAGCGTGTTCGAGATGCGCCAAGCCAGGACCTTCCGGGTATGCCAGTCCATGATGGCGACCAAATACAGGAACCCGCGCCGCATCGGCAGGTAGGTGATATCGGCGCACCAGACCTGATTGGGCCGATCCACCCGCAACCCTTTCAGTAGGTAGGGATAGGTCTTGTGCCCTTTCGCCGGCCTGCTGGTATTAGGCTTCTGATAGATCGGCATCAGCCCCATGAGGCGCATCAGCCGGCGTATCCGCTTCTCGTTCACAAGATGCCCATCGTTACGCAGGTGCCAGGTCATCTGCCGGACACCGAAGAAGGGTGTTTCCAGGAACTGCTCGTCGATCCGCCGCATCAAATCAAGGTTCTGCGCGGTCTCGCCCTTCGCCGTGTAATAGAATGACGAGCGTGAGATCGACAGCAGCTTGCACTGCTGGACGACAGACAGTTGGGGGTGATCAGGCTCAATCATATCGCGCCTCACTTCCCGCCCCAAGGCTTCAGCTTTCTTTCCAAAAAATCGTTGGCCACAGCCAGCTCCCCGATCTTGGCGTGAAGTTCCTTCACCTGTTCTACATTGATCTCGGGATTCTTTCTGCCGCCGCGTTCAAACACGCCGGAGGCACCCTCGAGGAGCGCACGTTTCCATTGATGGATCATCGTCGGATGCACCCCGAACCGGCTTGCCAGCTCGGCGGCGGTCTCCTCACCCTTCAAGGCTTCCAGCGCGACCTTCGCCTTAAATTCAGGCGCATGTTGTTTGCGTTTCGACATCTCTGTTCTCCTTCTCGTCGAAGATCAGCAGACTGCAAATCGTAGCTTACGTCACTGTCCGAATTTCGGGGGGTAGCTCACACCGCTATAGCGCACGAAACCATGCAATTTTCGCGTTCAGCTTTTTTGCTGGTTTGCGCGCATGCGAGATAGCTGCGCTGGAAGTTGGCGACGTGTTTGACGAACGCGGCGACGTGCGTGACACGATCTACTTAGCTGCTGCACAGACGAAGGGCGACGAAGCAGGCACGGTGCTCGTTAGTAAGCGATTGAACAACGCGCTCAAGTCATACGCCACCAGCTACCCCCGTCAGATCAGCAATGCAAAAGCACCGCTGTTCTTTAGCGCTAAGCGCGGCGGGTTTAGCCCACAAACGATCGTCAACCTATTTGCTAAGTTCTATGCAGAAGCGGGCATAAAAGGCGCAAGCTCGCACAGTGGCCGCAGACAGTTTTTGACTGAGCTGGCAGACAAAGGCGTGAATGTGCGTGTGATACAAGCGCTGGCTAGGCACAAGGACATAAGCACGACCCAGCGCTACATTGATTTTAACGAACGTAAGCTTCGCAACGCCATAGAGCTTGTCTAAATGAAAGACACCATACTATTTCTCATCACTCTTTCCCGCCATTCACTAATGCTAGGAATAAATCCTCACTGAGCTCGCCCGCTTTGTAACGCCGCAATGCCTCCGCTGTAAAAGCATCCACGCCCCGCGCTGTCATAGCGTCCAGTTCCTGCTTCCTATTTCGCTTTGTGCGCGTGATCTGCTGTCTACGCTGCTTTGAGACAACGTGAGAATAATGCGTTTCGATCTGTTTGACCTTACAGCCCATGTTTATCGCCAAGTCATATACACTCACATCACCCTTCTCCAAGCGCAGCGTCGCATATGTGTGCCTCAAGCTATTCAAGCTTCGCTTGTCACCATCTCTGTCAAACAGCAATCCATCTTGCCTGCCATCAAAATCGAT
>NZ_JBDWCI010000014.1:0-8470 GCF_039977885.1 Sulfitobacter sp.
AACCGCCCGCATTCCGCACTTGGCGGCAAACCACCCGCTGTGATCTATTGGCAGCGAATGGCAGAACCCAAACCCGATCAGCAGGTGCAAAGAGTAGCTTAATCTACGCCAGATACTGTCCAACAATTAGGGAGTAGCTCACTTAGGGCTGGACTGGTCGCAGCGCCTTGAGGCAAGCTTCGGTTCAGGCAACAGACACGGGTTAGAAAATAGGCCACCGAAACAGGGTACCCCACGCCTAGAAAGATTTTCATTACTTGATTTTGTGAGATCGCAGGGAAAAAACCCTTCAAATCGATCTTCAAAACTACCTGCTTTTTTAGATGCTCTCGCGCGTTGTCTACAATTGATCGACCAGTGACAAACCCAAAACAACAATCGTTGACTTCTAATTTTGTCAATATTTCTGACAGCACCCACCTTTGCGCCTCTAAGAGCACAGGCGAAGGTGTAGCTATATCTCTTTTGCCACCGAGCCGCTTCGGAATTGAAAACGTCCGATAGAACGAAGGCGTGGACTGGACGATGCGTACAAGTGTACTTTCTTCAACACCCAACATCTCCGACAGATGCCGTAGTTCGAAGATGGGTGGAAGGCCAAACTTTTCGAGTTTTTCGAGATACCGAAGGTATCCTTTTACTAGCTCGCGTCTGCCTTTGACGCGTTCATCAAAAAATGTTTGCCAGTCTTGAATTGTGTATGTGTCTGTCATGTTTTTATGTGAAGAGGAGCCTCAATACCTAAATATGATTGTCTGGAAATTATCAAAAAGAGACAGACAGTCATAGCTAGTTCTTTATGAACTAGCTGATGTTCTGCAAGAACGTCAGCTTCTGCTGAAAGCAGAAGCTATCGTTAACACAGGCCTTAGTCACCGATGCGAATACGCCTCGAAGTGCTATTGTTTGGCTCCTCTTCGGTTGAAGCGTATCATAGTAGTTCACGCGATCAACGTAATTTTTGGAAAAAATATTTATCAACTGACCCTAGTTTGGGCATGTAAGGCTGACCAACTTTTAAGCGAGCCACATCAGCACCCTGAGGCACGCTCCAGTGCCGTTTAGTGCTCATAAATATCCTCTTTCGATTGCGCAAAACCCATCTGACACCTTTTTCCGTAAGCGTGGCTTTTGTTCCGTCAACCTTACACAAGGCTTCACTTGCAAGAAATGTTACCACGGAAAAAACTTGCGCTGGAGAGAGAAGTAGTTCCTCGTGCAGCTCGTACAAATCGAACCAATCGCCGGACTCGAAAAGAGCTAAAATCACTTCGCGTTCATAACTCGTGCTCATTTCAAACCCTCGGGAGCAAAGTTGTACGGTCTGAATTGGGTTTGGCTTTGCGCCACCAGAAGATCGGAAAGTTATTATTTGGTGGGTTTTCTCCCTCTAAATAACAAAGAGCTTCCGACTGCTTCCAGCCAAACTTGTAGTCCTTAAGTTTCTTGCTTCCGTAGCGATCACCCAATTTGCTCTCAATTGCTTCCATAAGTTCGACAGCATCCACTGCATCTTGACCCGAGTAGAAATCGCGAATTCCCTTTTTAAGCCAATGCACTGAATAAAAGTCCTCCACCAAAGGACAGATGACCCCCTTACTTTGCTCCATTGAGGAAGCGACCGCGACACGTAACGATACCGACTTTCCTGCTTCTTGCAACTTCTCACGGAGCCAGAGCACTTTTTTCGAGATAGTTTCACCGCTGCCGCAGAAATCGTCGACAATTATGATGTTACTACCATCTTTGGCCCGTTGAACGACTTCACTCAAGCTGCTTATGAAGTTATGAGTTTTCCAATCTGCATACTCTGCGAGAGGGCCTTTGAATTGCTGAACAGCCGCCGAACTGCTGTCGGCGCAAGCATTGTCCTGCAACGCAATCAACATGGTGTTTGTTGGTATGCACCCCCAATCCTGGGAAATTTTGATTGCAATATTTCGACGGTCTTCCAAATATTCCTGAGCAGAGCGAAAATGAAACCGAGATATCAAGTCTACTATAAGTTTTTTCTGTTTCTCGTCGTCACACACAGCAACTACGTCGTAAAGTTCTTGTGATCTACGAACGAGCCAACGTTGCTCAGAGGTCAACTGCATTAGTAACGCAAACAAATCGCGTGACATTGCTTCTTTTGCGCGAGGTAATTCTTCAGCTGTCATAGCGCGACATTATCTAAATAAATTCCGGAAGCCACGCCTAATTTTACAGCGAAAAGTGTGGCACTTGATCCAGCTCCTTAAAATGCCGCGTAGCGTACGAAGGTCTGGTTCGGTGACGCTGCGCTGCTGCGTGGCCCAATCGGTTGAACGGCAACTTAGGGCCGAAATTGCTGAATTTGTCGTGTCCGTATTGACGCCATTGTACTAGTTAACTGCCACCTATCAAAGTCCACAAAGGTCTACCCTACGGAGACGTCATGAATTTCTGCAAAAAGTGTTCATTTATACTTGATTACGTTTTTATAGACAGTACTCTGAAAAGGTCTAGTACCATAGGAGAATTTCATGTCAATTATTGGCTACCGTCGTGTCAGCACCGTAGAGCAAAATTTCGACCGACAAGACTTGGGTCACGTAGATAAGATCTTCGAGGAAAAGCTATCCGGCAAAAACGCCAAAGACCGCCCAGCGCTTAACTCCCTGCTGGAGTGGGTGCGAGAGGGCGACACTGTGGTGGTACATAGCATCGATCGATTGGCCAGAGACCTACGCGACTTGCAATCGATCATTCAGAGACTGAACGACCAAGGGGCATCGATTACTTTCAAAACTGAAGGGCTGACGTTCTCCGCGAAGTCGGATGATGCCTTTGCAACTCTGCAATTGCAGATGATGGGAGCCTTCGCTGAATTTGAGAGAAACATTATCCGAAAGCGTCAGGCGGAGGGGATCGCTAAAGCGAAGGCAAAGGGTCTTTACAAGGGGCGTCCGAAAGTTGTCGATGACGCCAAAGTCAAAGAGCTGCGCCAATCAGGGATGGGTGCGACTGCGATCGCCAAAGAGCTTGGGATCGGACGAGCCACAGTCTACAAATCTTTGAGCTCTTGAGAGGGCAAGCTCCGGTTTTGTTTAACCCCCCGCGAAACTGTCTTGCCAAATGACGTTTACCTTGAGCCTCTAACCCGAAGGCAGATCTCGGCCCATTGCCGCCGTTGCCCGAAGGGTCACACGCTGCGTTGCAGCTTTCGTAAAGCTGCCGTTCGACACCCGACGCAGTAAATTAACAGCTCAAGGTCCGGTGTGCGGACGAAGTGAGCTTTCGCTGCGAGTGCGCCAATGGCCGGTTTCGGCACTGAATTATAGATGCAGTTCTGTGAGAATTGAGGTGTGACGCCTTATCTGGGCCACACCCCGTTTCTCAACATGTGCGTATCACACCAATTTGCGCTCAATCAAACTTTGCGCCGTAGCGACGTAACTGTCCGCAATGGGGATAGGTGCGCGGCCCAATAGTGCGCGGCCGGTTGCTTCGTCCAAGGTCGGATTATAGCTCAACTCTTTGAGGCTTCCTCGCACGTCTGAATCAACCAAGGCGACAAGCCGGATGACCCAATCGGGTGCCTGAAACTTTGGCACCTTCTTGCTGTAAGCAGGGAATGCCTTTTTCAGACAGGTGGCAATTTGCATGATCGAATATGCCTCAAAGCTGGCGATCGTGCGCGCGCCAGCGGCCGCAGGGGCGGTGAGCGCCGCGACATGCATATCCGCCAAATCGCGCACGTCGACCGAATGCATGTAAAGATGCGGCGCAACCGGAATTTCACCGCGCAAGAACCGCAGAAACAACGCACCCGACGTTCCCGGATCAGAATCCAGCAATGGTCCAACGATAAAGGCTGGATTAATCACGGCCAGCTCAGTTTTTGTCGTCCCCGGCTTCAGGATATCCCAGGCCTTCTTTTCGGCGCGAATTTTGCTTTCCACATATGCATTCACGTCCCCGTCCGGATCGGCCCAATCGGATGCGTCCAAATGGCTTGGTCCTGACTTGCCCCGCCCCGGCACAATCGCCGCGATAGATGACGTCAACACGACCCGTGCAACACCCGCATCACGGGCCGCAATCAGTGCACGCTGTGTGCCCTCAACCGCTGGGGTGATCAGCTCCGCCTTATCCTTAGGCATGGACGTCACAAAAGGGGATGCCGCGTGAACCAGATAATCCACACCTTTGCAGGCCTCAGCCCAGCCTGCATCCTTGGTCAGGTCAAGTTCCACAAACTCAAGATGGCTGACATCGACACCCGCCTCTTTAATGGCTTTTTTGGTCTCCGCGCTGCGCGACGGCGTCCGCAGGCTGCCGCGAACCTTATAGCCAGCGCGCAGTAAAGCCACAGCCAGATGGCCACCCAGAAACCCTGTGACCCCTGTAAGTAGTACTGTCTTCATTGTCTTCTCCAATTTTACGAATATTACAATAATCGTTCAATTCGTAAATTCAAGCCAACGCGATTTGTTTTTTGACAATTGACGTCAGCGCACCGGAAACCGATGTTAGGCCCATGAAAGATCAACGACAAAGTCAGATACTCAACGCCGCGAAGACCCTGTTTTTTGAACGCGGGCTCCGTGCGACGACGATGGCAGCTATTTCGGAAACGGCTGGTATTGCTAAGCCGACCTTGTACAGCCGTTACAAAGATAAAAACGCTGTTTTTCAGGCCATGATTGCATCTATACTGGATGAATTATGGGAATTGATGGACGCTGAGTTCTCGAAATCGGGTTCTGTTGAAGCCCGCCTGGCAGCGGCCTTGGTGGCCAAATACTCCGTAGTGTTCGATATGCTTCAATCGCCACATGTCGCCCAAATGATGGAAGACAAGGTTCTGTACGCAGGCCACGCATTTGAAAAACTGAACACCGACGTCGCAAAACGGATCGAGGGCATGGTGTCAGAGGAAGGATACACGAACCCAAGCGAACTAACCCATCTCATCCTGTCTTGCGCGCTCGGCATTCACAGAAACGCACGTACCCGAGAAGACGTCGCGCGCGAAATCACAACCGTGGTCTACGCACTTTTAGCTTCCTATTGGTGTGACGTGTCTATCGATTGTTCCTGATCGATCACTTGCGAAAGCGGCCATTCGTCGATGGTGCAGCATCCGCCACTTCGGGCTCATTCCTGCCATTCTCCGCTTTGCGGCATTATAGGTGATCGACCGAGATCACACGACACTCACGGCCCAGAACGGACATTCGCGATATCAATTGGCGCTTCGGTGCATCATCCCAAAGCTGATATTGGCAAAGTGGCACAGCAATTTGACAGGCTCGATCTCTGCTGTGCGGGACTTTGCTGGCTTTTATCGCATCTTTCCATCTCGACATAGGTCGCGATCTCAAGCCCCGCCCTATCGTGAGAAGCAATTTCGTTGATACCGCCGTAACTGTCACTTTCTCTGCTGTTGCGCCAAGGTCTGCTGAAAGAAGCTATGGTTCGTCACGAACGGTTGATTCTGCCGGTAATAAATCAGACGATAGAGGAAGTTGTCTGGTTTTAGGTCTTGAGCCCGGAAGTTAAAGTTGGCCAAGCACGCCCAGTATATCGACTGTTCCGAATATTCGCCCCGACGGCAAACCTGTCGTGGACCCGCTGGGGGGCTCCTCGCTAACCCCGATTGTCAGAATGCCTTCAACGGCGGCGATTGTTTCTGGCATGGGCAATCGGATCGTATCACCTTCGGGCCATAGACCGACAGAGATTGTAGGTTCGCCTTCACCATGCGCCCAGACTTGCAGAATACGACCCTCGGGGGCAGCCCCCAAGGTGCGCGTCAGAAAAATTTCGTCAGTGGATTTATCGACCACCGCGACAACCCTGAAATCCCCTGCCTCGGCTTCGATCTCAGCTGTATAGAGCGGTCCCGTTGCTTGATCCGGGGTTCTAAAGCCTAACGCAATCACAGCAGCCATCACGAACACACAAAAAGCGGCGCCCGCCTGCCAGACCCATAACCGTTCAAAAAACGGCTGACCCATTTTCTGTGGGAAAACCTCGGCGAGTAGTGCTTTTTTGACAGAGGGGCTGGGTGTCTCATCAAATAGATCGTCGGTCAGAGTGGCGAGCCTAATCTCCCAATCGGTTACCGCCCGTACAAACTTGGAGTCAGTCGTTTCCATCTGCCGTGCTTGTGTCAGGCCGTCACCTGTAAGCAGCCCCAAAGCATATTCGGCAGCTAATAGGTCACGCTCTTGGGGTGTTAGCTCTGAGGTCATCGCGACATGCACTCCCGAAGGGCGGCAAGGCCACGACGCAGCCACGTCCGCATGGTGTTAAGAGGAACATCAAACTGGTCAGACAGGTCTTTATAGCTCGCTCCATCAAGGTAAGCGCCCGAAATCGCCGCGCGTTTGTCTGCTCCTAATTCATCCATGCACTCAATAATCCTTTTGGTTTCCGAAGCGGCGATTGCAGATTGTTCCGGTGACAGTCCGGGTGCCGCGATGCGTTCACCGTGGTTTGCAATATCGTCATGGGTTTTTCTCGATCGCAGACGGTCAATCGCTGTGTTCCGCGCAACCGTAATGAGCCATGACATTGGCGAATGGCCCATGACCTGATACCTGTCTGCATTCTTCCAGACTTTGACGTAAACTTCTTGCATTGCATCCTCTGCTGCGGCGCGTTCGGATAAGACACGCATGCAAACGGCCAAAAGTTTCCCGCTGGTTGCATCATAGAGACGAGAAAACGCAACTTGATTGCCCAAAGCGACCTGAGCAATCAACGTTTCTATCTCATCTCTTTGGTCATGGATCATCAAAGTGTCGACTTTATGAGCAGGTGTATGTCGTAACGAAACTTGATAACGACATATTCTACAAACAAGAGCTTGGACAACGTATTCTTGTTTTTAAAACTTTTTCCACGTTCCTGAAACTTCCACGAAGTGCTCCTCGTTGCTCCTGTGAATTGGCAGACACAACGTCCGTCGACGCATATTTAGGAGATACCAATGAGCACACAGATTTCAGCCTTTGCCCTGACTGCAGCTATGACAGGTGCGCTTGCCGCCCCTGCGATTGCGGACGGACACGCAGGAATGATGGGTTATGCGCTTGCGGAAGACGGCGCAACACTGGTCACCATGGCGAGCATTGGAGAGCCAGATGAAGTGCAGACCTTCGCGCTTGATATGCCGTTACGCGCAATTGCATATCGCCCTGTGACAAGTCAGCTGATCGGCTATGCAGACGGGATGGTATACGAAGTGAACGCCATGACAGGCGCTCTGACTGATCTGGGTGCCACATTCATGGACGACGCCAAGATCAATACGGGCGCAGTCGCCTTTGACTTTAACAACAAGATCGACGCCGTGCGTGCCGTCGGTTCTGATGGGGCAAACCTTGTTTATTTCCCTGAAGGTTTTGGCGACAACGATGAACGGGCCAATTCTGTGCGCCGCTTTACGGATGCGTTTTACGTAGATGGCGACAATTCCGCAGGCGCAGATCCACTGATTTTTGCGAACGCTTACACAAATGCAATTGCAGGGGCTACGGCGGCATCGACGGCACAATATGCGCTCGACGCCCGTGCAAATGCGCTTGTTACGTTGGCCAATAACGCCGGCGAGCTTGCGACAGTCGGATTGCTGACCGTCGATGGTCAACCTGTTGATGTCACCGATGCGGGCGGTTTCGACATCGTGTCACCCGCCGAAGGAACCGATATGGCATATGCAGTTCTTCAGATTGATGGTGAGGCCACTGCCCGGTTGTACGCGGTCGATTTGGCCACTGGTGCGTTAACCGATCTTGCTGACCTGGGCATGGGCGGCTTTACAGGTTTCGCAGTTTCAAAGGGTATGTGAGTTTGAGTGTGTAAGGTCAATTACTGGCCTTCCTGATAACTGCGAAAACAGCACCTCCGGCCTTTAGGTTGGGGGTGATTTCGTTTCGCAGTGGCAAGACCTGTCGTTTGCGTATCTGCCGGCCCTACATCTGAAACCATCGAATGTTCTAAAACGGCAACCCCCTAAGCAAACTCCGTTCAGTTTTGGAAGGTTGTTGACCTCGCCTTGAATGCCGGACGTTAATGCATACCGCAGCATCAGGCAAAAGGGCTCCTTGCTGCCGTTCATTGCGTTTGAAAGTGCCACGTGCTGCCAAACGTCTGCTTTCTCATACGGTGAACCTATACTTCGCACCTGCAGCGAATGTCCGGTTTCCGCCGATTCTGTGGAAAAACGACGTGTTGCTGGCGCAGAAAGTAGCGTCCAAAAGTAGGCGCAAGCACCTTTTCTATCAGGCCGTTCGCATTTGCTGCGGTGCAGGAAAGATCTTGGCTAATTTGCGGAGGTTTTGGGCTGTTGCTGCGAGTAAAAATTCGTCATTTGCGCCGAATGGGCCGCGTAATCGCAATCGTCCCAGCCCGAGGATGCGTTTGAGGTGGGCGAAGAGCATTTCCACTTTCTTCCGGAGCCGCATCGAGATGGCGTATTGCTTGGTCTTGGCAA
>NZ_JBDWCI010000015.1:0-3507 GCF_039977885.1 Sulfitobacter sp.
AAGTGTTTGCCAATCGGCTAAAAGAAAAAGGAAAACCGCACAAAGTTGTCTTGATCGCGGTGGCACGCAAACTGCTCATGATTGCAAATACCCTCATGGCTAAAAACCAATTATGGCGAACAACATAAATACAGTTGCTAGTATTGTAGACGCTTTCTTCCCTAATTTTGAGGCAAGGAGGCCGTTATGGGGAAGCCAAATTTCAGTGAGGATTTCAAGCGTGATGCGGTGCATCAGATCACGGTGCGTGGATATCCAGTTCGTGAGGTTTCAGAGCGATTGGGTGTCAGCACTTATTCACTCTACAAATGGATGAAGCTTTACGCGAAGGCTGCGTCACAGGCATCATCTGTTGACCACGAGGCTGAGAACCGGAGGCTCAAGCGTGAGCTGGCGCGGATGACTGAGGAGCGAGATATCTTAAAAAACCGTTCCGGGTTGGAGCCCGCCTGTGCGCGGTAGAAACAGCCTGTGCTAGAGTTGCGCCATGAAGGGCAGCGACCGTTCGCTTATTGGTGGTCTGTTTTAGGGCAGAACCCCGTTAAAAAACGTGGTCCATGGGTTGATGCGGACTTGAGAGTGGTGACGCTGCTTTGCGGTGATCCCGGTTAGGAAGATGACGGATTTGCATAGCCCACGCCCTTCTGTTGCCAACAGGAGGATCAAAGATGGCAAAGCAAAAGACCCACAAGGCCCAAGCGATCGAGACGGTGAACGTCGGTGCTGCGGCTGTTGATATCGGTTCGCGTGAACACATGGCGGCAGTCAGTCCCGAGGTGACCGACATGCCTGTAAAGGCCTTCGGCACCTTCACCCATGATCTGCATGATCTTGCCGACTGGTTCAAAACGCACGGCGTGACCAGCGTTGCTATGGAATCTACAGGCGTCTATTGGATCCCGGCCTACGAGATACTTGAGCAGCATGGTTTCGAGGTCATCTTGGTCAATGCACGCTACGCCAAGAATGTGCCAGGTCGCAAAACCGACGTCAGTGACGCCAGTTGGTTGCGGCAACTGCATTCCTACGGTTTGCTACGTGGCAGTTTCCGTCCATCAGCTGAGATTGCCACACTGCGGGCATACCTGCGCCAACGGGAGAGGCTGGTAGAGTATGCGGCGGCGCATATCCAACACATGCAGAAGGCACTGATGGAGATGAACCTGCAACTACATCACGTTGTGTCTGACATCACCGGTGTAACCGGAATGAAGATCATCCGCGCCATTGTCGCAGGAGAACGGGATTTGGATGTTTTGGCATCTCATCGCGATGTCCGCTGTCGCGCATCTGTTGAGACAATCAAAGCTGCCCTGAACGGCAACGATCGTCCGGAACACATCTTTGCGCTGACCCAGTCGCTGGAGCTTTATGACTTTTACCAAAATAAAATGCTGGAATGCGACCGCCATCTTGAGGCTACGCTAGCCGCATTGGCAGCAGACCAAGATCACGACCCCAGCCAGCTTCCCCGTCCACGCACAAAGACCAAGCAGGTCAGCACGCCGTCATTTGATGTACGCGCGGCGCTGTTCGGTATTCTTGGTGTTGATCTAACCGAGATCCATGGGATGGGGCCTTCACTATCGCTCAAGTTGGTTGGGGAATGTGGGACTGACCTGCGCGCATGGCCAAGTGCCAAACACTTCACGTCGTGGCTCTGCCTTGCACCGGGCAACAAGATATCGGGCGGCAAAGTGCTGTCTTCTCGAACCCGACGATCATCCAGCCGCGCTGCGGCCCTCTTACGATTGGCAGCTGTTACGATCGGGCGAAGTGATACTGCGCTGGGTGCGTTTTACCGACGGCTGGCAGCACGAGCGGGCAAAGCCAAAGCCGTCACAGCAACGGCGCGCAAGATTGCAGTTCTGTTTTACAACACTCTCCGACACGGCATGACCTATAAGGATCCTGGCGCATCACATTATGAGGAACGGTACCGCAACCGCGTCCTCGGCAACCTCAAGCGTCGCGCCAAGTCATTTGGGTATGATTTGCACGAATTACCTGCCGACGTTGATATGGCTGTTTCTTAGGAAGGCAGCCGCGTACTTCGCCAAGGATGTAAAATGAAGTACGCGTTTGTGGCCGAGAATCGCCGCACCTTTTCGGTGCGCAGGATGTGCCGCTGCCTCAACATCCATCCTAGCGGGTTCTACGCATGGGTTAAGAACCCATTAAGCCACCGTGCGCGTGAGGATGCGCGCCAGACGAAGTTGCTCAAAGATGCATGGAAAGACAGCGGCAAGGTCTACGGCTATCGAAAACTGCATGATGATCTCATGGAATTGGGCGAGACCAGCTGCCCAAACCGTGTTGCCAGACTGGCTCGTTTGGCAGGGATCCGCGCAGAGATCGGCTACAAACGCAAGCCTGGCAAGTATGGCGGCAAACCGTCTGTCGCCATCGATAATACGTTGGATCGGCAGTTTGATGTCGCTGAGCCTGATACGGCTTGGGTCTCAGATATTACCTACATCAAAACCTACGAAGGGTTCCTTTATCTGGCCGTCGTTATCGATCTCTACTCGCGTCGAGTGATCGGCTGGGCCACGCAATCAAGGCAACCAACCGACCTTGTCCTACAAGCGCTGCTGATGGCTGTCTGGCGGCGCAAGCCAAAGCAAACCGTGCTAATTCACACTGATCAAGGCTCGCAATACACCAGCCGAGATTGGGCCGCATTTCTGCGGGCCCATAACATTGAACATTCGATGAGCAGACGCGGTAATTGCCACGACAATGCGGTCGCTGAAAGCTTCTTCAATTTGCTCAAGCGTGAACGTGTCCGCCGCCGCACCTACAAGACCCGTGAACAGGCCAGGCAGGATATCTTCGACTACATCGAAATGTTCTATAACCCGAAACGCAAACATGTCAGAAACGGGATGCTGTCGCCCGTCGACTTCGAAAACAGACAGCCAAACGTGAACCAAGAAGGTGTCTAGGAAATTAGGGGCTATTCAGTTTCAAGGCACTTCGCTCACACTCCAAGTCAATTTCACGCAACCGATATTCAATTGCGTCTGCAAGACTCGCCGCTTCCAAAATATCCGCATTAAAGTCTTCGACGATTTCAAAAGCGTCTTCATCTCCAACATTTTCAACAAATTCAACACACTGAAGTAGAAGCGGCTCCACCTCACCAGCTTCTATATCTCCACTTGCTAAAATTCCTTCTAAGAAGCCCGTGAAATAACAAAAGTATTTTTTGTCATTGGCTTTATGATGAATATCGCCAAGCTCAGGGCCTCCGACTTCATAATTATTCATGATAAATTTCCCTAGCAGTTATGCCGAAATGAAAACTTAGCAAAACCAATCTGTCAACTCTAAGCGATCCACATCTTGGCCACAGCTACCAAACCGCAAGAGCATCCAACAAAGGACATCGGCACGGGGAAACTCCCCGCCTCATTGCCGTCTCGCACAGAGACCACTAGGCTGCTTTCGATCCAACCAGCGAGCCACCCATGCGCATTCTCTTTTTCCTCTGCCTCCTCGCCT